>JBBRPA010000022.1:0-55031 GCA_038228695.1 Chthoniobacterales bacterium
TAAATTCGGGTGGCGTCTCGACGGCATAGAGGTGCAAAAACAGAAAGTCATAAGCGATGCGCTCATCGGAGTATTTGGTGAGACGCTCGCCACCCCACTTATGAAGGTAGCGCTGTAGTATAAAGAAGGCGGCGAAGTTATCGTTCTGATTTGGATGTAACTGCAATGTCTGAACGACAGCCTTGGAAAGAGAGGAAAGTCCTGCTCCAACACAGTCTGGAGCGGCTATGCCTTTGGAAACCTCATATTCATAACCACAAAATCGCAACGCACAGACGGACACGGCATTAGAGATTTCAAACGGATACGAGTTCATAGGTTGGATACAGAAAGTCCTACGATACTTCTAATGAAAGTCGGCTATAACGGGCATGTGATCGCTCCGCTTGGACCAGTCGTCATAGGATCCGACCGAAACTTCACAACCTTGTGGCCGAACATTCTCGGTGGAAAATACATAATCAATATGATAGCCCTTGTCGGCCTCGTGATGATGGAAATACGTTTTGTCAGGCTCCATGCCGTGCTCACAATCCAGCTGCTGATGATAGGCACTTTGCAAACCGTGCCGACCAGCTAGTTCGACGAAATCCTTAAACTTGTATTTGCGAGACGGACGATCAAATACAAAGTTAGCATTGAAATCGCCTGCCCAGACCACATCCAAGCCCTTCATCATTGGCATATAAAACTCGAAAGCCTCAAATAGAGGCTGAACGTAAGAGCGGGATGGAGTAGTCGGCAAAGTCCAAACCGCGAAAAGAACAAATGATCTCGGGCCGGAGACACGTAATGGAACTATCCAGCGATGCCGAGCATCGTAGTCAGGATGCACTTCGAATGAGTAGTCACCATAAGATATTACAGCCAATCCCTTGCGCGCATCGCTTCCAAACCACTGAAAATTTTTGCTTGGAGTGGAGCCAAAAGTCTGCGCCAACCCCGAAAGTTTTTCACATTCTGGAACAATAAGAATATCCGGCTTTAAAAAAGCTGTGAAATCATGTTTTCGGTGAAAGGCTCCTTTGCAGTTCCAAGTAACTACTCGCATGAATTGAACTTATATGAATTTCTTACGATATAAAGAGGCATTCGGTGGCGCATGGGGGCGATTTCTAAGAGGGTGTTGAAGCTGCCGGCGTCGGGGCGTTGAATTTCCTAGTCTAAAACTTCGGGGTCGCGCATTTTACTGTTTATCAGGTAGATTCGACAAGTTTGTGTTAGCGGCGTTCTGCTCGGCTTCATCTGGGTTTTTTTGTTATAGAAGAAATTCACGACTCCCCGACGGCGGCATTTGGTGAGGTGGCTGGACGCGATTGGGTCTTGCGGTTAAGGTTTCACCTTTAAGCCCACGGCTTTGGCGAGTGAGCTTTGCTGGGTGTCGAAGGTTAGGAATTCTTTCGCGCCCAATTCGAGCGCGGTGGCGATGTGCAGAATATCGAAGCCACGATAGCCTCCCTTGCTGGTAAGCTGCATGGCGATTTGTAAGGCCCGGCCATGGACTGCCGCCCAATCGCACGGCACGATGACCAGTGCGCCGCTGGCGGTGTTGGCGTCCAGTTTTTCAATGGCCAGCAATCCGGTGTTGCGCGGAATGGTTTTGCGAAAGAGCGAAAGTTGAATGGCGTTCACCAGCTCAAATCGACTCAGGCTCGTCAGGTGCAGCGGCTCTTTCATGGCCCCGGCGTGCGCCGCCGCCCGCATCGAGTGATCTTGCGGAACGTAAAGGCTGAAAAGAAAGCTGGTGTCGGGGTAAGCGTTCACCAATTCCCTTTGGTGTGATCGAGAATGGCCTTCACTTCCCCGGCAGGCATGACGTAATCGCCATAGATTTCGCGAAGTTGTTTCATAAAGTCGGGCTTCTCTGCCGCGTGCCGGGTGGCATCCGCTGCCGGAGTCAGGTGCGCCACGACGCGCCCACGCCGGGTGATTTCGATGGGCTCGCCGTCATCCATCCAGCGGGCCAGCACCGGGAATTTTGTTCTCAAATCGCGGATGGTGGCAGTTCTCATGGTGAATCAAAAATGGTTCACTGGCTTGCTTGCGTCAATAACGGTTTTTTTGAAAAAAAGAAATGCCAGAGGGGAGAATTGAACTCCCGACCAAGGGCTTATGAGTCCCCTGCTCTACCACTGAGCTACCCTGGCGTGGTCCGGCTTGCGCGGAGGGAGAGATTACCGAAAGAATGCCTAGAATCAAGTGGGTTGTCGCCGAAAGCGGGAATGTGTCAGACTCGGTCGATCACATGAAGGAACGAAGCCCGCGCCAGAGAATCGGCCTGCTGCATTACACGATGCCGCCGACGATTGGTGGCGTGGAACGGGTCCTGGCAGCGCATGCGCGGTTGTTCCGCGCGGACGGGCATGAAGTGATTCTGCTCTCGGCGGAAAATGTGCCGGGCTTCGCCGATGCGGGCGATCAAGGCGAAAAGACGGAAAATCGGCAGCGTATGCGTGAATTCATCGTCGGCCAGCGACTCGATGTACTTTTTGTGCATAACGTTTTTACGATGCCGTTCTGCCGCGTCGCTACGGACGTTTGCGGGGAACTGGCGGCGAGCGATTTGTCGGTCGTTTCCTGGGTCCACGATCTGGCGGCGGCGAATCGGTATTACTCGATCGGGCCGGACGACATTTTGCGCCAGCATCCGCCGGGGGCGCGGGTAGTGGCGATCTCGGAGGCGCGCGCTACCAGCTACCGCGCGGTGACTGGCCATGGCGACGTGACTGTGGTGCCGAACGGGATCGACGCGCTCGACGAGTTGGCCGGAGGATTGTGCGACTCCCGACCGGAGTTGCGCGGGACGCTGCGGGGAGCGTTCCCGGTTTTGCTGCATCCGACGCGAATTCTTCGCAGGAAAAACATCGGGCTCGGCCTGCGGGTGGTCGCGGATCTGAAACGGCGCGGACTCCAACCCCGCCTGCTCATCACCGGGGCGCGGGAGTCGTTTACTGGGGATCAAGCTGCGCACCGCCAGGAATTGGACGCGCTCGCCACCGCGCTGGGCGTGAGCGGCGAGGTGTTGTTTCTCGGGGACACCGCCCCGGTCACCGATGCGGAACTGGCCGCGCTTTACGCCGTAGCCGATGGGTTGTTTTTTCCGAGTGAGGAGGAAGGCTTCGGCCTGCCGGTGCTCGAGGCAGCGGTGCGCGGGTTGCCGGTTTTTACTTCTGACACGCAACCGCTCGCAGAACTGGCCGGGCGCAATGGTCTGCTCTTCCCATTGACGCGGGATCCTGTTTTAGTCGCGGAAGAAATGGTCGAATTTCTAGGCCGCCACCCTGCCGCACAAGTCCGGCGGGCGGCCCGAAACGATTTCGATTGGACGGCCATTTATCAACGTCACATTTGCCCCCTTCTCCCACGGATCAACCCATGAAAACCACCATCTCCGACCACGACCTCCACCTCCTGCTTTCCGCGACTCATGCGGACCCGTTTTCCGTTCTCGGAACCCAGAAAACAACCGACGGGCATGTCGTCCGCGTGTTTCGCCCCGATGCGGGCTCGGTCAGCCTGCTCAACCCCGTCAGCGGCGCGGTTATTGTCGAGGCGGCGCGGGTTAATCCGAACGGCCTTTTTGAGGCTCCCGTAGGCCCCAAGCCGGTCGCCTATCGCCTGCAAATCACGCCATGGCGCGGGGACATTTTTACGATTGACGATCCCTACGCCTTCGGACGTGTGCTGGGGGAAATGGACACCCACCTTTTCGCAGAGGGAAACCATTACCAAATTTACAAAAAACTCGGGGCGCATTTCCGCACGATCGATGGCGTGGACGGCGTCGCTTTTGCCGTCTGGGCGCCGAACGCGCAACGGGTCAGCGTCGTCGGCGAATTCAACGGCTGGGACGGGCGCGTTCATTCGATGCGCAAACTCGTCGAGGCGGGCATTTGGGAAATTTTCATCCCGGGGGTTGGCGAGGGGTGCCATTACAAATTCGAAGTGCGCGGCGCCCACGGCCAGATCCAACTCAAGAGCGATCCCTTCGCTTTTTACGGTCAGCACAGCGAAAAAACCTCGTCGCTCGTTTTCGATCTCAACCGCTACACGTGGAGCGATGCGGAATGGATGACCGAGCGTCCGAAAATCGACTGGCAAAATCGGCCGGTGAGCATTTACGAAGTGCATCTCGGCTCCTGGCAGCGCGTGGTGGAGGACGGAAACCGCCCGTTAAGCTACCGCGAACTGGCCGATCGGCTCCTCGGTTACGTCCTCGAAATGGGCTACACGCACATCGAGTTGATGCCCGTGGCGGAGCATCCGTTTGACGGCTCCTGGGGATATCAGGTTACGGGTTACTACGCCATCACCAGCCGTTTTGGAAACCCGGATGAGTTCCGTTATTTTGTCGATCGCTGCCATCAGGCTGGCGTTGGCATCATTCTCGACTGGGTGCCCGGGCATTTTCCGAAAGACGCCCATGGGTTGGCCAATTTCGACGGCACGGCGCTCTTCGAGCATTCTGATCCGCGCCAAGGCGAGCATCGCGATTGGGGCACGCTGATTTTCAACTACGGCCGCAATGAGGTGCGCAATTTCCTCATCGGCAACGCCCTGTTTCTGCTCGAGGAATATCACATCGACGGTCTGCGGGTGGACGCGGTCGCTTCGATGCTCTACCTCGATTACTCGCGGGAGCCCGGCGAATGGGTGCCAAATGCGTTTGGCGGAAGGGAAAATCTCGAGGCGATCCATTTCCTGAAGCGTTTTAACGAAGTCTGCTACGCGCAGTTCCCGGGCATAATGACCATGGCCGAGGAATCGACCTCCTGGCCCGGCGTGTCGCGTCCGACCTACCTCGGTGGCCTAGGTTTTGGCTTCAAATGGAACATGGGTTGGATGCACGATTTCCTTTCTTACATGGCGAAGGAACCGGTCTATCGGCGACATCACCAAGGCGACATCACGTTTTCAATGGTCTATGCCTTCCACGAACATTTCGTGCTCGTGCTCAGCCACGACGAGGTGGTCCACGGCAAGGGGTCGTTGATTGCGAAAATGCCCGGGGACATGTGGCAGAAATTTGCCAACTTGCGCCTCTTCTACGGCTGGATGTATGCGCATCCCGGCAAAAAACTGCTCTTCCAAGGCCAGGAGTTCGGCCAATGGGACGAATGGAATTACGCCAAAAGCCTCGACTGGCATCTCTGTGGATTTCCCATGCACGACGGGTTGAAACGGCTCGTGCAGCATCTTAATCACCTCTACAAAACCGAGCCGGCGCTTTCCCAGATCGACGATAGCTATGAAGGGTTCGATTGGATCGATTTCCACGATGCGGACAACAGCGTAGTTGCGTTCCTGCGTCGCGACCGGGTGGGTGGGCTGCTGATTTTTGCGATCAATGCCACTCCGGTTCCGCGCGAAGGCTACCGCATCGGCGTGCCCGAGGGTGGTTTTTACGAGGAAATACTCAACACCGACGCCGCCACTTACGGGGGAAGCAACATCGGCAATTATGGGGGCCTGCACAGTCAGGAATGGCCATGGCAAGGACGCGGACATAGCGTTCAGATCAATCTTCCGCCGCTGGCCACGGTCGGATTCCGCCTCAAACGGTGATTTTCGCATCTCGAACCGGGCGTTTTGAACGAGAATCAAACCTCGCCAGACACTTCCCCGTTACTTTTCCGATTCTTTCTTTGACATCTCACCATCCAAATTCTAGCTTCAAAAGTTCGTAACAACACTAATCATGAAAAAAACTCTCTCCAGAAACGCATTCACACTCGTTGAATTGCTCGTCGTCATCACCATCATCGGCATTCTTGCCGGTATCGCGCTGCCTGTATTCCAAAAGGTTCAGGTCAATGCCGAACAAACTAAAACTCTCTCCAACGGCAAACAAATCGGCCTCGGTTTGAAGCTGTTTGCAGCGGACAACGATGGTTCGTTCCCAAAATTCGGCACTTATAGCGCCACCTCGGGAGCGTTTGACACCGGCGCCATCACCACCTCCAACCAAGCGCTCAAACAATTGATTCCTCAATACGTCGCTACGGAGAAAATTTTCGCGGTTAAAAAATCGGCTTGGACGCCCAACAACCCAGACGAGAATATTGGAACCACTCCGGACGACACCAAACGTCTTGCTGTTGGCGAAAACCACTTTGCCTACGTAACCGAGCTCAACGATACCTCAAACGGATCCTTCCCTTTGGTGGCTGACGGATTCTCTGCCACGGTCGGGACTTATTCCATCCAACCAACCCAAAAGGGTGGTGTCTGGGAAGGTAAGAAAGCCATCGTAATTCGCGTTGACCAGAGCGGCAAAGTCGAGACCGTCCGTTCGACCGATTTCAAAGTCATCGGCCCAGTTGGCGAGACCGTCAACAACGACATCTTCGCCACCTACACGAGCTGGCTTTCTGCCACTCAGCTTCCGGTTAACCCGCTCTGAGCAATTACGTTTTCAACAAAAGGCACCGGTTCACTCCGGTGCCTTTTTTGTTTTTACAGGTTCCCCGTTTTGGGTTAAATAACCCAAGATGATTGAGCTAATGCAACGAGGCGGGGTCCTGATGTGGGTAATCGTTTTTTGCAGCATCCTCGCCACTGGAATTTTCCTCGAACGCTTCTTTTTCTTCCATCGCTCCTTTATCGAGGTCTCGGAGTTTCTCAACGGACTCGCCAGCCTCATCCGCCGGAAAAATTTTGCGGAGGCTCGCCATGAATGCGCGGTGACTCATGTTCCTGTCGCCCGCGTGTTGCACTCCGCCATTTTGCGCCACAACAGTTCCCGGGCCGACCTCAAAGAAATCGTTCAAGAGGCTGGCCAGCTCGAAGTGCCGCTCCTCGAGAAACATCTGCCCGCCCTCTCGACGATCGCTTTCATCACTCCGATGATCGGGTTTCTCGGCACGGTCACTGGCCTTCTCCAGGCGTTTGCCACCATCTCCAGTAACAGCGGTTACGCCTCCGCCACAGATATCTCCGGAGCGATTTACGAAAGCCTGCTCACCACTGCAGCCGGGATCGCTGTAGCCATTCCCGCCTTCGTTAGCCACCAATATCTCTCCTCCCGGGTCGATCGTCTGATGCGCGACATGGAACGCGCCGGCATCGAGATCGTCAACCTCCTGACTGATCCCGCTAATGTCCAAAAAGACATTATCAGCTTCGAGGAACAGACGAAAAAGCTCGGCTTGTAACTCGGGTAGCACGTTTCCGTTTTCAGGTTTCTACCTATGCGCCTGACCCGCACTCAACGAACCTCACCGTTCCTTTTCCAGATCGTTCCGTTGCTGGACATCCTTTTCGCGATCCTCGTTTTCTTCGTGCTCAGCGCCACTTTTGTCTCGCAACCGGGCGTCAACGTCGAACCGCCCACTTCAAATTTTTCCGTCGAGCCCTCCCTCCGTTCCCAAATCATCAGCATCACCCCGGGCAACGAGCCCCGGATTTTCTTTCGCGATCGGTTGGTCAGCCCTGCCCAACTCGCCACCATGCTGGACCAGAAAACGTCGGCCGCCACCAAGACCATCATCGTGAAGGCCGATCAATCCGTTTCCTACGAGCAGGTCATGGCCGTCACCAATCTGGCCCTCGAACGCGGCTACCGGGTCATCATGGCCGCCGGCGTGAAGCCGCTCACCCTGTCTGTTAAGAAGTGAAAACGGCCCGCCCGGCACGGAAGTGGCAGCCGATTTTTTCCACTCCCGTTTTCCGTTCCCACGACTGGATGCTGCCGGCGATGATCCTAGGCGCCCTCTTCATTCACGGTCTCGCCTTTTACCTCGTGCAAACCTCCGCGCCGAATCCGGGAAAAAAATGGATCACCTCTGCCCGGTTAACCATGCTGGATCCGGCCAATCCGCGGGACCGGGAACTGCTGGAATGGATCGAAAACCACGATCCGGCAGTGATTTCGCAACAACCGACCTCACCAGAGCCACCCGGGCTTTTTGCCGGAATTCGCTACCAACCCAGTTACGAAAATGTCCTCCCCGAGCCACTTCCGCTGCTGAGCGAAGAGAAGAAATGGAGCCACCAGAGCCTTTTCCCGCCCGGCGCGGTGCCCGAGACGGCCGCGCGCTCCCCACTTCCAGTTCATGATTGGCCCACGCTCCCCACGAAAATTGTCCTGTCCGATCAGACTCAGATCACTCGATCGGCGCCGTTTTCGCCTCCGGTGATCAAAGGAGATATCCCGTCGCCGAGCCGGTTTCTTGTTGTTATCGGAGAATATCGCACCGCTCTTTTTCTGCTCCAATCCTCGGGGAACGACCGACTCGACGACTACGCGCGCACCTGGCTCGCTGGGGCGGCGTTCTCCGGCGGCGTGAGGCAAACGCGGGTCGATTTTTTCTGGGGCGCAGACGTTTGGGGGAAACCCGCGCCATGATCCGCTTGCCGCTCTCGTGGATTCTGCCCGCCTACGTTATTTTCGGGCTTTTGTTTATTATGGCGCTCTGGCTTTGGGCCAACTGGATGCGAAAAAGAAGAGAAACCGAAGTCTTGCGTTACCGCGTTCAATGTATAATCTGCGCTTTCCCGTTTGAGGATCGCAGCGACACTTCCCTGCCGAGCTGTCCAAAATGTGGCAGCCTCAATGAGCGAGACCTAACTTAACCAACCAACTCTTTAAACTCCTTACTTTCAATAACTTATGGGCATGTGGATCGGACGTAATCGCAAAGCACGCGTAACCTATGGTTTCGACGAAATCGCCTTGGTCCCCGGAGCGGTGACCATCAATCCCAACGAGGTCGATATTTCCTTCCAAATCCCTCGCCGGGACACCGCGCCGCTAAAGCTCGGTATCCCGATCCTCGCCAGCGCGATGGATGGTGTGGTGGATGTCCGGTTTGCCATCGCCATGGGCAAACTGGGTGGCTTGGCCGTCCTCAACCTCGAGGGCGTGCAAACGCGCTACGAAAATCCCGAGGAAGTCCTCCAGCAGGTTGTTGCCGCCGACAAAGAAAAAGTCACGGGCCTGCTCCAAAAAATTTATCTCGAGCCGATCCGCGAGGAACTCATCGCCCGGCGCGTGCAGGAGATCAAAGCGGGTGGAGGATTTGCCGCCGTCAGCTCCATTCCTCAGAAAGCCGACCGTTTTGCTGCCATCGCCCAAGAAGCCGGAGCCGATGTTTTCGTGGTCCAGAGCACGGTGTCCACCGTCCGCCACATTTCCTCGGAATATCAATCGCTCGAACTCGCCAAATTTTGCGCCGGTCTCAATATCCCAGTCATCATCGGCAACACCGTGGGCTACAGCGTGACGCTGGAAATCATGGAATGCGGCGTGGCAGGCGTCCTCATCGGCGTCGGCCCCGGCGCGGCTTGCACCTCGCGTGGCGTGCTCGGATTGGGCGTGCCACAGGTCACGGCAACGGTCGATTGCGCCGCGGCGCGCGATCAGTATTTCAAAAAATCCGGCCGCTACGTCCCGATCATCACCGACGGCGGGATGAGCAAAGGCGGCGACGTCTGCAAAGCGCTTGCCTGCGGTTCCGACGCCGTGATGGTGGGAAGCGCGTTTGCCAAGGCCGAGGAAGCTCCCGGCAAAGGCAACCACTGGGGCATGGCCACTCCGCACGCCAACCTTCCCCGCGGCACCCGGATCAAGGTCGGTACCACGGGCTCGCTCAAACAAATTCTCTTCGGCCCCGCTGAAGTTGATGACGGCTCGCAAAATCTGGTCGGTGCCATCACCACTTGCATGGGTAACGTTGGCGCGGCCAGCATTCGCGAATTCCAAGAAACGGAAATCATTATCGCCCCATCGATCAAGACGGAGGGCAAATTGTTCCAAACGGTTCAAAGTGTCGGTATGGGCACCCGCTAAAAAATTAAGCTACAATCCCCTATGAATACTCGTCGCGTCGTGATCACTGGGATGGGCCTCGTTACCCCGGTCGGAAATGATTTGGTCAGCTTTTGGGAAAGCCTGAAGAACGGACGCAGCGGCGTCGGGCGCATTCAGGGATTTGACACGACCAATTTCGACTGCAAGATCGCCGGCGAGGTCAAGGACTTCGACCCCACACCGTTTTTCAAAAATTCGAAGGATGCCAAAAGGGCTGACCGTTTCACCCAACTCGGAATGGCTGCCAGCAAAATGGCGGTCGCAGACAGTGGGCTCGATCTCGAGAAGATCGATGTCACTCGGTTCGGCGTGATCGTTGGCAGCGGCATCGGCGGTCTCGAAAGCCTCTCGACTCAACACGCCAACCTCGTCCTCAAGGGACCGGGCCGCGTGAGTCCGTTCATGATCCCGATGATGATCTCGAACATGGCGAGTGGAGTCATTTCCATGGAGTTTAATTTCCAAGGGCCCAATTTGAGCGTCGTCTCCGCCTGCGCCACGGCCAACAATGCCCTCGGCGAAGCGTGGCGGATCATTAAGTTTGGCGACGCCGACGGATTTCTCGCTGGTGGCAGCGAGGCCGCTTGCGTGCCGCTCGGCATGGCTGGATTTGACAACATGAGAGCCATGAGTCGCCGGAACGACGAACCGGAGCGCGCCAGTCGTCCGTTCGACCGCGACCGCGACGGATTCGTCCTCAGCGAAGGTGCCGGAGTGCTCGTCCTCGAGGAATTGGAACACGCCAAAGCCCGTGGCGCCCGGATTTATTGCGAACTTGCCGGTTACGGGGTGACCGCCGACGCCTACCATATGAGCAGCCCGCGCCCGGATGGCTCGTGCGTGGCCCGCTGCATGAAACTCGCCCTGCAACACGCCGGAGTGAACCCCGAAGAAGTCGGCTACATCAACGCCCACGCCACCAGTACCGGTCTCGGCGATATCGCGGAAACCCAAGCTATTAAACTCGCGTTCGGCGAATCCGCCACTAACGGCACGATCGCTGTCAGCAGCACGAAATCGATGACTGGCCACACGCTGGGCGCGGCTGGTGCGGTAGAAATGGCCGCCTGCGTCCTCGCCATGCGCGATGGCATTTTACCGCCCACGATCAATCTCGAAAACCCTGATCCGCTCTGCGATCTCGATTACGTTCCCAACGTGGCCCGCGAAAAGAAAATCAGTGTCGTAGTGAACAACTCCTTCGGCTTCGGTGGCCACAACGCCACCTTGGTTGCGAAAGCCTTCAAATAGAATCACCTACTCATCCGCCTTGGCCAGTTTCGCCAGCACGCTGAGATCTTCCAGCGTCGTGGTGTCGCCGGTGACCGTGACGCCGCCAGCGATTTGTTTCAACAACCGGCGCATAATTTTTCCGCTGCGGGTCTTCGGCAACAGATCGGCAAAACGGATTTCGTCCGGCTTGGCGATTGGGCCCATCACTTCCCCGACGTGTTTGCGGAGAAGTTCCTTGAGGTGCTTGGTGGCTTCTTGGCCTTCTTTCAAGGTAACGAAGGCGACAATCCCTTGGCCTTTGATTTCGTCTGGACGTCCGACCACGGCGGCCTCGGCCACGGAATGATGCGAAACCAGCGCGCTCTCGACCTCGGCGGTGCCAAGACGGTGACCCGCTACTTTAAGCACGTCGTCGATGCGACCCTCGATCCAGAAATAGCCGTCCTTATCGCGATGCGCTCCGTCGCCAGTGAAGTAGCAGCCTTTGACCTCACTCCAGTATTGCGATTTGTAACGATTTTTATCGCCGTAAATGGATCGCAGCATCGAGGGCCACGGCTTGCGAATGACTAATTTTCCCCCGATTCCATGGCCGACCTCGTTGCCGTTGTCGTCCACAATGGCGGCGTCCACACCGAAAAACGGCAGCGTCGCCGTTCCTGGCTTGGTCGGCGTAGCGCCGGGCAGCGGGGTGAGCATGTGCGCCCCCGTCTCCGTCTGCCACCAAGTATCCACGATCGGGCAGCGTTCGGCTCCGATCATTTTGTGGAACCACATCCACGCCTCGGGATTGATCGGCTCTCCCACCGTTCCGAGCAAGCGGAGGGAACTCAGGTCGTGTTTGGTCACCCAGTCGTTACCCCATTTGATGAAGGTGCGGATGGCGGTCGGTGCAGTGTAGAAAATCGTTACGCGATAGTCCTCGATAATTTTCCAAAACCGGTCCTGTTCGGGCCAGTTTGGCGCACCCTCATACATCAGAACGGTCGCCCCAACAGCCAGCGGGCCGTAAACGAGATAACTGTGGCCGGTGATCCAGCCTACGTCGGCCGTGCACCAATAAATGTCGTCGTCGTGCAGATCGAAGGAGTATTTCATCGTGCTCGCGACGCCGAGGAGATACCCGCCAGTGGTATGCAAAATACCCTTCGGTTTGCCGGTCGAACCGCTCGTGTAGAGAATGAAAAGCGGATGTTCGCTATCGAGTGCTGGTGCGGGGCAGACCGCATCGACATAATCCATTTCGCGATGCCACCAGACGTCGCGGCCTTCCTGAATGTGGATGTCGTTCCCCGCGCGCCGGAAAACGATCACGCGTTTGATCACGTCGAGGTCTTTCAGCGCATCATCAACGTTTTTCTTGAGCGGAACAATCGCCCCGCGCCGGTAGCTGCCGTCCGCTGTAATCACTGCTGTTGCGCCGCTATCGAGAATGCGGTCCTTGATACTTTCGGAACTATAACCACCAAAGACGACGGAGTGGACCGCGCCAATCCGGGCGCAAGCGAGCATGGCAATCGCCGCTTCCGGAATCTGCGGCAGATAGATGATGACGCGGTCGTTTTTCTTGATGCCGTTGCGCTTGAGCACATTGGCAAACTTGCAAACCTCGCGATGCAACTGTTGGTAGGTCAGAGTGCGCTTTTCACCCGGTTCGCCCTCCCAGATGATTGCCGCCTTGTTCTTTCGACCATTGGTTAGATGACGATCCACGCAGTTCGTTGCGGCGTTTAGTTTTCCACCCACAAACCATTTGGCGAAGGGCATTTTCCAATCGAGCACCTTGCTCCATTTGGCGTCCCAAGTGAGGAGTTCCTTGGCCTCGCGCCCCCAAAATTTTTCCGGCTTGTCGAGGGATTCCTTGTGCAGGCGATGATACTCGGCCATCGAACCGACGCGGGCGGCCTTGGAGAACTGGCTGGAGGGTTTGAAAACCTGGGGCTTGGAAATAGCGGGAGCTTTGGAGGGGCGCATAAGAGAGAAAGAATTTCACGAACCACCGACGTGAGACAACACCGAAAATGAAAAATTTCCACCTTGTCACTTTCGCCAGTCCTTGCAGAGAATCTCCTGAATGCCAGACACCCATGCCGCCTTCCTCGACCGATGGGCGGAAGTTCTGCGGGATCAAGCGTCCCGACCGGCTTTACTCGACGCTAGCGGGAAGACTCTTGCGACGTTCACGGAGATTGAGCGCGAGGCAGCGGAGTGGATGGAAATATTGCGCGGGTTTCCCGCGGGCTCGGTCATCGGCGTGCAGCTCCCGAACCATCCTGCCTGGCCCGCGATCCTGCTCGCCATTTGGCGCGCCGGGCAGGTTGCTCTCACCCTCGACGCCTCGTTGCGTCCGGATTTGACCGGCCAGATTCTCCGCTCCGCCTCTGCCCGGGCTCTTGTCTCAGAGCGGGAAATACAAGCTCTGCCCAACCCAGATGCAAGCGAACTGCCCTCCGGCGCCGCACTGCTCAAAGTCACCTCCGGCACCACGGACAACCCGCATTTGATCGCGTTCAGCCTCGCGCAAATTCTGGTCGATGCCGACAACATCTGCGCCACCATGGGACTTAGCCAGAGCGATATTAACTACGGCGCTATCCCTTTTTCCCAGTCCTACGGATTCGGGAATCTGCTCATCCCGCTTCTGACGCACGGCATCCCGCTGGCGGTCGCGTGGGATAATTTTCCCCATGCGATGATCGATGGTTTGGCGGCCAGTCGTGCTACCGTCCTGCCAGGCGTCCCGATCTTTTTCCAAGCACTCTCGCGCCTCAATCTCGCCCTGCCGCAAACCGTGCGTCTCTGCGTGAACGCCAGCGCGCCGCTCGCCGGAGAAATCATTCGAGATTTTTACGGTCGCAACAGCCGGAAAATTCATGCATTCTACGGGGCTTCCGAATGCGGCGGCATCTGTTATGACCGCAGCGAAACAACCGATCTCCCAGAAGGGTTTGTCGGCCAACCACTCCTAAATGTTAACCTCGAGCACGACCAGGAAACCGAGCGCATCGTGATCCGGAGCGGCGCGGTCGGCCTTGGCTATCTGTCCGCACGACCCGACGACGCATTGTCCGCCGGCAGCTTCCGCCCCGGGGATCTGCTGCGGCGCGACACAGCGGGTTACTCCCTCACCGGCCGGCTCTCCGATTTCATCAACATCACCGGAAAAAAACTGGACCCGATCATTGTTGAGGCGGTGATCGAAAAAATCCCCGGCGTGTCGCGAGCGGTGGTCTGCGGCATTCCGCACGAACTGCGCGGAGAGCGCGCCATCGCTGTCGTTGAAAGCCACACGGTGACTCGCGAGGACGTTTACTCCGCTTGCCGAAAAATTCTCGCACCCTGGCAGATGCCCTCCGACGTCTGGTTGGTGGAGCATTTTCCGGCGGGCGAACGGGGAAAAATCCGACGCGCAGATTTCACCCGCGCTTATCTGAAACGCTGACTGTTAGGGAAATCCTAACGTTTCCCCAGCTAATCGCTATTTGCGGTCCAGTTGCTGAGTAGCCAAGGTGCGAAATGTCAGCGCAACTCTCTTGGTGGATTGGCTTCAATGCCTTTGTCCTCATCATGCTCGCCCTTGATCTAGGCGTGTTTCACAAAAACAGCCACGTCGTGAAAATGCGCGAGGCGCTGACATGGAGCGGGGTTTGGATCGCTCTGGCGCTCATTTTCAACCTCGGCATTTACCTCGGCTGGTTCGGCCCCTACACCGCTGCCGAACGCCCCCAGATGGCACTGGAATTTCTCACCGCTTACCTCCTAGAAAAATCCCTCAGCATCGACAACGTCTTCGTTATTGCCCTCCTTTTTAGCTATTTTGCGGTTCCGGAAAAATACCAGCATCGCGTTCTCTTTTGGGGCGTCCTGGGAGCGCTGGTTATGCGGGCGATCCTCATTTTTGCGGGCATCTCCCTTCTGGAACGCTTTCACTGGATCATTTATGTCTTCGGCGCGATCCTGATCGTGAGCGGCATTAAAATGATCTTCCACAAAGAAAAGGAATCCGACCCTTCGAAAAATCCCGTGCTGCGATTGACCAAAAAACTCATTCCCGTCACCGACACTTATCACGGACAGAAATTTCTCATCCGCGAAAACGGTAAAATCATCGCAACGCCCCTTTTTGTCGTGCTCGTTCTCATCGAATGGACCGATCTTGTCTTCGCCGTCGATTCCATTCCTGCGGTTCTCGCAGTTTCCAAAAATCCATTCATTGTTTACACCTCCAACGTCTTTGCGATTCTGGGCCTGCGGTCACTTTATTTTGCTCTCTCGGCCATTCTCCCGCTCTTCCGCTTCCTGAATTACGGACTCGCGGCCATCCTCATTTTCGTTGGCGGGAAAATGCTCGTGATCGACTTCTTCAAAATGCCCACCGCGATTTCCCTCGGCATCGTGGGATTCATCTTGCTGGTCTCCGTTGTAGCCTCTCTCGCGATCCCAAAACCAACGGAAGCAGCGGCCTCAGTCAACTAGCTGCCGCACAACCTCCCCGGCCGCCGCGAATCCGAAACCACCGGTCACGAAACACGCAGCGCCAAAGCCGCTCGCGCAATCCATGGTCAGATTGGACTCCGGTTCCTTTGTCGCGCAGACCTCGCCGTTCGACCACGGGAACACCTGCGGTTCCGCCGAATAGACTGCCGCCACACCATAGATATTCCCCTCCCCGCGCTCCCAACCATGGGTGCGGCGCAATTTTTTTCGGACCTGACGCAATAATAGATCACCTCCCGTCGCCCCGAGATCGCCGACGCGAATCTGCGTTAAATCTCGTCGCCCACCCGCTCCGCCCACCGTCAGCGCCGGAATTCCACGCTCCACACATTTGGAAATGATCGCCGCCTTGGTGGACATCCGGTCCACCGCATCGATCACAAAATCGAAGCCGGGATCGAGCAGGCGATCCACGTTTTTCTCGGTCAAAAACTCCAGCACCACATCCACTCGCGCGCCAGGATTGATCTTGCGCATCCGCTCCGCGATCACCTCGCATTTGGGCCGTCCAATCTCCCCGTCCAGCGCGGGCAACTGCCGGTTCACATTCGTCACGCAGACATCGTCCAGATCGATTAAGGTTAACCGCCCGATCCCCGACCGGATCAGCGCCTCGGCCGACCAGGAACCGACTCCCCCGAGACCGACGATCGCTACGTGTGCTGCCGCCAATTTCTCCAAAGCGGCTGCGCCATAGAGCCGCCCCACCCCTCCAAATCGTTCGAAATCCACCTTCATGGTTCAATCCTAAACGCAGATCGCACTAAAGTGAACAAAGTCAGGTTCCTTCGTTTGACAGGCTGGGGTCGGGTGCTACGGTTTTGTATGGTTCGCGTGGGATTTGTTCCGTAACTGTATGGCCGTCAACCGCTTAAATTCAAAATCGTCCTCGCGCCGAGTTTCCCGGCCCGCTACTCGCCAACACACACCCGTTATCCACGAGGCCATCGAAATCGGCTTTTGCGACGCAGGCATGTCCATTTTTTCTCCCATGCGGCACGAGGTCGGCGCCGTCCTGCTGGTAGATTTCGAGCCAGGGGAAACCGCTGGTGGAGTCTCTCTGGAGTGCGAGGCGTTGGTGGTGGAATGTGAGCCCTGCCCATGCGGACACGGCTTCGGGATTACCCTGCTTTTCACTGGGAACTGAAACAACCGCCTCAAGCGCCAATCTGAACGATCTGGGGCGATCCAAATTCGATCCGCAGCGACTGCTCAAGCACGGGCAAGAAAGCAATCGAGTTATCGGTCAGGCTCACCTGCAGCGCCCCGACGGAGGTCCCACTGGAAAGATTTTCCCGCACCAGCAGAGCCCGCAAATTTTCCGCGCAGGTCCGGGCTGAATCGACAATCCGAACTTCGTCGCCGGCTACGCGCTGGATGGCGTTTTTCAGGAGTGGATAATGGGTGCAGCCCAAAACCAGCGTGTCGATGCGAGCCTCCAGCAGCGGGCGCAAATAACGCTCGATGGCTCGATCAGTCAGAGCATCCTCCAGCCAACCTTCCTCGATCATCGGCACCAAAACCGGGCAGGCGTGGCTCATGATCCGAACTTCCGGCGAAAGCGCACGAATGGCCTCGTCGTAAGCGCGACTGAGGACGGTCGCCCGGGTCCCGATGACACCGATTCGGCCGTTGCGAGTCGCAGCGACAGCGGCCTCCGCCCCGGGCTGGATCATTCCGAGCATCGGGACCGGAACGGTGTCCCGCAGAGAGGGAACGGCCAAGGCGGATGCCGTGTTGCAGGCGACGACGATCGCCTTGCAGCCTTTTTCGAGCAGATGTGCGCAGATTTCTTGGCTGTAGCGGGTGACGGTTTCCCGGCTCTTCCCGCCATATGGCACGCGCGCGGTGTCGCCGAGATAGTAAATGGATTCGCCCGGCAGATGCTCCCGGAGGGCAGCCACGACGGTCAATCCGCCAATGCCGGAATCAAAAACGCCAATCGGGGCATCGGAGAAATCAGGGTTGGGCAACATCGGAGGCAACAGTTTTTGGGAGAGCCTGCACCAGACCGCCCGGTTTTGGCAACGGAGGTTTGACGGGTGCGCTGGGCCAGCGGTCATCGGGAACCGCAGCAGCGTAACGGGCCACGCCCAGCGCCACCGATTCAGCGAGGGCTTGCCGGTAATCCGCCCGGGAAATCGCCGCCGCATCTTCCCCACCCAAGTAGCCGCCCTCGATCAGGATGCCAGGAATGTTGAGCCCTTTCAAAACATGGAACCGCGCCCTCCGAATGCCGCGATCGCGCAGGTGGATGCGCTGCATAATGCATCCGTGGATGGCAGTGGCGAGGGCGATGTTTTCCGAGTCGAGATCATTGCCCGGAACAACTTGGAAATCGACCAGCGAAATTAGGTTGTCAGACGACGGAACACCGAGTGGAGTCAACGCATAGGTTTCGATGCCGCGCGTGTCGGCCCCGGCATTGAAATGTAGGCTGACGAACAGCGCGTTGGGATGGTGGTTGGCGATCTGGACGCGGTCCTCGAGCGAAAGGTAAGCATCGGCGTCGCGGGTTAGAAAAACCGGAAATCCACGCGCTTCGAGGAGGGATTTGACGCGATTGATCGTTTCGAGGGTAAAAAATTTCTCCGTCCCGAGCGGGGACCATGTGCCCTGATCGTTCCCGCCATGCCCGGGATCAAGGACAATGGCGCGGACGGGTCCGCCACGAATCCGCCCTGGCCGCAACACCGGGTCGATGATCTTCGCCAGATCGAGCCGCGAGAGCATCGGGAGGCCGTCCTCACGAACGAGCGGAAGATTTAAGTAAAAACAAAGGTTGTTTAGGAACAACTCGCGGGTGCCCATTTTGGCGGTCAGAATTTGATTCGGTTTGACGAGTTTGACCGAGTCCCCCGTGATGGTGCCGTAGGTGAAATCGTAAAACGTCTGCACGTCGGAAAAGGAAACGTAATCGCGCCCTTGGATGGAATGGACCGTCCAAGCCTGAAGCGGCCCGGCCGCGAGCGCAATCCAAGCCGCGCAAAACCGAGCCACGGAGAGCTCTGCGAGCCACCTCGAAGGGAGCGGGAAATTCCCAAGTCGCATGGCTTTTAAACTCTCTCCGGACCTTGCTTTTGACAAGGAGAAAGCAGGAAATTCCCCGGTCGTCATCGAGGGGGGAATCCATTTGCATTTCGGGCTGTTCCATTGCACGGTTGCGGTCCCTTTATATGACCCTGACAGAGAAAATTATCGCGAAAGCGAGTGGCAAAACCCATGTCGAGCCGGGCGATAACGTCTGGGTGAATGTTGATGTCCTGCTCACCCACGATGTGTGCGGACCAGGAACCATCGGAGTGTTCAAGCGCGAGTTTGGCCAAGCCGCGAAAGTCTGGGACAAAAACAAGATCGTCATCATTCCCGACCATTATATTTTCACGCAGGACAGCCTCTCCAATCGCAATGTGGACATCCTGCGCGACTTTGTCCGCGAACAAGGCATCCCGTATTTCTATGACGTGATCGACGATCCGGAAGGACACTGGCAGTTCGATGCATCGAAAGGTCAGTTGAAGCGCCAATACGGCTCGCAGTTTGCTGGCGTCTGCCACACCGCCCTGCCCGCCAAAGGCCACACGCGCCCAGGGGAAATCCTCTTTGGCACCGATTCGCACACCTGCATGGCGGGGGCGTTTGGGGAATTTGCCACTGGCATCGGAAACACCGACGCCGGCTTCATCCTCGGCACCGGCAAATTGCTCATCAAAGTGCCCGAAACGATGCGGTTTTACCTCGAAGGCCAACTCGCCCCCGGTGTGATGGCGAAGGATGTTATCCTGCACGTGATCGGCGACATCGGATTCGACGGAGCGACCTATCGTGCGATGCAATGGGAAGGTCCCGGCGCGACCGCGATGAACATGGACGACCGCATGACCATCGCCAACATGGCGATCGAGGCCGGTGGCAAAAACGGAATTTTTGCGCCCGACGAGACCACCTTCGCCTACGTCAACGAGCGCATCGCCGCCAACGGCACCAAATCGGATTACGACCCCGTCTTCCTCGACCGGGACCAGAAGTTCATTTACGACAAAGTGTTCAACCTTTCCGAACTCGAACCGACCGTCGCCATGCATCCCGATCCGGGTCAGCGCGAACTCGCGAAAAACCTCGGTAATATCCAACTCGACCGCGCTTATATCGGTTCCTGCACTGGCGGCAAGACGAGCGATTTCTTTGCCTTCGCCCACGTGGTGCAGGGAAAATCGGTCAAGATCGACACCTTCGGCGTGCCCGCCACCCCCGGCGTCGTGCAGGAACTTCAGAACACCCGCTGGAATGGCGTCACCGTCTGGGATATTCTGACCAACTCGGGCGTGCTCATGACCGAAAATGCCTCGTGTGCCGCCTGCCTCGGCGGACCGGTGGACACCTTCGGACGCATGAACAAAGCGATGAATTGCATCAGCGCCACCAACCGAAATTTTCCGGGCCGGATGGGCAGCAAAGAAAGCAAAGTTTTCCTCGCCAGCCCCTACACCGTCGCTGCGTCCGCTCTCACCGGACACATCACCGATCCTCGCGAATATCTCTCCTAAGCAATCCGCCCACCCATGAAGACGTTGTCTCGCCTCGCCCAAGGGATCGCCATTGCCGCCCTCCTCACCGTTGGCGGATGCACGTGGTTTCGCGATCCGGTAGCAGCGTCCGGCTCGCCACCCGCTGCAGGCTCCTCCGCAGCCATCTCCAATCCTGCCGGTCAAACCTACTTCGTGGTCCGCGCGGACTTCACTCCCATCTACCGGTCCGGCCCGCAGCAACCCACCGGCCCTGATCAGAGCCTTCTGAAAGGCACGGTCGTCTCGATGCTCAAACGAAGCTTCGGCTACAGCCGCGTCCAGTTGGAGAACGGCCTCAACGGCTACGTCGCCACCGACGACCTCGAACTCGCCAAGCCCGACCAGATCGCACCGCCCGCTCCACCTCCCCAAGCCGGGAATGACACCGCCATCGTCGAAAAATATTCCGTGGAAAAAGCCGCCAGCTCCGCTGCTACCAGCGCCGGCAACGCCGAGGCCTTGCCCGACCTTCCTGAGCCACGCCTCGAGCCGGAGCCCACCCCAGTCGTCAAACCCGATTTTCGCTACTAACCTTTATGGCCCACACCGTCACCAGCCCCGTTTACGTTGTCCAAGACAATATCGACACCGACCAAATCATCTCGGCGCAATATCTCCAACTCATTCCAACAATCCCGGACGAATACGAAAAACTCGGCTCTTATGCTCTCAACGGCCTCCCCGACGCGCTTTACCCGTCCCGTTTCGTCGAGGAGGGAAAAACCCAGACCGATTATAAAATCGTCATCGCCGGAAAAAATTTCGGCTGCGGCAGTTCTCGCGAACACGCGCCCATCGCACTCGGTGCGGCCGGAGTCGAAGCCGTCGTGGCGACTTCGTTTGCCCGAATCTTTTTCCGCAACTGCGTCGCGACCGGCGAACTCTATCCCTACGATTGCCCAGACCGCCTCTGCGACATCGTGAAAACTGGCGAAATCGGCACGCTGGATTTCGACGCAGACACCCTCACCGTGGGCGATCGCATCATCCAACTCAAGCCGCTCGGAGAGGTCCGTCCGGTGATCGATGCAGGCGGCCTCTTCAACTACGCTCGCGCCAGCGGCATGATCCCGAGCTAAGATTTTACCGCGCTTCACCGGGAAAATTACATCCACTTCTTGAGCGGCAGCGAAAATCTGGTAAACTATTTTCTCATTATGAAAAATCCAACCGACCTTAAAATCACCCGCGAAAATCTCAAAACCGCTTCCGACCTTTCCCTTTTCCTAGGGTTCCTGTCGATTATCGCCTCCATCGTCACTTGGTATACTGCGAAAGATGAGGATCGCGCCCACGGGGAACGTTTTGGCATTTTCGTCGGCCTCTGGGTCCCGAGTTTTTTCATTCTTTCCAATCGCCTGGCTCGGAAAGCTGAGGAACTCGAACTTCCAGAATAGCCGAATCGTCTCTGGACAAATTCGGCGTTGGCCTGTTAGAATTTTTTGATGGGACACGATATTAACCTCAGTGGTGGCGACATCTCGATGATCAAAGCCATTGGTCTCTCCGGATCTGCCATTAATGGTCAGACCCTTCTCGGACGCCTCCAAGGGATGGGAGACCACGAAGCGCTCGAATCGCTCAAGGACTTGATCGCGATTGGTTACGTGATCGCCGATGATGAAAATTTCAAAAGCGCCAGCGACATCAGTAAAATTCAGTTCCGGGTCAACACATCCTACGCCCGCGATCTGAAGGAGGCTCTCGATCCGCAACCGAAAAAAGTCGAGCGCCGCCAGCGCCGCACGTGACCCAGCGAGCTTGCTTCATTTTTCTCTTTGGTTGGCTGATTTTTTCCGTTGCCGCCCGCGCGGACGGCATCCTCTCTGATCAAGCCACCGCCGCCGTATGGACAGTGGGTCCCGGCAAGGAACTTTACGCCGCTTTTGGGCATACTGCCCTACGGATTACCGATCCGGTAATCGGGGTTGATCGTCTGTATAATTTCGGGACGTTTAATTTTGCCACGCCTCATTTTTATCTGAAATTTATTCACGGCGATCTCGATTATTTTCTGACAGCGTCCATCGCCCCCGAGATCCTTGAAGAGTATCGGGCGAGCGGGCAATTGGTCGTTGAGCAGGAACTCAATCTCAGTCCGCACGAACGGGACACTCTCTTCCTCGCTCTCGAAGAAAATCTGGATCCCGCCAACGCGGCTTATCGGTATGATTTTGTGCGCGACAATTGCACCACTCGCATTCGGGACGCCGTGGCCCAAGTGGCAAAAGTCCGCTGGGCACCGCTAGAGTCCAAATCCCCAACCCTGCGGCAGATGGTGCAGCCCTACGTCGCCGACCGTCCGGCGATCAAAACCGGCATCAATCTGCTTCTCGGTGCTAACATGGATCACCGCGCAACCGCTCTGGAAGCGATGTTTCTCCCCGAGGATATGAAAATCGCTTTTGATGGAGCGACGATCCACGACGAGGCGGGCACGCGGCAGTTGGTGAAAAGTTCGAGGACGCTGCTAGCAGGCCCACTTCTTCCCGACGGAAAATTCAATTGGGTGGTGCTAATAACTTACGGCCTCGCGGCTGCGGCGTTAGTTTCGCTGCTGAAAAGAAAATTCTGGCCACTCTGGATCGACGTGGTTTTGTTTTGCATCACCGGGCTCATCGGCTGCTTTCTCGTGTTCCTCTGGCTAGGCACCCGGCATTGGGTGCTGCACCAGAATTGGCATCTGACTTGGGCTTGGCCCACACATCTGATTATCTGGCTTTTCCCAAGACGGATTCGGGAAAGATACTGGATGACCTACGTTGTTACGGTCCCGCTTTTGATGGGCGCTGAGCATATTGTTTTGCGACACTCTCTTTCAAAATGGGAAGTTGCCTCGCAATTTTCCACCTTTTCGGGTTGCGGTCTGCTGCTCGTTCTCTGCGCGCTGGCTTTACGAGTCCGCCCATTGCCGCTAGCTTCCCAAACATGAGCGACCATTCTTTCCAAAAAATCACACCGCGCGGCGAGCACGACGATGATAACGAACTGACGCCCGAGGAGATCGCGACCAAGAAACGCCGGCGGATTTGGATCATCGCCATGTGCGTCATCATCGTGGCCGGAGGGATCGTGGCCGCAAACGCCCGGAACATTTCCCGCGGGATCAAATCTTGGCAGGCCGAGCGCGCCGCTACCGAGGCCGGCAAACTAATCGAAGCCCGCGACTTCAAATCCGCGCAGGGCAAGGTGCAGGATGCCCTTGCACTCAGCCCAACGAATCTGGTCGCACAGCGGACTGCCGCCCGGTTCCTCACCGCTGCGGGCGGATACAAGGATGCGCTCGGATTTTGGAACGAGGTCGAAAAAACCTCGCCATTAACTCTCGTCGAACAGCGCGATTACACCACCTGCGTCCTCGCTCTCGGGGACGTTCTGCAAGCCGAGAAACGGCTCAAACTCGCCTGGCCGGACAACACGCCCGGAACGCCCAGCGACTGGATGCTCGCGCTCAATCTAGCCCTGCAAGGACGGAACGAGGCAAAAGCCATTTCCCTGGCCGAAAAAATCATGGCGTCCACTGAGGCCGCGCCGGATCAACGGTTGAAGGCGGCCTCACTCATGACCTCCGCCACTGATCTAGGCCAGCGCACTGCCGCTTGGAAGTTGATCGTAACCCTCAGCCAAGACAAAACCACGACGGGTCTGGAAGCCCTCGTCCTTCTCGCTCGCCAAGCGGCCACTACCTTGAAAAACAAAGACACGGCGGAAAACAGCCTGGATCTTCCGGACGCCATCACCATCGCCGACGAACTGGATGCGAACCCCAAGGCGCAGACCAAGCACTACCTTTTCGCCATGGAACTGCGGCTGCTGATCAATCCGCTCGAGAAGGAAAAATTTGTCACTCAGGCAGAGGAAAAATTCTCCGGCAACGACGACGATCTCGAAGCGCTTACCTCCTGGCTCTACGGCAAGGGCGAGTTCCGTAAAATCCTTCATCTGCTCACCCCGGAGGTCGCCTCGCACCGACGTTCGCTCTTTCTCCAGAGTCTCGACACGATGGCCGCGATGGGTGATTGGAAAAAAGTCGCGGACTCCATCAACACCGCCGCCTTCTCCCTCGATCGGGTAACCGCCGAAATGTATCTCGCCCGCTGCTCCAAAGAGCTAGGAGAAAAGGCCGGAACGGAAAATCATTGGAACGCGGCGATTGAGGCTTCCAACGGAAATTCCCAACTTCTCCTGCAGGTCGCGGATTACGCGGAAAAATCGGGCAATATCGCGATTGCAAAAAAAGCCTATCTCGCTGCGGTTGACGCGCGAGCGGATCTTCTGCCTGCCTTCCAACGTCTGCTCATCATGGCCCAATCCGAGAGCGACACCACTGCCTTGAACAGCCTTCTGAAACGCATGGCAATCCAATGGCCCGACGAAGCCGCCGTCAAGAACGACCTCGCTTATACTAACCTCCTCCTCAAGCAGGAAATCGAAGAATCCACGCGCGTCGCCGAGGAACTTTTTACCAAGCAACCGCAGAGCCTGCCGCATCGCATCACGCTTAGCCTCGCCCGTTTGCGCGCAGGCAACAAAGCGGAAGCCGTTGCGTTGCTCGATAAACTTGCCGGCGACCTGGGCCCACTCGCCGCTCGCAAAAGTGTTGTTTCTGCCGCCGCTCTCTGGGCGAACGGACAGCAAACCGAGGCGAAGGCCGCGCTCGACGGCGTCAATCGCGAGCAATTGTTCCCGGAAGAACGCGAACTGGTTTCTGAAATTCAGTAAACGGGCGACGGCGTCGGAGGCGTTTCGCGCGATGATTTTATTCCCGGCAAAAGCCCCGCGCGGGTCTGCCAATCCGTCACGGCGGTCACGAATTGCGTCTCGGTATCGAGGGCGGAAAGGGCGAGGGCGAGATGTTGACGGCGGCTCTCGTAGATAGCTAGGAAGGAGCCGGTGCCTGACGCGATAGATTGCTCGATGAGAGCGGTGTTTTGTTTCGCCTGGGTGGTGGCAGTGCCGCGCAGTTGAGCGAGAATGTCGGCGTAGCCGAGGGCGCGGGTGCGGGCTTCGCGAATCTCGGTCTGAATGGCAAGGGCGCGGGCGGCGATGTCGGCGAGGGCGCGTTCGTGGGCGGCCTGGGTCTCGGCGATGCGGCCTTGGTTGCGGTCCCAGAGGGGAAGCGGCAGGGAGAATTTTAGTTGGACCATGTTGTCGAATTGGCCGAAATCCCGCTCGCGGACATAGCCGACACCAACGGTGAGGTCCTCCCATTTTTCGACGTGGGCGAGGCGTTGTTCGGCGAGAGATTTATCGGCGGCAAGAGCGGCGAGGCGGAGGTCAGCGCGGTCTGGCGCAGCGTCGAAGGATTTCGGCAAATTAGGGAGGTTGCCGGTAAGGATGAGCGGGGTGCCGGGGGCGAGGCCGAGGACGCCGCAGAGGGTGTCGAGGGCGGTCTGGCGAGCGACGATTTGACTCTGTCGCTGGAGGGCGAGGGTGGTTTTTTCCAACTGCACGACGCCAATATTGACGGTGTCACTTTTGCTCGAGGCGGCGAGGGTGGTGGTCTGCTCAAGGATGCGGTCGAGAAGGGTCAGTTGATCGCTGTGGACGGTGATGCGGCGGTCGAGGAGGAGGATGGTGCGGGCTTGACCAAGGACGTTGCCGGCGAGGAGACGTTCCTGGTTGCGGAGTTCCTCGATACTCATGGCGACATCGACGCGAGCGATGGTGCGGGTTTTTTCCAGACGACCAGCGAGGGGAAACTTCTGGCTGAAAGTGATGTCAACGAGGCGATTGCCGGTGCGGGTGTGGGTATAGGTTTCGCCACCGACTTCAAACTCGGGGTTGCGCCAGAGGCCGGCCTGAATCAGGCGCCCCTCGGCCTCGTGGATGGCGAAACGGGCAGCGATGAGCTCGGGGTTGTGGGCAACAGCATAAGCGGCAGCGGTTTCCGGGGTGAAACTGGCGGCGTTAACCGAGACAACGGCGATCAGAAGGAAGAGGAGGCTTTTCATATTTTTTTCAATTCCCTAGCTCGCAACCAGACGAAGATGGCCGGGGTGACGATCAGGATGTGGAGCAGACTGCTAACCATGCCGCCGATGACGGGAGCAGCGAGCGGTTTCATGACTTCGGAGCCAGTTCGCGTGCTCCACATAATCGGGAGCAAACTGGCGACGATCGTCGCAACGGTCATGACTTTGGGGCGGAGTCGGAGGCGGGCGCCTTCCTTCACGGCAGCAACGAGATCGTTATAACCGAACGCGTCTCCCAAGGCTTTCATCCGGGCAGCGACCGCTTCTTCCAGATAGACGACCATGACGACGCCGGTCTGAATGGCAGTGCCAAAAAGCGCGATGTAGCCGACCCAAACGGCGACGCTGAAGTTGTAGCCGAGGGCGTATTGCAGAAAGACGCCGCCGCTCAATGCGAAGGGCACGGCGAGGATGACGTGGGCCGCTTCCTTGGCGTTGTGATAGACGATGTAGAGGAGCAGGAAAATGATGAAGAGAACGGCGGGCACGATCAGCCGCAAGGTCTTAGCCGCGCGAATCTGGTTCTCAAATTCGCCGCTGTATTCGATGGTCATACCCTTGGGAAGATGCGGGACGATTTCCGCGTCGAGGCGGCTTTTGATTTCACCAACGAAGCTGCCCAGATCGCGGTCGGTGACGTTCGATTGCACGAAAACGCGAAGGCGTCCGTTCTCGCTGGCGATCTCGCTAGGGCCTTCGACGCGGCGGATTTCAGCAACTTGTCCGAGCGGGATAACTTGTCCGCTGGGTGAAGTGACTAACACATCGCGCAACCTTGTGAGATCTTCGCGTTCGGAGCGTTGCAGCCGTACTTGGATGGGCACGCGGGCACGACCGTCGATGGCGGTGGAGACGGTTTTGCCACCCAGACCCGCTTCCACCGTGTCGAGCACGTCCTGGGCGCGGAGTCCGAAACGGGCCATGGCGGGGCGGTTAACAACGATCTCGATAAAGGGTTTTCCCTGAACGCGACTGGGAGCCACTCCCGTAGCGCCGGCGACCTGTTCGACAATACGCTGGACTTCAAATGCCTTGGCTTGCAAGGCGTCGAGATTGTCGCCGAGAATTTTCACGCCGACTTGAGCGCGAATGCCGGTGGAAATCATCAGAACGCGATTTTCGATCGGTTGGAGAAAGCCGGGCACGGAGCCGGGCACAAGGCGCATCTTGGCAGAGAGTTCGTCGACGAGTTTTTGTTTGGTCAGGCCGGGCCGCCATTCGGAGGTTGGCTTGAGCATGATGGTCGTCTCGATCATTTCCGTGGGTGCGGGATCGGTGGCGGTCTCGGCGCGTCCGAGTTTGCCGGCGACAGAGGCAACTTCGGGGGTTTCGCGAATGACGCGGTCCTGCCAATTCATGACGCGTTTGACCTCCGTGAGCGAGGTGGCCGGAACGAAGGTGGGCATGAACAGGAGGCTGCCTTCGTTCAGCGTCGGCATGAACTCTTGGCCGATGCCGAGGGTTAGGCGATTGAGAAACGGGATGTTAGCAAGCGGACGGTGAAGAGCGGCGGGCAAGCCAAAAGCCACGATACAAGCCGTGGCGAGGAGGAGCGCGGCCCAGGCGAGAACGGTTTTCCGACGCCGCAGGGCAAAGTCGAGACAGGGTTCGTAGAGACGCAGGAGGAACTGCATAACAATGTTCTTTTCCTCGGAATGAAACGGGCCACGCACCAACACCGTGCAGAGCACAGGCACGACGGTAACGGCTAGCACGGTCGAACTGATCATCGCGAAGGTCTTCGCAAAGGCTAGCGGGTGAAACATTTTCCCTTCCTGCCCGCTCAAAGCAAAGACAGGAACGAAGGCTAGGATGATAATGGCCATCGCGAAAAAGATCGGGCGCCCGACTTGGGTAGAGGCAGCTAGAACCACTTCAAAAGTCTCAGCAGAGTTGAGGCGACTGCCTTTTTTTCGCTCCGCTTCCTCGGCGTGACGAAGGACGTTTTCTGTGAGAACGATGGCGGCATCGACGAGCACTCCGATGGCAATAGCGATCCCGGACAGCGACATGATGTTCGAGGTGATGCCGAATTGCTTGAGCAGGATGAACGAGGCCAGAATTGAGAGCGGCAACGGGATGGTGACGATGAGGATGCTGCGGAAATGGAAGAGGAAAATAATGTGGGCGAGAGTGACGAGGATAATCTCCTCGGTCAGCGCGTGTTTGAGGGTTTCGATGGTGCGATCGATCAATTCGCTGCGGTCGTAGAACGAACGAATCGTGACGCCGGGCGGAAGACTCGGAGTGATCTGCTCGATCTTGGCTTTGACGCGTTTGATGACGTCGTGGGCATTTTCACCCGTGCGCATAACGACAGTGCCGCCGACGACTTCGTGTCCATCAACATCCAAAGTGCCGCGACGGAAATCTCCGCCAAGTTCGATCCGGGCGACATCTTTTAGGTAAACCGGAGTGCCTGCCCTTGCGAGAAGAACAGTGTTTTCCAGATCGCCGATGTTTTCGATAAGACCGACGCCGCGCACGACGAATTCCATGCCGTTTTCCTCGATGGTCTTGCCGCCGACGTTGAGATTGCTCTGGCCAACCGCTTCCATGACCATGGCCAACGAAACACCGACCGCCCGCATTTTCTGTGAATCGACCTCGATCTGATATTGGCGGACGAATCCACCGATGCTGCCCACTTCGGCGACGCCTGGGACGGCGTTGAGTTGGTAGCGAATGAACCAATCTTGCACGGAGCGGAGTTCGCCAAGATCGTAGCCGCCGTTCGGTGCTAACTTAGGATCGACATCGAGATAGTATTGATAGATCCAGCCGAGTCCGGTCGCATCGGGTCCAAGGCGCGCTTCGACTCCAGCGGGGAGGATATTGCCTAGGTAATTCAGCCGCTCGAGAACGCGGGAGCGGGCGAAATAATTGTCGATTTTATCCTCGAAGACAACCGTGATGAGGGAAAAACCAAACATCGAATTGGCGCGGACGGTTTTCACCCCAGCGAGTCCCTGGAGGTTGACCGAGAGTGGATAGGTGACCTGATCTTCGACTTCCGTCGGGCTGCGCCCGGTCCAATCCGCAAAGACGATAACTTGGTTTTCGCTTAGATCAGGAATCGCATCGACCGGCGTCTGGTAAATCGCGCGGATGCCGAAGCCGATAAGAAACAGCGTGGCGCAGGCCACGAGAAAGCGGTTGCGCAACGACCAGCGAATGATGTTTTCGATCATGGCGCAGGAACCTCGGTGCCACAGTCGAGCATCTCTTTGCCAAGATACGGATTATGGATTTCGGGTGTCATCTGGACCCACTGCGCGTTATTGGGGAGCCCTTTCGCCGCCATGCCGGTCATGGGGCAGCTAAAAACTTTTAAGGCAGGAAACTGGCCACGCATTTTTTGTGCAGTAGCAACCACAGCATCGCTGAAAGGTTGAAACGCCAGTCGCGACGACGCTAGATCATCGCCCGCTTGGGGTGCCTTGGGAAAGCCTTCGGGCGGACTGGGCAGATTGGTCAGAGCTTTGTGATAAGCCAGAAGATCGTCTGCGGCCAGAGCCTCGGAAAGACTGGCGACCGCAGTCAGAAATTCACGAACCGGGTCGAGTTCGCTCATTTTCATGCCCGCTTTCATCGGCGCCGGTTCGGCGAAATTGTTGATCTGGGCTTGTCCATCGATCAACATATTTCCGCTGACCACGATGCGCTCGCCCTCCGCCAAACCGTCGAGCACTTCCCAGGCGTCGTTGCCGGGCCGTCCGAGTGAAACGAGCCGGGGTTCATACTTGCCGGGAGATTTTTCCACGTAAACACGGGGTTGGTTGGCAGGCCACAAAACAGCGGAACGTGGGACGGTCAGGACATCTGGCGATTCGCTGAGGACTTGTGCCTCCGCAAAAGTTTTATGGAGAATTTGCCGATTTCCATCTTGCTTTTTGGGATTGGGAATGTTCACGCGAATGCGGGCGCTGCGGGTCATCTCGTCGAGGTTCGGATTGACGAAGGTGATCTGGCCGGTAATCGGTTTGCCCGGCAACGAGGAGGTCGTTATTTCCACATTTTGTCCGGGATGAAGAAACGGCAGGTCCTGTTCATAGGCGTTAAATTGCAGCCACATGGTGGAGAAATCGGCCAATTCCATGAGGTTTTCGCCCGAGGCGACGGTCTGACCCTCGTAAGCGGCGCGTTTGGTGACCGTGCCGGTGATGGGAGCGAGAATTTCGAAGAAGAGATCGCTTTCTGCGCGTTTGGGGACTTGGGCAATCTGTTCGGGAGTGAGGCCCATTTGTTTCAGTCGGGTCGCGCCGACGGTTGCAATGGCAGCGTTACCCTGTTTGCTAGCGATGGCATATTCGCGGGCGGCAGCGAGCAGTTCAGGACTGTAAAAGAGGGCCAGCGGGTCTCCGGCCTCCACTTCGGCACCTTCGTAATTGACGAATAACTTTTCGATCCGCCCGCCAACGTAAGCGCTGAGAACGCGATGGCGAGAATCGTCATCATCGATAACACCGGAGAACCGCAAAGTGCGGGTGAGTTTTTCCCTCCGGATGGGTGCCGTGCGAATGGCCGCGATCTGTGGTGCGCCCTCGGCAAGTATGACGAGGTTCGTACTAGCGCTGGCCACACGGGCAGTCCCGCCTTCGTAAATGGGGACCAGATCCATTCCGCAGACGGTACACTTGCCGGGTTTATCCGACTTCACCCACGGATGCATCGTGCTCTGATAGTAGAGAATTTTTCGCACCTCGCGCTTGCCCGGAACAGAGGCACTTCGGGAACCGAAGAACCATCCGCCCAGTAGCGAAGTGACGACGATCAGCAGAACGAGAACTATATTTTTCATGTTAGATAGATTGGGGTGGAAGGCCGACGCGGCAACTCACCGCGCCGGCCACGTGAGGCCTGTTATTTTTTGGCAGCGGCAGCGTCCTTTACCATTTTGGTAAACTTCGCGGGATCCTTGGCGAAGTCTTTCTTGCAGCTTTTGCAGCAGAGATAGACGTCGGTGCCGTTGTCGGACACTTTGACGGGTTTGCCGTGTTCGCCGAGTTTTTCGTCGGAGACAACGCACTTGGTGAGCGGATAATCCGCTGGGGGATTTTCCGCGTGGATGTTAGCGACCCCGGCGAACAAAGCTAGGGTTGCGAGACTGAGCAGGGTTTTCTTAATGTTCATGTTTTCTATTTCTTTTCCTGTGGGATGGGATTTGGATTTGTGCACAGGCACACGAAATCCAAGAGGTTGCGACAGGGCAAATTTACCACTGCCAAAAGGCAATTTGACGGCAATCCAAATCCCGCGACGGCGGGCGGAGTGGCGTCAATTCAAAACCGGCGGAGCGAATGCCGGATGGCACCGCTGCGAATCGAGACAGAAAACCGTTTCCGCGGGAGGCGGATCGCCAAAACGAAGGCCGGCCAAGGCTGTTTCGACAGGAGTGGGAACAGCAAAATCCGGCGTGGTCGCAAAGTTTTCTGAAAATACCCCCACAGTCATTGCAGGAAGCGCAAAAGCGACCTGCTCCGTAACGGGCAATTTCTGGCAGCAGACTTCGCGCGAATCTTGTTTCGTCTTTTTCTCACGAGAACTGGAGCAGCACTGCTGACTTTCAACCGGGCGGCACCGCAACGTGGCCAAGGCGCAATGGTTCGAGAATTCAACCCACGCCACAAGGCAGATGAGAATGACGATATTTCTTCCGAAATGTCCGAGTTTTGAAACCATTCCTTAGAAAAGACTCGTCCACCCCAGCAAATGTTCAATCGAAATCTGCGGGAGCGAATGGGGTTAGACCGCGACGGGTTTCAATTTCCAGATCTCCGAGGCGTATTCTTTAATCGTGCGGTCGCTGCTGAATTTACCCATTCGAGCGGTGTTCAGGATTGCCATTCGGGCCCATCCAGCTTGATCGCGGAAAGCGGTATCGACTTTTTTCTGGCATTCACTGTAGCTGGCAAAATCCGGCAAGCAAAGGAACGGATCGCTGCTGATGAGGTTGTCGCTCAGCATCGTGAGCGCACCGGGTTCGGCGGGGTTGAAATAATTCGAGCCGATCCAATCGACAACCGCCTTCAACTCCTCGTTCGCAAGGTAGTAATCATAGGGTCGGTAGCCTTTCCGAAGCAGGGCGGCCACTTCGTCGGCGGTCATTCCAAACAGGAAGAAATTTTCCGCTCCGACCTCTTCGCGAATCTCCACGTTCGCGCCGTCGAGAGTACCGATCGTGAGCGCACCGTTAAGCGAAAGCTTCATGTTTCCGGTGCCGCTCGCCTCTTTACCAGCGGTGGAAATTTGCTCGGAAAGATCCGCTGCGGGAACGATTCGTTGGGCGAGCGAGACACGGTAGTTAGGAAGAAAAACGACCTTGAGCTTGTCGTTGATCCGCTTGTCCGAATTGATATGCGCCCCGACCGAGTTGATCGCCTTGATAATGCATTTCGCAAGGTCGTAACCCGGGGCGGCTTTGGCGGCAAAAATGAAAACGCGCGGCGCAATATCCAGCGAAGGATTCTGCAGTAGGCGCCGGTAAAGGGCCATGATGTGGAGCAGATTCAAGTGTTGGCGCTTGTATTCGTGGAGACGCTTGATTTGTACGTCAAAGAGCGCGGAGGGATTAACGACCACGCCACATTGCTGATGGATGATGTGCGCGAGATCGACTTTGTTGGCGTGCTTGACCGCCATGAAATCATGCTGGAACTGAGCGTCGGTGGCCAACGGAGCGAGTTCCTGCAACTTATCGAGATTCCGTTCCCAACCGTGGCCTATTTTCGAGGTAATGAGGTCGCTGAGGCGCGGGTTGCAGGCCAGCAACCACCGGCGCGGGGTAATACCATTGGTTTTGTTATTAAATTTGCCCGGGTAAAGCGCGTCGAACTCGGGGAAGAGATCCTTTTTTAGCAACAGGGTGTGCAGCGCCGCGACGCCGTTGACGGAGTAACTTCCGACGACCGAGAGATGCGCCATGCGAACCATCTGCGTGTGGCCTTCCTCGATGATGGAAAGGATTTGTTTTTTGCCACTGTCCCCAGGCCATTTGGCCTCCACATCGACCATGAAACGGCGGTTGATTTCGAATATGATCTGGATATGCCGCGGCAGGACTTTTTGAAAAAGAGGCACGCTCCATTTTTCGAGCGCCTCGGGCAAAAGCGTGTGGTTGGTGTAAGCGAACGTCCGTGTGACGAGCGACCACGCTTTTTCCCAAGTTAGTCCCTGCTCGTCGTGGAACAGGCGCATTAACTCAACGATGGCCACAGCGGGATGCGTGTCGTTGAGCTGGATGGCAACTTTGTCGGGGAAAGTATCCCAGCCTTTGTTGTCTTTCAGGTAACGCCGGAAAATGTCTTTCAACGAACAGGCCACAAAGAAATACTGCTGGGCGAGACGCAACTCCTTACCGCTCTCCGTCTTGTCGTTCGGATAGAGAACCTTCGAGATGGTTTCGCTCGCATTTTTTTCGGCGACCGCTTCGTCGTAGCTGCTGCGGTTGAACGCCTCAAAATCGAATTCTGACGACGCACGGGATTCCCAGAGTCGCAGATAATTTACCGTGTTAGTGCCGTAGCCCGGGATCGGGATGTCGTAAGGCACACCCATCAATTTTTTCGCATGCACCCATTTGGGCGTGTAGTTGCCGAGATCATCGAAGACGTTCTCGACGTAGCCGTAAATCTCGATCTCGGTGGTGTGTTCAGGACGAACAATTTCCCATGGCGTGCCAAATTTCAGCCACGCATCGGGAAGTTCATACTGGTGGCCGTTGCGGAATTCCTGTTTGAAGAGTCCGTATTGATAGTGGATGCCGTAACCAATGGCAGGAAGATCAAGCGTGGCCAGCGAATCGAGGAAACAGGCGGCGAGACGGCCGAGGCCGCCGTTGCCCAGTGCCATATCGTATTCTTCGTGACGCAAAACCTCCGCATCGAGACCTAGTTCCTTGAGAGCCGCCTCCATCGTGTCAAAAATGCCCGCGCTGTAGAGACTGTTCGAAAACAATCGGCCCATTAAAAATTCCAGCGATAGATAGTAAACCCGCTTCGTGTTAACCTCGTGATGCTTCGCCTGCGTGGCAATCATCCGCTCGATGATCACACGCTGCACGGCCTTGGACGTCGCCATCCACCAATCGCGGTTCGACGCGGTGGTCTTGTCCCGGGCGACGGCGAACTTTAGTTGGTTTTGCACGAGCCACTTGAGGCCCTCGATGGATTTGTCAATTTCGGTTTGGAAAGTCGTGGATTCGGACATGGATGTTCTGATTTACGGGAAAGACGCCGTCACAGGGAGAAAAAAAGGCTTAATCTGTCCAATTTGCCCGGTTTTTCTTCGGACGAACCTCGCGCCGGATCATCTTCCGGGATCAACGGGCGCTCAGTTTCCGGAAATAAACAGCGACTTTTCCCAGCGTAGACTGCGGATAGCAACCGGCCTTGAAGTAATTTTGAAAGGTCCAGAAACCCAAATCGCGCCGCACCCTGATCTCCCCATTCACCCGAATATCCATCCGTCGCTCGTCAATCTCGATGCTGACCTCGACCCAGCGCGCGCCAATTTTTTCCAGAAGGGGAATTTTTTCCGTCTTTTCCCCAGTCACATCGGTCTTAATCATTGCGACAAGGTCACCCTCGTTGACCGCGATGCGGAGCAACGGCGGGGCGTTTCCCCCATCAGGAGTGATCCCATGGATTTGCATCGTGGTCACCTTATCGGGTGACAGATGGGACTCGACGCGAGACTCGGCGGTCAGGCGATGCGATTCTGCGCCGAGCCAATTTGGAAGATGACGCAGTTCGGAGCGGATATACTTCGCGTTTTTGGTGGTGCCTTTTTCGGCCGCATCAAGATGAAAACCCAATTCCCCAGCTTCGTTCCAGGCAAAATATTGAGAGGAGTAACCCTGCAAATCTTTCACTTCCGCTGGTCCGGGAATTTGTAGCTTCCACCCATTGAGATCAATCCCCGGATCGGCGGCCCACGCCGGGACCGAGAGCAACGCAAGAAAAGCTAATGAGAAAATCAATCGCATGTTAGAACAAGGGGATTTGATCCCGGTCATCCCGGCTTTTTCGCGCGCGACCACCAGTCGCGGGCTTAGGACGTCCCCCGGCACTGATCTCGGCCTGTTCGAGGTTGGCGAGAATCTCCCGGGCCCGGCTGATGATTGCAGGCGGTAAGCCCGCGAGTCGGGCCACTTGGATTCCATAGCTTTTGTCCGCGCAGCCTTTGACGATCTTGCGGAGGAAAATAATCTGCTCGTTCCATTCGCGCACGGCGATGTTGTAATTTTTCACACCGCCGCGTCCGGTCTCCAGATCGGTCATCTCGTGATAGTGCGTCGCGAACAAAGTGCGCGCGCCAATTTTGTCATGAAGAAATTCCGCCACGCTCCAAGCAATCGAAAGTCCGTCGAACGTCGAGGTGCCACGTCCAATCTCGTCGAGGATAACAAGACTGCGCGCGGTCGCATTGTTCACGATGTTAGCTGTCTCGTTCATTTCCACCATGAAGGTGGATTGCCCCTTCGAAAGATCGTCATTCGCCCCGACGCGGGTGAAAATCCGGTCAACCAAACCAATCTCCGCGGACGCCGCGGGCACCCAGCCGCCAATTTGTGCGACCAGAACTAACAAGGCCACCTGCCGGATGTAGGTTGATTTGCCCGCCATGTTAGGACCTGTGATAATCAACAACCGGTTCGCCTCGAGATCGAGCAGGACGTCGTTAGGCACAAATTTCCCATCCACCAAGTTTTGATCGAGCACGGGGTGACGGCCATCGGTGATTTGCAGGCGGCCATCATTGGTTAGCACCGGACGGCAATAGCCAAATAGTCGGGCAGTTTCTGCCAGAGAGGCGAGCGCATCTAGCGTGGCGATCGTGGACGCGGTGCGCTGCAAAGCAGCCAAATGCTCCAGAATCAGCGTGCGCAGCTCGCCAAACAAGTCGTACTCTAGCTTCTTCATCCGCTCGTCCGAACCGAGGATTTTGTTTTCCATTTCCTTGAGTTCCGGAGTGATGAAACGCTCCCCGCTGACCGTGGTTTGTTTGCGATGATAATCGGCCGGGATTGATCCGAGATTCGCCTTGGTCACCTCGATGAAATAACCAAAGACCGAGGTGTAACGGATCTTCAGCGACTTGATTCCAGTCCGTTCGATTTCGCGATCTTGCAAGGCGGCAATCCAGTTTTTTCCTTCAATACTCGCAACGCGGAGTTCGTCGAGCACGGCATGATAACCCTCGCGAAAAATTCCGCCGTCCCGCACCGCGAGAGGTGGTTCGTCTACAACGGCGCGCGCCAGCAACTCGGCTAACTCCGGTAGCAGCAGGAGGTTTTCCTCGATTGAAAATGCCAGCCGATCCCGGTCCCGCGCGCCGAGTTCCGGACGCATCAGAGCGACAAGGTGAACTTTCAATTCAGGAATTTTTTCGAGCGAGCAACGCAGCGCCAGCACGTCCCTCGGATTACCCCCGCCCTGACTCAGACGACTAACAATTCGCTCAATGTCCCGGATGTCGCGAGCGGTCTGGCGGATTTTTTCCAAGAGATAGGTTTCCTCCAGCAGATCGCCGATGAAGGTTTGCCGTCGGTTCAACTCAAGGAGGTCGCAAATCGGTTGCAAAATCCACTGCCGCAAACGTCGGGCACCCATCGGGGTGACGGTGCGATCCAGCGCAGCGAGAAGGGTGTGTTTGCCGGAAGTCCGCGAGGTCACGAGTTCGAGATTGATCTGGGTCGCGACATCAAGCGCGACGACAGCATCGGTGCGGTAGGTTCCAACGTTCGTAATGTGGTCCACGTTGCGCCGCATGCTGTGCCGGAGGTAATGGAGAATCGCCCCGGCGGCAGACGTAGCCCGACTCAGGTGGGCGACGCCAAAACCATCGAGCGACTGGGTTTTAAAATGATCAAGCAGAGTGAAAGTGCTGTGCTCCGGACTAAAAAGAAAATCCTCCACCGAAACGACGTTCGTCAGATCCGCGAAGTGCTCTAACTGCGCCTCGGCCACCAGCATCTCTGCCGGATTGACCCTCGCCAATTCGTCCAGCAAAGCCGGCATGCCCGTGAGCTCCGTGATGCGAAATTCCCCAGTGCTCAGGTCGGTGACAGCGAGTCCGTAAGCACCCCCCTCGTGCCAGACGGACGCGAGGTAGTTGTTCCGCGCCGAGTCCAATAAATTAAAGTCGGAGACTGTTCCCGGAGAAATGATTTGGGTGACTTCGCGCTGGACGATTTTGCCGGGTGTCGGTTCGCTTGTTTGCTCGCAGATCGCGATCCGTTTCCCGGCCTTGATCAGTTTCCCGATGTAGTTTTCCGCGGCGTGATACGGCACCCCGCACATGGGCGTGGTATGACGTTTGGTCAGCGCCACGTTGAGAATGGAAGCGGCCTCGATCGCATCCTCGAAAAACATTTCGTAAAAATCGCCCAGTCGAAAAAAGAGCAAGGTCTGAGGCGGCAACGACGCCCGTATCTTTTGATACTGCTCCATCATGGGGGTTAGCTTGTCCGACATCTCTCCGGCGATGGTAGGCGAAAGAATAAAGTTCGCAAGAATGCAGCAGAGCGCTTTTATTTTACCGGATGACACCACCGCTGCTGGAACTGGAGAACGCAACCGTCCGGCGGGGTGCGCTGAAGATTCTCGACGGGGTAAATTGGACGATGCACCGCGGCGCGCATTGGGTGATTCTGGGTGCGAATGGTTCGGGGAAAACCTCCCTGCTGGCTGCGATCACAGGATATTTGTCGTGCAGCGAGGGGTCGATTTCGGTGCTTGGGCAGACATTCGGTGAATATGATTGGCGCGATCTGCGGAAGCGCGTGGGACTGGTTAGTTCGTCGGTGCGCCAGCGCATTCCTGACGAAGAAACTGGGCAGATGACGATCCTGAGCGGTCGTGATGCGGTGGTCGGACATTGGGGAAAAGTGAAACGCCCGGAGTGGCAACGCGCTGGCGAAATTCTAGGTTTGCTCGGCTGCGAATCGCTTGCGGACCGGCCCTGGCTGGTCTTGTCACAGGGCGAACGGCAAAAAATTCTCATCGGCCGAGCGATGATGGCCAATCCCGATTTGCTGATTCTCGATGAACCCTGCGCGGGGCTGGACCCGGTCGCGCGGGAGGATTTCCTGCAAAGAATCGAGCGTCTGGCGCAGGGCGGAAAGTCTCCCGGACTGATTTTTGTGACGCATCACGTCGAGGAGATCACGCCTAGTTTCGGTCATGTCTTGCTCTTGCAAAGCGGGCGGGTCTTCCAGGCCGGTCCGCGGAATCGGATCCTCACGTCGGCGAATCTACGAGCGACGTTCGGTCGTGATTTGCGGCTGTCGAGACGAAACGGCCGCTACCAACTGGCTATTGCCCCGGATCGCGGTGTTTTGTAAAACGAACGTTGCCATGTCTGCCGCTCCTGCCATTCCCGTCCTGCAACGTTTGCTTTTCCGAATTCTCCGCACCCTGGTTTATCGCGTCTCGACGCAGGGAATAGAGAATCTACCCGCAACCGGCGGCGTCCTTCTCGTGCCGAATCACCTCACCTATGTCGATGCGCTCATCCTCCAATTAATCTGTCCGCGCCCAATTCGCTTCCTCGTCTTTCGCGGCATCTACGAACTCAAATGGCTCCACCCGATTTTTCGCTGGATCGGCGCGATTCCGATTTCCGAGACACAAGCGAAGGACGCCATCCGTCTCGCTGCGGAAAAACTCGTCGCCGGAGAAGTGGTCTGCATTTTCCCGGAGGGCGAACTCAGTCGCTCGGGCACACTCCTGAAGCTCAAAAAAGGCTTCGAACTTATTGCCCGCAGGGCCGGAACACCCGTTGTGCCGGTCTGGCTCGATCGGCTCTGGGAGTCCATCTTCTCCTTCCGAGGCGGACGTTTTTTCACCAAGTTCCCGTCGAAGATTCCCTACCCGGTCACGGTCTCGTTCGGCCTCCCCATCGCGGCTGAGAAAGCCGATGTGGCCCGCGTTCGCGAGCGTCTCCTCATCCTCGGCGAATCGGCTTACCGAGCCCGCGCCGAATTGCAAGGCCATCTCGGCCGCGCCTGCATCCGTGGCTTACGCAAACGACTGCGCGAGACCGTGGTGATCGATGGCACGGACGACTCAGAGGTTTCCGGCGGGATGCTCCTAGCCATGGCGCTCGCGCTCAGCCGCCACCTCCGCCACACGTTTCCCGGCAGACGCATCGCCGTGGTTCTGCCTCCCGGCAAGGGTGCAGTGATAGCTAATCTAGCCGTTGTTCTTGCCGGTAAGGTGCCGGTAAATCTGAACCTCACAGCCGGTCGCGCTGCGCTCGAGTCTGCAATGAAACGGGGAAATCTGGACATGGCGATCACCGCAAAGTTGGTCCAACGGCGCTTTGAGCAAATCCCCTGGCCGTCGAAAGTCCTGCATCTCGAAACAGTTCTGCCCCGTTTGAAACCCACGATCATTTCCTGGCGTTGTCTGGTGACGGTGCTCCCCACCTCCATTCTCGCGTGGTGCATTGGATTGCCCGCGAAAGGCGACACGAGCGAAGCAGTTCTCCTCTTCACGAGCGGAAGTTCGGGCGAGCCCAAGGGCGTCGCGCTGACCCATCGCAACCTTCTCGCGAACGTCGCTCAATTCGGCTCGATGATTAGCCTTCCGCCACGGTCTCGCGTCCTAGCCTCGCTGCCGTTTTTTCATAGCTTCGGCTGCACCGTTACGCTTTGGTATCCGCTCATCGAGGGTCTATGCTCGGTGACCTATCCCTCCCCGCTCGAGACAGCGAAAAACATCGAGCTGATTCAAAAACATCAGGTGACCCTGCTTTGCTCGACGCCCACTTTTCTCAGGAGTTATATCCGGAAGGCGAAACCGGAACAGCTTCGCTCTTTGCAATTGTTAGTCACCGGTGCCGAGAAACTTCCTAACGAACTGGCCAACGCCTTCGAGGCCGCCCTTGGCATCCCTATTTTCCAAGGCTATGGACTGACGGAAACCTCGCCCGCCGTTGCGGTGAATCTGCCGGACCCGAAGGCGTCGCGACCAAACGATAGCGTCCAGCCGTCCAACCGCTTGGGCAGCGTTGGAAAATTACTACCCGGCCAAGCCATTCGCATCACGGATCCCGAAACGGGCGACGCGCGTTCTTTGCACGAAAGTGGCATGCTCTGGATTAAGGGATCGAACATTTTTACCGGCTACTTGAACGACGCCGAGCGCACCGCAGAGGTGCTCCACGATGGCTGGTTCCGCACCGGCGATCTGGCACGGATGGATGAGGACGGATTCCTTTTCATCGAAGGCCGACTCTCGCGCTTCTCGAAAATCGCCGGGGAAATGGTCCCGCACGAGACCGTGGAAAGTGCCATCACTGCGGCGCTAGAAATCGATCCCGCCGGGGAACGGAGGATCGCGATCGGAGCGATCCCTGACGAAGCGAAGGGCGAGGCGCTGGTCCTGCTAACCATCGTTCCGATCGATTCCGCTGAACTCCGCAAAAAACTCGCCGGCGCAGGCATTCCCAATCTTTGGATTCCAAAAATCATTTCGCAGATTGAAAAAATTCCTGTCCTGAGCACTGGCAAACTGGACCTGGCCTCGGTCAAGGAACTCGCCGCAGCAGCAGCTGGCCGCTAACCATGCGAACGTCAGTCGAGATCATTGCCCTGCAACCGCGCCATGTTTTCCGGATCAGTCGCGGAGCGAAGGACCATGTGCGCAACGTGATCTTTAAAGTCAGTGACGGACATTTTACGGGACTAGGCGAAGCTTCTCCCAACGCCTTCTACCACGAAAGCGCCGACGATGTCGCCGCGCTTCTGCGCGACATTTCCGAATGGATGACCGGGGTGAAGATTAGCCAGCCGGGCGACATCACCGCCCTCTGGCCGGAAATTTGGAACCGCGTTCAGCCTTCTCGTGCCGCCGCCTGCGCAATCGAATTGGCACTCTGGGATTGGCTTGCGCGAAGCCGCGCCGTTTCCCTCTGCGAGCTGCTTTGGGGCACACCGTTTCTGCCCGTGACAAGCTGCGTCACGCTCGGCTTATCCACCCCGGAGGAGTTGGATGAAAAACTCCGCGAATTTTCTAGCTATCCGTTGCTGAAGGTTAAGCTTTCCCAAGATCATCCGCTGGAGACGGTCACCCGGATTCGCGAGCGGAGCGACGCGCGATTGGTCGTTGATGCGAACGCCGACTGGGACGCCAACTTGCTGGAGGAAATCGCCCCGTCTCTCGCCAACCTCGGGGTGGAATTCATCGAGCAACCCCTCCCGCCTGGCGACGTTTTCAATCCCACGCAAATGCCCATTTTTGCTGATGAAAGTTGCGTCGTTCCGGAGGACGTTGCCCAATTGCCGGAATCGTTTGCTGGCTTCAACATTAAGCTTGTCAAATGTGGCGGCATCACGCCTGCATTGGAAATGCTTGCCCTCGCAAAACAACGGGGCTTTCGCACCATGACTGGCTGCATGTTGGAAAGCAGCGTCCTCATCGCAGCGGGCGCGGCCATCGCCCAAAAAACCGACTACGCCGACCTCGACGGCTCTTGGTTGCTGCGCGACGAACCCTTCGGCCGCGTTCACTTCCGCCATGGCATCCTTACTGTCTAACATTTTTCCTCCTTGGTGTCTTGGGGTCTTGGTGGTTAATTTTTCCCTGTTATGAATCTCCTTACCTGCGACCTCCCCGGCATCCCCAAACTGCGCAGTGGCAAAGTCCGCGAGGTCTTCGATCTCGGCGACCAACTCCTTCTCGTCACGACCGACCGCATCTCGGCGTTCGATTGTATTTTCCCCGATCCGATCCCCGGCAAAGGCGAAGTTCTCACCCAACTCAGTCGTTGGTGGTTTGGGCAGTTTCCTAACATCCCAAATCACTACATCTCCACGGACGTCGCGAGCTATCCCCCAGAGTTGGCACCCTTCGCTGACACGCTGGCCGGACGCTCGATGTTAGTCAAAAAGACCAAACCACTCCCGGTCGAGTGCGTCGTGCGTGGCTATCTCGCTGGCTCCGGCTGGAAGGAATACCAAGTCTGCCGCACGGTCGGAGGACACCCCGTGCCTGAGGGAATGCAGAATGCCGATATTCTTCCCACACCGCTCTTCACACCCTCGACCAAGGCGGACGAAGGTCACGACGAAAACATCACTTGGGCTCAATGCGTCGCGCTGCTCGGTGCGGACATCGCCACGAAAGTGCGCGACCTCAGTCTTGCGCTCTACACCAAAGGCCGCGAGATCGCTGCCGCGAAGGGAATTCTCATCGCCGATACCAAATTTGAGTTCGGTCTGTTAGATGGCGAGGTCATCCTGATTGACGAATGTCTCACGCCCGATTCTTCGCGCTTCTGGCCTGCCGATTCCTACGTGCCCGGCTCGAACCCACCCAGCTACGACAAACAATTCGTTCGCGATTATCTTGAGACCCTTACCTGGAACAAAACTCCGCCCGCCCCTTCTTTGCCCGCTGCGGTCATAGCGAAAACCGCTGAGAAATATCGCGAAGCTTACACTCGGCTCACCAGCTAACATCGGCTCCCATGCAAGAAGACATCGACGACTTCCTGCTCTTTCTCGCCGTCGAACGCGGACTTTCAACCAACTACCAACTCACCGTTCGCATCTCGCTGGAGCGATTTGTTAGTTGGCTGGAAAAAAACTCCCGCGTTACTGAGTTTTCTGAGGTCACGCTCGATCACATCACCGACTATCTCGCGCACCGCAAGCGTGCCGGGCTTGCTGCCGGTTCGATCAAGCTAATCATCGTTTCCTTGCGGATTTTCTTTCGGTTTTTGATGAAGGAAAAGCGCGTCAAAGCCGATATCGCAGGCGTCCTGCCACTTCCCCGCCTCACCCGCTTTTTGCCCGAGACGCTGAACGAGTTGCAAGTCGAGAAGCTGCTCGATTCTCTTCCCGAAAACCATCCCACCGCCTTGCGCGAACGAGCCATGATCGAACTGCTCTACGCCAGCGGATTGCGCGTCTCGGAGCTAGTCAATGCGCGATTGGAAAACCTCAACCTCGACGAAGGCTTCATCCGCGTCATCGGCAAAGGCGACAAAATGCGCCTCGTCCCTGTCGGCAAACGCGCCCGCGAAGCCATTACTAACTACTTGAGCATCGAACGCCCCAAAGTCGTCGGCAAAAAGACCGGCAGCGAAATCTTCCTGAACCGGCGCGGCACGAAACTCACCACCGTCCGCATCTGGCAAATCGTCAAACAATCCGCCAAATACGCAGGCATCGACACGAACGTCTATCCGCATTTGCTGCGTCACTCCTTCGCCACCCATTTGTTAGGCAACGGGGCCGACCTGCGCATCATCCAAGAAATGTTAGGTCACGCCGACATCGCCACCACGCAGATCTACACCCACGTCGATCGCGACCACCTGAAATCCATCCACCGCAAATTTCATCCGCGAGGTTAGTAAATCGGGGTTACTCGACTTCGACCTCGATCCCACCAATCCATTGGGCGAGGAGGTTGTAGATGGCGGCTCCGACGATGCCAAAAACAAAACCCATGAGGGCGTATAAAACCGGGAAGGCGATCATGAAGATGAGGCCGAAGCTGGCAATGGCAAAGCCAGATGCAGCGGGCGCATTGGCTTGTTTGGGGATGAAGGCACCAATCAAGGCCATAATTCCGAAGAGGGGAACGAAAATGAGCCCCATCGCACCGTAGAGGGCGGCAAACATTTTTCCCAACTGCATGGGGGCGATGCGGACGAGACGTTTTTTGACAGGCATCGCGTGGTTGTTAGTTGTTTACCCGACGAATTCTAATTCCACGGGAGCTGGGATGAGTCCTGCTTCACTGGCGGCGGTGAGGAAGGTGGTGATGGCTTTCCGCCCAGTTTCACCGTAGTCGAGGGTGTAGTCGTTAACATACATGCCGATGAATTTGTCGGCCATGGCGAGGTCGAGTCCGCGAGCGAGGGGCATGGAGTGTTGCACGCCTGCGAGGCGGTTTTTCAGGCCGTATTCGATGCTTTCCTTGAGGATGATGGATAGTTCGCGGCGGATTTCGGGTTCGATGTCTTTGCGGATGACGTTGCCGCCGAGCGGGAGCGGGAGGTGGGTGCTGCGTTTCCACCATTCCCCCATATCGCGAACGAGGCTGAAGCCATCGGTGGCGTAGGTGAGCTGGCCTTCGTGGATGATGAGACCGACATCGGCGCGACCGGCTTTAACGGCGGTGAAGATTTCGTCGAAGGGGACGACGATGGTGTCCACTTCGCCGGCGAAGAGGCGGAGGGAGAGGTAGGCGCTGGTGAGGGTGCCGGGGATGGCGATTTTTTTATTTTTGAGCCAGTCGCGGACTTCGTGGTCGGTGGCATCAATGGGCGGGTTCGACTCGGGCAAGGCGACGAGCATGGGGCCGTAGCCGTCGCCCATGCTCGCGCCGCAAGCGAGGAGGGCGTATTTATCGAGGACGTAAGAGTAGGCGTGGATGGAGACGGCGGAGATGTGGAGTTCGCCACGGGTGGCGCGGTCGTTGAGGGTTTCGATGTCTTGGAGGATGTGCTCGAATTCAAAGCCGCGGAGGTCGATTTTTTTCTCGGCCATGGCGTAAAACATGAAGGCATCGTCCGGATCGGGAGAGTGACCGAGGGTGAAAACATTTTCGTTTGCCATAGAAAAGGAGTTTAAAGAGGGAATAGGGCGCGCGCCAATTTTTTTCAGCAGCCGCTACCAAGGAAGCCATTGGTGGCTGACCATCTTTTCGCCGTCGAAGAGGAAAAGGCCGCGCTTTTTTTCCCCGCGCAGGATATCCGGGAGCCAGAGGGCGTCGTCTTGCCACATTTCGGCGTAGGGAATTTCGTCCAACTCGCACCAGACCGGGATGGCTTCCTCGGTGGCAACGGCTTCGCCGGTATGACTGTGCGCGAGAAAGACGGAGCATTGCAGGCTGTAGCCATCGGTGAACTGGAAAGAGAGTTCGGCGCAAAGCTCGGGCCGGTGGGGAGTGACGCCGACTTCCTCAACGGTCTCGCGGATGGCGCACTCGGCGGCGGTCTCGCCTGGTTCGATCTTGCCGCCCGGGGCGTTCATTTTTCCTGCGCCGAGGCCACGGAGTTTTCGGATGAGCAAAATCCGACTGACATCGATGATGAAGCAAAGCGTGGCGCGTTCGCGCGGAATCCAGTTGTTCCAATCCATGACGAGGCAGGGTAGGATGATTTTTCACGAAGCACACAGGAAATTTTATGAAAACCCTTATTGGCATGATTCATCTCGGGGCGCTGCCCGGAACGGCAAAATCGCAATGGTCTGTCGCAGAGATTGTCCGCAGGGCAGTGAATGAAGCACGCATTTACCGCGAGGCGGGTTTTTCGGCTGTGCTGATCGAAAACATGCACGACACGCCTTATCTCGCGAGGGAGGTAGGCCCGGAAATCACCGCCGCCATGGCCGTCGCCGCGCAGGCAGTGCGGGCGGAGTTTCCTGGGATGATCGGCCTGCAAATTCTCGCCGGAGCCAACGAGGCCGCGCTCGCTGTGGCGCACGCCTGCGGCTTGCAATTCATTCGGGCCGAGGCGTTTGTGTTTGGTCACGTCGCCGACGAGGGCTGGATGAACGCCGGCGCCGGGCCCCTCCTACGCTACCGACGGGCCATCGGTGCGGACCGGGTCGAAGTCTGGGCCGACATTAAGAAAAAACACGCCTCACACGCGCTCACCGCCGACGTTTCAATCGGTGAAACGGCCGCCGCCGCCGAATTCATGGGTGCGGCTGCGGTAATCGTGACCGGTCGGGTCACTGGCGACGCTCCGGTCCCGGAGGATTTTGCGGAGGTTCGTGCGCAGACTCGCCTGCCTGTGATTATCGGTTCGGGGATCACGGTCGAAAACCTCGCAGAGTTCGCACCGTTGGCAGACCGATTGATTGTGGGATCGAGCGTGAAAAAAGGTGGCCACTGGAGCGGCGAACTCGATCCGCAGGCCGTGGAAGTCCTCGCTGCTGCTGCCGCCCACCTCGGTTTTTCCTAGCGCGGCTCCGACCGCAACGGTGCGGCTTACGTTCCTGCTCAAAAACCGCAAAAATCGCCCTTCCCGCCCGCAGCGATCTCGGGTAATTTTGCAGACTTCATCATGCGTTTGTTGGACCGCTACATTCTAAAAAGTTTTCTGCTTCCGTTCGTTTACTGCTTTCTGGGCATTGCCGCGATCTGGCTCATCCTCGACATGGGCGACAAGCTGCCCAACCTGATCGACGCGCACGCCCCGCTCCGCGCGATCCTCCGTTTTTACCGGATCCAACTGCCCCAGATTACGGTCTTCTGCCTGCCGATCGCCCTCCTTCTTGCCACGCTTTATTCGCTCAGCCGGCTTTCGCGCAGTAACGAAATCGTCTCAATGGTCACAACTGGCATCAGCATCTCCCGGATTCTCCGACCGATCTTCGCCTTCGGACTGCTCTCCACTGCCGCCACGCTGGCTCTCAACTACCAGCTCGCACCTGAATCCGAGACCGCCCGGAAGGAATACTTCGACGAGCTGACCCAAGCCAAAAAGAAATCCACGGACCTTTACGGCGTCCTCTTCCGAAATCGGGCTGACTCGCGGACTTGGTTTTTCGAAAAACTCTCCCGCAACGAAAATACGGCCCGCGGCATTCAAATCCTCCAGCAAACACCCGAGGGCGACGCAGTCTGGAAGGTCTTCGCCAAGGCCGCCAGCTACGATCCGGTCACGCAGGATTGGACCATGGCCAGCGGTGAATTTCTCGAGCTCGCACCCGACGGAAAAATCATCCGCCAAAAGAACTTCGACAAACGAATCTTCGCCAGTTTCCCAGAAAATCTCTATCGCATCGCCTCGATGGATTTACAGGCGGAATACCTCGGCGTGCCTGCCCTCCGCGAATATTTGAAAATGAACCGCGACCTGCCCGCCGTGCAGAAGGCCCCTTTCCAGACACAGTTAGAATACCGCTGGTCCATGCCGTGGCTTTGTGTGCTCGTTTTACTCCTCGCCGGCTCGCTCGGCATTGCCTTTTCCCGCCGCGGCGTGCTCAACGGCGTGGTGACGACCCTCGTGCTCTTTTTCGCCCTCCTCTTCGCCCGCAGCATCTGCCTTTCTCTCGGCCAAGGCGGACGCATCCCGTCTTTATACGCCGCCTGGCTGCCTGTGCTGGTTTTTGGCGTGATTGGCTTGCTCTTACTCTGGAAACGAAGTTCCGGCGGCAACCTGCCGTTTTACAGATTTATCTAACCATGACCCTGCAAACACCTTGGAACATCCAGCGCCGTGCTAGCCATTGCTCCGTCACCGGCGCGCCATTCGCCGACGGCGAAATTTTTCACACCCTCCTCTTTCAAGAGAAGGAAGGTCTGCGTCGGGAGGATTTGTGCGAGGAAGCTTGGCGCCAGCGCCTTCCGGAGATCATCCCGTTTTGCTACTGGCAATCCAAATTTGAAAAACCCGCCGACGCACCATCCGAAGCCATGCCGCGCGAAGGAGTCGAGAGCCTACTCCGCCGCCTAGTCAACGATGACGAAACCCACACGCTGAACGTCCGCTACATCCTTGTCCTGATGCTAGAACGGAAGAGGATCCTTAAGCCGGTGGACGAGAAACCGTCCGACGAAGGCCGCTTGCTTATCTACGAGCACGCGAAAACGGGCGAAGCTTTTATTGTTAATGACCCCATGCTCCGACTCGACCAGATCGACGCCATTCAGCAGGAGGTTTACAATTTGTTGACTGCGGAGCAACCGCTTCCGGGTTAGGATTCGGCCATGCTGCCGTGGTTTGAAAACCAGTTCCCGCTCTACCTCGCGCCAATGGCCGGGGTGACGGATCACACCTTCCGCCAGCTCTGCAAGGAGCAGGGGGCCGATGTCATGGTGACCGAATTTGTCTCCGCCGAAGGCATCCTGCGCCGAAACGAGCGGACCTGCGAGTATCTCGAATTCACCGAGGATGAGCGCCCGCTGGGTGTGCAGCTTTTCGGAGGCGACCCAGAGCATCTCGGCGAAGCCGCCCGTTCCGTCATTGACTGGGTGCGACCAGATTTCATCGACTTGAATTTTGGCTGTCCAGTTAACAAAGTGGTTAGCAAACAAGGCGGCTCCGCGCTGTTGCGGGACTGCCCATTGTTGGGACGCATCGCCACCGCTGTGGTCAAAGCTGCGGGCTCCGTTCCTGTCACCGGAAAAATCCGCATCGGCTGGAGCGCCTCGACCATCAACGCTGTCGAAACTGCCCGCGTCTTGGAAGACTCGGGCATCCAGGCGGTCGCAGTCCATGGCCGCACCAAAGAACAGGGTTATTCCGGCGAGGCCGACTGGGATGTGATCGGCGAGGTGGCCTCCGCACTCCGGATTCCGGTCATCGGCAACGGGGATGTGAGCACTCCACTAGATGTGGAAACGCGCCGCGCCCAAACGCGCGTTAGCGGCATCATGATCGGACGCGCTGCCATGACCGCTCCATGGATTTTCCGAATGATCAAGCATTACCTAAAGACCGGTGAAATGCTGGTCGATCTAGCACTTGAAGACAAATGGGCCTTCATCCTTCGCCATGCGCGGGCGGTCGTTGCTGGCCGGCGTGGAGAAGTCCCGGCGATGCACTCCCTTCGGGCGCGGCTAATGGCCTACTCGCGAGGAATGCCCGGCGGGAAAATACTCCGGACCCGCCTCCAGGGCGTCTCCACATTGCTGGAGTTAGAAGAAATCGCGGGTGAACACATTCGATTTTTTGAAGGACACTCTACCGTCAGCCAGCCCGCGTCAGTGTCAGTCGAATAACCTCGGCTGGGGCTGCCGTGCGAAGCGGGAACCAGTTTCCCACCCCGTTGCCGACCACTAACTGGCTTTGTCCGCGTTGGTAACGCCCCGACCAGTAACGGAACATCAGCGGGCCTGCGCCTACCTCTGGATTCAGCATCAACTGACCGCCATGCGTATGGCCCGCCAAGGTGAGAGGAATGCCGGACGCAGCGGCTGGATCGAAAGCGTGCGGGTGATGCGCTAGCAAGATCGGGAAATGATCCCCACCTACCCGTTGGGCTAGTAAATCTGCGAGCGACTGTCCGATGATCGCATCACTCGAAGCCCGAGTTTTTTCTCCGTGACCGCCCCAACGCAATCCTAACAATTCAACCGGCTGCCCACGCACGATGAGCGACTCCGTCTCATTGACTAACAGCCGCAGTCCAGCAGCGCGGAAGGCGCTCTCAAAAGCCGCTCGCCCCTCGAAAAGGTCGTGATTACCCTCAACCACCGCGACTCCGTGCCGAGCCTCGATCGACCGGATGAAGTCCACGCCCTGCGGAAGTTCGGAGAGTTTGCTATTAATCAGATCGCCCGTGAAAAGGACGAGATCGGCGCGGAGGGAGTTAATCGTTTCCGCAACCCGCTTGATCACCTGCTCGGAGGTGAACGGTCCGACGTGCAGATCGGTCACGTGACAAAGCGTCACTCCGTGGAGATCACGCGGGAGTCCGGGAATGGCGAGAGTCATTTCACGCACGCGAAATTGCTCGATTTGTTTCTGGGAGAAACCGGTCAGCGCAAGATTGACTAGCGGAGGCGTAACCGTCGCGGCAGTGATGAGGAATTGGCGACGGGTCTGGCGGGTGGACTCGATCTCCGCAGAAGGCAGAGGGTTTTTCCTAACAAAAGGCCAGCGAACGATTAGAAAAATCAAAATAGCCAGCGCACCAGCAAACGCAGCGGGAAGAACTAACAAGTGCCACAAATACAAACTTGTCATCACTGACGTCGGCAGGTTCCAACGCGCACCAACCAGTCGTCCGGCAATGATGTAAGAGAAACTAGCAAACTGCAGCAGAAGAAACGCCGAGACAACCGTGCGCCAAAAAACCGAACGACGCAGCCAGCGCCGGGAGAGGAACCCCCATGCGACGTCCAACGCAAGCAGCGTCCCGAGAATGATAAGGAAGACCGACATAGCGCGCAATCTGGCATAGACCGCCGGTTTTTCAAAACCTCCGCATACAGAGGGTTATTCGGCCGTTTTCTGCGCCGCCTCGAATTGGGCGCGCCAGAAATCGAGTCGCTCCTTCACTCGTTTCTCACTTCCAAGTTCACTTGGCTCGTAGTAGCGCCGTCCCTCCGGCAGATACGCCTGCGGAACGTAACCGCCCTCGAAGTTGTGGGCGTATTGGTAGCCTTCGTGCCCGAAAGTGGCGGCCGCTTTTTTGTGATTCGCGTCGCGCAAATGACGCGGCACCGCCAAGGTCCGCCCTTCCTTGATATCCTTCGTGGCCGCTTCGATTCCAGCATAAGCCCGATTGCTTTTCGGTGCAGTGGCTAGATAGACCGCCGCATGCGCCAGTGGAATTCGCGCCTCCGGCATCCCGACAAATTCCACCGCCTGCTGCGCCGCAACCGCCACCACGAGCGCCTGGCTGTCCGCCATGCCGATATCCTCACTCGCACAGATAACAATGCGGCGGGCGATAAACCGAATGTCCTCTCCGGCGTAAAGCATTTTAGCTAACCAATAGAGCGCTGCATCAGGATCGGAGCCGCGCATCGACTTGATAAAAGCGCTGATCGTGTCGTAGTGACCGTCCTCATCCGCATCATAGACGACCGCCTTGCGTTGGATACTTTCCTGCGCGACGGCGAGGTCGAAATGAATCACCCCGTTCCCATCCGGCGGCGTGGTTAGGAGCGCGATCTCGAGCGAGTTTAAACACTTTCGCGCGTCTCCATCGCTTGCCTCGGCTAGAAAGGCGAGCGCTTCCGGGGCAGCGGCGATAGTCTGCTTTCCAAATCCGCGTTCTGGATCTGCGATGGCTCGCTCCAGCAATCGGACGAGGTCAGCCTCGCCAATTGGCTCGAGTTGAAAGACTTGCGAGCGCGAGACGAGCGGGCTGTTAACGTAGAAGAACGGATTGTGGGTCGTCGCTCCGATCAACCGCACCACGCCACTCTCAACATCGGGTAAGAGCACATCCTGTTGTGCTTTGTTAAACCGATGGATCTCGTCCACGAAGAGGATCGTTCGCACGCCATTATTTTTCAGACGGTTGGCTGCGGTCGCCACCACCCGCCGAATGTCGGCCACGGTGCTCTCGACTCCACTCAATCGCTCGAAGCGGGATTGCGTGGCCGACGCAATGATTTGCGCCAAGGTCGTTTTTCCTGTGCCCGGCGGACCGTAAAGCAGAATCGAGGAAATGCGGTCCGCCTCGATGGCGCGGCGGAGCAATTTTCCCGGCCCAAGAATGTGCTCCTGCCCGACGTATTCCGCGATCTGGCGCGGGCGCATTCTGGCGGCCAATGGGGCGGCCGCAGCGGTTTTATCCACTGGCGTGTCTTCGCCAAACAGATCGCTCATATATCAAAAACGAGGGCGGCATTTCGCGGCGCGAGCGCGAGGAGATCAGCCACGGTTTTTTGCGAGAGCCAGCCGTCCAGTTCCGCGCGCAAGCCCGTCATGAAAATCCTCAGCTCGCAGGTCGCAGGGTTCGGGCAACTGCATGGCTCCGTCGGCTTGGCCAACGCGCAAGGCACGGGCGCGATCGGTCCATCGAGCAGCGCGATGATTTCCCCAAGGAAAAGGTCACTGGGCTTTTTCAATAAAGTGTAGCCGCCTCCGACCCCGCGCTTACTTGCGAGCCAACCGGCATTTCGCAACGCCAGGAGGATTTGCTCGAGAAACTTCACCGGGATGTTCTCCGATTTCGACAACTCGCAAATCTGATGCACCCGGCCCACCGGCACCCGACTCATCGCCACAAGGGCGCGCAGGGCATATTCGGATTTGCGGGAGATGCGCATGGGTCAGGTTATTTACCACCAAGGCACCAAGACACCAAGGAAGATCAGGCAATGGATCCACAGCGTTTGCGGCTGGAGGAGCGATGTGCTATGATTGGGTCTCCAGAAATGGGGGCGTACTGGTCTCGACTTTTAATAGACGAGGTAAGTTGCATGCGGAGGATGATTCGTTGGCCTCCTAAAAAATCGAGTCAAAACAAATAAACGCAGAATCTAACGATCTCGCTCTCGCGGCCTAAAGTGCCGTGACGTTTGCCAAACGACACCTGCTAGTGGGGCAAGCGACGACAGCAGGGTAGTCTTGGAACGGATTGACCGCGTTTCCGGATGAAATATTTCGTGGTCGACCGCGTTGGGGCAATGTGTCCGTTCATGGCACCAACGTCAGATCCCTGACGGAAGAAGCATGTGGTGATTTGCAGCGTTCGTTTTAAGGACAGGGGTTCGACTCCCCTCGCCTCCACCATTTCTAAACTGCCTAAATGAGGGGTATTTCATTGGTAATCAGTCATTTACAACGATTCGGTGACAGACCCTAAAGTCAGATTGATAGTAATTTAATTTGCGAGTTTGTGCATACAGTGCATATTCACGAATGGTCAAACCGCGTTCTAAGACTGGCACAAATGTAAAATTCCCTTTTGTGTTTGAAAAAAACGGACGAACCGGACGTATCAAAAAGTGGAGTGATAACAAATTCGGGACTTATTTTCGTTTTGCTGCAAAGCCGATGCGCAACAGCTTCCTGACTTTTGATAGGGCATTGCAGCATCTCGATAGTGAGTTTTCCAAGCTCGATACAAACAGAGCCAACGCCATTTCCCTTAACCCACTTAACAGTGACGTTAAAAATTATTCGGAACTGGAGCAGCTTTTAAGAGAGCAGGCCAATGGCGCCACTCTGCGTGAAGCTGTGACTTTTTTTCTGGCTCATCAACAACACAAGAAGTTTGAACCAAGAAGTTTTACTAAGTGCGCAGAAGTTTTCACCGAGCATCAGAAGAGGAACAACATCTCCCCTATTCAGATCAAGACACTGGAAAAACATTTCCGCCGTTTCAAAAAGGAGTTTGGCGCCCGGCTTATCCATGAAATTACTGCGCTGGAAATCGCCGATTGGTTGATTACCCGAAAAGACGAAAAAAGTGGCAAGTCATGGAGTGCCAAAACCCGCATTGGAAACTTGGGTTCACTTGTCAGTTTGTCACTTTTTGCCAAGGACACTTTACGGGCAATCCCGGATATTGGGAAAACGGAGTTCCAAAAAGTTCGGAGACCCAAGAAAGATGAGCGGAATGAAGTCGAGATTTATTCTGTCGAAGAAATTCGACTCCTTTTACTCACTGCATTTGACCATGACCTTGATCTCATACCAGCTTTAGTGACGGGAGCTTTCGAGGGACTAAGACCTGCTGAATTTCATGCAGAAGGTGCTAGACGCCGCCCGCTAACTTGGGAATCATTTATTTGGAACGATCAGAATTTGCATATAACCGGACAGAAAATTCGGTCGAAAGCCAACCGAGATATACCGCTGCACCCTGTCACGCTGGCTTGGTTGATGCCATTTGCTGAATTGACCGGCCCTATTTGGAAGCACAAACAAGCCTACACCAAGAAAATGATCGCCCTCCGTCAAAAAACTGGGGTTAAAAGCGTTTATGATGGATTGAGACATAGCTATGCCAGCTATCGTATCAGGCATCTTAGAGGCAATCTGCCAGAATTAGCCCAGGAAATGGGAAATTCTCCCAAGGAAATTATTGATAGTTACAAGCGTAACGTCACTGATGCACTGGCGGATGAGTGGTTTGGAATCATGCCTCCTTCTGGCTATACAGAAAAAATCAAAGCGTTTCTCGCACTAAGCAAGACCCGCTGATTTGATCTCCCATAATTTGACGAAATTATCCAAGTCAGTTTTTTCGTAGAGCATTTTACCTCCAACCTTATAGCCTTTAATTTTAGGCGTCGTTTCGTAACGATATTTGTTAAACGTTGCAGGTGACATTTTGAGATATTTGCCAGCGGCCTTGGCATCCAGCCATCCGTCAGATTCAGCAGTAACAGGTCTGGCATTCTTTAGATCAGATCGAAGCCCGGACATTTCCTCTTTCATTGCCCTAATTGACTCCAGTAATTCAGGGCATGACGTCATCCAGGTCAATATCTGACCAACGGTTGTTTCAGTGACGTTATTGTTGGCCATAGATACGATTCAGTCCCGATTGAGGACGAAACATAGCGCATTCAATTTCCCAATTGCGCCATCCGCAGAGCAACTAGTTTACAGTTAGCGTCTCGGGAATTTGTTTCCAAGAAAGTCTTAGAATACCGCCAGAACAGCCAGAATGGCAAAATCTGCTCCATTCGCGGCGCAGTTCTACGCCCGCAATCCCTTACTTCGAGGAGGTGACCATTATGCCCATTACCTAACTAAATACTAACACACCAAAAAAACGGGGATTGATGAGTTGGTCGCTCATCAATCCCCGAAGGCTTTAGGAGCCAAATAGCCGAGTCAATCTTCGGCATTTTGGCTCTCCGCAGCCGGGAGTCAAGAAAAATGTCGAATTTTTCTAACGGCTGGGGTGCGCCCTTATGCCAACAAGAAAAAGAAACCCCTGCCCGACGGCGTGGCCGTCGTCGCGGCAACGTGGCGCCATGCCGTGCCCGTTTGAAAGGTTGGCTTGAAAACGTCGCCGCTCGCTCTCCGATTTGGGGGGACCTTGATCTAGCCGCCTTCTGTCGGAAGACAGGCTATAGCCGGGAGCACGCCACTCGTGAACTCTCAAAGCTTAGACGGGAAGGATTGTTAACATTTGAAACCAAGATGCGAACCAAAAAAGGGCGTGGTAGAAAGAGATGGGGAGTCATCGTGGCCGATCCGGCCAAACTTTCTTTTGACAAGTGCTCCCTCTTTTATGACCGGCAAGGCAGACGGCTTCACAACTATACGACGTTAGGGAAAGGCGGTGAAAAACTTTTGCCGACCGCCGCTTTGTTGCCAATTAAACGTCGTCGGGGGCGTCCGCGCAAAAGCCCTGTTCGGAAGTCAATTACGCCAAACTATCCTATGCCAGGGCACGCCGTTTTCTGCTCAAAGCCTGATCTGGAAAAATCAGAAACAAATCATCGAGTCTGTGACAATGCTTATAAGAGAAAGGATTCCTACGGAATACAGCAGCCAGATTTATACGGCGCAAAGCGCCCGATTGGGCTGTCGCGGAATTCAGAAAAGCAA
>JBBRPA010000023.1:0-54294 GCA_038228695.1 Chthoniobacterales bacterium
CGCGACTGGTCCGCACCCGCCCCAGAGAGTCTGTTTTTAGAAGGCAATCGCCAGTTCCCACCACAGTCATAGATGTCATAGGTATTAAACCTACGACGTCTATGGTCCCGCCCGGTAGAGGTGCTCGGTGTTACGTTTACGATCATGCCCGGAGAAATTCTCCTCGAAGAAACCCTCACGCCCATGGGGATTTCCCAAAACGCCATGGCTCGTGCCATCGGAGTGGCGCCTTCAGCCTACTGGCGTATCGCCAGGGCGATTAACGAAATCGTCCTCGGACGCCGGGCCATCACCCCGATCATGTCCATCCGCTTCGGTGCCTTTTTTGGTCAATCCGAGGGATTCTGGCATGGACTGCAAGTCGCATGCGACTTCCGCGCTCTCGCCAAAAAGCGCCATCAACTCATTTCCTCCATTCGCCCTGCCCTTGAACTCGCGAGGACATCAGGAGCTTTTCCGCAGTTTTCATCGGCCCCGGAAATAAATCACCAGCAACGCCACGAAAAGCAGGATCGCAGTGATCCACCAGATTAGTCTGACTCCGCGTGGTTTGGGCGAGTTGCTGAACTCTTCCCGGACGAATTCGTCGTAATTAAAACCTTCCTCAGGCAGATCCGCTCCGTCGTAAGCGTCTATCTCCTCACGCCAGCCCGAACGCTCATCCGCTCCACATTCAGGACACGCCAATGCACCGCGCGGCACATCTTCCCCGCAAACCGGACACACCTCGGGCGGATTCTTAGCATGCGTTTTCTTGGAGGCCACGCGCCAACCGTAGTTCGTCTCCGCCGCCTTGCGAAAGCCATTCCTCGCAAAAAAGGCTTGGCGCGGAGCGTTTTCCCGCGAAATGCTCCGCGACTGTCGTGGTGCGGTCAAACCAGGACAAAAGCGTGCGGTCAAAGCAGGACGGTGTGCGGTCAAACGAGGACAGCGCAGATTTTGTCCTGCTTTGAAAACCTCACCACACGAAATGCTCCGCGACTTGACTGGTGCGCCGGTAAGGCCCATTCTAACGCTATGAAAGTCGCTAAAAAGTCGCTCCTTAGTCGCCGCACACTCACTCTTACCGAACCTTCCTTTGCCTTGATCGAGCAAATGCGGCAGGATAAACCCAAATCTGTCTTCGTCGAAAGCCTGCTCAAAGCTGAGGCCGAGCGTCGTGCCGAGCGTCAATTTTACGCCCAAGCAGTCGCTGCTTACACCCCAGAAGTCTCCGAGGAGACTTTCGCTCTCAACGCCGAGTATCCCATTCACGAATCGTGAGCCTGCCGCTCTACTCCTCCACAGGCAATTATCAGGAGCCAAACTTGGTCGGTCTGCAGCATCCACTTCTTGCCTGTTTGCCGACTCAACTCGTCTGTCCACTGAGGGAAGAAATCGCCCTTACTCCCCTTCGTGAGAGTATCGTCTGGAACGAAAAAAAATACATCGTCGCCTGCGATTTGATTCGCCCCATCAATCGAAAGGGACTGCATCCTGTCGGCGTGCTGGACGAGGAAACGTCCACCCGCATCCTGCGCACGTTTCAACGGATGCTGGCTCCTGGAGTCTCGTTTTAATTAACCGAGGCGAATGATTATTTCGCCGACTCAGACCATTTGCCCACTGCAAATGGTCTTATGTTTGGCTACTTAAAACCTGGAGGGTTGACCTATTTATAGAAACTCAGCGGGTAAGAACCAGAGGTCCGTAGGACCGAAATCTAACGGTAAGCCTCCGAAAACCAGAGGTCGCACCTACGGCGCTTCATCCCTCTCCTTTTGTTTTTCTATAATGATTAGGCTCCGATGGAGCCGAGGGAAATTTACTCAATGCGACGTGCAAATGGTATCAGACGGTTAGTTCTGTCTTCGGATAGCTGCCGAGGATTTTGATGAAACTGCAGTGGGCCTCCAGTTCATCGATGGCTTGGGTGACGGACTCATCCTCGAAATGCCCGTCGAGATCGACGAAGAAGAAATACTCCCACGCTTTCCGTTTGGAAGGGCGGCTGACAATTTTGCTGAGGCTAATTTTCAAGCGATTGAACGGCTCCAGCGCGGAGAAAAGGGCACCCGCTTTGTCGCGCACGCAAAACATTAGTGAGGTCTTGTCGTTCCCGGTGGCGGGGCAGGTGGTGGGGCTGATGACGAGGAAGCGGGTGGTGTTGTTCGGACTGTCCTGCACGCCGGCTTCGAGCACGTCGAGTCCGTAAACTTCGGCGGCCATTCGCCCGGCGAGCGCGGCGGAATGCGGCTCGGCGGCGGCGAGTTCGGCGGCGCGGGTGGTGCTGCTGACTTCGATGAGATCGATCCCGTGCATGTTGCGCTCGAGCCAGACGCGGCACTGACCGAAGACCTGCGGATGGGAGTAAATTTTCCGAATATCCGCGCGGGGAATTTTTGCGATGAGATTGTTTTCGATTTTCAGCAGGATCTGAGCGCAAATCCGCAGGTCGCTGTCCATGAAGGCGTCGAGGGTGTAATTGACCGCGCCCTCGGTGGAGTTTTCGATCGGCACCACGCCGTAATCGGCTTGGCCGCGGGCGACTTGGTTGAAGACGTCACTGATGTTTGTCTGCGCAACGTAACGCACGCTGGCCCCAAAGCGGCTGCGCGCCGCCTGATGCGTCCACGTCGCCTCCGGTCCGAGATAAGCGATGGCGAGATCTTTTTCGAGCGCGAGGGAGGCGGACATGATCTCGCGATAAATGGCTCGGATCGCTTTGGCGTCGAGGCGGCTGTTGGGAATAGCCTTTGATTTGGCGACGAGTTTTTTTAGCAACATTTCCTCGCGTTCCGGGGCGTAGATCGAAATGTTTTTCGCTCGTTTCGTTTCGCCGACTTCGTGCACGAGATCGGCGCGCTGGTTGAGCAACTCGATGATCTGCGAGTCGAGCGCGTCGATCTTTTTTCGAATGGGTTCGAGGCTCATGAAGCGGGGGCGAGTTCTGTTTCGACGGGGGCAAGCGGAAGCTGCTCGGCAATGGGTTCTGCGGAGATGGGCGCGGTCGGCAACGCGATGTGGCGCAGCTCCTCCGAATTCGGCAGTTCGTCGAGCGTTTTCAATCCGAAATGCTCGAGGAAAAATTGCGTGCTCTCGTAAAGGAGCGGACGCCCAGGTTGTTCGGCGCGTCCGGCGATTTTAATGAGTCCGGCTTCTAACAATTTTTGGATCATGCCGTCCACCGCCACGCCACGCACGGCCTCGATGTCGGCCTTGGTGATCGGTTGGCGGTAAGCGATAATAGCGAGGGTTTCGAGTGCGGGCGGGCTGAGGCGCGAGGGCTTGCCCTCCGGATAAAGCTGGCGAACCCAGACGGCAAAGGCGGGTTGGGTCGTGAGTTGCCAGCCATTGACCTGCTCGACGAGTTGGAAGGCGTGGTTTGCGAGCTGATACTCCGATTTTAACTCATGGAGCACGATCGCTGCATCCGCTTCTTTCGTTTTCGCCAGTTCGACGACCTCGGGATCATCGGAAAAATCCGTCGCTCCGCGCAGGGCGGCGACGATTTCCCTTGGAAGAAGCGGTTTTTGGGATGCGAACAGGAGGGCTTCGATCACCGATTTGAGACTCATGAGTGGGATTTAATAAGGAAGAAACCGACATTTCAACCCCTATCGTTGCGCATACCGAACTACGGCAGCGCTTACTTTCGTTTGCAAAAAAAAGACCGGGGCAATCCCATCGCTGAGACTGCCCCGGTGAAATCAATTTTTGACGATTTACTTCGACATGCCAGTAGTGGCAGGTGCCGTGGTGGTCATCGTTTCCTTTTTGCTGGCACATGCACCCAAGCTGAGTGCGCTGGCTGCGATGGCAACGATTGCGAGAATTTTGATAGTTTTCATTCTGATATTTCCCTCCTTTCTTGAGCGAGTAGCTCTTGGAGGGTTCTACGGTGCGGAAAGCGGCCTGACAACATTTAAAATATAAAACTTTCCGAACCCTGCCCGCCTTCCTCAGTGCGAGGTATTGAGAACACCGATTCCAGATGGCCCGGCTGGCGAAAAGTTTTTTCTCAAAACGACTGTTCTTTTGCGGTGCGATGACGCATCCTCCGACTCTGTTTGTTTCCAGCTTATGCAAGAAGATCTCTCGAAAATCCTCCTTCACACCTCGACCATTTTCGCCCGTCTCGACGAGATTGCGGCGACGCTGACCGACGAATACAAAGGCCGCGAACTCACCGTGCTTTGCCTGATGAGCGGTAGCTTGATGTTTGGAGCCGATCTGCTCCGGCGTATTCCACTGCCGCTGCGGATCATTTGCGTCAGTGTTTCCTCCTACCACGGTGGCACTTCGACGAGTGGCCAGGTTACCTTCCAGGCCGCCATGCCCGATCTCCAAGGCCGTCACGTCCTTATTATCGACGACATTCTCGATACCGGACTAACCTTGAAAACGCTCACGGACAAAATCGCTCGCGAGACCACCACTCTGAGCACAAAAATTTGCGTGCTGCTGCGCAAGGACATCGGAGCGACGCGCTCGGTCGATGCGGACTACGTCGGCTTCGACATCGCCAATGAATTTGTCGTCGGCTACGGCCTCGATTTTCAGGAAAAATACCGGAACCTGCCTTTCATCGGTGTGCTCCGGAGCGACGTGGCCGAGCGGTGAACGTCCGCATCCAATTCTTTTCGAGACTTCGAGCCATCGGAGGCGACGCAGAACTGAATCGGGAACTGCCCGAGGGCGCCACAGTGAGCGCGGCTTTTACGCAGCTCGAGGCCGAGTTTCCCAAGTTGCGCGACTGGGAGGGGAAATTGCTGTTCGCCGTCGGAGTTGAGTTCGCGAGCTGCGAGGACGTTTTGCGCGAGGGCGATCTCCTCAGCTTGATGCCGCCCGTGCAGGGTGGTTAATTTTTTTCCGGAAGACTGGGAAAAGACTTCCGTCCAGCACCGGGATCGCTAGCATTCGCGCTAGGAAAAAAGGGAATCCGTCTATGACAACATGTTTACTGGCTAGCGCCACCGCCACAATCAATCCGCATCCGGCGATGATCCTTCCATTTGGATTAATGCTGCTCTGCATCGCCACGATGCCGTTCATCGCGAAGGAATGGTGGGAACATCATTACAACAAAGTCGCCGTCGCGCTGGGGTTGGTCACGCTCAGCTACTATGCGTTCGTGCTGCATCATGCCGAGCGAATGTTACACGTCGGCTACGACTATGTTAGCTTCATCGCACTCATTGGCAGCCTCTTCGTTGTCGCCGGCGGCATTCACATTCGGGTCAAGGGTGAGTCGAAACCGCATGTTAACATCGCCTTTCTATTCATCGGCGCGATCCTAGCCAATCTCATCGGCACGACCGGCGCCTCCATGCTCCTGATTCGCCCGTGGATCCGGATGAATAAATATCGCATTACCGCTTTTCACATCGTCTTTTTCATCTTCATCGTTAGCAACGCCGGCGGAGCACTCACCCCGATCGGCGATCCACCACTCTTTCTCGGCTATCTCAAGGGGGTGCCCTTCTGGTGGGTCGTCCAGCATTGTTGGGAGGCGTGGCTGATCACGATTGGACTGCTGCTAGCCGTTTTTTACGTCCTCGATTCGCGCAACTTCCTGCGCGCCCCGAAATCCGTGCGCGATGCCGAGACCGCCGAGGAAACTTGGAGATTCGACGGCCTGCACAACCTCTTTTTCCTCTCGATCATCCTCGGGGCTGTCTTTTGCCCGCCGCCTTGGCGCGAGCTGCTGATGGTTGTCGCGGCCGCAGGTTCCTATTTTTCCACCAAGGCGCCGGTTCACGAATCGAATGATTTTTCTTTCGGCCCGATTAAGGAAGTCGCTTGGCTCTTCGTCGGGATTTTCGCCACCATGGTTCCAGCGCTCGACTACCTCGAAGGGCACGCAGCTGGGCTGGGGGTGAAGGAGACCATGCAATTCTATTGGTTCAGCGGGTTGCTCTCCGGCGTGCTCGACAACGCCCCGACCTATCTCACCTTCCTCGCCGCTGCCTTCGGCCTCAAAGGGCTGAACCTCGACAACGCCGCTGACATGCAAGTCTTCCTCCAAAATCACGATCATTACCTCGTCGCCGTTTCCCTCGGCTCCGTCTTTTTTGGCGCGCTCACCTACATCGGCAACGGCCCGAACTTCATGGTCAAGGCCATCGCTGACCGGGCGAAAGTCCACACCCCGCATTTCTTCGGCTACATCTGGAGATATTCGCTCGTCGTGCTCATCCCCATCTACGCGCTGATTGGACTGCTTTTCTTCTCGCGCTTCCGTTTATTCTGATTAGCTTGCGGGTAGAAAAAAACACCCCGCATGTTCACAGGTATCGTCGAAGAAACCGGCCAGGTTCAATGGCTGCGTCGCACAACTAAAACCGTCCAGCTTCTGGTCTCCAGCCGCTATGGCAAACGCGTCAAACGCGGCGACAGCGTCGCCATCAACGGATGCTGCCTCACCGTCACCTCCCATCGCGATGACCAGATCGGCTTCGAGTTGCTCGAAGAAACCCTCACCCGCACCAACCTGCGTGACCTCAAACCCAGCTCGATTATTAACCTCGAACGCGCCATGCGCGCCTCCAGCCGAATCGACGGTCATCTCGTTCAGGGTCATGTCGATTGCGTCGGCACCGTTTCCTCAATGGAAGCGAAAGGCGGCGACCATCGCCTCGAGATTCTTTTTCCGCCGGACTTCAGCCACTACATCGCCTTCAAGGGCTCGATCTGCGTCAATGGCGTCAGCCTCACCGTCGCGGAAGCCCACGAATCCAGTCTAGTCTGTTGGATCATTCCCTACACCTTCGAAAATACTAACCTCCGGACCCTGCAAAGTGGGGAGACGGTTAATCTCGAATTCGACATCCTCGCCAAATACGTCGAGCGCATGTTAGTCCGGCGCGAATCGTGAGTTGGGGATTCCATCTTCCCCTACATCTGATGACTCTCCGGCTGGAGCATGATCTCGTTCATCACGAGGTGCCCCGGTGCGTCGAGCGCGGCTTCTAACAATTGCGCCGCGTAATCCGCCGGGATCATTTTATCTCGCTGCACGGCCATCCCGATTCCATCCCAAAACGGCGAATCCACCCCGCCAAGATAGGCCAGCGTAAACCGGACTCCGCTGCGTTGAAATTCTTGCGCCATCACTTTGATCAATCCCGTCACGCCAAATTTGCTCGCGCAATAAGCCGCTGAGTTTTTCATCGCTGCCTTGCCGAGAATCCCCGGGATCGTGACGAATAAACCGCGCTTTTGCGCCACCATCAATCGACAAGCCTCTTGCGCCACGAGAAATGTCCCGCGCATATTTAGATTGGTGACCGAGACAAATTCCGCGTCCGTCGTTTCTAGCGTGGGCTTGATCAGTCCCATCCCCGCGCAATGAATCACCGCATCGAGTCCATCCATCGCAGCGTGCGCGGCTTGGACCATTTTGGCAGCGGCATGGGGCACGATGATATCCGCTGGAAACAGCTCCACCGTGGCCGCTTCGGCGCATCCCGCTTTGACTGCGGCCAGTTTCTCCGCCGAGCGGCCCGAGAGGGCAAGATGAATGGGGCGTTGGGAAAGCCGCAGGGCGAGGGCACGGCCGATACCGCTGGATGCACCGGTGATCAAAACTTTTTGCAAAGAACTCATGCTGACTTTACGTTCCTGCGGTCGCTTTCGGTGCCGGAAAATTTCCGCTCGACGCTGACTGGCGTCGAATACTATTTCCTGAACGACTCGCGTTTCAGCCCTAGTGCCTTCATTCGCGAGGCGAGCGTCGTTGGCTTCATGCCGAGAAGAATCGCCGCACCGTCTGGTCCAAATAATTTGCCACTGGTTTTAGCTAGCGCGGCGGTGAGACTTTCGTGTTCGCGTTGTTTCAGGTCAGCGCGGGTCAGCATCGGGCTGTCGTCGGTAAGTGGCAACGATGCCGATGCGAGAATGCTAGCAGAGGCCAGCGGATCGAATTGCAGCGGTCCATTTTGAGCGAGGATCAGAGCGCGTTCGACGGCGTTTTGTAGTTCGCGCACGTTGCCGGGCCAATCGTGCGCGGCGAGTTGGCGGGCAGCAGTGGTCGTGAGTTTTGGCGGGCGGCGGTTCATCCGTTTGGCGGCGCTGCGAATGAAGTGTTCGGCGAGGCGGGGGATGTCTTCGCGGCGTTCGCGCAGGGGTGGATTTTCGATTGGGAAAACACTGAGACGGTAGAACAGGTCCTGGCGGAAGCGGCCGGCTTCGACCTCGCCTTTAAGGTCACGATTTGTGGCGGCGATGATGCGCACGTTGATTTTCCGCGGGCGCGTTTCGCCGATGCGCTCGACTTCCTGCTCCTGGAGCACGCGCAGCAGTTTGGCTTGCATTGGCAGCGGAACTTCGCCGATTTCGTCGAGGAAAAGCGTGCCGCCGTCGGCGAGTTCGAAGCGGCCTGCCTTGTCGCGCAGCGCGCCGGTGAAGGCACCGCGTGCGTGACCAAAGAACTCACTCTCAAAAAGCGACTCGGGCACGGCCCCGCAATTCACAGTGATCATCGCACGATCGCGGCGTGGACTGCGCTCGTGAATGGCGCGGGCGACGAGTTCCTTGCCGGTGCCGCTTTCGCCGGTGACGAGCACGGTGGCGTCGGTCGGCGCGACGAGTTCGATCTGTTGCTGCACTTTGCGCAGCGCCGGACTTTCACCGACGAGGTCTCCGTTGCCACGCACCGCGCTCACTTCCTCGCGCAGGTAGCTCACTTCTTCCTCGAGTCGCGCCTTGAGAAACTCGATCTCCTCGAAGGCGTGCGCGTTGGCGATGGCCACGGCAGCGTGATTCGAGAAATGGCGAAGACGCTCGAAATCGCCATCGCTCAGCGGCGTGCGGCTGAAGAGTCCGAGCACGCCAAGGATTTCGTCGCGGAAAACCAGTGGATGCCCCGCGAAAGCGGTGATGCGTTCGGCCTTCGCCCATTCCGGACGCGCCACCCACTTTGCGTCGGCGGCGATGTCGGGAATGAAAATAGAACTCCCAGTCGCGGCGATGGTGCCAATTTTCCGAACGCCGAGTGGAATACGCCGAAAGTGGCCGTCGAGTCGTGCCCAGTTCTCGCTTTTGTCGTCCGGTAGCCCAGCGCTGGCGGCGAGGTGTAGGCAGCGTGAGTGGTCGGGGCATTCGCTGCGGAAGTGGCACTCGGCGCAGAGGTCCCCTTGCTCGACAAGCCAGATTCGGACGAGTGCGATATCGGCGCACGTTTCGGTCTTTTTGGAGAAGCCGCTTGGGGGGCAATCAGCGATTTGCTCGACGATCTGCTGGAGCACAGCGGCAACAGACCGTTGCTGCGCGATGGCTAGCATGATGTCCTGCAAAGCTTCCATGTTCATCGGAGACTTTCTACGACGATCTTTCGTAGTTTGACAGCTAAATCTCGTAATTTACGAAATGTCGTAGCGATTTGGAAAATAGAAAAAAACAGCACTTTACCCTCGTAAAAAGGCTGCTTTCGGGACCGCGAAACCGCCTTGGCACGCTACGTGATTAATAGGGATGTATCTCACGAAAAACATGACCACCGACCAATCTAACATCGTCCAGTTCGCCTTCACCGTTCTTTTCATCGGGACACTTGTCGTAGGCGTTTACCTTCTCCGGAATCAGGAGCGCTTCTTCGGAATGGACCCGGAAGTGCCAAGCGAAACCAGCGGCGGCCGGACCTACACCAAAATGCTCGTCTTTGTCGTCTGGGCGCACGTCGCCGCGCTCACCGGCTCCCTGGCCTTCCTCCTTCATTGATCGGTCCCCTCGGTCACCCTTTTCACAAATACTAAATACCTAAAACTATGAATCGCATCCATCAAACCGATCCCTCCACCACAACTGGGAAAACACGGAAACTCTTCACCGCAGTCGAAAACAAGTTGGGCTTCGTGCCGAACCTGATGCGGGTGCTTGGCCACTCAGCGGCCCTCGAAGGTTACCTCAACTTCAGCAGCGCGCTCGCTGGCGGCTTGTTGTCTGCTAAACTACGCGAACAGATCGCGCTCACGGTCGGCGAGATCAACGGCTGTGGCTACTGCTTGAGCGCCCATACGATGTTTGGCGACAAGGTCGGACTGACCAAGGACGAAATTCACGCTGCGCGGCGCGCATCCGCCGCGAACGCGAAATCCGATGCGGCATTGAAGTTTGCCCGCGCCGTGACGCTCCAGCGCGGCCACCTTGCGGACAGCGACCTGCAGGCTGCACGAGTCGCCGGGTTAAACGACGCCGAACTCGTCGAAGTCGTTCAGCAAGTCGCGCTAAATATCCTCACAAATTATACTAACAACGTCGCCCGCACGGTCATCGACTTTCCCGAGGTGAAACCCGGCGACCTCGAACCAGCAACCACCTGAAACCAATTTCCGCCGGAAGCAATTCCTGTATTCGGCGGAGTGCAAAACAACAAACCAACAGAAAGTAAAATACCAAAATGAAATCCATCATCCACACCGTTGCAGCATCGCTGCTACTAACAATCGCCGCCTTCGCTGGCGATCTCGTCAACGTCTCCGGCGCAAGCAAAGCGGCCGTCAACGGCTACGACACCGTCGCGTTCTTCACCGACTCCAAGCCGGTGAATGGCTCGCCCTTCATCAGCGCCGAGCACAAGGGCGCGACGTATTACTTCGCCAACGAAGAGCACAAGAAGCTCTTCACCGCCAACCCGGAGAAGTATGTGCCGCAGTTTGGCGGCTTCTGCGCCTACGGCGTCGCGCTCGGCAAGCTGTTCCCCGTGGACATCAGCACCGCGCAAGTGCGGGACGGAAAGCTGTATCTCAACCTCAATCCCGACATCCTGAAAAAGTTCAACGAGGACCTCGGCGGCAATGTGACCAAGGCGGACAAAAACTGGCCCGGCCTGGTGAAGCAGAACGGAATCTAATGCAACTGCGGCTTGGCTGCACTCATCGAGCCAGCCACGCCGCTTTCCGCAGCATAACCAGACCACGACCATGAGCACCCCACGCCCACCACTTCCGCCTTTCACTGAGGAAACCGCACTGCAAAAAGTGCAACTCGCCGAGGACGCTTGGAATTCGTGCGACCCCGAGCGCATATCGCTCGCCTACACGCCCGACACCGAGTGGCGCAATCGCGCGGACTTCGTGAATGGCCGCGAGGCAGTCGTCGCGTTCCTCCGCCGCAAATGGGCGAAGGAGCACGACTATCGCCTGCGCAAAACACTCTGGGCCTTCACCGGCAATCGCATCGCCGTGCGCTTCGAATACGAATGGCACGATGCAGACGGCCAATGGTGGCGCAGCCACGGCAACGAAAACTGGGAGTTCGACGCCGACGGCCTCATGGCTCACCGATACGCGAGCATCAACGATCAACCGATCGCCGAATCCGATCGTAAATTCCATTGGAAACGCCCAGTCTAACCTCACTCACCTTATGGCTGCAAAATTCATGCAATTCATGCTCACGCCCGCCGTGCAGGCCGCGCAGGAGCGATACTTCGGCAAACACCAAACCGTCGCCGACGCTCCCGAGCGGGATTCCTTCACCGCCGACGAAGCGGCCTTCATCGCAGCGCGCGACAGTTTCTATATGGCCACGACGAATGCCAACGGCTGGCCCTACATCCAGCACCGCGGCGGCCCTGCGGGCTTTCTCAAAGTGCTTGGCCCAAACCAACTTGGCTTTGCCGATTTCAAAGGCAACCGTCAGATGCTCAGCACCGGCAACCTCGACGAGAGCGATCGCGTCGCGTTCTTTCTGATGGATTACCCTAATCGCACTCGCCTGAAAATCCTCGGTCACGCCCGCGTCCTCGATGCCCGGGAGAATGCCGACCTAGCTGACCAATTTGCTCCGACACCCGAACTGCGCAGCAAAATCGAACGTCTCTTCCTCATTGACGTGGTGAGCTACGATTGGAACTGCCCGCAATACATCACCCCGCGTTTCACCGAAGCCGAGGTCAGCGAAGCGATCGCTCCTCTGAGACAACGGATCGCGGAGTTAGAGACGCAATTAAGGGCACCCCGCTGAAAATGCTCGTCGGTTGTTTCGATGAATCCCCGAGACGATTTCGGCCTTGGTCTTTGCCAGCTTCGGTTTCTTTTTGGGACGCACTGTGAATCAATTTCTTATCGGCCCACCAATCGATAGGTCGTTGGGTCGGCTTTGAGAATGAGCAGGTCGCCTTGGCGTTCGACTTCGCCGGTGATGCTCACTGGTTCGGCGACGCGGTCGAGGACTTGCTGGTTGACAGGTTGGCCGGAGGCGGAAACGAGCAGGAGGTAGATGGGTGGGCCGGTTTGCTGGCGAACGAGGAGCACAGGCGGAATGCCGCCGCTGATGCAGCGGATGGCGCAAGCCCGGTGCGGAGTGAGCTGACCGGGGTTCATGACTCCGAGGAAACATTTGCTGTCGACGATTTCGCCGGTGAGCGTCTGGGGGCCGAGCGCAATGGAATTTTGACGAAACTGTTTTCCCGCGTTGGTGTTAGTTGAATGGATAGAATCATTCGCAACTTCGATCATGGTCTGGTCGCCACGATAAATCAGAGTGCCTTGGAGCGTGACGGGTTGGCCGTCAAACGTCGCGATGGTTTCCGGTTTCAAGCCAAACTTATTCGGCGCGACGAGGTAGTAAGTCGAGAAGCGCGGCTGACCCTCTGCCAAGCCGGGGCGCGGCACGAGTAGATGCGGATACGGACTCGTCTGCAAGATGCCGGAGAATTTTTTCATGTTGCCCCACTCAAAGACGCCCGTGCCGATGAGTCGCTGCGACAAAGCCAGAATCACTGGCACGAGCAGTGCGAGGAGGAGCAAGCCGATCACCACGCGCCGGATGAACCGCCCGATCCCCGGTGCGGCCTTACCTTGCCAGCCGATGTAAAATTCATCATTCATGGGCGATGAGCGCGGGTTTCGCCTTCGTTCCCGGCGGGTTGGGCTGCGGGTCCACCAAGACGCGACCGTTTTTAACTCGGACGTTGAAGGTAGGAATTTTCTCGACGAACGGCGGCGGTGATTCGCCGGTCTCCGGCACGTATTGGTAGCCGTGCCATGGGCAGGTGATGCAGCCTTGAAGAATTTTCCCTTCGCCGAGCGGGCCGTTTTGATGCTGGCAGACATTCGAGACGGCGGATATTTTGCCCTCGTATTTGAAGATGGCGACGCGTTCGCCAGACAGGCAGATGATGCGGGCACGGTTTTCGGGAATGTCGGCGACGGCACAGGCATCGACGAAACCTTCGGTTTTTATTTCCACGTCGAGGGAAATTTCCCGCCGCGCCGCCGCGAGATGCAGGCCGAGGACGGTGAGAAAACCTAACGCGACGATGATGACATAGGCCAGACCCGTTTCACCTTGCAACGCGCCGAAAGTGACGTGCAAAACGAGCAGGGCGTAGGCGAGATAGACCGCCATGTGGAGTGTTTTCCAGATCGGTGCAGTCAGGTTCGAGAGCCAGAAATCGTGACTCGTCGCGGCGAGCAGAAACAAGATCACCAACGCGAAAAATCCGAATGGCTGAAACGGCACCGTGCCAATCGTGCCATCGAATTTACCGGAAACAAAAATGCTCAGGATGGGATTCGTATTGCCGCCTGCGTGGTAGGTGGCGACGACGAGTACGGCATGGGTGAGCGAGAGCAGAAAGCAAGTAACACCCGCGTGACGACGGTTGTAAAGCAGGGGGAGAAAGCTAGTGTTCAGCCGACAAAGCGGCCCGATGCAGAGAATAATGTGCAGCAGCAGAAACGCCGCCGTGCCAAACGCTCGCAGGAGCATAATCTCATCGGTGACGAGTGGAAAAAGCAGTTTCGTGACCACTCCAAACGCGACGAGAAATACCGCCACACCACCGACCAGCACGAAGTCGTAGATGCGCTTTTGCCGGTTCCATTGCACAGCTTGGTAGGCGATACTCATGGTGTTTGGGGATTTATGGGTTTGGAGACATCCACGATTTCGGCATCGGCCAGACTGTAAAGAATCAAAGTACCTTCCGACTGCGATGCGGTCGTTGGCAACGGCAAGGTCGCATTGAAGGAACCAAGCAGAATGGCACTAGCAGGTAATTCTTCCAATTTGCCAATTTTACCCGCGACCCAATAAGTAATCACATCCGGCTGCGTAAAATTTTTTGGAGCGGAAAATTCTACCGCGAAGTTGTCCGCAGTCTTCGTCTGGCGCAGGCGAACGCGGATTGCAGTCTTGGAAAACAGGTCTCCGCGCTCCCATTTTACTAACGGAAACTGCAGTGCAGAACTGGCCAGCGTTGGCGGCAAGGGAGGATTGAGAGGCACTGGTTTGCGGGCGAGAATACCTAACGCAAAAGTCAGCGGCAGGAAGATTCCTAACCCGAAAAAAATCTGGCGGTGTCGCTGGCGCAACGGACGGATCATGGGAATTAGTGATGAGCTTTCGCAGCGATACGATGCGGATTGGTTTCTGGCGGTGGCGTAGTCGTTCCGCCGAACCAGCGACGGAGCAGCAGCGGCCAGAAGGCCACCGTGCCTGGAATGACCATCAGGCGGAAACCCCAAGAGCCTGCCGCCGCATGGGGATCGATTTTTTTGACGCCACCGAGTGCAAACGGCAGGGCAAAAATCAGTCCTATTAGCAAGTAAACTCCCAGAAGCGATGAAAAGACGACGGCGATCACTGCTTGTTTTAGTGAAGTTTTTTGCTCTGCAGTTTTTCCACAAACGCGGTGTAACCTTCCGCCTGTTTTGCCAACCGTTTCGGCATGTCTTCCGAGATGAATTGTCCCGCTTCATTCAACACTTTGCCAATGCCGGGCATGAACACTCGTTCTGGAAAAATGTAGGCATTGCGATAGCCGAAAATAGTCTGCAATTGCTCAACCGACCGCAACGCGCCCCAAATACCTGCGGCCAGACCGATGAAACAGACCGGGCGATGCTCAAAACTTTCTGGGAACGGTAGTAGGTCGATGAAGTATTTCAGCACTCCGGGAAAACTACCGTTGTATTCTGGCGTCACAATCACAAGACCGTCAGAGGAGAGCACGGCATCGCTGAATCTTTGGAAAGAGCTAGGTTTTTCCGCGTAGGCGATTGGCTGGAAAACTTCTGGCGGTAGTTCGGCAAGGTCGAGTAACTGCGTTTCCACGCCGAGCGCGGCGTAGGTCGCTTCGATGTGAGCGGTGACTTTTCGAGTATTACTACCGGGCCGATTAGTGCCACTAATGATGACGATCATAGGTTTGTATTTTTTAAGGTTGGCAACGGACTAGTTCGTCGCCTGCAGATTTATGCATTGAATCATCTGAAAAACTCCATCATTTTTTTCGAGACTGCTGAAATTCGCAGAAGATGCAGCGTTTCGAGTTGTGGTGGTGCAGCTTCGCACAGGCGACGCAATCCTTCAGTTGCGAATAAAGCTTGGCCGCGAGCAACATTCCCAGTGGTGGCGCGATAAAATAAATCCAAATCCCAGTCCACTGACCGGGCAACATCGCGCTGCCGAAGGTGCGGGCCGGATTCATGCTCATACCGGAAAGTGGTGCTTCAAAAGTGATAAAGGACGCGACGCAAAGACCAGCGGAAATTCCGGTAAAACGCGTCAATCTTGGATTGTTGGAAACCGCTAGGACAACCGTAATCAAGATGAAGGAGATGATCGTCTCGCCCAAAAACGCCACTCCCAGTCCGCTGTGTCCGGGCAAGGTGGCGGCATAGTTGATTGCGGGGTCTGCCAAAAATTTTCCCAAAGCTACAGCCACGATTGCAACGCCTGCAAAGCCACCGATGAATTGGGCAATGATGTAGAAAAAAGCATCCCAAGGCGCGATTTTGCCTAGCCTAAAAAAAGTCAGAGTGACTGCTGGATTCAGGTGCGCCCCAGACTGTTTTCCCCAAGGCGAATAGATGATGCCGATGGCGGTTAATCCCATCGCCATTCCCACCATCACACGGCGTGGAAATTCTTCCGGCAGGCTTTTAACAAAAGGCGAAGTCGGATGATAAAATAAAATGGTGAAGACGCAGGCCGAGACCATGAAAATGCCCAGCCCGGCGGCTTCCATGAGGTATTCCGGCCAGTGTTTTTTGAGGGCGCTAAACATTCACGAAGAGAAGTCGGTCACAGCAAAGACTGGCCCTTACGGTCAGTTTTTGATGGGCGCAGATTTTGGGAACGCTGTTGCGCCAGGAATGTTCAAATGAATCCGATAAATGCCAGTCTGGGCGGCGAGATATAAGGTCTGGCGATCAGCTCCTCCCCAAGTGAAATTATGTGGATGCTCGGGGCCTTGGAGCGTGCCAAGATGTTTGCCGTTGGCGTCGATAATCCAGAGACCTCCCGGCCCACTGACATAGATGTTGCCACGTTGATCCACTTTGATTCCGTCGAGAGCGTCCTCGCCTGGTGTGCTCGTCATGTCGAAAAACAATTCGCCTTTGCCGAGAGTGGCGTCTGGATTGACCGGATAGCGGAAGACGACTTTTTTGTGATCGTCCCAATCACCGACGTAAAGAAATTTTTCGTCCGGAGAAAATGCCAGTCCGTTTGGTCCGGTAAAATCCGTGCTGACGAGTTGTACTTTACCGTCTTTCACAGAATAAACGCCGAAATGTGGTTGCTCGCGCTGCGGATCTTCGCCGCCTTTTGGAAGTCCAAACGGTGGGTCGGTGAAGAACAATGTGCCGTCGCTGCGATACACCAGATCGTTCGGCGAGTTAAGCCGTTTGCCGTCAAATTTATCGGCGAGCACGGTGGTCAGTCCGTTTTTTTCAATCCGCACGACGCGCCGATTACCGTGTTGGCAAATCGTGAGCCGGCCTTGCTCATCGGTCGTCAATCCGTTGGAGCCGGGCTGACGATATTCGCCCATGTTCTCACCGGAGTAGCCGGACTTGGTCATGAAAGTCTGTACTTCGCCTTCGGCGGTGCAGCGATAGATCAGATTATTATTAGGATCGCTGAAAAGTAGAAATCCCTCGCTCGAACCGGGTGCGATAGACGGATTGGCACCTTCAACCCAGATCGGACCTTCTGTAAACGTGAAGCCGTCAGCGAGTTTTTCGAGTTTCGTATTGGGCGAAAGAATATCATCAAGCGCGGGGTCTTTTTTCTCCACGTCCATTTTTACCTCGCGGACTTGGGTTAGTTTTCCCGGTTTGTAAAAATCCAATGTCGCGCTACGGACCCAGATGTATGTGTCGGGATGAGTCGAGACTGGGCCGTTGATGCCAAAAACTGCGATCTGAATCTTCTGTCCTGGTTTTGCGTCGCGCGTGAGCACCACGCGATTAGCCGCGTTCCAGCCAGCTGCGACGTTACCGCCGTTTTGTCCGAGCACGAAAGGCAATTTGCCGTCCACCCAGACCTCGGCATAATCGTCCACCACGATTTCAAACACGACCGTCGCGCCGCTCGTATCAAGGTTCGCAACCTTCTCGGGAATGGTCACATTGAGCCGATACCAGTTGAAGGAAAGCCGCCCATGGCCGCGTCGTTGCTCCAGCGAGTCGGCGGGAATTTTTTCCCATTTCGAGTCGTCGAAAGCTGCCGGGCGCGCATCGGGCGTGAAATCGAACGTGCGATTTGCCGGGCCACTTGCCTTCAAGTCTGGCCCTACATTCTTGTGATCGATCTCAGAAATCTTCGTATCGCTGTAACGCCACGCTGCACTTACATGGGAGGTGCCTTCTGTGGTACGGAGGTCGATTACCCCATCCGGCAAAATAGCGCGCGGAGTCTGATCGGCAGCGGTTGCAAGGGCAAGAGCCGTTCCCAGCAGGCACAGTGTGGCGAGATAAGTTTTCATGAGATAGGGATTTTACTTCTTGTCTGTCGCTGGTTTGGTTTCAAAAACCGCCGCACCAGCCTTCGCCACTTCTTCATCCTGCGCCGCACTCATGGCACCGCTGCAACCGATCGCACCAATGACTTTGCCGTCGAGCATAATCGGCACGCCGCCCTGTAATGGTGTGAAGTCTGGCAGCGCCGTCATCGTGAAGCGGCCTTTGTTAATCGTTTCCTCGAAGAATGCTGTCGGCTTTTTGAAGATGGCCGATGTGCGGGCCTTGCCGATGGAGACATTTGCGCCCGCCGCGAAACTGGTTTCGGGTCGCGCTAGGTAAAGTAGATTACCGCCGTCATCGACGATGGCAACGGACGGAGCGGCTCCATTGTCCTTGGCGTATTTCATCGCTACGTCGGCAACATGCTTCGCGCCTTCTAGGGTGAGCGTTGGCTTGGTGACGACATGGCCCATGGCGACGTGGTCTTCCGCGGAAGCAGAGGTAATTGTGCCGATGAACAGTAGTGAGAGGAGTGTGAGTTTAATCTTCATAGTTTTTTGTGGTTGCTGAGTTAAAAAAGTCTTTAATCGGGGGTTAGGGTATTTTCGCGAGGTCGAGAACGGAATCTCCAAAGAGGCCATCCACCGGGTCGCGTTTACCTGCTTTTGCCTGGACTAGCGGAGGCCAGTATTTGTCGGCTTTCTTCTTGTTACCCGCGATGTCTTTTTTCCAAAGCTCGTCTGCACCTTTCGTGTGCTGAACGATAAGCTTGCCGCCTACGATCGACCAGATGAGCGGATTAGCCGGGCGCACCTTGCCCACGCTGGCTGCATAGCCGCAATAACCGCCATAGGCTGGCGTGTATTTGGTTGGGTTTTTTTCAAACGTCGCGCGATGCATTTGGGAAACGAAATGGTATAACGCTCCATTGTAAGTCCCTTCAATTTTTTCATCGCCTTTGACTGGTTTGCCGTCGGTGAAATAACTCACCGGATCATAGCCTTCGAGCGCGAGACCTTTGCCGTCGGTGAACACCAGCGTCTTGCCGCCGGAGACGCCATTACGGGCGACGAGGCCCGGCCAATTCGTGTCGGCCTTCACGACGTTCGGCTTGAGTTCTTTGTTGAAAAGATCAAACGCTTTCTGGTTGTGTTGGAGAATGAGTTTCCCATCGATGATCTGAAACCACTCTGGTGAGACAGGTGACAAACGGTCAACGCTGGCCGCATAACCGCAGTAGCCGCCGTAAGCTGGCGCATACTTCACAGGCTTCGCATCGAACAAGGCTTTGTGCGCGGCGCTGGCAAAGAGATATTTCGCGCCATCGTATTCAGTGACGAATTTGGCGTTGCCTTTTGTCGGCTTGTTGTCGGTGAAATAAGCGACAACATCGTAGCCTTCAATGGCCAGTCCCTGCTTGTTTTTGAGGGTAAGAATTTTTCCGCCTGTGGTGGCTGCGAAAGCCGCGCCAGCCAGAGCCAGCAACGCAAATAGGGTAATGAGATTTTTTTTCATGGTTTGGTTTTTTGTTTTTTTATCTACGAAACTGAATCAACCAATAAGTCGAAACCTTTCAGCAAAATTATTTTTTTTCGTCGAGTTCCAGCGCGTGGCCGTCTGGGTCGCGGACGATTTCCGCGTCTGGATTTTTTGATGGCTTGGAGACAAACTTCGCGCCTTGTTCGCGCAAGCCCGCATCTAGTTTGGGCAAATCATCCACAACCAGATGAGTGTTCCAGAAAATTAAATCATTCGCCTTTGCATCTTCGGGAATAGGATGTCCACCGGGAGGCGTGAGATACTCGAGAAATTCAATTCCCGGCCCGTGTTCCGCGCGCAGGGCAGTGATTCGCAGTCGCACGCCAAATACTTGGTTCAAGTGCTCTTGCTCGACTCCGTAATTCTCCGCGCCGCCCGCCACTTTCATGCCCAGCGCATCGCGATAAAAGGCCAGGCTTTTTTCCGTGTCGCTCACGACGACGGCGGTGTGATCGATGCCTAAAAAGAGTTTTTCTTTCGCTGACTGCCATTTGGGATCGCCTTTGCCTTCTGGAAAGAAAATGATTTCCAGCACATGATCCTCGGGATCGCGGAAGTAAAACGCCTTGATGCCGCCCGCATTTCTATTCCACGCGGGTAAGGTCTGCGGCTCGGTGGAAACGTATTTAACATTGTGCGCCTGCAACCGGGCATAAGCCGCATCCATGTCGCTCACAACGATGGCGATGTGTTGAAACCAACGGTCGAAGCTGCGCGAATCTGGTGGAATCGCTTTTCCCTTATTGCCGGGAAACTCGGTGAGCATGATGTGTTCGTCGCCTAGCTTCAATTCAGCTACGCGCAATTTCACATCGTTCAAACCGAGCAACGCATCCTGTTTCTCACCGCTCGCGTCGGATTTGGACACCAATTCAAATGGCAGGGTCTCAGTGAAAAATTTTACTTCGGCTTCCAAATCACCGACGGTCAAATTGATCGCGCTCACTTCGCTCACCTTTGCTTGCACGGCAATCGCAGACATCCAGATCGCCAGAGCCATGATGCCCCGGAGAGTGAATACTCGCAAAGAAACGATACTGCGGATGGTAGTGATCACCGGAATTTTATTTGTTGGTTATTTAAGACGTTCGAGCAGGTGTTCGCCGACGCGCAGGGCATTCGCCATGGCGGTCAGGGAAGGATTCACCGCGCCAATGCTGGGGAAAAAACTCGTGTCCACGACATAGAGGTTATCGACCACGTGTGCCTTGCAGTTCACGTCGAGCACGGAAGTTTGCGGATCGATGCCGAAACGACAGGTGCCAGATTGGTGACCGACGCCAGCGACAGGAATTTGTTTGCCGAGATAGAGATTGTTTGGAATCAAGTGCGGATGCATGTCGAGATGCTCTAACATGGATTGCAATTTTTGCCGGAGGCGTTTGATTGGCTCCAAATTATTGAATTCGTAGTTGAGTTTGATTTCTCCTTTGGAATTTATAGTGACGCGGTTTTCTAACATGGGCAGATCCTCGCCTGTGAGCCAGAAATCCACGGCGTGCTTGGCCATCTGATCGAGTGTGAAACCCAGCGCGAAAGGGGGAGCGTGCTCCTTGAACATCGGCCCTTTGGATTTGCCGAGCATCTGGATATTGCCCATTGGAAATTCGTAGTCATCTGACCCGAAATAGAAATCATTCACCGAAAGCGTTTTTTGAAAGACCGTCGGATTTTCGTGTATGGACAGCGCGACCAGTGCGATGGAATTGTGGAACATGTAATTCCTTCCAACCATGTCCGATCCATTGGCCAAGCCACTCGGATGTTTGTCGTTAGCTGACATCAAAAGCAACCGTGCAGAATTGGCTGCACCGGCTGCGACGACGACGATACTGCCGGAATATTCTTCCATCTGGCCGTTGCGTTCCACCACGACCTTCGTGACTTCGCGTCCGCTCGCGCTGGTCTCGAGCTTTTGGACATGGGCGTTGGTGAGCATGGTCACATTCGGATAGTCCAAAGCAGGGCGAACTCCGATGATTTCGGCATCCGCCTTGGCATGGATGAGACAGGGAAAACCGTCGCAGGTGTCGCAGCGGATACACTTACTCTGGGTCATGTCCGCTTCGTTTAGCATAACGCCGGTTGGCGCATAGGAAGGATGATAACCGGCACGTTTTAGGCCATCGGCGAGTTCTTGGACGCGCGGCTCGTGGCTTACTGGCGGAAACGGATACGGTGTGCTGAAGAAAGGGTCTGTAGGGTCATCTCCGTGCCGTCCGTGGACGTTGTAGAGTTTCTCGGCCTGCGTGTAATACGGTTCCAAATCCTCGTAGCTGATTGGCCAGTCGGGTGTCATTCCGTCCGCCGTGCGGTGCGCGCTGAAATCCTCTTTTCGCAAACGAAACAAAGCCGCACCATACATCTTGGTCGTGCCGCCGACGAAATAATGCACACCGGGCTGAAACGGTTTGTCGTCGTTATCATACCAAGTGTCTTTCGATACATAACGGCCCTCCACGAAGACTTCTGCAACGTCCCAGTTTTGTTTTTCGCGGGCCAGATAATCGCCGCGTTCCAAGATAAGAATGCTTTTGCCGGAAGGTGCCAGTTTTAGAGCCAGGGTGCCGCCGCCGGCTCCGCTGCCAATGATGATTACGTCGTAATGGTTGGTCATGTGAGGATAAGTTTAAGTGTAAGTGTGTGAGATTTAATTTTGGGTTTTGTTGAGCTTGTCGATTTAGGAATTGTCGTCACGCGGTTGCAGTAATTTTGCGATGAGACCCGTCCAGCCAGTCTGGTGCGAGGCTCCGACGCCGCGACCGTTGTCGCCGTGGAAGTATTCGTGGAATAAAACGTAATCCTTAAAATGTGGATCAGTCGCGAGCTTGGCGTGATACTTCAGCACCGGGCGTTGGCCGTCGTCGCCTTTCAGAAATAATTTTGCGAGGCGACGCGAAAGTTCGTCGGCGACTTCGGCGATGGTAATGAATTTTCCCGAGCCAGTCGGACATTCGATTTTAAAATCATCGCCATAGTAGTAATGAAATTTTTGCAGCGATTCGATGAGGAGATAATTCACCGGCATCCAGATGGGCCCTCGCCAGTTGGAGTTGCCGCCAAACAATCCACTCATGGATTCCGCCGGCCAGTAACCGACTTCCATCGTGTTCCCGTTGGTGTGGAATTGATACGGCTCACTCTCGTGAATTTTCGAGAGTGCCCGGACGCCAAAGTCGGAGAGAAATTCTGTCTCGTCTAACATCCGCCGGAGCAGTGCCTTCATGCGATGTCCACGCAAGAGCGAAAGCAGATGGCGATTGCCTTGACCGCATTCGTCCCAGCGCGAAACAAGGGCGGCGAGTTCGGGACGATTTTTCAACACCCATTTCAGACGGCTGGCAAATCCAGGTAGATTCTCCAACAATTCCGGCTCCAGCGTCTCGACGGCGTAGAGCGGAATCAGCCCAACCATCGAACGAATTCTGAGAGGTGTGCTTTGACCGTTAGGAAGATTCAGCACGTCATAATAAAATTCGTCGCTGTCGCACCAGAGGCCGATGCCTTCGTCGCCAGTATTATTCATCGCCTCGGCGATTTGCAGGAAGTGCTCGAAGAATTTCGTGGCGATGTCCTCATAGACCCGATTGTGCTGCGCGAGTTCCAAGGCGATGCGCAGGAGGTTGAGCGAATACATCGCCATCCAACTCGTGCCGTCGGCCTGATTGATGAATCCGCCCGTGGGCAGCGGCGCGCTGCGGTCGAATACACCGATGTTATCAAGGCCGAGAAAGCCCCCTTGGAAAATATTGCGCCCTTGTGAGTCCTTGCGATTCACCCACCAAGTGAAATTCAACATCAGCTTGTGATAGACGCGCTCCAGAAATTCCAAGTCGCCCTTGTCGTCTGGATTGGTTTCGCGCCGCTGTTTGCGGTCCATTTGAAATACGCGCCAGGTCGCCCAAGCGTGGACGGGCGGATTCACGTCACCGAACGCCCACTCGTAGGCGGGCAATTGACCGTTGGCGTGCATATACCATTCGCGTGTTAGCAATACGAGTTGATGCTTCGCAAAATCGGCATCAACGAGGGCGAGCGGGATGCAGTGAAAGGCTAAGTCCCACGCGGCATACCACGGATATTCCCACTTGTCGGGCATGGAAATAATGTCGGCGTTGTTAAGATGCACCCAATCTGTGTTGCGCCCGTGCCTTCGCTCGGCGGGTGGGGGAAATTGTCCGGGATCGCCTTTTAACCACTCGCGCACGTCGTAGTAGAAAAACTGCTTCGACCAGATCATGCCCGCGAAAGCCTGGCGCTGCACATTGCGCGCATCGGCGTCGGAAATGTCGCACTGCAATTCGGCGTAAAATTCGTCGGCCTCAGCAATGCACTGCTTGAACACCGCATCAAAGTCAGCGAACGGCTTCGCGTTAGCATCCTTTTTGGCAACCTTTGTAAGTCTCAAGCGGATTTGTTTGGAACCGCCAGTAGGAATCGTCAGCTTGTGCAACACGCCCGCTTTTGTGCCAGTCTGGGCCGGGTTGACGGCGGATTGATTTCCTTTGACGACGTATTCATCGAAAGCATCTTTGAAAAATCCTTCGGCGTCGTGCTGCCCATAGAGACGACGTGGGTTCGTCTCATTATCACAAAACAAAACCTCTGTTTCGCCCTCGGAGAAAAAATGATGATTCCCGAGTTTGTCGTGGGCTGCCGTGACGGGTCCGCTTTTGCCAAGCGCCATTGCAGGCTTTACCGAATCCGGTTGCCAAGACCACGTATTGCGAAACCAGAGTTGCGGCAGGAGTTGAATCGAGGCTTCCTCCGGCCCACGATTGTGAACCGTGACACGCATCAAAATGTCTTCTGGCCCGGCTTTCGCGTATTCCACAAAAACATCCCAATAGCGGTCATCGTCGAAAATCCCCGTGTCGAGCAGCTCAAACTCCGGTAGGCGCGAGTCGCTTTTGCGGCGGGCGTTTTCTGCGGCGATGTGTCCGTAGGGAAATTCCCCCTGCGGATATTTGTAGAGCATTTTCAGATACGAATGCGTCGGGGTGGCGTCGAGGTAGTAGTAAAGCTCCTTGGCGTCCTCGCCGTGGTTCCCCTCGCTATTCGTGAGGCCAAAGATGCGCTCTTTCAAAATCGGATCGCGCCCATTCCACATGGCCAGCGACAGACAGAGACGAGATTGATCGTCGCTCACGCCCGCGATGCCGTCCTCGCCCCAGCGATAGGCGCGACTACGAGCGTGGTCGTGCGGAAAATGATCCCACGCCTCGCCGTGCGCTGAGTAATCCTCCCGCACCGTGCCCCATTGGCGTTCGGAAAGGTAGGGGCCGAAGAATTGCCAACGATTTTTGCCGGATTTGGCTTCGGCAAGACGATTTTTTTCTGCGTTCATGGGAGTTTCGATTCGGAGAGAATTTGTTGATCGAGGCGGAGAAGTTCACCGATTGACCAAGCTTGAAAGGGGCAACCGCGCGGAGTGTGCGGACTATCGGCATCGACGATCTCGGAGATGTGGCCCAAACCAGCTTCCTCCATATGAGCGAGGAGAGGCGTAAGAAATTTTTCGCGAGCCTGCTTTTTCGAAACGGAAGAATCGCCGCGCACATGCACCCACGCTTCGACAAACGGACCGATCAGCCATGGCCAGACGGTGCCCTGATGATACGCGCCGTCGCGTTGCCAGACGCCGCATTCGTAGTGCGGCTTGTAACCGGGATCTTCTGGTGCCAGCGAACGCAGGCCAAGCGGCGTTAAAAGTTTTTCCTCTACTAGCGCGACGACTTTTTTCGCATGCTTCACTTCGAGCAATGGAAACGGCAATCCTCCCACCGCAAAGATCTGGTTTGGGCGAAACGATGTGTCATTGTTTCCAGCCTCATGGTCTGCGTCCACCACATCAAAGAGAAACCCGCCCGCTTCATTCCAAAACTTTTCGCAGAACGACTTCAGTCCCTTCTCAAAATGCGGTAGCCAATCCGGCGAAAACTCCGCGCCAATCTTTAGCGCATTTAGCCAAAGCGCCTGAATCTCCACCGGCTTGCCGATGCGCGGAGTGACCACCCAGTCGCCGACTTTCGCATCCATCCAAGTGAGTTGCACACCGGGCGCTCCGCAGGCGAGCAGACCATCGTCGTCCCGGCGGATGCCGAAACGCGTGCCGCGCGAATAGCCTTCGAGGATTTGTTCGACGGCTTTTTGCAGAGCGCGTTTTTCCGTCTCAGATACAATGTTGCTGCCTTTGGTGGCTTCGAGTAATTCGTGGACGGTGATGACGAACCAAAGTGAGGCATCCACGGAATTGAATTCCGGCTGTTCGCCGTTGTCGGGAAAACGGTTGGGCAACATTCCCTCGGAAACGGAATGCGACCACCCGAGTAAAATCTCTTTGGCGTCGGCCAGCCGTCCGGTCGCGAAACAAAGTCCGCGCAAGGCGATAAATGTGTCGCGTCCCCAATCGGCAAACCACGGGTAGCCTGCGATGATGGTTTTACCGTTGCGCCCGTTGACGATGTAGGCGTCCGCCGCGCGATGCAGCGGTGAGGGAAAGGCGGCGCGGCGAGTCCGCTCGTTTTTGCGAAGAATTTCAAAAAAATGTTTTACGTCGAGGTCGCCTTGACGTTTGGGCGCGGGAGAATTTTCCGTGGTCAACAACAACACGGCCTCACCCGCTCCGGCTGCCTCTGCCGCCAACAAGTCCCACTCAAACACCCCGGGCGAGGCGAGATCTTCGGTGTCGTCCAGACCGCGGGCGCGTTCTTCGGAGTAGAGAAAATTGCGATACCAGAGCGGCTCCTGTTTGTAGTGCCCGTTACCGCCAACCAGTGCGCAGACAGTTGGCATTCCGTCGTATGACCGCCACGAAATTTTTTCGCCGTTCGTAGAAGGCGTAAAATTGAATCCAGAATTTTCTTTCTGCAGCCCGTGGTAATCGCGACCGGAAAAAAACGGGCGCACAAACAAACGGACGTCTTTGTTTTTACTCAAGACGCGCCAACTCAAAGCCGTCGTTTCGTTGCCGTGAATGGCAAAAATTTCCTGCACTAACTCTGTGCCGTCCTCGAACTTAAAAGCCCAGGTCGGCCAAGGTTCAGTGGAAAATTTTTCAATGCGTTGCGCTCCGTCAGGAGAGACGATGCCAGGAGCGTAGGTTTGGGAGGACAGCGCGAAGGTTCCCGCCGGAGTCTCGATCCACGCATCGAAGCCATTGACCAAAACCAGTCGTCCCGTTGGTGGCGTAGTAGCCGTGAGGAGGAGCGCCTGATAGCGGCGCGTGCGACTGCCGCCGACAGTGCCGCTGGCGAAACCGCCGTGGCCATCGGCTTCAAGCCATTCGGATGATAAGTTTGGAGTAAGCATGTAGTTTGGGAGGTAATGCGTAGGTTAAGTACTAGCGGCGGCGGCATTGCCGCCGTAGGTATCCGAGGCGTCTTAGCCTCGGTTTAAGAATTGCAGGACTGAGGAAGTGTTATTTTTTCTGTCTCTTATTCGCTTCTAACCTCCGGTCTCAAAGCCCGGATATAACGTCATCCCGCCATCTACGAAAATACTCGCACCGTGAATGTAATCGGAATCATCGCTCGCCAACCACACCACACTGCGACCAATGTCATCCGGCTCGCCAATGCGTTTATAAGGGATCAACTTCATCAACTCGCGGTAGGCTTCCGGTGTGCCCCAAGCCTCTTGATTGATCGGCGTGCGAATCGCGCCGGGGCAGACCGAATTCACCCGTATGCGGTGCGGCGCGACTTCCTGAGCGATGCTTTTCATCATTAACATCACACCGCCCTTACTCGCGGCATAGTTCACATGACCACCCCACGGAATGACTTCGTGGACGCTGCTCATGCAAATGATTTTCCCAGCGGCGCAACTCACTTCTTTGCGAATGCCGCGTCGCTTGAACTCGCGAATGGCTTCGCGAGAACAAAGAAATTGTCCGGTCAGATTCACGTCGAGCACGAGTTGCCAGTCGGCCAGCGTCATCTGGTCAATCGCCGCATCTTTTTGTAATCCGGCATTGTTAACCAAGATGTCGATGGTGCCAAATTCCTCGATCACCTGCTTAAACATCGCCTGCACTTCGTCCTCTTTCGCGACGTTAGCTTTATAGGCCATCGCCTTTCTACCGTGACTCTTAATGTGCTCGACCAATTCCTCGGCAGCTTCGGGACGGGATACGTAATTGATCACCACATCCGCTCCGGCATGCGCCAGCGACAACGCGACCGCTTTGCCAATGCCCGAACTTGCCCCCGTGACGAGCGCCGTCTGGCCGCGCAAAACCTGTCTGACCTCGCAGGCTGGCATGTGCGCCTCGGGTAGATTTTCCTCGCGCAAATGCTGCTGCATAAGTTGCTCCTGTTCAGCAGGCAGCGGCTTCGGGAGGACGGGTGGTAAGTTTTCTTCGGATTGGTTGCTCATGGGATACAAAGGTGTACCAAGTCCAGATCGATCGTGAACACCCCGGAATTGTTATAATCTGGAGGCGTGACTCGGATTTTTATTCCGTGTCATTTCGAATTTTATCAATCAGCTACGTAATTACGAGAAGCTGCCAAATTGGAAATGTTCAGCGGCGCAGGAAGCTTTTTCTAAAGGACCCGGAAATGAAAGACCATTTAACGAAACATCAGTCGGCAGATGACGATCGAGGCGATGACGCCGGTGAGATCTGCGATGAGGCCAGCGGGGACGGCGTGACGCGTTCGACGGATGGCCACGCTGCCGAAATAAACCGCGATGACGTAAAAGGTGGTCTCGGTGCTGCCCATGATGCAACCCGCAGTGCGGGCGAGGAGTCCGTCGGGGCCGCCGAGGGCGGGGTTGCGGATGAGTTCGTTAAAAATGCCGCTGGTGCCGCTGCCGCTGAGCGGGCGCAGGAGAACGAGCGGGAGTAAGTCGGACGGGAATCCGATAGCGGCGAGGCCTTGGGAGAGGGCGTGGGTTATTTTTCCAAACCATGCCAGATTGGCACTGGCGGCGAAAGCGGCCCGGACCATCCCGATGGCAGCGAGGATGGCGACGAGAAACGGAATGATGCGAATGGCGACGTGGAAACCTTCTTTGGCCCCCTCGACGAATTCTTCATAAACGGGAATGCGTTTGAGAGCGGCGAAGAGGGGAAAAAACGAGAGTAAAAAGGGAACGGCCAGCGTGGAAAGGGCGTTGAGGGCAGCGAGGAGCGGGGAGCTGGGGGAGGGGGAATGGGTGGTCAGAGTCCAGGCGAACCAGGCAAAGAGACCGAAGTGGAGGGCGAGAATGGGTAGGGCCCAGGATGGGAGCGGGGTGGAGACGACCGTTTCCTCCGGGGGCATTTCTACGGAGGAGAGCGGGGTGCTAGTTTCCGGCGCGGAACGAAAGATGGGGAGGCGGGCGAGGAGTTTGACGGCAGTGACTCCTGCGATCGTGGAGCAGAGGGTGGCGAGGAAGGCGGGGCCGATGATGGCGGTAGGTTGGGTTGCTCCAGCGGCGGCGAGGTAGGCGACGGTGGTGGCGGGGATGAGTTGGATGGAGCTGGTGTTGATCGCGAGGAAGGTGCACATGGCGTTCGAGGCGGTGCCGGGGGTGCGGTTGAGCTTTTCGAGATGGGCCATGGCTTTGAGGCCAAGCGGAGTGGCGGCGTTGGAGAGGCCGAGCATGTTCGCGCCCATATTCAGAAGCATGGCGCCCATCGCAGGATGGTCGGCGGGCACGTCGGGAAAGAGGCGAATCATGATGGGGCGGAGCGCGCGGGCAAGGAGTTGGATAAGCCCGGCTTTCTCGGCGATCCGCATCATACCGAGCCAGAGGGCCATCAGGCCGATCAGCGGGAGGGCAAGGGAAACGACGGCCGTCTCGCAGGCTTTGAAGGCGGCAGCGGTCACGGCGTCGAGCGATCCGGTGAAGCCTCCAAGGGTGACGGCGAGAAGAATAAGCCCCAGCCAGATGAAATTCAGCATGGGGCAGATTAAAAAATCAGGTGCCAGAGCGGTCGAGTCAAAAAGAGCAGCGAGGAATGAAACAGAGTGTTTGCATTTTTCGGAAAGGCACCTAGGATTCGCGTCCCCGCTCTTCAAAACGTTATGTCATTGTCCCGCGAGCTCAAGATTTTTACCGGATCCGCCCATCGCGAACTGGCGGAGCGAATTGCTGCCGCGGTTGGCGTGCCTCTCGGTGATGCGACGGTGAGCAGTTTCCCAGACGGGGAAACGTTTGTGAAGTTTAACGAAAACATTCGCGGACGGGATATTTATATTGTTCAGCCGACCTGCCCGCCGACGAATCAGAATTTGATGGAGTTGCTGATCATGGTCGATGCGGCGCGACGGGCAAGCGCGGACCGAATCACCGCGGTAATCCCTTTTTTTGGTTATGCGCGGCAGGACCGTAAAGATCAGCCCCGGGTGCCGATCACGGCGAAACTGGTGGCAAACTTGCTGGTCGCAGCCGGGGTAAACCGGGTTTTGACGATGGATTTGCACGCTCAACAGGTGCAAGGCTTTTTCGATATTCCCGTGGATCACCTTTACGCTTCACCAGCGATGATCAAGACGCTCCAGGAGCGGTTACCCGCAGGGTGCGTGGTGGTGTCGCCCGACGTCGGAGGCATCAAGATGGCCTCGGCTTACTCGCAAGCGCTGAACACCGGGCTGGCGATCGTCGCCAAGCGGCGAAAGAGCGCGACGGAGATCGATGCGCTCTACGTGATCGGCGAGGTGGACGGTCGCGATGTGCTCTTGGTCGATGATTTGACCGAGACGGCCGGAACGCTGACCAGTGCCGCAAAGCTGTTAAAGAAAAACGGTGCTCGCAAGATTTTTGCCTCCGTGTCCCATGCCGTTTTGAATGAGATGGCATATGAGCGGTTGAAAAATTCCGAAATTGAGGAATTATTCACGACCAACAGCGTCCCGGTCAGGCTGGCGGACGGGGTGAAAATCTCTGTCGTCTGCATTGCCGAACTCCTCGGCGAAGGCATCAAACGCATTCACAACGACGAGTCGGTCAGTTCGCTTTTCCGAATCAACGCCATATAGCCGGTCAACGCCGGCACCAAACCCGCAACAACAAAAAGTCATGTCCACACAACTCAAACTCGCAGCCCAAAACCGGACCGTCTCCGGCCGCAACGCCGTAAAAAAAGTCAAGGCTGCCGGATTCGTCCCCGCAGTCATTTACGGAGATAAAAACGCACCCCAAAATCTCCAGATCGCCACGCGCGACATCAATTATCTGATGGCTCATGCCTCCAGCGAAAACATCCTCGTCGATCTCGAGATCAGCGACGGTGCCAGCAAGGTGAACCGCCTCGCCTTAATTCACGAGATTCAGCATCACCCGGTGGGCCGTCAGGTCCTGCACGTGGATTTCCAAGCGGTGTCCGCCACGGAAACGCTGACCGCAAACGTCCCGGTCGAGCCAGTCGGCGAGGCAAACGGCGTCAAGAATTTCGGCGGTCTGCTCTCGCAGAACCTCCACGAAATCGAACTCGAATGTTTGCCCAAGGATCTGCCCGAGGTCATTCAGGTGGACGTCAGCGCACTCAACATCGGCGACTCCATTCACGTCCGCGATCTCGTTTTGCCTGCTGGAGTCACTTGCACACTGGATGAGGACCTGACGGTCTTCGCCGTGGCAGAACCAACCGTCGTCGAAGAACCAGTGGCCGAGGTTGCCGCCGCTGCACCGGAAGTCATCAAGGAAAAGAAACCGGACGCCGCCGCTCCTGCCGCTCCTGCCAAGAAGTAACCCGGCCCGGCCCACTCCCGAACAAAATCGCTGCCAGCCTGACCGCTCGCAGCGATTTTTTTTACCAATATGCCCGATTCTGCGCCCATTCGCCTCGTTGTCGGCCTCGGCAACCCGGGGCGACAGTATGCCGGCACGCGGCACAATGTCGGCTTCGAGGTTCTCGACCGCCTCGTCGCCAGCCGCGGACTGCGCTGGGAGGCCAGCCGGCAGTTTCAGGGAGACGTCGCCAGCGCGGGGGGCGTGCATTTTCTCAAGCCGCTGACTTATATGAATCTGAGCGGACAATCCGCCGGGCAGGTGGCGCGTTTTTACAAACTGCTCCCGGAGCAATGCCTGGTGGTGGTGGACGACGTCGCTCTGGAGATCGGACGACTCCGAATGCGCCTTACCGGCTCGGCTGGCGGGCACAATGGATTGAAGTCGCTTATCGCCCATTTTCAGACCGGGGATTTCCCTCGTTTGCGCATTGGGGTGGGCGAAGTGACTGGGGGACGCGACTTGGCCGACCACGTTCTTTCGACATTTTCCTCAGAAGAACGGGAGAAAATTGAGCCTGTGCTTGACCGCGCCGCCGAAGCGGTGAACTATGCGTGCTCCACCGGCGTCGAGTCGGCGATGAATCTTTACAACCAGACACTCTAATTTATGAAAAACCGTTACGAAGGACTGCTCGTCCTCAACACCAAAGGCAAAGACGACTCCGTTAAGGAAACGATCGAACGCCTCGAAAGCGAAATCAAAAAAGAAGGCGGCACGATCGAACAGGTCCAGCGCATGGAACGCCGTCAATTCAGCTACGCCGCTGGCGACTTGGATTCTGGCTATTTCGTGAACTTTGTCTTCGCCGGTGAACCAACCTTGCCGGGCAAGCTGCGCGCTAAATTCAAGCTCGATACCGACGTTTACCGCCAGCACTACCAGAAACTCCCGCTCAAACCGGTCGTGCCGCCCGTGCGCACACCCCGGAAAGCACCCGTCGCTGCCGAATAACCCAAATTACGTCCCACCATGGCCAGCCTGAATAAAGTGATGCTGATCGGGAATCTCACCCGCGATCCCGAGGTCAAATATACCCCGAAGGGCACTGCCGTGGCTGAGGTCGGATTAGCGATCAATCGCAATTATGTGACCGATTCCGGCGAGCGCCGCGAAGAGACGACCTTCGTGGACGTCACCTTCTGGGGCAAACAGGCGGAAACGATCAAGCAATATCTTACCAAGGGCCGCCCGCTCTACGTCGAAGGCCGTCTGCAATTGGACACCTGGGACGACAAACAGAGCGGTCAAAAACGGAGCAAACTGCGCGTCCACGGCGAAAATTTCCAATTCCTTGGCGGCCGTCCCGGCAGCGAAGGCGGTGGTAATAGTGGTGGCGGTGAAGAATATTCCGACGCTCCGGCCCAGCGCAGCCCTCGTCCGGCGGCTCCTCCACCTTCCAAGCCCCGTCCGGCTGATCCCGATCTCGATCCGGCCGACGACGACATTCCGTTTTAAAGAAATCGCTCTCGTTCGTTAAATAAAGGGCCGCCATGAAAACGGGCGGCCCTTTTTTTACCCAAAACTAGGCTTGGGCCTTCGTTGGGAGGAGAAAAGTGCGAATTTCGTGGCACAACCAGCCTTTTTCCTCAGGAGTGAGCATGGAGCCGAAGCGTAGTTTTTGTTTGCCCGCCAGAATCTCGATACCGTGGATGGGTTTGTAATTCTGCGTGTAAAAAACGACCTGCTGCACTCCCGTAATCTCCCGAGTGGGTAACTCCCGGTCTTTGACGTATCGAAATAACTCTCTGCGCAAACGCACGCGGTCTGGCCCGAGGTAGAGAAGATGGGTGGCGTATTTTTGGCGCAGCGCAGCGTAGGCAATGACAACACCGATTGCTGGGAAAATGCCGACAAACAGATAAATCATCAAGGGCGGATGAGGGCGATCCTGAAAAAGACCCATCAGAAAAGCACCAGCCAGCGTCCAACTGATCAGGTTCCACAAAATGGTAAAAAAAAGCAGACCACCCGATTTGCCGCTGCGAGGGATATTGTAAATGCGCTCCGTCTGCGAAATGGGTTGGACTTCGATTTTTGTGTCCGGAGGGCGGGCGGTCGATGACTGCGGCAGCGAGCTGTGTTGAATCTGCTCCGGCGAAATGGTCTGCCCGCAAGAGGGACAATTTTTGCTTCCGGTGAGCTGGCCAAAAGTGGTCAATTCTTTTTCCCCAAACCATTGGAAACGGTGCCCACACTTTGGGCACGTAACCTCCGGCATCCGGGAGACGAGCTGGCTTAAAAGGGATTTTTTAAGCGAGTCGAACATGCCGCGGATTTTTACATCCCCATGATCTGGTAGCCGCCATCGACGTAGATCACCTGGCCGGTGATCGATGCGGCACCATCGCTGGCGAGGAAAACGCCCATCGCGCCGAGTTCGTCCGGCGTGCAACTGCGCTTGAGCGGCGCGTGTTCCTCGTAGTGTTTCATCATGCTGGAAAATCCGCTAATCCCGCGCGCGGCCAAGGTTTGCACCGGCCCGGCACTGATGCAATTGACGCGCACTTTTTTGGCACCCAAATCCGCAGCGAGGTAACGGCAGGAGGCCTCCAGGCTGGCCTTGGCCACACCCATCACGTTGTAGTGCGGCACGACTTTTTCGGCCCCGTAATAAGTCATGGCCACGATGCTGCCCCCGTCGGTCATGAACGGAGCGGCGGCCCGCGAGAGACCGACCAGCGAATAGGCGCTGATGTTGTGAGCAATTAGAAAGGCGTCGCGCGTGGTATCAAGAAAGTTGCCCTCGAGCGATTCCTTTGGGGCAAAAGCCACGGCGTGGAGCAGCAGATCGATCTTTGCGGTCTGCTTTTTCACCTCGGCAAAAAACGTCTCGATCTGCTCATCGCTCGTCACGTCACACGGAAAAAGGAACGTCTCGGGCCCGAATTCGGCGACGAGTTCCTCGACGTTTTCCTTCAGCCGCTCGCCTTGATAATTGAAATAAAGTGTCGCGCCGGCTTTGGACCAAGCCTTGGCGATGGCCCAGGCGATGCTGCGTTTGTTCGCGACGCCGAAAACGACGCCGATTTTTCCGGATAGAGGGAGTTGACTCATAAAGGCCGTATTTTCGATTTATTTCCGCTCGACGCAATAATTAAGTGGCGCGACGAACCGATGCCGCGAGAGTTCTTGGCCATGAAATCATCCACCGCCTTCCGTCTCGCTGCCACGCTGGCATTTATCGGAGTGGCCCTCGGCGCTTTCGGCGCTCACGCCCTGCAAGGGCGATTGGTCCAACTCGATACGGTGAAAGTCTGGGGCACCGCCTCGCTCTACCATCTCGTCCATGCCGTGGCGTTGCTTGTGATTAGTCGCGATTACCCGACCTGCGGCCGAGCTTGGTGGTCGTTTTTTATCGGGACGGTTATTTTCAGCGGATCGCTTTATTTGCTAGCCGTTAGCGGCGCGAAATGGCTCGGGGCCATCACTCCGCTGGGTGGGCTGGCCTTTCTGCTCGGCTGGGGATTGCTCGCGCTTTCGAGCAAGGAAACAAACTGAGCGGGTTCCGGCTTGTCACGGCGTTCGTGTTCTCCTCATGATGACTCCGATGAAAGCCCTCCTCCTAACCAACGAATTTCCCCCGCACATTTACGGAGGAGCCGGCGTCCACGTGGATTATCTGAGCAAAGAACTGGCGAAACTGATCGAAGTCGAGGTGCGCTGCTTCGGTGAGCAAAAAAGTGACGATCCCAATTTGACCGTGCGCGGGGTTCCGCTCGATGCGTCAAATTTCACCAGCCCGGCTCATTTGAAATCCGTCTTTGGCGCGATCCGGCGCTGCACCGATTATAATACTGCTAACATCGACGCGGATGTCGTCCATTGTCACACTTGGTATAGCCATTTCGGGGGCATCCTTGCGAAACTTTGCTACGGCATCCCGCTCGTGGTCACCATTCATTCACTTGAGCCGCTGCGCCCGTGGAAACGCGAGCAGCTCGGGGGCGGTTACGATTTCACGGTCTGGCTCGAGCGCACTACGGTCGAAATGGCCGACGCGATTATCGCCGTCTCCGAGGAAACGAAACGCGACGTGCTCTCGCTCTTCGCTGTGGACGAGGAAAAAATCCGCATCATCTACAATGGGATCGAGCCCGCGCAGTACCATCCCGACCAGCCGCTGGATGCTCTAAAAAAATACGGCATCGATCCCGAAAAACCCTATCTCCTTTTCGTCGGACGCATCGCCCGGCAGAAAGGCATTGTCCACTTGGTAAATGCAATCCGCCATCTCGATCCCGGGTTCCAAATCGTGCTCTGTGCCGGGGCTCCCGACACGCCGGAGATCGCCGCCGAAATGCAATCCGCCGTCGCCGCCGCGCAAGTGGATCGGCCGGATATTTTCTGGATTCAGGAAATGGTTAGCAAGCCCGAGGCGATTCAACTTTATGCCCACGCGGCGGTGTTTTGCTGTCCGTCGATTTACGAGCCGTTTGGCATTATCAATCTCGAGGCGATGGCCTGCGAAACCGCCGTCGTTGCGAGTGCCGTAGGCGGAATCAAGGAGGTCGTTCTCGATGGTGTGACCGGATTTCAAGTGCCGTTGGAGCAAATGACCGAAAGCCCGTTCGAGCCGGTTGATCCCGAAAAATTTGCTCGCGATCTCGCGGAGCGAATCAACCAACTGATGCGCGATCCCGATTTACGGAAAAAAATGGGGCGCGCCGGACGCCAACGCGCGCTCGAGAAATTCAGTTGGTCCGCCATCGCGGCACAAACCCGCGATCTGTATCAGGAACTCGCAACGGAAACGTCAGCGGATCGTTCCTAGGCTTTACAGCGAATCCGGATTTTCCATCAGGTGCGCTACGCGAGTGAGAAGTTTGCCAGCCGCGCCGCCGTCGATCACGCGATGGTCGAAGCTCAGAGTAAGTTCCGCCTCGGTCACCGGGATGAAATCCTCAATCGTGTCGTCCCATTTTGGTGCCTTGCGCCCGGCTCCCAAGCCGACGAGCAGGGATTGTTCTGGCAACGGGATCGGCGTGGCCCAGGCGAGTCCAAAAGTGCCAAAGTTAGTAACGGTCGCGGCGGAATTTTCGAAGGTATCGGGCGGCAACCGGCGGCTGCGGCCGAGGTCAACCAGCCGGGCGTATTCGGCGACGAGTTCTTTGAGCGGAGTTTTATCGACGTTGCGAATAACAGGAACGAGCACACCGTCCTCCGCCTCAACCGCAAAACCGATGTCGATGGAGTTAGGATGAATAATGTTAGAACCAACGAGACGGCCCGCCGCCAAGGAATCCTCGCCAAGCGCAATCGCTAGGGCGCGGATTACGTAAAGCGTTGGTCCTGGCTTCGGCTGGCTCTTTTTCCGGTGCGCAAGCAGAGCATCGAGCGTCACATAAAGTCCAACCGTCGCAAGCGGACGGGTCCAACTCCGTCGCATCGCGTCCGCTACGGCGATGCGCATCCGCGAGGCCGGGGTGGTGTGATTTTTAGCGAGGCTGGCGAGGTATTTTTCAAGATCATCGACCGTCACGCGTCCGCCACTGCCGCTGCCGGGAATGCCAGAAAGATCCGACGCACGCAGCCCGAGTTCTAACATCCGCGCCTTTAACCGCGGGGAAATGAAACTAGCTCCCTGCGTCTTCGCCGGAACCGGAAGTCCGCGCACGGTGGGAGCGACTTTGGCGTCCTCTTTAACGGTCTTTTCCTTCGAGGTGGATGGTTTCACGGCGACCTCGGGCTCAGGCGCAGGTGTGGCCGAGGCTCCGTGGCGGGCGGCATCCTCGGCGCTGACCTCGAGACTTCCGAGCAACGCACCAACCGGATAGCTGTGCCCGACTTCCGCGTTGAGAGCGGTGACTTTTCCCATACAGGGAACAGTTACGGACATCACCGCCTTGTTTGTTTCCACGTCGAGGATTTCTTCCTCCGAACCGACCTTTGCGCCTACTTGGGTGCGGATGTTAACAACGGTGGCTTCGGCAATGGATTCGCCGAGTTGCGGCATGATGATAGGAATGGAAGGCATGGCAGAAAAAAATTATGAATTATGAATTATGATTTATGAATTATGAATGAAACCCGGTGCGCTGTTCTCGTTTTTCATAACTCCTATTAGTGCCCGATTTTGTATTTTCTTGGGCATGGCTACATCCTCAGTAAATTTCGCAAGGCATTCACGATCGCGGGGGCGGTCGGCCGGTGCGCGGCCCAGAGATTGGGGTGGTAGGGAATGGGAGTGTCGCGGGCGTTGAGTCGCTGTGGGGGGGCGTCGAGCAATTCAAAGCCCTCGGTGGCCACGCGGGCAATGATTTCGGCGGTTACACCGCCCCACGGAAACGCCTCGCCGACCGCGAGCAGCCGGCCAGTTCGCGCGACGGAGGCGAGAATCGTGTCGGTGTCGATCGGTTTGACCGTGCGCAGATCGACCACCTCGATCTGGTAGGCGTCGAGGGCCATTTCTTCGGCAGCGGCGAGTGCTTCATGAACCATTGCGCTGTAAGTGACGATCGTGGCATCGCGCCCGGGCCGCGCGATGCGGGCTTTTCCGGCGGGGAGCGCGTCGGTCGGAAGCGATTCGGCTTTCAGATGGTAGTAAAGATATTTGTGCTCGCAGAAAATGACCGGATCATCGATCGCGACCGCCTCGAGTAACATCGAGTAGGCGTCCTCGACGGTCGCCGGGGTCATCACGATTAGCCCAGGATAGTGTGCGTAGAGGGCCTCCATGCACTGGCTATGGAACGGGCCGGAACCCAAGTTGCCGCCACTAGGCAGACGGACGGTGATCGGGCAGGGGACATCGGTCCGCCAGTAAAGGGTCGCGGCGTGGTTGACGATCTGGTTGAAGCCGACTGAAGAAAAATCGGCGAACTGCATCTCGATAATGGGCCGCATGCCTTCGATTGCGGCGCCAATCGCAGAGCCGACGATCGCGTCCTCGGAAATCGGTGCATCGAGCACCCGGCCGGGATATTCTTTTGCCAGATTTTTTGTGGCTTTGAACGCGCCGCCGAATTCGCCCACGTCTTGTCCGTAAATATAGACCCGCGGATCGTCGGCGAGGGCTTTGGCCTGGGCCTCGCGAATGGCCTCAAGATAGGTAATGCTCATGAAAAGGTGTGTAAATGGGGCAGTGCTTAACCCGGGTTGCCATCGACGAGATGCCGGCTGGAGAGAGCGCACCAGTCCTCCGTTCCCGCGTCGGGGACCGGTTCCCGCTGGGCAGTGGCCACCGCTTCGTCGATCTCGTTGACAACTTCGTTGCGGAGCGTGGCGAGATCGGTGTCGGCCAGCCAGCCGCGTTCAAGAATGGTTTTCTCAGCGGCCCGCAGGCAATCCACCGCAAACGGCTGGAGCCGAACCATCGGATCCACGTATCCGGCATCGTCATGCTCCGCGTGACCAGCTAGGCGGAGGATTGTTCCGACGACCAATTGAGGGCCTTTTCCCGAGCGCGCATTGGCCACCGCTTGGCCGATTGTGGCGAGGCACTTCTCCAAACTGGTGCCATCTAGGGAATGGCCGGTGAATCCGTAACCGATCGCACGATCAACCAGATCGGCGCAGGCAAACTGCCGCGAGACGGGCGTCGAGTAGGCGTATTGGTTGTTCGCCGCGACCACAACCAGCGGAAGTTTTTCCACCCCCGCGAGATTCATCGCTTCGTGAAATGATCCGGTGGACATGCCGCCGTCTCCTATGCAGGTGGCGCCCACAAAATTTTTGTCGCCTTGGAAACGCTTCGCCATCAGCGCACCGGCGACCGCCGAAACCATGCAGCCGAGGTGCGAGATCATGGCGTAATAACCGTCCCGAGGCCGGCCGCGGTGAATGTTTCCATCGCGGCCGCGCATCGGTCCATGACGCGATCCGAGGTAGGTCTGCATCGATTCCAGCACCGGCTCGCCAAAAGCGAGGCGTCCGGCCTGATCACGAATCAGTGGGGAAAAAATGTCCCCTTTCTTCAAGTGGACGCCGAGCGACGCGCTCATCGCTTCTTGTCCGCGTCCGAGATAAACTCCGCCAACGATTTTTCCCGCCTTCCAGAGCGAACTCAGGCGGTCTTCGGACAATCGAGCCAGCAACATCCAGCGGTAGGTCGTCAGATACAACTCGCGCTCCGAGCTTACGATCGTCGGGCGTGCGGATTTCGAAGGCATTGCGGAATGTTAAGCCCGAAACATTTCCCGGCGCAACGCTTTCTTGAACCCGGAATGGTGCAATTATTTGCTGGCAATTTTAGAATTTCACGGTCACGCCCCCGTAGTAACCGCGGCCTAGGCTCGGATAGCCAAAGACCTCGACGTGGTCCTCGTCGAGGAGGTTTTCGATCCGGGCGGTCAATTGCACATTTTCACAGAGATCATACGCCGCGGTGAAGCGCAGAGTGGTGTAATCCTCCACGTCGAAATTGGCCGCGCCAAAGTTGAGTTCTTCTCGTCCGCTGACCGATTCCAATTCCAGCCCGGTGCGCAGGCGATGGAACCAGCGGTAACTGATCGCGCCCGAAAAGTGGTGCCGCGGACGGCGGGCCAACCGTGCGCCGTCGGGTTGCTGAATGTCCTGATTCGACGTTTTTTTCGCATCGAGATAGGTGTGGCTGAGGGAAAGATTAAGATCCGGCAGCGGACTCCAACGGAGAAACGATTCCAAACCTTCCGTGCGAGCAGACCCAAGATTGAAGGTTGCGAAATCGTTGTTGAAGCCGATCACGTTCGACGCTTCGTTCTGGAAATAAGTCACGCCAACGGTGATTGATTTCCCGATCAGGGATTGTTCGATGCCCACGTCCCAGCCCTTGGTTTCGTTCGGGTCGAGGTTGGGGTTGTTGCCGTAGATTTTATCCTGACTGGTGGCCGGGCTGAATCCGGTTCCCAAGCTGGCGTGGAAAATAGTCCCCGTTTTCCCGAGGAGGTAATTTCCGGCCAAACGGTAAGTAAGAATGTCGCCGGACTGGCTGAAATGATCGAAGCGTCCGCTCGCGACGAGGGTTAGATCGCTGACCGGATGAAATTCGAACTGGAGAAACGCAGCGTGATTTTCCGTGCGATCACTGATGAACGGCGGACCGAAAGAAATAAACGGCTGCTCTTGGTCCGCCTCGAACCGACTGTAAAAGTAACCGCTGAGAATCTCCACCCCTTCGGCCGCATCGATCACGTTTTGATAGTCCACCTGCCACCGCTTGAAAACCGCCCGCGTGGGCCCGACGAATCCATCGAACGATGGATCGCTAACCTGCCGCTCGTGGTCAATCGCGACGGTTAACTGATGATGCCACCAAGGCGTGGGATCGAACTCCACTTTTGGCGCGACCAACCAACGTTCGGTCAGCAAATTGTCGAACGGGCGCACATCGGACACGCTGCCCGGACCACTCGCATCGGCGAGGGAGTAGAGAAACAGGGTCGAGAGACGGAGCGTGTCGGCAGCCTGCCATCCGATCTTGGCCGTGCCGGAGGTATAGCGATATTGATTGTTAGGACGGTCGTTATCCGTGTCGAGGTGATGGAGCGAAACGAGGTAATCCACTGGCCCGGCCGTTCCAGCCGTCGAGGCGGTCTCGCGAAAGGTGCCGAAGCTGCCACCCTCGAGGGTCAAGCTGCTGGCGGGTTTAGCTCCACCAGACCGCGTGATGATGTTTACGACGCCACCTCCAGCGCGTGGACCGAAGAGACTGCTTTGCGGTCCGCGCACTACTTCGATGCGTTCAATGTTTTCGGTGGTTAGATCAGCGAAGTTGAAAAGGCCGGCGAGTCCCTGATTCACCGGGACGCCGTCAATCAACACTTGCGTCGCCTCACTGGATAGACCACGAACGAAAACGGACGTGAGTTGGCCGGGGGCTCCGGATTGGTTAACGTCGATACCGGGTACGCCGCGGAGTGCGTCCGCTACGGTTAGAATTTGCCGGTTAGCTAATTCCTCGCTGGTAATGACCGTAACGGAGGCCGGGCTGCGGGTCGCGGTCGTTTCCTGTCGGGTACTAGTTACGACCAGTGGATCGAGACTGGCGGATTCTTGCGCCAGACACACGGGCGCGAGAAGGGTGAACAAAATGGCTGCGAGGCAGCTGCCTTTGAATGCTAACATATTTTAAACTCCTGATTTATTTGATTGGAGAAATCAGGAGCGCGAGTTCCTTTCACGTTCGTGGGAAACCACGTCGCTCGGGAAACAGCAACACTGGACTGAAGTCTCATTCTTCTTTTTTTGCGAAGAAGGTTTGCCGTCTCCCTGCACTCACAGGGAAACGAATGAGGCGGGCCGGGCGAATGTTCTGACTTCTGGCTTCTGGGAAAATGATGACACTTTCCCGACCTTTTTCCCGCCTTCACCCGTCCGCCGTCTTGCGACAGTTTTCAGATTGGCACTTTGGGAAATCGTATCCAGTTACAGCAGCGCGACTGTTCCTGATTTTCACAGGGTTTCTCGCTTCGGCTCACATGATTATTTGCTCGCAAAGAACTGCACGAAGATTGTCGGCAGTGTTCGGACGGGGCAAGAAAAAACTCTACGACTTATTTTTCTCGGCCAACAACCACGAAACACGTGGCGATAAACAGTGCCACCACCGCGGCAAACCCTTCCAATAGAAGTGTCTGGTTGACCGAAAATGCAGTCGGTAGCGAGTGCAGCAAATCTGGGACGGTCGGAGTCGAGGAATACGCCACTCCGATTCCGCAGGCGGCGGTGGCACCGAGAATGAGGCGGCGCGTCCAGTTTATCCGAGTTGGGGAGGGGAGTCGGGAGACGACGAGCGCGGTGAAACCGGCGTCATCGATGTAAGCGAGATCCTCGCGCAGAAGTTCGTCGAGCCGATCGTGGTCAGGTGGTGTTGCCATGGGTAGGAATTAATTAAAGATCTACGCTCCCCTTTGCAGGAACGCACGGAGTTTTTCCTTGCCTCGTGAGAGATGGGTTTTGACTGTGCCAACTGGAATTTTTAAGACATCGGCGGCTTCGTCGTGAGTCATTCCGGATTGATAACACATCAGAATGCAGGTGCGTTCCGGCTCGCTTAGGCGGTCCATGGCAACGTTCAGATCGTGCTTTAAGGCAGCGTCAGTTTCTGCCGGAGCGGCGATGTTAGCGGTCGCAGTCTCGTCGAGACCGACGGTCTCCCGAATGCGGCGATGGCTTTCGCGCCAGATGTTATAGGCGATCCGGTAAAGCCAAGTGGAAAAAGCCGATTCGCCACGAAAGCTTCCTATTTTTTGATAGGCTTTCAAAAAAGTATCTTGGGCGAAATCATCGGCCATGGCGAAATCTCCGTTGGTTAGTTTCCGGAGCAAGCCCCGGACGGCGGATTGATGGAGGCGCACAAGTTCGGCAAATGCGTGGTGATCGTTCGAGACGAGGACGCGGGCGATGAGTGCGCTATCCGTGGCGGACACCGGAGAATATAGTTAGTTTTTGTCTCCATCGCGGGAGGCGAATCGGGATGAAAGAAGATAACCGACCCCAATGGCGAGAGGAATAAAGCCGATTCCCCAAGAGTCGCGTTCGACAAGTTGCCAAATAATAATTCCTGCGCCAATACAGACTAGAAATATGCCTCTTCGGCAATCCGACCGGACAGTCGGAATTGATTTCGCGCCGCTCGAAACGATCAATTCAGCTGGTATCGGTTGGCCGCTGGCCACCATCTGCTCGATGGTCTGGTGCAGCAGTCGCCTTTTTTTCATGCGATAAGCTAAGATTAGGGCGACAAGTAAGACAGGACTGCCAAAGCTAAAAACGATGGCGACAACTGGAATGATTATGTCTTCGAGATTACTCGGCACAGACGCCGTGGCGTGGCCCTGCTTCTTGTCATCATCGGTGGTAATGTTGAAGGTGAATCCGTGACTCTCCGGAGTAGGGGAAGGCGTTGGGGTGTTGGAAACCGCAGCTTCTGGCGTGGCGGACGCAGCAGCCGCCGGTGTCGAAGTCTCCGGTGTCGGCGAGGCTTCGTCCTGGGCATGGATCGATCCCAGCGCGAGCAAAAGGAACAAGGCGAAATGTTTCATAGTTTTAGCTTTGATATTAGAAAAATTAAGCCGTGGCGAGTCGGGGTTTGTGGGAGGCAGCGGCCAAGCGCCGTATTTGTGATGATTGTGGCGAATAGAGGCTGGCAAACTGTGCCAACCGATGGTTTTCGCGAAGATGGTGGACCAAGATGCAGGCGACACTCATCACGGTGCTGACGAAAAGGAAGGATGCCAATAAATCGGAGCGGTTTGTAAAGAGCCAAGCCAAATCGGGGAGATTTAATGGACCGGTTCGATGAAATGCGGCTGCGGTGAAACTAGCTGGCATTCCGGCGAAAACGGCGAGCGAAGAGAGGATGGGGATCATTTTTTTCATTTTGAATAATTGGTTTCTCTCTGGTGAGATGCAGTGAGCCGTGGAAACAGATTCAAAAAAATTAAAGAAAATCGCCACCCCAGTGCGTTTGACCTCGGCGCTGGCGATGCAGCATCTGCACGAAGCGGGTCGGTTAGTCTTGCGCGGAGTCTTTCTGAACTCAGCCATGGCGGCGATCAAGATCGTGTCCGGAGTGGTGGGAAGCAGCTACGCCCTGATCGCCGACGGCATTGAGTCACTCCTCGATGTGGCCGGGTCGGTGGTCACTTGGCGCGGTGTGCGTCTGGCCGCGACGCCGCCTGATGTAGACCACCCCTACGGACATGGCAAAGCGGAGCCGCTCGCCGCGATTCTGATTTCGGTTTTCGTGTTCGGGGCGGCAATCCTAATTGCCCTGCTCAGCGTTCGCGAAATGTTCATGCGCCATCACACGCCATCCGCGTGGACCTTGATTGTGCTAGTCGTTGTCATTGCCGTGAAGGAGATAATTTTCCGCATCATGTCCCACCGCGGGAAAAAAATCGGCAGCAGCGCGGTGATCGCCGACGCCTTTCATCATCGCAGCGACGCGATTACCTCGGTGGCAGCGTTTATTGGCATTTCGGTGGCATTAATTGGCGGTCCAAGTTACGAAACGGCTGATGATTGGGCAGCGCTGTTCGCCTCGGTGTTCATCGGGTTCACCGCTATCAAGCGGATGCTTCCGGCCGTCAACGAAATCATGGACTCTGCGCCCGATCCAGAGATTGAGGCTGGGGCGAGGGAAGCCGCTGAATCGGTTCCCGGTGTCATCGGACTCGACGAGTCACGAGTCCGGAAAATGGGCTTGGAGTATTTCATGGATCTGCACCTGATCGTGGACGGAAATATTAGCGTCCAAGAAGGGCATCGCATCGCACATGAAGTTAAGGATGCCATTCGCAATCAAAACGGGCTTATCACCGACGTGCTCGTCCACGTCGAACCCAAAAAAGCTGGCCCGCAATGACATGGTGCGGCTGATTCTTGCATTCGTGCTGGCCGGTTGGTCGTCGCTGATCTTCTTCCAAACCGAAAACCTGTTTTTGTTCCAACTCACCCTCGGAGCGACGGAATATGGACACTGGTTTGCCCTCATTTCCTTAGTGGTGCTGCTCTCCGGCTTGTGGAAAACTCGACGCGGAAAGCTAGTGGTAGTTCTTTCCGGGGCAGCGACCCTTGCCTTTTCTTGGCCGATTTGTTCTGCATTTCGGTTCGCCTTGGAAGTCCCGGCCCAGATGCAGAATTCTTTTCCCGAAGGCGCAGGAGCGTCGTCGGTATTTTCTTTTGCCAAACTCTGGCGTGGAACCTCCGTGACGACCGTCGAGCCCCGGCAACTAACCTATGCCTCGCATGCGGCTGAACCGCTTTCGCTCTATTTCTTCCCGGCAGCCGGAAAACACCCGGCCCCGTGTATCATCGTGCTCCATAGCGGCGGCTGGTTTTCTGGGACGCCGCGAGAGTTCGAGAAAATGAATTCATGGCTGGCGGAAAGTGGCTATGCCGTCGCTGCGATCCAATATCGGTTTGCACCGCGCTGGACCTGGCCTGCACAACGTGACGATGTGCGGGACGCGATGGCGTTTCTCAGCGCGCGGGCGGCCAGCCTTGGGATTGACCCAACGCAGTTTGTCCTCTTGGGCCGATCTGCGGGTGGGCAGATTGCCGAAGCCTCCGCCTACGGGCTAGGCGATCCTAACATTCGAGGCTGCATCGGACTTTACGCTCCTGCCGACTTGCACTTTGCCTATCGCTACGCACGTTCTGACGACATTCTAAATTCGCTCAAACTGGTGCGGGATTACATGGGAGGAACACCTGATCAGGCGAAAACCAATTACGACAGCGCGTCGGCAATTCTCCTCGCCCGATCCGATTCTCCTCCAACCTTGCTGATGCACGGAACGCCGGATCAACTTGTCTGGGTAAAACAAAGCCGCCGCTTTGCCTCAGTGTTGCTAGAGAAGGGAGCCCCACATGCCTTTATCGAACTCCCCTGGGCCACCCACGCATTCGATTACAATTTCGACGGACCGGGAGGGCAGATCACCCGCTATGCCGTCGGTCGTTTTCTGGCCAACATTTGCCACCGAGATCGTTAGAGATTATCGAGCAATTGTTTTGTCACACGCTTGGCTTCGGGGTCGTCGCGCAGACGATTTGGCATCGAGAGGGCTGTCTCAAACTCCGCCTTCGCTTCCGCTTTCCGCCCCATGGATAGGTAGGTCTTGCCTAGTTCGACATGGTTGCCCAGTCGATCCGGATTCAGTGCGATGGCTTTTTGAAAATACTTTACGGCATCTTCATTTTTCGCTGTGGGAAGTTTCCCGTAAATTATTCCAGCGATGGAGCGTAAGATCGGATTCAAGTCCGCCATGCCATGCGTCCAGACGCCAAGCATATGCCAGCAGAGATCGTTGTTAGGATCTAGTTTTGCGGCGATGTCGGCGTGCTCCTTAATGAGTCGGGAATAAGCGATTTTTGTTTTATTGCTCTCGATCAGCGCGAGGCGTCCGTAACAGACTGCGAGGGAAAGCTGCGCCAACGAACTGTTGGCATCGACTGCGACGGCGCGTTTGGCATAGCCGAGTGCTTTGTTGCCCAGTTCGAGCTTCTTTTCTTGGTCCGTCGTATCCGTCATGGATTCGCCGTATTGCTTGGCGATGCGACTAAGGACAAGCGAATTGTTAGGTTCGAGTTTTTCGGCTTGCAAAAATACCGTGAGTGCCTCTTGGGTTTTCATCTGCGAGTCGAGTGCCTCACCTTGGGCAATGAGAGTTCTCAGGTCTTGAGCATGGATCGCGCAAGTTATGAATAGGAAAGCGAAGAAAAGCCTCATGGTTTACGGAATAGGTAATGCGAGACAATCCATTCGCTGCCTTCCTTGTAGCCCCAGAGTTCGGCGCAGGAAAGATAGAATATGCGCCAATAGGACCACCATTTGCGGGTGTTTTCCGGTCCGTAGGTCTGCTCGAAGAGGGGCCAGATTTCCGCGCGATGGGCATCCATGTTCACAAGCCAAGCCTCGGCGGTTTTTTGGTAGTGCGTGCCGCTGACCTGCCAATGCTTGCAAATCCGAAGATCGTCCTGAAAATAAAGCAATAAATCGTCAGAAGGCATTTGCCCGCCAGCGAAGAAATAGCGAGTGATCCAATCTTTATCGCCCTGATTCTCATAGTGGTAGGCGATGTCGCGATGGGTGAAGATGTGGACAAATAATTTCCCTGATGGTTTTAGCCAGCGGGCCACTTTGCCGAGGAGCAACTGATAGTTTTTCATGTGCTCAAACATTTCGACAGAGACAACTCGATCAAACTGACGGTCGATTTCAAAAACGTTCATGTCTGCGGTGACGATCGTTAGGTTGGTGAGTCCGCGCTTTTCCGCTTCGGCGTCGATGTGGAGTTTTTGGGTGCGTGAGTTGGAGACGCCGGTGATCTTCGATTTAGGAAAATGGCTCGCCATCCAAAGGGAGAGCGAACCCCAGCCGCAGCCGAGTTCAAGGACGTCCTGCCCCTCTTCGAGTTCCGCGCGTTCGCAGGTGAGCGCGAGCATGATTTCCTCGGCTTCGTCCAACCGCGTGGTGTCTTCCCGCCAATAGCCACTGCTATATTTTAGATTGCGACCGAGGCAGTATTGATAGAACTCGGTCGGAACCTCATAGTGCTGCTCATTGGCGTCGCGGGTCTGAACGGCGATCGGGCTTTGCCGGAGCCCTACGATGTGTTCCATCAGAGCGGCTTGGCGAATTTCCGGATTTGGAGAACGCTTATCGACGAGCGTTTTCGCCAGCAATTGTCGGATGCCGATGCGGATCAACGCGTCCGGCAAAATGTCTTTTTCGAGCAGAGAATCGAGATTGATCATAACTTTTTTCGGAACCAAGGGATGAAGGCGCTGGTGGTGCGTTGGTATTCGCGGTAAGCGTCGCCTTTGCTCTTCAGGGAGTATTCCTCAGTCAGCGGGATGCCGGTGACTTTGAGAAGAAATTGCAGCATTAGCAAAGGGCAGGCGATAGCAATCCACCCCCACGGTGAACCCAGTGCGGCGAGGGCGATTGAAAACCAGAAGGAAGCTTCAAAAAAATAATTCGGATGACGCGAATAATTCCAAAGACCTTGCTGGCAAACCTTACCCCGGTTGGTGGCGTTAGCCTGAAAGGTTTTCATCTGGTGATCGGCGGTGACCTCGCCCGCCAGAGACAAGAGAGCGAGAGCTAAGCCAATGATTTCCACTGTAAGCATCTGAGGATGAGAATTAAAGGCGGCAAAGAGAAATGGCAGCGAGAAAATTACGGCAACCACCGCCTGCAATTCAAAAAAGAGGAGAAACATCCCAGGCCCTGGCCATTGCTTGCGGAGGACTTCATAGCGTCGGTCCTCTTCGGGATGATGCCGCAAAACACGTCGGAAAATATAGGTGCCGAGGCGCAGGCTCCAGAGCATCCCCACTAAAGTGAAGGCAACGCGACGTTCTAATAGCCCCGGGCTCAAGAAAAAATAAACGGGAGCGAGGATGGCGACTGCGTAGGACCAGGCCACGTCGAGCAAACCATAGTTTTTAATCCGAACGCTAATCGCCCAGACGATGGCGAAATACGCGAGGGAAATGATTGTGCCCGTGAGAAGAAGTGTGGCCATGGTTAGTATCGGACCCGATAGAGTTTCATCATTTGCGGAGAAGGAGTTGTTCGAGTTTGGCGTTTCGCGGCAGACGGAAGAGCTGGATCAGCATGTAAGCAGCCATGGCGATGTTGCCGAGGAGAAGGATAGCTACCAGCCAGAGGAGACGGGCAAGGTTAGACGTTTCCTTGTAAGCAACCCAGAGATAGAAAGTGAGAAACGCAAAATAGGTATCAAATAGCGTGGCGACGAACCACGGATGACCGCCGACCGAAGCAGGAATCTGCCAAAGCGCCACGCGGCTACTGGCCCATGTGGTGACTACTAACATCGCCACGACCACGATGCTGAACGCGAAGCGAAGAAAGAGAATCATAGCTGATGAAGAAGCCGATTGCCCGGGCGGGTGTGAATGGCTTGGACGACGCTAATATTGCGCATAGCGAACGCCGCCTCGCAATATTGGAGGTAGTAGTTCCATTTGCGGATGAATCGGTCGTCGAAACCTAGGGCGCGCACCGCTTCGGCGTGTTGGTTAAATGTCTCCCACCAGCGATGCAAGGTGAGTGCGTAAGAGGCTCCGAGGTCCTCAAGGTCGTGCAAAAATAGATCGCCGGTGCGATTGATCGCCTGGTTGATTCGGCCGACGCTCAGCAGGAGCGAGCCCGGGAAGATGTGCTTCTGAATCCAGTCCACGCCTTTTTTGAGCTGTTCGTGTTTGTTATCGGGCACGGTGATGTATTGGAGCCCAAGCATGCCGCCGGGGCGGAGGAGTTCGTGACACTTCGCAAAGTAAGTCTCGAGATAGCGGTCGCCCACTGCTTCTAACATTTCGATCGAGACAATCTTGTCGAATTGGCCCGTGATCTTCCGATAGTCCTCCAGCTTGATCGTCACGCGATCGGACAGGCCTTCGCGGCGGAAAAGGTCGCGGGCGTACTCGAACTGGCGTTCGGAGATGGTCACCGTGGTGATTTTGCATCCGTAATTAAGCGCAGCGTGCCGACTGAAACCGCCCCAGCCGCTGCCAATTTCTAGCACTTCGTCGGTGGACTGAAGGCGAAGCTTTTGGCAGAGCGCATCGTATTTTGCGATCTGCGCGTCGCTGAGATTTTGCTCCGGGTGCGAAAACAGTGCGCTTGAATACGTCATCGTTTTGTCGAGCCAGAGTTGGTAGAACTCGTTTCCGAGGTCATAATGTTCCGCAATGTTACGGCGACTGGTCGCGAGGCTGTTCGGACGAATCAAATGGCTCAGTCGGTTGCTGAACTTAAGGAGATTGAAGAACCATTTCGCGACACGACTGTCGGCCAGCGCAGAACAATTATCGGTATTCAAAATCGCCCAGGAAATCACCCGCTCGATGCTAGTCGTCTCCCAATCGCCCGCGACATAAGACTCACCAAAGCCAATGTCGCCATGGAGGAGGCATTTCTGAAAAAATTCAGGGCGCCGAATCTGAATGTCGGCGGTGATCTCAGCGTTCGGAGTGCCGATGATCTGGCGGGAACCGTCGGGAAGTTCCAGTTTCAAGCAACCGGCGGTCATCTGCGCGAAGGCTCCGAGAACGGCCCGTTCGTAGAATCCGGGGCGCGCTGCCGGGTTGGTGGTTAGATCGTTGCTCAAAGGGACGGTGTCGTTCATGGTTTGTTTCCGGTAATGGAGGCGTGGGGATGAAAAACTTCGCGTTGGAGTTCGACGTTGTCCTCTTTGCGATGAAACGGAAGTTTTTTCATCCAGAGGAGGAAGGCGTGCCAGTGAATCAGGCCAATCACTTTTAAAGTGATCAGTGGATACTTGATGGTTAGCCAGACGAGGCGCGTGGTGGTAAGTGGAACACGCCGGCCACTGAGTGAACTGAGGAGCACGCGGTCGTCGCCCTGGCGGTCGTCGATGTGGATGTCGAGCCGATCGCCGGGAACTTTGAGTTTGAAATCGAATGCGAGATCAAGAGCGGAGAAGGGCGATACGTAGAAGTTTTTTGGCGTGATTAGTCGAAAAAAATTCTCCGATTCTGGCTGGCGAATGAGATACGGTTTCATTTCGCGGAAGGTGTTGCCCACCTGCACAATGGAATAGAGCGGGCGACCAGTTGGATCGGAAAAAAAGTAAAATGAAACCGGATTGAAAATGTAACCTAGGACCCGCGGCAGAGTGATCAATTGAATTTGGGTATCCGATGTTAGCGTGATGTCGTTTTCTGCAAGCCAAGCTGCGAGATTCTCTCGAATGCTAGGTTTGCCGAGGTCGAGGTGATCCAGGTCGCGGAACGTATAAAAATTGAAGCGGTTGCGACTAAACCCGCGAACCTCACGAGCAACCCGATCAATTTCGCTGAGATCGAGCGAGAACATGAAAATCTGGTAACGGAAATGATTTTCCTTCGGAGAAAGTCGATGGTGCATCACGCTGCACTCATAGAGGCAACTGCGCAGGGGTGTCGTCGAGGTTAGGCCCACAGGTTTTCTCCGGTAATGGCTCGCGCGCAGTCGAGAGCTGAGGTGAAACCGTCTTCATGGAAACCATACTTGAACCACGCCCCTGCATAGTAAGTGGTCTGGTCGGGCGCGAAGCGATTGAGCGCGGGAAGTTCCTTTTGGGCCGTGACCGCTCCGAGGTTAAACAACGGGTGGGTGTAGTTGATGCGTTTGAGGATTTTCTCTGGCTGCACCCGCTGCTCGCAATTAAGCGATACGAAGTAGTTGACGCGGTCGGAGACGCCCTGCAATCGGTTCATCCAATAATGTGTCGTCGGAGTCACGCCACCGCCGGGCGCGGGATCGAGTCGGTAATTCCACGAAGACCAGACTCGGCGGGTCCGGGGCATGAAAGACGCGTCGGTGTGGAGGGTCGCGGTGTTCGTTTGATATTTGAATTCGCGGAGGAGCCGGGACTCGGTTTCCGTGGGATCGTCTAGTAACGGAAGCGCTTGGTCGGCGTGGCAGGCGAGCACGACTTTATCGAAAGACTGTGAAGCGCCGTTGGCGGTTTGGATGTTAACTTTTCCACCGGAGCGGGAAACGCGAGTGGCCGGATTCCGGAGTTGAATGCGTTGGGCGAATGGCGCGGAGATTTTTTCGACATAGGACTTCGCGCCGTTGCAGACGGTCCACCATTGGTGCTGGGTGTCGAGGCTGAGAAAACCGTGATTATACCAGAAGCGGATGAGGGTCATCGCCGGGAACTCAAGCATTAGGTTAGGTGGTGTTGACCAGACCGCGCTGCCCATCGGCACAATGAACATGTTGAGGAAATCGTCCCCGTAACCGCGCTCCGCAACATATTCGCGAAGGGTGTGATTTTCCCAACGAGAATCAGAGAGGGCGGCGATGGCTTCCTTGCTGAAGCGGTTCATTTGCAGAAGCATTTTCCAATGGCGCGGGCTCAGCAGATTGCGGCGCTGGCCGAAGAGCACGTTTAAATTACCGCCGCCATATTCGAGTCCGCTGGAAACGTGTTGCACACTGAACGACATCTCGGTCTTTTTGGTCGCAACGTTCAACTCCCGGAACAGGCGGGTGAGATTTGGATAGGTCACGTGATTAAAAACCATGAAGCCGGTGTCGATCGGAACGCCCCGGCCCGCTTCATCGACGGTGACCGTGTTAGTGTGACCACCAGCGTAGTCGTTTGGTTCGAAAATTGTCAGATCGTAGCGATCCTGCAGGAAGTGGGCTGTGCCAAGACCTGCGATTCCGGTCCCAATGATGGCCAGCGTTTTCATACAACCCAACGCAATCAGACGCAGGCGGCGCCGGCTTGTTCTACTTCCTTATAAATGCTCTGCGGGACTGGCTTTAAATCCCAGATCAACCCGAGCCAAGAGAGAACTTTGAGCCCGTAATAGGTCGGGTCGAATTCCCACCAGTAAAATCCCTGACGCGCCGTGCTCATGCAGCGGTGATGATTGTTATGCCATCCCTCGCCGAGAGTGATCAAGGCGAGCAAAAAGCTATTTCTGCTGTCATCATCGGTTTCAAAGCGCCGTTTCCCAAAAACATGGGCGAGTGAGTTGATGAATAAAGTTCCGTGCAGGAGAACAACTGTGCTGATGAAAAATCCCCAAACAAATATCTGCCCGGCAGTTGCGCCAAGTTCCGGTACGAACGTTTCAAGCAGCGCGCCTATTCCATAAAGGCTGAGACCGAAGACGACCGGAACGACCATGTCGAACCGATTCAGAAAAACCAGTTCGGGGTACTTCGCTAGATCACGTATCCGCTGATAATCGGTCGGGAAGTTCCGGCTGCTCGTCATCCAACCGATGTGCGCCCAGAGAAAGCCGTGTTGCACCGGGGAATGGACATCCACTTCTTCGTCGGAATGTTTGTGATGATGGCGATGAACTGACGCCCACCAAAGCGGGCCACGCTGGATCGAAGTATTTCCCCACACTGCGAGGAGAAACTGGGTAAACCGGGACGTTTGGAAGGTGCGATGCGAAAAGTAGCGGTGGTAAAAACCAGTAACTGCAAACATTCTCAGCCAGTAAAGACCTGCGGCGATTCCCAAGGCGGTCCAACTCCAACCGGTCCAGATCACGCCCAGACAGCCCACATGCAGGGCGATGAATGGCAGGGCGCGTTTGAACTCGAAACGATCCGGCTTTTCCCGGACGGTTGCTGCGCCCTCTGGGAAAAAATCCTGATCGATCCATGGTCGAACCGTTGTTTCGAGTCTGCGGAGCAATCCTGCACGGGAGGTCCAATTTTTCGGGTCGTTCACGAGATAGATTCGCCATTTAAGCGGTTCTGGATGCGTGGGAACAGTCCTATCTTACCGATCGGTCGTTGAAAAATGGACATCACTTTCTGCTGGGCGGACGTATAGTGAAGGATGATACTGAAATTTTTCGGACTGATGTCGCTCTTTTCCCTTTTCGCAAACGCCACCCCGCTGGGGGTCGGAAGTGCTGCGCCCGAGGTGACGGCTCCTGATGAAAATGGAGCGGCAATACATTTCGCCGACTACTACAAAAAGGGTCCCACGCTGGTATATTTCTACCCAAAAGCGGATACGCCGGGCTGCACGAAACAGGCCTGCACTTTGCGCGATTCGTTTTCCAGTCTGCAGGCCCGAGGATTGCAAATTTTAGGGGTCAGCGGCGACAAAGTCGTCTCCCAGAAGGCGTTTAAGGAAAAATATCACCTCCCATTTCCGCTCATCGCGGATCACGAAGGGGTGGTCGCGAAAGCTTTCGGCGTGCCGACGCTCTTGGGCATAGCGAAGCGTCAGTCGTTTCTCATCAACGAAGGCCGAGTAGTGTGGAATGATCTGAGCGTTTCCCCTGGCACGCACACCGCGGAGGTGGCGGCCGCGTTGGACGCGTTGAAGCACTGAGCCTCATGGGGCGTAGTTCCCGTCCGATTTACGGATGGCGCAAAACGTAGCGTCCGTTCGGGCGGCTCCGAGTGGTCCATTTCGGTCCGGTTGCACCCGTTCCATAGCCTGTGTCGAACCGCAGATCAGCTACCACTAGGAAAACATGCCCCGGTCCGGCGTAAATGGTGATCCAATTTCCTTCGCCGCTTTTTCCGTAGCGGCGAAATTCTTGAGAAGTCATCACTCCGCTTCCGTGCAATAATCCGCTCTCTCGCAGCACGTAAGAGACCGCTCCGGAGCAGTCGTAGCCGTCGTCATGGAGTCGCCGATGTCCACCACTGTATTTGTAAGGTAACCCAGCAATCTCGTTGCCCGCTGCGATGGCCCGGCGCACCACCGCTGGCGCCCGCTCGGGAGCTACCGCGAACCCGTTTTCAACGGTGGCAGAATAGCCCGGGCGGTAGGTGTATTGATAAGGCGGCGTATTGACACAACCGCCCAACGCATAGGCAGCTAACAAAAAAATCAAAACTCGGATCAGCCGCATGGTGGGGAAAGTAATCACCCAGGCTCTCTGCATCAAGACAGGACCGCTTCCGCCGCCTCACGGCTCGGAGATCCTCCAGCGCGTGAACATCTTATACCATTTGCCCACTGCAAATGGTATTATGTTTGGCTCCTTAAAACCTGGAGGGTTGACCTATTTATAGAAACTCAGCGGGTAAGAACCAGAGGTCCGTAGGACCGACATCTAACTGTAAGCCTCCGGAAACCAGAGGTCGCACCTACGGCGCTTCATCCCTCTCCTTTTGTATTCTATAAAGATATGGCTCCGATGGAGCCGAGGGAAATTTACTCAATGCGACGTGCAAACGGTATTAGTATTGTGTAAGCGTCACACGGAGTGCCTCTATCGGCCGGGATCATAAGTGTCATAAGGTTTGTCGCTATGACATCTATGACTGGGTTGGGAACGGTAGTGCAACATCTTGTCTGTAAAAGGGAATGACACCAGTGACTCCGGTTTAGGAGCGTTGCGGTTGATGGAGCGAAGCGGAATCAACCGCAACGCTCCTAAACCGGGCGGCCCC
>JBBRPA010000024.1:0-53370 GCA_038228695.1 Chthoniobacterales bacterium
GGACGCCTGCAATCCTACGGAGGGGTGGCAGCCCGGTTGAGGAGCGTTGCGGTCGATTCCGCTTCGCTCCATCCACCGCAACGCTCCTCAACCGGAGTCACGGGTGTCTCTGGCTTTTACAGACAAGATGTTGCACTACCCGTAAATAGGGCTCAGGCGACAATTTTTGACCAGATCGCAAATGAATGTCGCTATGTTATGCAATGTTTGATGTGTCTTCCTACTCAATTACAAAACCTTTCCCAACCTAGGATTTTAGATGTTCGAATACAGTCAATGGGAACGTGGTAAAATCGGAGTCGAAGGACGTTAGGCGGCAGCCCTCCGATGCGGAAAGAGCCGCTAGCCAGGCGTCGGTCCAGAGGTTGGGAGATGGCTGTCTAGCAGTTGTAAATTGACGGAAAAATGTGTCGTGATTTTCACTGGCTTCGATCCAGATAGTGCGCGGATCGGCTGCAAGAATATCCCACGCAGAATGGGCCTCGGCTGGCGGGACGGGATGACCGCCCATCACTTTTGCATTGGTTAGCATTCGCAGCGTGCCCAGCCTGCTCAGAAGGCACAAACCTACCGAAGCATCGGGTTGATTTTCCCACCACTTCCAAGCTATTGAATGAAAAGCGTGATTGGCGAAAAGGATCGGAAGCAAGACATTGATGTCGGCCACGGTGATCATTGATTTGGGAATTTGGCCAAATCTTCCTCATCAAACATTGCGGCGGTCTCGCGGTTGGAAAGTGCCGGGATGGTGATAGATGTTTTGAGTGCAATTGGCGGTTTACTCATGCGCTGAGATTGTGGAACTTCAGCAACCAACGCTGATTCGAGAATTTCAGTGAAAAATTGTTTGAGAGTCTGCCGACGCTGGAGTGCAGCCAGTTTTGCCTTCTGAAAAAGGGAATCACGTAAATCAATGGTCGTACGCATGTCCCGAATATGCGCACAAATATGCGCGCATCAAGACAAGTTTTGCTGCCCGAACCGACCCCACATGCTGTTCAGGACCCGCTCGGAGTCAATCGATCGGTTTGGAACGGTCATTCTACCTGCCTGCCGAAAAGTGGTTGACCTAGGACGCCGGCAAAGCTGAGCGGAATTGCCAGAGGAAGCGGGTCATTTTCCAATTTAAGAGACTATCTAGGGCCACGTATTGCCAGATTAGAACGGTGAGCCAGAAAACGATTTGGAAGGAGATTTTGACGGTTTTGTGGCGATGACGTTGCTGGGCAACAAAAGCTCCCGGCCAACCTCCGACGAGGGAAAAGAAGTGGAGGGTATTTTCCGAGATGCGCCATGACCCACTAACGGCGCTCATTTTATCGAGCGCGTAAAGCAGGTAGGTGACGACGGAAATCCCAATAGCAGAAACCACGGTAACACCGGGATGCAGGGCGAGTTTGTGGAGAGCGAGGACTGGGACGACAAGCAGAAGAATCAAGAGGAAGGAGAGGTCGAGCGGAAAAGGACCGGGGCGTGGAAAGTGGCGGGTTTCCTGCGGTCGGCGCGACCATTTTGCCGAGGTCGGCTCGGATCGGACCGGAATGGCGCGGCCAGTTTCACAAACTTGGACTGGTATGGCGTTTGTCGCGCAAGTCCTGCCCCGAGAATCTTGGCCGATTTTAAATTGAAACAGGTCGCCCGCTTCCGGTCTTTTATATCCGGGCGCACAGTCGTTCGCATGGAGGAAAATACTTTTCTGTTCCAGTGTGAGAAATCCGAATCCTTTTTCGGCATCCCATTTAGTCAGAAGAGCGGTCAATCTTTCACGCATACAGGGGAAAAACCCTCAGGCCTTTTTCACAAAGCAGGCTTTGAGACCGATGGCGGCACCTTCGATTTTGCAGGAGATTTCGTGGTCGCCGTCGCCGAGCCGGATATTTTTTGCCTTGGTGCCGCCTTTGATCACTTGGGAGGAGCCTTTGAGCGGGAGGTCTTTAATGAGGGTAATGGAATCGCCATCTGCCAGAACGGTGCCGTAAGCGTCTTTAACAATGCGGGGCCCTTCGCTGGTCGCTGCTTTGGCCCATTCGTGACCGCAAGTGACGCATTCCCAGCCCTCTGGCAGATCCAAAACTTCGTCCATTTCGCACATCGGACAGGCAGGTTTATTCATAGAATTCAGGATAAAGGGTGAAATCCGAAAAACTCAAGACGGCAATAAGCAGGGTCTAGCATTGAAGGACTGATCACGTTGGCTTAAACAACCTGAAGAAAGACGCTAGAAGTATGAGCAAAATCACCAAAAACACAAAGGAGTTGTCTCCCCAGCAGTGCGAGGAACTCCTCGCGACATTGCAAGCCCGTTTTGAGAAAAACCTGCACCGCCATCGAGGTGTCGAATGGGCGCGGGTTCTGGCCCGGCTGGAAGCTCACCCGGAAAAATGTTGGTCGCTCTCCGAAATGGAGCGCACCGGCGGTGAACCAGATGTGGTGGGTCAGGACAAAAAGACCGCCGAAGTCATTTTCTTCGATTGCTCGCCGGAAACACCGAAGTCTCGCGTGAGTGTTTGTTATGATCGGGAAGGTTTGGAATCGAGAAAGGAACACAAACCGGCCAACACGGCGCTGGATCTGGCTGCGGCCATGGGCATCGAGTTGTTGACGGAGGAAGATTATTTCGAGCTGCAAAAACTGGGAGAATTTGACCGGAAAACTTCGAGCTGGATTGCAACGCCAACCGAGATCCGAAAACTCGGCGGCGCTCTTTACATGGATCGTCGCTACGGCCGCGTCTTCGTTGGGCACAACGGCGCGCAGTCTTATTATTCCGCCAGAGGCTTTCGTGGCTCGCTGACGGTCTGAGACCCTCACTCCCATTTCGTGAACTCAGGGGTTCACCAGTTTTTGGTTCATTGCCAAGCTGCAGCCCTTCCAGAATAATCTGCGCATGAAAACCCGATTTCTCCTGCTCCTGTTGCTATACGTGGCTACGGCTGCTGCCGCTGAACCGCCAGCCGAAATCAAACGATACATCGCGGTCATCCGTGAACATATTTATCAGGATTATTCCGGCATGCTTAAACCGGCCCAAGGCGAGCTGTATTATCCTTTCATCACGCCCGGCAGCAGCCAATACGAGGATCAGCTTTGGGATTGGGATTCGTGGCTGGCAAACGTCGCATTGCGGCAGATTTTGCTGGAGCACGGCTCACCGACAGAACGCGCGAACGCCCTCGACAACGAGCAAGGGTGTGTGTTGAATTTTCTGAGGCACGCCGACTGGAAAGGCTGGCTGCCCGCTCACATCACACCCAAGACCACGAGGGCCGAGTCCATCATGGGCGACACTAATCTGTTCGCTCATAACATGCACAAACCCTGCCTAGCACAACACGCCGCGTTCCTGACCAAGCTAAATGATGGCGATGCCGAGTGGTTGCGCGACAAATTTTTTCCGCTTCAGGCTTTCGTAAACTGCTACGACAACCACTACCGCAACCAAGCCACGGGGTTATATTATTGGCAGACGGACGAAACCATTGGCGTGGACAATGATCCAGCGACGTTTTTTCGGCCAGATGGGAGCTCTGGTTCCATTCTACTGAATTGCCTGATGTATCGCGAACTACTCGCGATGGTCTATCTGTCCGGACAGCTGAACGAAGCAGAAATCGGAAAGAGTTACCAAAAGATGGCGGACGCCTTGCTCCAATCCATTCGCGAACATTGTTGGGATGCCAAAGACGGATTTTATTACAGCGTGGACTTGAACCTGCGGCCCTATCAGCGACCAAAGATCACCCGGGAACTGCATGAAGGTGGACCACGGAATTGGGATTGTTTGATCCAGCGCATCGGTGTCTGGTCAGGCTTCCTCGCGATGTGGTCAGGCGTAGCTACGCCGGAACAGGCCAAACTCATCGTGGAAAAAAACTATCGGGATACAAACACATTCAACGCGCCGTATGGCGTCCGGACGCTTTCGGCACTTGAGAAAATGTATGACGTGAGGGCAACGGGTAATCCGAGTTGCTGGCTTGGTCCGATCTGGATTAACGCTAATTACCTAACCTTCCGCGGGTTGGTGAAGTATGGATACAACGATGACGCTCGCGCATTATCGGAAAAAACCATCCGGCTACTCGGCCACGATTTCGAGACGAATGGCGCGCTGCACGAATATTATCTGCCAGAGAGCGGAGAGCCGGTCTTAAACAAAGGGTTCCAAAACTGGAATTATCTCGTCCTGAACATGATTGCTTGGTATGAAAACGAGCCGTTTGTTGAGGAATTTTGAGGCGGTTAGTTGCGCGCGAGTTGGGCCACTCTGCCCGATCCACTCACCCTTCGCGAAGTTTACAAAGCCTTCGCCGGGGACTATCCGCGTTGTCGGTTGCGGCTTGGTTGGCAGGGCTAATGCGCGGGTCCCTCGCGGAATTCGATTTCCGATAACGGGTGGAACCATTCTTGACCAGCCTTCCAAATTGCCGATAGTTTCTTTGGAAGGATTGGTTTTTTCACACGATGCGCGATTTCACGGAGATAGGCTACACGCTCGACTCCAACGATGGATTGCTGGAGGTGAGTTCGGAATGGGATCTTTTTGCGTGCCGGAATCAGGCTCCCGGGCTGACGAAAAATGCGGTGGTCGGACATTCGCTTTGGGATTTTATTTCCGACGAACCGACCCGGGAGATTTACCGTTTAGTGCTCGCCCAGGTCCGCAACGGCATGCCCCGAACCTTCATTCTTCGTTGTGACGGCCCTAAGTGTCGCCGGCTGATCGAGATGAGTTTCTCGCTCGTGCCAGACGGTAAAGTTGAGATCAAAATAATTTTGCTTGGCGTAAAGAGTCGTCCATTTCAGCGCCTTTTTTCCGTCACCACGCCTCGTTCGGCTAAGCAAATCATGGTCTGCAGTTGGTGCAATCACGTTCAAATCCGGGGCGACCAATGGGAAGAAGTTGAGGTGGCGATGCAACAACTCCACCTCTCCAAGCTGACGTCCTTGCCCCAGTTGCATTTCGTGGTCTGTCCGCATTGTTTTACTAAGGTGATGGAAATCATGGCGGAACACGTCGCCGAGCCGATCCTTGCTCCAGTGAGTTGAAACTAACCAGCGGGCCCGAACGCCGTCGGCGAGTGCCGGCGGCAAATTTCCGCTAGGAGCCGCTGCGGGCATCCGCGAAGCGATAGCCGCGAGCCTGAACCGCCCGGACCAGTTCCCGGATAAATTCCACGCTCGCAGGTTCCCCGAAGGCATTCTGTTTACCCTCGTGGACGAGGAGGATCACACCCGGCCGCAGACAGGAAAGAACATTGCGAAGGTTTCTCACCCGCTCGCAGCGAATGCCGTCGTGAGCCCGGGCGCTCCAGCCGACGAGCGTAAGTTTCCGCTGAAAGAGCACTCCGTGCAGAAAGGGATTCTTGATGCCCGCCGGGCAGCGGAATGCTGGGATGATCGGAAGATTAGCCTGAGCGGCCGCGACCTCGAAGGCGTCCACCTCTCGCCGGACGCGAGAAGGGGAAGCGAGCCAGAACCAGGCGAGGTCGTGGCTTTGAGTATGGTTCGCCACGGTGTGACCGTGCCGCTGCAGGACCGGGCCGATGTCGGGCTGAGAGGCTATTCGGTTTCCCTGGAAAAAAAAGGTCGCGGTCACGTTCAGCGCTCCTAACATTTCCGCAATGGCGACGGTGTCGGACGATGGACCGTCGTCGATGGTTAGCCAGACGGTGTTTTCCCCGGTCGGCAATTTCCGGAGAACCGGCCCCAGCGCGCGATTGTTAGGAAGAAACAAACCGGCCAGCAAGGTGTGGTGAACGATCGCTGCATAAATCCAAGCCCAGAGCTGGGTGCCACCAGTAGCCCAGAGCAAAAGAGGCGGCGTGAGATTCGTTAGCAAAAGGCAGCGCCGCCACCAAAGGCTAGCAATAGATCCACGATGGCGGACCAGCGCTTCAGCAATCAGATTCCGCATGGAAGGATGCCGCACCCAAACTTACTCCCACTCGATAGTGGCGGGAGGCTTGCTGCTAATATCGTAAACGACGCGGTTGACGCCCTTGACCTCATTGATAATACGCGTGCTAATCCGGGCCAAAATATCATAGGGCAATCGGACCCAGTCAGCAGTCATCCCGTCCTGACTTTCCACGATGCGGAGTGCGATGGTGTTTTCGTAGGTGCGCTCGTCGCCCATCACTCCGACGCTGCGCACCGGGAGAAGGACGGCGAAGGATTGCCAAACTTTATAATACCACTCGGCGGATTTCATTTCCTCGACCACGATGGCGTCGGCTTCGCGCAGAACGCGCAGATTTTCTGCGGTGATCTCGCCGAGGATGCGGACGGCGAGACCGGGACCAGGGAACGGCTGCCGAAAAACCACCTCGCGGGGCAGGCCCAATTCGAGCCCAACCAAGCGCACTTCGTCTTTGAAGAGCTGGCGAAGCGGCTCGACGAGCTGGAAATCCATGTCCTCCGGCAAGCCGCCCACGTTGTGATGACTCTTAATCAACGAGGCCGGGTTGCCATCGATCGCAACGCTTTCGATCACGTCCGGGTAGAGCGTGCCTTGGGCGAGGAACCGGTATTGCGATTCGTCCCCGGGCGCATGATCGGCTTGGAGATCGCGAGTGGCCTGCTCAAAAACGCGAACGAATTCGTTGCCGATGATTTTACGTTTTTTTTCTGGATCGGTCACGCCGGCCAGCTTGCTAAGAAAGCTCTCCGAGGCATCGACGGTGACCAGTTTCATCTGAAAATTCTCGCCGAAAAGTTTCTGGACCGCCTCTGCCTCGCGCTGGCGAATGAGGCCGTTGTTAACAAAAATGCACGTCAGTCGATCGCCGATGGCCTTGTGGAGAAGCGCCGCCGCCACCGAGGAATCGACTCCGCCGCTGAGGCCGAGGATAACGCGACCATCGCCGACCTGCGCCCGAATTTCCTCGCACGATTGCTCGACGAACGAGCCCATGGTCCAATCACTTTTCGCCCCGCAAATCTGGTGGACGAAATTTTTCAGAATCTCGCTCCCGCGCGGGGTGTGGGCGACTTCGGGGTGAAACTGCAATCCGTAGAATTTCCGGCCCGCATCTTCGACAACGGCATAGGGCGAGTTTTCGGTGGTGCCGACGGAGGCGAACCCGGCGGGAAGGAGGGTGACTTTGTCGCCGTGGCTGTTCCAGACCTCGATGGTTTCGGGCAATCCACGGAAAAGTGGACAAGTCGTCTCGAGTTTAAGAATTCCGGCGCCAAATTCGCGGCGGTTGGAGTTTTCCACGTGTCCCCCGAGATGATGGGCGAGAAGTTGCATGCCGTAGCAAATTCCAAGGATGGGCAACCCAAGTCGGAAAATCGCGGGATCGGGCTGGGGCGCTTTTTCGGCGTAAACGCTGGCTGGGCCCCCGGACAGAATGATGCCACAAGCGCCTGATGCGGCCACCGTAGCGGCGGGCGTGTCGAAGCGGACGATCTCGGAATAGACTTGGCATTCGCGCACCCGCCGGGCGATGACCTGAGTGTATTGCGACCCGAAGTCGAGGATGATGATTTTCGAATGCGGGTGGGACATGCTCTTCAGAAGTTACTTCTTAACGACGACCATCTGCATCGCGTCGCCGCGTCGGATTTGGTCCACGACAGCCATCCCGTCGCCCAAAACGCGCCCGAAAACGGTGTATTGCATATCGAGATGCGGGGCATCCTTGAGCACGATGTAGAACTGGCTGTTGGCGGAGTTGGGATCGCTGGTGCGTGCTGCGGCGAGGGATCCGCGTTTGTTTTTGTAGGCAGCATTCACCTCGAGAGGGAGATTGGGGTGGGTCGAACCACCCGAACCGGCGCCAGGAACATCCACGCCATTTTTCGTTTTCGGGTCTCCGACTTGGGCTACGAAATCGGGCACAATCCGGTGGAAACGGATTCCGTTATAGAATCCTTCGCTGGCCAGCAGAAGAATGCGCTCCACGTGTTTGGGAGCGGCGTCGGGAAAAAGTTCGAGGTAAATGTCCCCGGCTTCGAGTTCTATACGGACGATCGGGTCTTTGCGATCGAGATACTGGGCGTCGGCGGGTTTGGCGGTGGAGTCGTTCATCTGCAAAACAAAGCAAACGGAGCGGATGCCGCCAAGCGCCGAATTTTTTATTTTTGCGCCCGGGCGATTTTTCGGAGCGGTGCGGGGGAAATTCGTGCGCAAAACCATTGACCGTTTCTGCGAGGCTCGTGTAGTTTTCGAGAATCCCCTGACAAATATGATTGAACTCGAAGTTTACGCGGCCGGTGTCCGTGATCCGGAAAAAATTCTTGAACTGGAACATGCTCTCGAGGTGCTCCCTGGTTTGCGCTACAAAATCGATGCAAACCACGACGTGGTTTACATGGACTTGGACCAGCCGACGGTTAATTTGCAGGAGCTAAAAGAACTGTTCCGCAGGGCAGGATTGGATGCAAAATTCGTCGGCTCGGTCCCGGCCGAGATGACCACCAAGGCGAAGACCCAGAAAATCACGGTTCGTTAGAGGCACAGCGGGCGTTTTTCACTTTCCTGCAGAAGTATTTTGCGACCGCGTAGGCGGCACTTTTCCTGCTTTAGGAAGAGGATGGCTTTTTCTCGCGATTTTTCGAAGGTATGAACCCGTCCCGAACGGTTAATCTGCTTCGTTTGCTGTTTCTGGTTTTTGCCACCTCAGCCGGGTTATTGTGCTTCGATGTCGAAAGCGGCCGCCCCTGGATGGGTGCGAGTTGGGGGGCGATCTTCGGATTAGGCACCATTCTTGCCGACCGACTGCTCGACGGAATCCGGCTCCGCGCGTTTTCTTCCGCTACTTTCGGGTTGTTGCTCGGGCTAGTTTTCGCCCACCTTTTGCGAGCCTCACAGATTCTGGTTTACGTGCCTGAGCGCACGGCGTGGATCATTAGTCTGCTGACTTATTGCTTCTTTGGTTATCTCGGGATGATGCTCGCCACTCGGAGCAACAGGGATGAATTTTCGCTGATCATACCCTACGTCCGCTTCCGGCAGCAATCGGTCCAAGAACAGCCGGTGGTGATCGACACAAACATCATCATCGACGGCCGCATCATGGAGCTGTGCAAAACCGGATTCATCCGCGGTCCGTTCATCGTCCCGCGTTTTGTCTTGAATGAGCTGCAACGCTTGGCTGATTCCCGCGACTCAACCAAGCGTGAGCGGGGTCGACGCGGGCTGGCACAACTTCAGGAAATGCAACACTCCGAGACCGTTGGAGTGACAATTCACGAGACCGAAACGCAGGCCATTGGCGATGTGGACGGCGAACTCATTCGCCTAGCCCAGATCCTCGGGGCGCGAATCATTTCCAACGACACGGGCTTGTGCCAGGTGGCCCGTCTGCAAAAGGTGACCGCGATCAACCTCAATGAGATGTCGAAGGCGTTACAGGTGAAGGATTTTCCCGGTGACACAATTGAACTCAACCTCGCCCGCGAAGGGCGCGACTTTCACCAAGCGGTGGGTTATAAAAACGACGGTACGATGGTCGTCGTGAACCATGCCCGGCACCTGATCGGCGAGACGGTGGATGTGGTGATCGGTGGGGTTGTCCAGACGAATGCCGGCCGGTTGACCTTTGCCGAACTCAAAAATCCGGAAGAAACCCCGGCAAATCGTCACGAGAGCGTCCGCTCGTAATCGACCAAACGATTCAGGGCAGCGGCAAAATCCTCAAACGCTGGCGCTGGCAACATAATCGTGTCGCGACGACCGTTAACGTCCTCGGTGATTTTCATGAAACGCCCGCGCGCGTTTTCCTTCAGATCGAGGAAAAAAACTTTGCGATCGATGATCACTTTTTCAGACGCGATGGGAGCGTCGTGCGCTCGCTCATTTCCACCGCGAAACTCATTGCTATCGGACCACTCTTTTTCTGCCATAACTTGTAAACTCCCTATCTATTTCTAGGTTTGGATGAGGGGTTGTCAATCCCTAATCTTCAGATCAGCGCGCTCTTTGTAAACCGACCGCCGAGCGCACTTTTTGGAGAATTTTCGCCGCCTCCGCCCCGGCCCTCGCGGAGCCTTCCGCGAGAATCGCTTCCACCGCTCCTGGCTCGGCCTGCAACGCCTCGCGCCGCGTCCGCATCGGGGCGAAATGAGCCCAGATAGCCTCGAAAAGCCGATCCTTGAACGCTCCGTAACCGATCCCTCCCGCGCGGAAGTCCGCCTCCATCCGCGCGACGTCTTCTACCGAGGCGAAATGCCGAAAAAGGGCGACGATGCTCGATTTTTCGGGGTCTTTGGGCTCCTCGACCGGCGTCGAATCGGTCTGCATCTGGCGAATTTTTTTCAGCAAGGCTTTCTCCTCAAGAAAGAGATCGATCGTGTTTCCGTAACTCTTGCTCATTTTCTGACCGTCCAACCCGGGCACCACCGAGACCTCGTCGCGAATCACGGGCGTCGGTAATTTGAAGACCGGGCCGTATTGCTCGTTGATTTTGATGGCGATGTCGCGAGTGACCTCGACGTGCTGTTTTTGATCACGACCGACCGGCACAATGTCGCTGTCGTAGAGTAAAATATCTGCCGCCATGAGTACGGGATAGGTGAAAAGCCCGGCGTCGGCCGCGATTCCCCGAGCGGTTTTGTCCTTGTAGGAGTGACATTTCTCCAGCAACGACATGGGCGTCACGGTGCTGAGGATCCAGGCCAGTTCCGTCACTGCCGGCACGTCGGATTGCACGAAGAGGCACGCCTTAGTCGGTTCCAGCCCGCAGGCGATAAAATCCAGCGCCACTTGCTGCACATAACGTCGCATCAAGGCTGGATCGCGCACGGTGGTCAGCGCATGATAATCGGCAATGAAATAAAAGGCGTCGCCCTGTTCCTGAAGCTCGATCGCAGGACGCATTGCCCCGAGATAATTCCCAATGTGCAGAGTGCCCGAAGGCTGGATGCCGGTCAGAATGCGGGGCATGGAATTATTTTGCGAATTTCTTCACGAGGATCTTGCTGTTCCGCCCGCTGGCCTCGTATTTTTCTCGCCGCGAGACGGGCAGTTCCTCGGCGGTCGATTCGACGAAACCGCCTTTCTGCTGGAGGTAATTAAACGCTCGGGTCGAGAGCGCGAAAATCTGCCCGTAATTCTTTTCGCGGGCGAGGTTTTCCACGAAAGCCATGAGCTTGCGCCCGTGGCCTTGGTTTTCCATTCCCCTCGCGACATAGAGACAGGCCAACTCGGCCTTCGCTTCCTCCGGAAATGCGTGCAACGCCACACAGCCGACCAGCCGGCGATCGATTTCGAGGACCCAGTAATCCTCGATCCGCGCGACGATGTCCGCCCGCGTCCGGTGAATCAATTCCTCATTGTCCACCGATTCCCGGATCAGGCTCATGACGTTGCGGACGTCTTTTTTGTAAATGCGTCGGATTTGCTGGTAGTCGTTGGAAAAAATCATCGTCCCGACGCCGTCGTTCGAGAAAATCTCGGTCAGCAACGCCTCGTTCAGGTTGCCGTTGATGAGATGCACCCGTGGAATGCCGAGCCGGCAGGCGCGGGCCGCGTGGTCCAGTTTGGAGGCGATGCCGGACGGGAGTTTGGCCCGTTGTTTTTTGAGCAATTCCTCCGTCTCCGGCACGGACAATTGGGCGATCAAATTTCCGTCGAGAACGACACCCGTGTGGGGGGAGATGAAAATAATTTTCGCTGCGTGCAAAGCCTCGGCAACTTCCAGCGCGATCGCATCGGAGTTTACCCGAAACGTCCGTCCCTCGCCGTCGAAACCGAGCGGAGGAATCACTGGCACGATTCCCTCGTGGAGAAACAACTCCAAGCACCGGTCATCGACGCGTTCGACGCGGCCGGTGTTTTGGTTGTCCACGCCGCCAAGGATGCCAGCCGGATGCGCGATCACGGTATTCGCGTAAGCCGCCCGCAGGTCAACGCTTGTCAGACCCTGCATGATCTCATTGGTCAGCCCGATCGCCACCTGTTTGGCTAAATCGAGCGTGGCGTCGTCGGTAATGCCAGTGCCGTCGATGTTAGAAAGCTCGACGCTCTGCGCTTTCCCCGCCGCCGCGAGCTGAAATCCTGCCCCGTGAACAATCACGACCCGGATATTCAGCGAACGCAGGACCGCGATATCGAGCAGGATGTTTCCGAAATTCGGGGAATCGAGAACCTCCCCGTCGATCGCGATCACAAACGTCTTCTCCCGAAACCGGGGAACATACTGGAGAATACCGCGCAAATCTGAAACCTTCATGGGATTGGAGGCTAGATTACACACGAGAAAGGCAAACGGGGAATCAGGAAATCAAAGAAAACCTGCTCCCTTTCCTCGCGCCCCTCACAGGTGACGCGCCGGGCGCCCCATCACTAACGTCCCCGGCCTGTGGCGAAACGCGAACCGCTGCCTACGGTGGCGTTCGAGTTGATTCCGATCCAACCGCTGTAGGGCTGCTTGCGGGTCGGAAAAAAGGTCAGCGTCACGGTCCGGCTCTTTCCTGGCGGAATGGTGCCGAAGAAATTCCCCTGAAAACCTGCCGGCTTGGAAATGCCCGTGATGGTTAATGGAGTGGAGCCCGTGTTCCGAATCGTGAGGATGCGTTGGGTTCGGGTCCGCACTTTGCGAGGTCCAAAAGTGAAATTCCCGGCGATGGAAATAACGCGCTGAATCGCAGGCGTTGGCGTTGGCGTTGGCGTTGGCGTCGGAGTCGGAGTCGGAGTCGGGGTCGGGGTCGGAGTCGGGGTCGGGGTCGGGGTCGGGGTCGGGGTCGGGGTCGGGGTCGGGGTCGGGGTCGGGGTCGGGGTCGGAGTCGGGGTCGGAGTCGGGGTCGGAGTCGGAGTCGGAGTCGGAGTCGGAGTCGGAGTCGGAGTCGGAGTCGGGGTTGGCGTTGGAGTCGGGGTTGGCGTTGGAACGCTCTGCGCGGTGACGAATTTCATCGTCGAGCTGCCGAACCAGCGGGTGCCGACCTTTGGCAAAATTCGCAAATAGTAGGACGTGCCATCCACCAACGCTCCCCCGGCAGTCGAGCCGTTGAGCGTGAAGGACGAGGCGCTGCCGGGCAGATCGGTCGTGGTGGTATTGACGAGTTCGGTTCCACCGGTGATCGATACGTCATCAAGAAACACGCCCATCGTTGTGTCCGTCCCGATGAAGGTCGATCCGCTGAAGCGAAAGACGAAACGCACCCGGGTGATTTTCCCGGCGTAGGCTGCCAGACTCACCGACCGCGTGTTGAACGACGCATCCCATCCACTGCTCGAGTTGCTTCCGTTGCCGTTTCGGCCCCAGACTTCCGTCCAAGACGATCCGCCATCGCCGCTCACCTCCACGCTCAACCGGCTGCCAGTCGTGACCCAACGGAAAAGATCGTAAAAGTTCAACTGACTCGCTGCCGTTGGCACAACGTCGCGATTGATCTCAAAAGCCTGCTCGCCCGCCGCAAAACTCGGAAACGCGAGGTGAAACGCCGACGATCCGCTCCGCGTCACCGTTCCTTGGGTCAGCGAATAATCCGGCGCCGTGAGATCAATCAAATTCGTGGTCGTTTCCGCGTCCTCGGTCACCGCCGCGCTGCTTCCGGTGCTGATCAGCAATTGGTAAGCGTCGGCCTGTGAGACTGGAGTGAACGTATAGGGCGCTCCCGAAACTGACGGAGTCGCACTGCCCGAAATGACCGCGGTCTGGCCTAGCACACCGGGGTTGAACGCCGTCACCGAATACGCCGACGAGGTCGGCACTCCGGTGCCCGAAATGCCCGTCACATTCACGTTGTAGGTCACGTCGTTTTCTCCGGTAACCGGCAAACCGGTTGGCTCCCAAGCGATGGTGTTTTCACCGTAGCCATTGTCCGTCCGAGAGATCACCGACAGCGGAACGGCCAATCCGCCCTTGGACATCGTCACGATGGCGCTGGCGAAATTAGCCCCTGGATAACTCAACGACCAGCGATCCGGCACGAGGTTCTGCGGCACAAAACCCGCGTTCGGCCACGACACGAAGGCCTTGGTCGCGGAAGCCTTGAAATTTCCAATCACCCAGATCGCGTTCCCGGAGGAATTTGCACCGGACGCAGGCACATCGCCCGTGCCCATTTCCTGAGCGAGGGAATAAAGCAACCACCGCCGATGCCCGAGGAGATAATTGCTCGCTCCCGGATCGGCGATGAAACCGTCCACCGCGTCCGGGCCGTAACTTCCGAGGAAAATGTTCGACGCCCCGGCGGCCTCGGCTCCGTTGGCGGTGTAAAAAGTCCAACTCAATGGCGGATTGTGAGAAAGGGCGTTGTTGGCGGAAATCATCAGGGCCATTTCCTGGCATTTCGCGCTCTTGGTCGCATTAAAGGAAATGTCGGCCGGCAGCCCAGTCAGAGCCCGGTAGAAATTGATCCGCCGACGCACATCATCCTTAAAGGAGGCGCTGGTCGTTCCGGCCACCCCGGTGGAGACGTTGCCCGTCCAGGCGATTCGGCCAGCCGCACCCTCCGAGGCAGAATAAACCGTGTTGTAAAAGGCGAGCACGTCGGTGCGATCGGTCCGGTTCACAGAAAAACCCTGCACCGCACCGGGACTCGCTGTCCCCGGGGACCACGCCAGCGCGACACGCGAAACGATCAACGCCAGGCCGAACAGACCCTGTCGAAGATCGCGCCGAAACTGATATCGTTTGGAAAACCGCGAAGTCACCTCCTCGGTTAAAGCATATTCCGTGCTTTAGGCCTGATTTTTTCAGGCGACCGGAAACATCGTTCTTCAGTCCCATGGACTGCCATTCCTCTTCGGTTGGACGCTGTTTGGCCTCGGTCGATTCGTTCACTCCGGGCAAGGCCGTTTTGCTAGTGCCTTTGCGCGGGGAACCGGGACGGCAAAAAAATGTGTCCTTTTGATTGACAGAACTTGAACAGAATTGCTGAAACCTCATCTGTTCGGTTGAAGTTAAGCCACCCGACTTCTCCAACCGGCAGCCACATTAACCCGTTAATCATCCACCCACCATGAAAACACGAATCCCGCACTCCCTGTCCCTCGCCGCTCTCGCTGCCAGTGGCTTGCTAGCCTCCACCAAACCAATGTATGCCAGCGTTCCCGTAAACTTCGCTTATTGGACTGGCGACCAAAGTTCCCTCTGGAACGCGAATAACGCCAGCAACACGAATTTCTCCAGCGATGCCGCCGGAACGACGGATCTGAGCGCGCTGCCTTCTGGCCTAGAGGTCATATTTTCTGCCACCGGAGCGACGAACCAGAATACGACCCTTGGCGCGGACATCTCCATCAAGTTACTCACGATCAAGGATTCCGCGGCGGTGACCATCGGCGGAGCTAACACGTTAACCATTTCTGGCCTAGCGGGCACGGGCATCGATGTGCAATCGGGAGCGGGCTATTTTCGGATCACAAGCAACTTGGCTTTGGTCACGTCCGACACGATCACGGTCAACAATACCAGTGGCGCAGAAATCACTGGCGTCATTTCCGGCATGGTCGGCTTGATCAAAGCGGGCTCGAACTCACTCACGTTGGGAGGTGTGAACAATTACTCTGGCGGGACCTTTCTGGACTCGGGCACCCTCGTTGTTGGAACGAACAGCGCGCTGGGCTCGGGAAATTTCACGATCAACGGCGGCACCGTTTCCAGCCAATCTGCCGCGCCCTGTGTGACTATTGCCAACCATGTCGATGTCCGGAATGACTTCGCGATCACGCCACAAGCGTTCGACACCCTGACCTTCTCCGGCGATGTCGATCTTGGCGACACCACCCGGACTATCACCGAAGGCACTGGCAACTCAGCCGTCATCTTTAGCGGAGCGATCAGCGGTAGCGCGGGAATTAATTTCGCTGGATTGGACGATGGCCCGTTCAGCGCCGTTTTATTTACCGGCACGACTGCCAATACCTACACCGGCCCGACTGTGGTCGGCAAGAATGTCGTCCTCGCATTGGACAAAGAATCACTCGTTCCTTCGATCGCCGGAGATCTCACCATCAATCAAGGCGGCTCCGTTTTCATCTTCTCAAGCGAGCAACTCGGTGGTGACCATGTCGTCACGGTGAACAGCACCGGCAGTTCGAATTTCCCCACGTTCCATGGTTTGAACATTAGCGGCGTGCCGACGACCATTGGCACACTCCTCGGCAATGGCACAATTGGCCTTGGCGACCGGAACGCGGAAATCGACGGTCTGGCACCGGGCACGGATTTCTTCCCAACTGGCGGCTTACCAGGGGCAACCCTCGTCGTATCCCGAGGCGATTTCTCGGGCGTCATCTCCGACGAGACTTCTGCGTTTTTAATGGGAAAGACTGTAAAGGTCGGCATTCCCCAACTGTCCTCCGGCCAAGGCAACCTCTTCAAAGTCAGTCCCGACACGTTGCGGCTTTCCGGTGCAAACACCTACACCGGCCAGACGATTGTCGCTGAAGGAACGCTCATTCTCGACGGCTCGCTCCAAAGTTCCGAGGTATCCGTCTACGCCGGCGCTACCTTTTCTGGCCACGGTGTCACGTCTGGCAACCTTCTCAGTGGCGGCATCATCAGCCCCGGCAACTCACCCGGGACTCTCACCATCGGCGGCAATTACACCCAACAGCAAACTGGCGTGCTCCAAATCGAAATCGCCTCTGCTTCCAACTTCGACCTGCTCAAGGTCGGCGGAAAAGCGTCCCTCAATGGCGACCTTCAAGTCATCACCCTGAACGGCTTCGTGCCCGCATTGAACGATCAGTTTGATGTCCTGACCGCAAACGGAGGCGTCACCGGGAAATTTGCCTCCGTCGATCAAAGCCTCTCCACCGTTAAATTCGACGTTGTCTATCTGCCAAACGCCGTGCGGCTCGAGTTCGCCGCCACCCAATTTGAGGATTTCTTTACTAATCTAAGCGAAATCCTCGGCTTGGCCATCACCCCAAACCAACGAGCCGCCGCGCGCGCGATCGATTTGACTTCCGGCGACGACCGTCAAAAAGACGTCGTCGATTTCCTGCTCAAGCAGGACGTAGCGGATCTTCCGCGTGACTTCGACCGGATCGCTCCCGAGGAGTTTACCTCGCTCTTCGAAATCGTCCGCTCCAACTCGGAAAGTCATTTCAGCAACATCACCGACCAGCTTGCCCTTGCTCGCGCTGGGGTCCGCGGATTCTCCTCGAGACTGACCGTCGCTGACCACGACGGCAAACGCATGCTCGATCCTAAGGACGGCAAATCCATGGCGCCAGTCTTTGCTCCCACGCCGGATAACAACTGGGGCGTGTGGGTCAGTGGCAACGGCGAATATGTTGACGTGGGAGACAATTTCAACGCGAGCGGTTTTGATTTCCAGACCGGCGGCGTAACCCTCGGCTTCGATTACCGTGTTAGCTCCGAATTTATCCTCGGCGCTGCAGCTAGCTATGCGCATACCGACACCGACCTCATCGAGAACGGCGATGTCACCGTCGAGGCCGGGCGCCTCGCCCTTTATGGCACATGGTATCGCGACGGTATCTACCTTAACGGCGTCCTCGGCGGCGGCCTGAGCAACTTCGACACGCACCGGCGCGGCCTCGACGGCTTTGCCAATGGCAGCACCGACGGCGCCTCCTTCGACGCCCTGCTCAGCGGTGGTTACGACCTCAAAGCTGGCGTCTTTACCTTCGGACCAACCGCGTCGCTCGCTTACATCTATTCCGATATCTCAGGGTTCGACGAAAATGGTTCGCTGGCTCCGTTGTCTCTCGCTAGCAACAGCGAAGATTCCCTCCGCAGCCGCGTCGGCGGTCATCTCCAGGCCAATTTCAAACTGGGAACAATCACCATCCACCCCGAAATTCGGGCGGAATGGCAGCATGAGTTTGCCGACGACACCCGCAGTATCACCGCCAGCTTTGCCAACGGCACGGGCGGCAGCTTCTCGGTCAGCGGCCCAACGCTCGGGCAAGACAGCGCAATTCTCGGTGCCTCCGTTGGAGTGGAATGGAACCCTCGCTGCTCGACCTACGTCTCCTACGAAGCCGAGGTGGGCCGGGAAAATTACGAGCGCCAAGCCGTCTCCGCTGGCGTTCGCGTCGCTTTCTAACTGCGGGAGCGCATTTCCACTGCACTCCGGGAAATTCGCGGCTAAACTCCGCGCATGATCCTCGCGATCGAAACTTCCTGCGACGAAACCGCCGTGGCGCTTTACGCGCCCGGTCGTGGTGTGCTCGCGTCGGAGATTTCCTCGCAGATCGAGCTCCATCGTCCCTACGGCGGCGTGGTTCCCGAGGTCGCATCGCGGAGCCACCTCGAGGTCATCGAACCGCTCATCCAGGCCGCGCTGCAAACCGCCTGCGTCGCGATCACAGAAGTCGATGCCTTCGCTGCCACCTCCGGCCCGGGGTTGGCCTCGTCGCTCCTTGTCGGCTCCTCCGTGGCCAAAGGATTAGCGGTCGGAACGGGGAAGCCGTATCTAGCGATCAATCACATTGAAGGCCATCTTCTTTCCCCTTTCATCGGAAGTCCGTCGGGCGTGCTTCCTAACATCGCGTTAGTGGTCAGCGGCGGACACACCCTACTCGTCGAAGTGCGCGGCGCGGGCGACTATCAATTACTCGGACGAACCGTGGACGATGCCGCAGGCGAAGCCTTTGACAAGGTCGCGAAGATGTTAGGACTACCCTACCCCGGCGGTCCGGAAATTGATCGAGTGGCAAAAACCGGCAACCGGACCCGCTTCGATTTTCCGCGGTCGATGCTGAAGAGTGGTGACCACCAATTCAGCTTCAGCGGTTTAAAAACGGCTGTGCGTTATCTCCTGCCGAAACTAACCTCTCACGATCTCGCGGACGTCTGCGCATCGTTCCAAGAAGCAATCATCGAAGTATTAGTGGAAAAAACCATGACCGCAGCAAAACAGAAACGCGCCAAGTTTGTCACGGTGAGCGGTGGCGTCGCAGGAAACTCCCGCTTACGCGAGGCGATGGTAGCGGCGTGCGCCGCCCAAGGCATCGAAGTGATGATCGCCGCCGGAAAGTATTGTGGGGACAACGCAGCGATGATCGCTCACGTCGCCCAGCACCGGTTGGAGCGCGGACTGGTTTCTCAACTGGACGAGGAGATCGAACCAAACCTCGGCCTCGGCTGGCTGGGCGGTTAGGCAGTTCCTCGGAGGCGATCTAAAATATCGCCATTTCTTTTGATTCCAATTTCGAGAATCTAGCTCCGCTTGCGACGCAAAGCGTAAGCAGCAAGGGGCAGACCAAGCGCAAAGGCAGCCAGAGTGCTTGGCTCCGGGATCGCTCGGATTTCCAAGCCATTGATGGCCGCCAAGTCGATGCCGCCACCGCCCGTAGCACCGTCTGTATTCGTCGGGAAGGCACCAAGATTGGCAGGATCAGTCACGTCGTTCGACATCAGAGAGTAGCCGTAAATGCTCGTGCCGTTAGCGATGCCAAGATCGGCCGTGCTGATGAGCACTCCTCCAACGCCTTGCGTGCCGGTCTCGCTGCTAGCGGTATTGGCCGTGATGTTACTGCCGTTGTTGTAACGGAAAAGGCGGTAGCTTTGATCGGTGTAGGCATTCGTTGCACCGCCCCAACCCGCATTAACCTTGAGGAGAGTGCCGTAAGTGAGCGGATTACCAAACGCGTCCACCGAAAGGATGGCGGCAATCGCGAAAGAGTCATGCACGCCAATCGCTCCCCGATCAAACACACCGAAACGCAAGGTGCCGCTGGCAATGCGTGCGGTGTTCCAAGTGAAGTCGAGGCGTTCGATGTTGCCGCCTTGGGCATTTGCTGTGTTTGAGAAGGTATTGTCGCTGCCTTGATAAAGGCTGTTACTAATCAACATTTGATCATAGGACACTTGATGCACGCCATTCAGGTTAGTACCAACGCCGCTGCTCGCATACCAGACAGAGGATTGATTAAGATTAACGCCATTGCGTCGGACAACAGAATTGTCGGCTAGAGAGGAAACGACGTAGCTTCCCGTCGTCGTAGAAAGATTGGTGACGGATAAAATGGAATTGTCGAAATTAAAGCCTTCACTGGACGACGAGGTGCCAGTGGTCAAGGCAGTGGTGAACCCCGTGACGGCCTCGTAAGTTTGCGCGTTCGCGACTGCGACTGCTCCTAGGCTCAGAACGAGAGAAAATGTGGTCTTTTTCATATACGATTACCTTCTAAAATCTAATTGTGAGTTTAAGTAAACAAAAAGACGAGGTTTTCTTTTTCTTTAAACGTCAGGTTAGTTATTCGCCAGCGCGTTGGACTGCGCGACGAAATCCTCCCCTGTCCACTCGGTATCGGCTTGGACCATTTTCTTCTGTTCGGTCGCGGCTTTCTCCGCAGCTTGCGCAGCTTTGCGGGCCTTCTGGCGCACCACCAGATCGGCATGCGTGGTGAAAAATTCGAGGCTTTTGCCCTTGAAATCTGCCAGCGTTTCAAACCCATGCTTCTCCATGAATGCGAGCAGTTCCTCCTTCATCGGCTTCACATATTCGTAGCCAAATTTCATCGGACCGGTACAGGCCTGGATTGTATCGCTTCCTAACAAAATAAACTGTGCCGCGTCCTCGCCCGTTTCCACGCCACCCATGCCCGAAAGGGTGCGCCCAGGGAACTCGTCGCGAATCAATGTCGCAATCTCCATGCACATGCGCAAGGCGATCGGCCGCACCGCCTTCGACGAATAACCGCCCGGCGTGGTGTAACCCTCGACGCTCGGCTCCGGACGCAACGTTTCAAGATTCACCCCGATCACACTGCGGATCGTGTTGATCGCACTGATGCCGTGGACTCCGGCGGCGAGCGCGGCCCGGGAGGGCTCCTCGATATGCGTGATGTTAGGAGTCATCTTCGCCCAGACCGGCAACTTCGCGGCCGACATTACCCAAGTGCAGACCTCTTCGAGAACACCCGGATCTTGGCCCATCGCGGCTCCCATTTTCCGCTCCGGCAAACCGTGCGGACAAGAAAAATTCAGCTCAAAGGCATCTACCCCAACGTCCTGGCAGCGCTCGACGATTTCGATCCACGCGTCCTTGTTGTATTCCTCCATGATCGACGCGATCAGGATGCCTTCGGGATACATGTCCTTGCACTTTTTAAACTCCTCCAGCCAAATTGGAAACGGCCGATCGCTGATCAATTCGATATTCTCCCAGCCGATCACTTCTTTCTTATCCGCCGCCATCAGTTTGCCGTAGCGCGGCGTCACGTTGACTACTTTCGACGCATCGAGACTGACCGTCTTCGCAATCACGCCTCCCCAGCCTTCCTTAAACGCCTTCCCGATCACATTCAAATTCGTCCCCGGAGGGCCCGAGGCGATGATAAATGGGTTGGTGAATTTTAGTCCGTTAACGACCGTCGCGAGTGTAGCCATAGATAGATGTATTGAGTGTCCTTGTTTCCCCAATTAAAGATTCAAGAACCAAAATGCCAAATTGGCGATAGTAAAAAATTCGATTCGTTCCAAAAAAGGCGAATTCCCCACGCGCAAATCGCCCTTCCCAAAGCAGGAAGATACAACCAGAGCGGGGAGCAATCCCGTTTTACCGAATATGGGCGACACATCACCGAAAAATCTCCACAAACTCTCCGAGTCGAAACACGCCGAGCACGTAAAAAAGGAAGTCCGGAAACACGAAAACGCGGAGACGCAGCATCACCACGGTCAGCCCGAAAACGAGCCGGATGAAAAAGAGGCTTCCCAAGACCCGCAGTCGAGCTCGTAGCGTAGGCGGCACGGGCGGACAATTTTCTTTCCCGCTGGACAAATAGCGGTCCATCCACGTCAGTGGCGGTCCTATGGCTCAGGCCGCTCCCGCACTTTTATCCGTCAATGAGCTTTTGCTCGTCTATGGCACGCAACGTCTGCTCGACGGGGCGACGCTGGCCGTGGCGGCAGGCGAGAAGGTGGGATTGGTGGGGAGGAACGGCTGCGGGAAGACGAGTTTGCTGAAAATCCTCACGCAGGAACAACCAGCGGATGCAGGCGACATTTCGCGTCGGCGAGGCTTGCGAGTGGGTTATTTGCCCCAGGAATTTGAACTCGATAATGAGAAAACAGTCCGAGAAAACATCGAGGCCGGCGGGGCGGATGTGCAGGAGTGGGTGCGACGGTATGAGGAGGGCGACGGGACGGAAGCAGAACTGGCCGATATTCTCCACCATATCGATCTGGCCGACGGTTGGAATCTCGACACGCGCGCGAAAGCCTATGCGACCGCTCTCGACGCGCCGCCTTTGGAGAAAATAGTCGGGCCTCTCTCCGGCGGTGAGAAGCGACGCGTGGCGCTTTGCCGCGCTTTGGTGGGGCAGCCGGATTTGTTATTGCTCGATGAGCCGACGAACCATCTCGATGCCGAGTCGATTCGCTGGCTGGAGGATTTCCTGCGCAATTTCGCCGGGGCGGTGATTTTCGTGACGCACGACCGCTACTTTCTCGACGTGATCGCGACGCGGATTATCGAACTCTCCGAAGGACGCTGCTTTTCCCATCCGGGCAATTACACCGCTTATCTGGAATCGAAGGCGGCGCGTCAATCCGTCGTCGAACAATCGGAGCGGCGGCGGCAGCGTTTTATCAAGGCGGAGTTGGAATACGTTCGCGCCGGGGTGCGCGCCCAGCGTTCGAAATCGCGGGGGCGGCTCGATAAATTTTACGAGATCGCCGGACAATCCGCGCCACCGGAGGAAAAGGAGATGGATCTCCTAATTCCTCCACCGCCGAAAATGGGCGACATCGGAGTGGAACTCGCGAAAGCGGGTGCCTGCGTCGGCGAAGGCAGCAACAAACGTTGGCTGTTTACTAACCTGAATCTTTCCCTGCGGGCCGGACAATGCACCGGAGTGGTCGGTCGCAATGGCGTCGGCAAAACCACGCTCCTGAAAATGTGCATGGGCGAACGCGCTGCCGATGCAGGCGTGGCCACGGTCGGTAAAAAGATAATCTTCAATTACATCGACCAGGTGCGGATGGCCTTGAAGGGTAGTGGAACGGTGATCGAGGAGATCGAGGACACAGACGGTGTGGTAAGCTTTGGTGAGCAAAAAATTAGCGTGCGCGGTTACTTGCGGCGGTTTTTGTTCGCCGATGCGCGGGTCAACGAACGAGTCGACAAACTCAGCGGCGGCGAGCGCGCGCGGTTGATGCTCGCCAAAGTCTTGAAACGCGGCGGTAACATTCTCGTGCTCGACGAACCGACAAACGATCTCGATCTCGCGAGTCTGCGAATGTTAGAAGAGGCGCTCGCGCGTTTTGATGGCGCAGTGTTAGTCGTGAGCCATGACCGTTTCTTTCTCGATCGCATCTGTGATCAGGTGGTGGCTTTTGAGGACGGCGACGTCTTTGTTCAACCGGGCAACTATTCTTACTACTTGGAGAAGCGAGCGGCGCGTCAGGCGAGGGAAAAGGAGGCTTCCGCTCCCAAAGAAATAGGTCCTCTAAGTCCCATAGGACCTGTGACCTCGACTCCCAAACCAAAAAAGCTCGGCTTCAAAGAACAACGCGAACTCGATAGCATGGAGGCAACGATTCATGCTGCCGAAAAGAAAGCCACCGAGTTACAGACGCTGCTCGACGACCCAGAATTCTATGTTTCCAGAGCAAAGGAAGCCCCTGCCCTGCTCGCGGAACTCGAAAGTTATCAGGCCGAGGTGGCCGGACTTTACGAGCGTTGGGAGGAACTGGCCGCTCTCGCAAAACTGGCCTAATCGGGCCGATTTCTAATTTTACGTATATTCTCGAGCCTGATACAACCGTCCCATGCCTAACATCCTGCGTTCCAATTATTTTGTAGCCGACGCGGCCCAACTCATTCTCGATCATGCCGGGCGGGCGATTGCGGAGCGCGGGCAATTTTTTCTAGCCCTCAGCGGCGGGAATACTCCAAAGGCCATCTACGCCCAACTGGCCACCCTCGCTCCCGACACTAGTCGATGGGTGATCACTTTTGGTGACGAACGCTGCGTCCCTCCGAACGATCCGATGAGCAACTATCACATGGCCAACGAAGCCTGGTTGCAACGAACCACTGCGACCATTCTACGCATGCGCGGCGAGATCGAACCAGCCGCCGCCGCCTTGGACTACGAAGAACAACTCGAACGCTTCCCGGATTTTCGGCACGATTTAGTGCTGCTCGGAATGGGCGACGACGGGCATACCGCCTCGCTTTTTCCTAACACCAAAGCGCTGAAAGAGATGAAAAGACGCGTCGTTTCTAACTATGTGGACAAGTTGAATGTGTGGCGGCTTACCATGACTTTTCCGTTCATCAACGAAGCGCGGGCAGCGGTGTTCCTAGTCAACGGCAAGGAGAAGATGCCGCTGGTCGAGACCATTCTGCGCCGCGGCACGAGCTATCCGTGTGAGCGCATCGCGCCGGTGGACGGGCAATTGGTCTGGCTGCTCGGAGAGTAAGTCGGTCAGACGACTTCGATTGGGCACGGAGGTAACGCGTTGAGAAACGCCTTGCCGTATTGTTTGGTTAGAATGCGGTTATCGAGCACGACGATGATGCCGCGATCCTGCTGGGTGCGGATGAGTCGACCGACACCCTGCCGAAATTTCAGGATCGCCTCAGGCAAGGAAAATTCCGCAAACGGATCCCCCCCCTGCTCCTGAATCAATTCCAGTCGGGCCTCGATCAGCGGATGGTCCGGCACGGCAAAAGGCAGTCGCGTGATAATGACATTACTCAGCGCCTCGCCGGGAACATCGACTCCCTGCCAGAAACTATCGGTACCGAAAAGCACGGCGTTTCCACTGCTCTTAAACTCCTCGATGAGGCGGTGGCGCGGCATGCCCTTGCCTTGAACGAGAAATGTCCATTTCGATTGGGCAAAATAGTCCTCCATTTTTTCGGCGAGCGATTGGAGTGTTTTGTAGCTAGTAAAAAGGACAAAAGCCCGCCCGTTACTCTCCTCCAGAAAATGCGCGATCCATTTTTGCAGAGAATCCTCGTAGTCTGCATCGCGCGGATCGGACATTTTTCTAACCACGTGGACGCGCATCTGTTTCTCGTAATCAAACGGACTCCCGATCATTTCCCCGGGCACGTCATCCGCGCCCATCCGGGTCCGGAAATATCCCAGATCACCGCGTCCGGTCGCGAGCGTGGCGCTAGTAAGAATGCAGGAATTTTTCTCACGGAATAACATTTGCCGCAGATGCGGCGCAAGATCGATCGGTGCGGCGTTAAGTGAAACCGATGCGCCCAGCTTTCCGGTCTTTTCCACCCAGTAAACACTCTGTCCAGCTTCCTGATTGAGAAAATCGGCGATGCCCAACCGGGCGTCGCGCACTCGTCGGCCCATGTCCTGCAACTCAGCCTTAGTAATTTCATCGTCCACGCGCTTCAAGCAGTTGATGATCGACGCCTGCAGATCCGCCAACGGCGAGGTGATGGTATCGCGGACTAGCTCTGGACTGCGCACACGATACTCACGCCCCTTTTTAAACTCGCAGGCCTCCTCGACCTCATCGAAAAATTCGTTTGCCTGATCCAGCGAGCGCACTGCCTGCCGCACACCCTCGCCGTCTCCTAACAATGTGAACAATCCCTTCTTGGTCTTCGCATTGTAAAGCCGTTGGATAGCATTGCGGAGTCCATATTGCGAAACGCCCAGCCCGATGTGTTTCGCAGCCACCGCCTCGACCGTGTGCGCCTCGTCGAGGATGAGAAAATCGTTAGCAAAAATGTAACCGCTCTCCTTTTCACCCATTTCCGCCGGCGATCCTAGCAACATGAAAAGCAGGGTGTGATTCATCACCACCACGTCAGCGGAAAGGAAGCGTTTGCGCGCTTGCTGATAGAAGCATTTCCCATCCGCCCCGCACGATTTAGGCGTGCAGATGTGTTGCTCGCTGCAAACGTGTGACCAGACTTGAGCATCGGGCTCGATCGCAAAATCGGAAAGAGTTCCATCCTTCGTCGTCTGGCTCCACTTCCAGATCCGCTGTAATTCCTCCTGCTCGGGTGAGGTAAAAAGTTCGCCCGCCTGATTCATCGCACGCTCAAGCCGTCGTGCGCAGAAATAATTATGCCGCCCCTTCAAGAGCACGGCCTCGAAGTCATCCGGCAACAGTTTTTGGACAAGCGGAATGTCCTTGTAAACAAGCTGTTCCTGCAAATTGATCGTGTGGGTTGAAATGACCGCCTTTTTCTTGGCTTCCTTCGCGTAAAGCACAGCGGGGATGAGATACGCGAGCGACTTACCGACCCCGGTGCCCGCCTCGACGATAAGATGTTCCTGAGCCTCCAGCGCACCGGCCACGAGCGAGGCCATCTGCTGCTGCTCAAGCCGGTGTTCGAAGTTTTTGGCTTTCGCCATGACGCCTCCCGGCGCGAACATTCCTCCGACTCGATCGGTCAGTTCGTTTGGAATATCTTCGCGAAGGGCGATCATGGCAGTCGTCTTATTCGACGAAGACCGGGACCGCGTCAATTAGGGTTAGACCGATCACGGCAGCGAGTTCGCAATGCGCACATACCAGCGCTTGATCATTCCCACTGCGGGATAGATGACCTCGTTGCGCTGAGCGAAAGTCATCCGGTCGTTGCTGAGAGACAAATCCGCTAGCACTTCGGTCGCCTCCGAGTTGGTAAAGACCACCCGGGGCACGGACACCAGCGACGGCTTGGCTAGCGCCGTGGTCAGCACGGGCGGAAATTTTGCCATGTCGTGCTCGGGAAAAACAAACACGGGCGTGACACTGCGGGCGAAGGTTTGCACGAAATGGGCGAAGGCACCTTTCGCGTTTGCGTCGCTCGCCTTCGACGGCCCGATCAGCACAGCGTCGTTCACCACGAAAAATGCCACCGGACGTCCGTTCGCGAGCGCATCTCGACGAGCTTCCTCGAGTTGGTCGATCGAGAAAGCGTCCGCTGCCGAGTAGGTCGCTGGACCGGTCGTTTTAGTCGCCTGCAAATCCTCCGCCATCTGCGCGAGATATTTATTTCCGGTGGCAACCACGAGATCGTGTGGGCTGCCCGCTCCGGCGGATGTCACCGGCGTGCTTCCCTGCTGGGGAACGAGCGTTTGCGGGGTCGCCTTTGGCACAGCCGCTTTGGGAACCTCGGCCGCATAGCGGGCGCGAAGGGCCGGCGGCAGGTCCGTCAGCGGAACGCGAACGATGTCGCTTTCCGTGCTGAAGGTTAGCATATTTCCCCGGACGCGAATATCGCGCACTTCGAAATATTTTTTGCCGGAGAGGGTGACAATGTCGGTGGCGGAGGCCCGTTGCGGAACGCAGGCGATCCATCCTAACATTATTGCCAGAGGGAGTTTCTTCATCATTGCGATCACAAGTTGGTCGGAGCTGCACGCGGTCTTGACGATCCGCTGCGCAACCCTTCTCTTATACACAAATGCGGCGCTATTTCGAGATCTACTGGATGCTTTTTCGCAATTCCCTCATCCGGGAGATGAATTTCAAGGCGAATTTCCTGCTCTGGATGGCGGTCGAGCTGCTGTGGTTTGCCGGTCAGATTTTCTTCATCGAAGTGCTTTTTCAATACGTGAATCGAATCGGCGACTGGACGAAATGGCAGGTGGTCCTGCTCGTCGGCACGCACCAAATCATCGGCCAACTTTTCCAAGCATTTTTCTACACCAATCTGGCCAATCTTCCGGAGCTAGTCCGCACGGGAAAACTTGATTTTCTGCTCCTCCAGCCGGTGGATTCACAATTCATCGTATCGACCAGCCGCTTCGGGGCGGACAGTGTGATTAATAGTCTCGTCGGCATCGCCATCGTGGTGTTTTCCCTCGTGAAAATGGGCATCCAACCTGCGCCTTGGCAGGTCGCTGCTTACCTCGCCGCCATCGTGCTAGGCATTGGCATTCACTATTCGATCATGTTTACGCTCGCCACGATCAGCTTCTGGATCGTCCGGGCTCAGGGAGTGATTCATGGTTACTACAATCTCTTCAACATCGCGCGCTATCCGGACGTCGTTTTCCGGGGAGTTTTCCGCGTGATTTTCAGTTACGTCATCCCGGTGATCATCGTGGCCAACACGCCCGCCCGCGTGCTCATGGGCTTGGATCTGAATGTGACGATCTGCCTACAACTCGCGCTCGCCTCGGTGACCGTGGTGGTGCTCAGCCGACTATTTTGGAAAACCGCGCTACGCCGGTATTCGAGTGCGAGCTCCTAACCCGGAAGCGCTTAGAGATTAAGCCGCGGATAATCCAGGTCGTCGAGCGATCCCGAGCATTTGAAACTCGGGCAGGCAAAATGTGGCAGCTCTTTTTCGTCGAGCGTGATGAGGATGTTTTTACCAATGATCAGATGTCCACAAATCCGGCAAACTCGGGTTTCGTCGAGATCCCACCACTGAGTATGGTGATCATGCTCCTGAAGGAGTTTGAGGCGGCGTCCGGCGGTTAGGAAAAGTCCACTCATTCGGTCATTAATTTAGAATTCCGTGGGGAACCCGACAAGAACTGTTCCGTCGCCGCGCAGAATAAACGATGGAATCGTGTAACATAATCAGAGCCCGGCGATTTCCGGCGGAGGTAAATGCCACGTGCGCCAGAGTCGGAGATACTCCGCGCGCGGCAGCAGGACGTAGTGCGGTTGTGCGTCTGTCCGCAGCCAGCGGATGAGCGAGACGAGATCGCCTTCGGCCATGGTGGTGCACCCGGCGGTTGGACGGGTGGGCCCACGCCGAATGTGGAAAAAAATCGCGCTACCTGCGCCGGGAAGCGGCGGGTCGGCGTTGTGCCGGATTTCGACCAGCCAACGATAGGCGAAGTCGTTGTGGCGCATTTTTTGTTTCTCAAACCACGGTGGGCGCGCAGCCGGATCGATGCGAATAAACTGGTTATAGTGAGGTAGCGTCGGATCGTCGATCCAGGCGTCGTTCGGACCGACGGTGTGAAATGGATAATCCGCCCCGGGAGGCAGGGCTGAGTCGTAGGTGTAGATTTTCCCGATCGCGAACAGTCCAGCGGGAGCGCGTTTGTCGCGCTCGACTTTGCGGAGCCCGGTTTGTTCTGGGCCGAGAACGCCGCGTCCCCAAGCGAGGCCGTTTTTTCCGTAAAGCACCGGAATGGAGGGAGCGACGGGGTGCCAATTGCCTCTGACGAATTCGAAGCGCTGGAGGCGGCCCTGTGAGTTGTTCCAATCTGGCGCAATGCTCACGACGAGCTGTCGGACGTTGTCCAACGGGGCGGCCCCGAGCAACGCTGGGATCAGGCAGAGAAGGAAGAAAAATCGCATATCGACAGATCGTTCGCAGTAGGATGAAGTTTTTTCGAGCAAACTTGTCGAGGAGAACTTTCTGAACGTAAAGGAATGTATGCAAAAAACCAACTGCGCCCTCATCCTCGCTGGACACGGCTCCACGCTGAACCCGGATTCGAGCGAACCGACCCACCAGCACGCGGCCACGCTGCGGAAGCGGGGGATTTTTTCCGAAGTGCATTCCTGTTTCTGGAAAGAGGAACCGAGTTTCCGACAGATCTGGCGAATTGTAGAGGCGGATGAGGTTTACATCGTGCCCAATTTCATCAGCGAAGGATATTTCACGCAGACCATCCTGCCGCGCGAGTTCGGATTGGACGGGGCGCTGACGGAACGCGACGGCAAGATCATCAAATACTGCGAACCCGTCGGCAGTCATGCCAACATGACCGGTCTAATCCTGCAACGCGCCCGGGAGGTAGCGCCCGGGGTGGATTTGAAACAATCTAGCCTGGTCATCGTCGGACACGGCACCGGGTTGAATGAAAATTCCGCCCAAGCCATTCGTGATCAGGTCGCAAGGATTCGGCAGTTGGAGGAATTCGGCGAAGTGGTCGATGCCTTCATGGAGGAAACACCAGCGGTGGCGGAGTGGGATCAACTCACGACTCTCGAGCATGTGATCGTCGTTCCGTTTTTCATCGCCGATGGGCTCCATAGTTACGAGGACATCCCGGTGCTCCTAGGCATGGCTCCGCAGCCGATGGGAGCGGTCAGTCAGATCGGACTTTTCTGGCAAAATCCGATCGCCTTGCGGGGCCGGAAACTTTACTACGCCAGTGCGATCGGCACCTCGCCGCTGCTCGCGGATGTGATTCTCGATCAAGTGCGAGCGTTTGACGAAAAGCACACCCTCGCCGGGACCGTATGAGCGGCTCTCTTGCAGAAAAATTACTGACTTGGCTGAACGAAGGCCGGGCGTTTCTCGGGGAAATTCGCATTACCCGAGACGGGAACGTTTTCGAACTTCGCCATCACCTCGACGCGGACCTAGCCGAGCTTAAAAAATACACCACACCCGAGGATGCGATCGATCTCGGCAAATACGATGCCGCCGGAAAATACCGTCCGCTGCGCACCGCTCCCACGCTGCAACGCGGTTGGCTCCTAACCTTGCCCGACGCGAGGGAAACCGTGCGGGCGCTGGAGTTTTTTTACCCTGCCATGCTTGGCACCGCCCGAGCCTTCGAAGAAAACCGCGGCCTCCCCGTCAACCTGCGCGACACCGTCAGCCGCCAGACCGGGATGTATCGCGTGACCGGATTGATCGAGAACCCCGAGGCCGACGAGTTAATCGGCGAACTGTGCGCCGCGACGAACTGCCTGAAAACGATCACTTGGAAAATCGAAGCGGACTTCCCCATCCATTCCCTTCCCTCTGGAAAGACCAATCTGAGCCACGATTTACTTGAACGCGGACAAGGTTTCATTCCCCTGCCTTGCGAGGAATGTTGCAATCTTCTTGTCGCCGCCGCCCGGGAGAAGGTAAAAAAACGTTTATCAGCCTCTCGACCTCCAACCTGACTTTATATCGTGCCCGCTATCTAGCGGGAATGGATGCGCCGCCACTGGAGGATGGAGGTTTGCTGGTGGAGGGAAACCAGATCGCAGCAGTCGGGCGTTTCACCGATTTGTGGGCTGCCCACTCAGCGCGACTGATCGATCTGGGTGAGGTCATTCTCATGCCTGGGCTAATTAACGCTCATTGTCACCTCGAATACAGTTCGCTGCGGCACCTCATTCTCACCCAGACGACCTTCGCGAAATGGATTCAGCGAATCAATGCATCGAAGCGAAATCTAACTGACGACGATTATCTCGACGCGACCAAGGCCGGCGCTGCCGAGTTACTCCGCCACGGAACCACCTCGGTCGTGAATATCGAGGCGTTTCCCGAATTGATGGTCCGCCGCCCCGAATTGCCCCTGCGGACTTGGTGGTGCTACGAGATGCTCGATGTCCGCCTGCGCCATCACACCGAGGAATCGATGCACGGTGCGATGCTTTTCTTTGACCCTTCGGATTCGGAGTTGACCCAATTCGCATTGAGTCCGCACTCCCCTTACACGGCGTCAGCGGAACTTTATCGCCTGTGCGCGGAGGCGGGCGAGGCGCTCGGGATGCTCGTCACCACCCACGTCGCGGAGTCAGCCGAGGAAATGCAGATGTTGCGGGACGGGAGCGGGCCGCTCCACGAATTTCTCGCCGGGTTGGGTCGCGATATGAGCGATTGCGGACAGGCAACGCCGCTGCAACACCTCATCGAACACGGCGGACTTCGCCCGGAGCATTTGCTCGTTCACCTGAACGAACTGAGCGGCGACGACGAGGCGCTCATTGCTCGCTGGGCGCGCGGGAAGGAAATCCACGTCGCTCATTGCGCGAAAAGCCATCAATTTTTCCAACACGGACCATTCCCCTACGAAAAGCTGCTGGCGGCGAACGCCAACATCAGCCTCGGGACGGACAGCCTAGCGAGCAATGACAAGCTCGATCTCTTCGCCGAGATGCGCTGTTTTTCGGAGGCGTTTCCGAATGTGTCGCCGGTCGAGATCGTGGAAATGGTCACCCGCAATCCCGCGCGGTCACTCGGTCAGGAGGGGCGCCTCGGGGTATTCCGCGCCGGAGCTTGCGCCGACGCGATCGCCATTTCCGCAGGCGACATCGGCTTGGGCGATGTTTACGAAACCATCCTGCAAAACAAGCGGCCAATCCCCTGGATGATGATCGCTGGAAAAATTGTCGGACCATGACTTGGAAGACTTGGCTTGCCGGAATCGCCCTGATGTTACTGGCCTCGCCAGCGAGGGCTCTGGAGGAGCCGATGGTGGCGGCGGACGGAGCAGCCGTGATGGACAGTTTCGCTGGCACCTTTCTCTGGGAAAAAAATGCCGACAAACGCCTCTTCCCAGCTAGCTCGACCAAAATTCTCACCGCCTTGCTGATCATCGAGGCCGGACATCTCGACGAGAAAGTGATCGTAAATCTCGACGATACTAAGGTGGAACCCAGTTCGCTCGATCTCAAACCAGGCGAAACCTACACGCGCCGGGAGTTGCTTTACGGACTGATGCTCAAAAGTGCGAATGACGTCGCGATGACGCTGGCTCGCGATAACGCGGGAAGCGTCGCGCAGTTTGCCGAAAAAATGACCCAACGCGCGGCCGAACTCGGAGCCACCGACAGTCACTTCATGAATCCCAACGGGTTGCACCACCCGCAGCATTTCACCACCGCGCACGATCTCGCGCTCATCAGTCGAGCCGCGATGCAACTGCCGCTTTTTCGGGAAATTGTCCGCACTCCGAGCTTTGATTGGAACTCTCCCCGGGGCATGGTGCCCCTCCGCAATCACAACCGCTTGCTCGTCCGCTATCCTGGTTGCATCGGGATTAAGACCGGCTACACCAGTCAGGCGCAGCAGGTGCTCGTTAGCTCCGCATTGCGAAATGGTCGCGAATATCTGGCGGTCGTCCTCCACACCAATCATCCCGGAATCTGGGACGACTCGACCAAACTGCTCGATTACGGCTTCTCTTCGACTCAATTCTGATAATTGTTTTTACATTTTTCTTGCTGATTCTCAACTCTGCGATAGCATCGTTGAATATGGCAAAAATAATGATCGTCGATGATGAACCTTCCATGGTGGAGGTCATCGCTACTCTCTGTCGTGAAAAAGGCCACCAGGCCATGCCCTTCAGTTCCTCTGTGGCAGCGCTGGACCAGTTGGAAAAGGCTGCGCCTCAACTAGTTATCGTTGATATCAAGATGGAGAAAGTCGGTGGTTTCGACATTCTCAAGGAGTGCAAAGAGAAGCTCCCGAATACGGCGGTGATCATGATTACGGGCTACGCGTCGGTCGAAACGGCGGTGGACGCAATGAAACTCGGAGCGTTCGATTACATCACAAAGCCGTTCAAAATCGATGAGCTTCAGCTCACCGTACAACGCGCGTTGGATTTCCAAGCGGCCATTCGCGAAAATGTCTATCTAAAGCGCGAACTGAAAGAAAAATACAAGTTCGAGAACATCATTGGAACCAGTGGCAAAATGCAGGCGATTTACAATTTAATCGCCAAAGTCGCCGATACCGATAGCACGATTTTGATCCAAGGGGAGAGCGGCACGGGTAAGGAACTCGTCGCCCGCGCACTCCATTACAATAGCCATCGCCAGCATCATCCGTTCGTCGCCATTAACTGCTCCGCATTGCCCGAGAACCTGCTGGAGTCCGAGTTGTTCGGTCACAAAAAAGGCTCCTTCACCGGGGCGGTACAGGATAAATTGGGACTTTTCGAGGAAGCCAACGACGGCACCATTTTCCTCGACGAGGTCAATTCCATGGCGCTCGCTCTGCAAACCAAACTGCTGCGCGTGCTCCAAGAACGACACATTCGCCGAGTCGGCGAAACCAAGAGCGTAGCGATCAATGTCCGCGTGGTGGCCGCTGCCAATGAGGCGCTCAGCGAAAAAATTAAGAACGGCGGATTCCGCGAGGATTTGTATTACCGCCTCGCCGTCATCCCGCTCGAACTGCCTCCCCTGCGCGACCGGCTCGAGGATGTTCCGCTCTTAGTGAATCATTTCCTCGCCAAAAACGCGTCGCAAACCAGCACCGAGCCCAAAAAAATCGAACCTAAGGCCCTCGAACTCCTCGCCCGCTACTCTTGGCCTGGCAACGTTCGCGAATTGGAGAATGCGATCGAGCGCGCCTGTGCCCTTTGTGATAATGGCTTGATCAAACCGCACGACCTCCCTCCGCAGGTAGCTAATAACGAGGACACCACCCTCAACGGACCGAATGTCGAATGGCGTATCGGGCAGAAACTGGATGAGTTCGTGCGCCAAATGGAGCGCCGTTACATTGAGCAGACGCTCGCCTTCACGAATGCATCGCGCGAAAAAGCCGCCGGCATGCTCGATATCAGCATCGCGACTCTTTATCGGAAACTCGAGTTGAAAAAAGGCGAGAAAGAATCCGCCTAGAAGGAATCGCAACATGGAGATCGGCCCCGTTCTCCTCAACGAAATCGACGGCCTCGTGACCCTGATGGAAGCTTTCAGCACGGAAAGCGGCTACGATTTTTCCGCGACGACGTGTCGTGGGATGCTGGAGGAATTTTTGAAAAACTCCCAACTTGGCCAGATCGGGTTGCTGCGCGACGAAGGGACGCCTGCGGGATATATCACGCTTTGCCACGGCTTCAGCTTCATGCACGGCGGGCGCGAAACATTTATCGATGAAGTTTACGTCGCTCCGGCATTTCGCCAAAAAGGATGGGGACGAAAACTTCTCCAATGGGCGCAACAAACCGCCCCAACGCTCCGAAGCAAGATTCTCCATTTGGAAGTGGAGGATATAAACATCCACGCCCGAGGCCTTTACGAGCAACTCGGTTTTCGTGGGACCGATCGACGCTTGATGTCTTGGATCCCTGGTTCACCCGAATGACCCCCTGCGGGAAGCAGCGTCCGATTACTTCCGCTTCGCAACGATCCGCATCTGATTCGAATCCGCTTCCATGGTCTTAAGCAATTGCAAGGTGGCCGCTTGGCGGGCAATGAGGTCCTCGTTCGCCGTCTTCATCTGAAGCAAGGCGGCCCCTGCGGTGGCAGCAGGTGCAGCTTGGGAGTGGATACGAACGGCCGAGAACCCGAGGATGGAGGCGACGAGAAAAAGAGAGAGCGTTTTCATTTCGTGGTGCTACCACCGGCCCGGCTGATGTAAATTTTTGCCTGGCGGAGATTTTCCTGAATCGTGGCCAAACTCTTATCGATACTCGCTTGGTTCTGATCGATCACCTTTTGCTGGGCCGCGATCGATTGAACCAAGGGCATCAATTCGTCATTGGAAGCGGTCGACTGCGCCCCGAGCGGAACGAGGGCCATCAATCCAAGCAGCCCGCAGGCGGCAATGAGATGAGTTGGGGTGAGTTTTTTCATGGTCGGAAACATTTGAAGAGAAGAGTAAATCCGCTTCGTGGCAAAATCAGGCTAAAAAAGGCACACTTTCTTCTTGCAGCAGGAAATATACCTAATAACGTATAAAGTAATGGCAAACCCCGGAATGCACCAATCTCAGAACATGTCGCTGCAGCAGACGCTCGCGCCTCAGCTCCAGCAAAGTCTGGCGATTCTGCAAGCTCCGATGCTCGAGTTGCGCAATATTATCCAGCAAGAGCTCCAGACCAACCCAGTCATCGAGGAAGATATCACCGAGCCTTCGATCGAGGATAAACAGCGGGAGATGGAAGATTTCAAGGACGAGTTCGAGAAGCTGGCCAAGCTCGACGAAGAATGGCGCGATTATATGGCACAGAGCGCCAGCTACTCGGGGCGCACCTCCGATGAGGAGGAGCGGAGACAGTTTTTCTTCGACTCGATCGTGAACGAGGAGACCCTCCAGCAGCATTTGCTCGATCAGCTGAACATGCTCGATCTGAACCAAGAAGATCGCCGGAATGCCGAACTGATCGTTGGCAACATCGACGACGTCGGTTTCCTTCAGACCACCCCAGAGGAGATGTCCGCAAACACCGGTATCCCGATGGAGGATTTCCGCCGCATGTTGGACCTGGTGCAATCGTTTCACCCTGTTGGCGTGGGAGCTTTGGATCTGCGCGACTGCCTCTTGATCCAATTACGCCGCATCGGCAAAGAAAATTCCCAAGAATATCGAATCGTCGAACATCACCTCAAAGACCTCGGCAAACGGCGTTTCCCCGAAATTGGACGAAAGCTCGGCATGTCGCCCGAGCAGGTCCAGCGGCACGCCAATTTTATTGGCACCCTTGACCCCCGTCCCGGGCAAGTCTTTTCGCCCGACCCGAATAATTACGTGCTTCCGGATGTGAACGTGGAAAAAATCAGCGGCGAATGGTCCATCTCGCTCAACGGGGAGCAAATCCCACATCTGCGGATCAGCAACACCTACAAAGACCTCATGTCTGGCGACGGAAACGGCGCCGAGGTAAAGGAATACATCCGAGAAAAGATTCGGTGCGGAAAATTCCTAATTAAGAGCATTCATCAGCGGCAGCAAACGATCCACAACATCGCCACCGAGATCGTTAAACATCAGCAGGAGTTTCTCGAGCACGGCCCCACTCATCTCCGCCCTCTCACCATGGTGCAAATCGCCAACATCGTCGGCGTCCACGAAACAACGGTCAGCCGCGCGATTTCCGGAAAATACATGTCAACACCTCAAGGCGTGTTTGACCTGAAGTATTTCTTCACTCCCGGCTACCAGACGGCCGAGGGCGAAAACATGAGCAACACCAGCGTGAAGGGCACTATCGCCGACTTGGTCCGCAACGAAGACACAAGCACCCCGTTGAGCGACAAGGAGATTGTGCAAATTCTGTCCGATCGCGGAATTCCGATTGCCCGTCGCACCGTGGCCAAATACCGCAATGAACTGAACATTCTGCCAAGCAACATGCGGAAGCAGTATTGACGGGTAAACCCGGCTCAATACTGGAAACAGCTCACCTTCGGCGCCCGCGTTTCCGCCACCACCAGACAAGCCGCATAACCGAGAAGCGGCACAAAGTTCCACGACCACGATCTGGCGGCATAGACGGGGAAATCTGATAAATGACTCAATCCCACACCCCAAGCTTTTAGCACCGCCTCCTTTCGCGTCCAGAATTCGTGAAAAAGCAATAACGTGTCATCGTCCGAGACGCGGGCGAGTTGATCCGCTTCCTCCGACGTAAACCAGCGCCGGACAATCCCTTCCATCTGCGTCCGGGCTCGAATAACCTCCAGATCCACTCCGACCGACACCCCATGGCTTATTGCCAAAAGGAGCCATTCGCCAGAGTGACTGCGGTTGAATTCCAACTCGGAACCGATTCCCAGGATGCAGGGCTTGCCCTCCTCTGATTCGCCGAATCGAATCTCCTCTGGCGCACACCTGAGATAACGAGAAAATAGTTGACGCGTCACCACGCGCGACCGCGTAAAGTGCTGGCGCACAACGCCGTTACGAATGGATTCGGACTTGACGCGCTCCGCCGGATTCAGCACTCGGGTCGTTTCCATCGGGTCCGCATTCGAGTCCTTCAAGGCGATCCGCCAGAGATGAACCTCTCCTCGTTGCAACCGCAAGGAAGAAACGGGCGGAAGCCATTCTATCGGCAAGGGGAAAACCATGAGATCATAAAAAAAGTCCCGTCAACCCAGTAGGTTGCGGGACTTTTTAAAAATTTCTCGGAAAAGAATTAGGCTGGATTGAAGCGGAACTTCAACTTGGCCTTTTTCGCGTTAGATTTGGCTTTCCGACGGGTCTTTTGGACTGGCGTTTCAAACGCACGCAGACGGCGGACTTCTTCCATAATCCCCTCCGCATCGAGCTTGCTTTTGAGTCTTTTTAGAGCGCGATCAATGGGCTCTCCTTTGCGAACAATTACCTCGGGCATAATTTAATTTTTTCTAGTTTGGCTGGTTAAATAAAGTGTTGTTGAGCGGAAGACTAGAGGGTTTCGATTCCGCCGTCAACCTTCCTTTTCAAAAACTGTTAGGAGAAGATTACCCTTGGACAACGACAAAATCGGAACTTTTAACCTGCCGATTGAGGGCTTCGCCTTTCCATTTCGACCACCAGAGAACAACCGGCGAGGCGATGAAGACCGAGGAATAGGTGCCGACGACAATACCGATCAAGATGGCAAAGGAGAAGTCGTTCAAGGCGTCGCCCCCAAGAAAATACAGGCCCATCATCGACATCAGGGTGGTGCCGCCGGTCAGAAAGGTGCGATTAAGGGTTTCGTTGATGCTGGCGTTCATGATTTCCTGAACCGTGCCTTTGCGTCCCGTGCTCAGACCTTCGCGAATGCGATCGTAAACGACGATAGTGTCATTGATCGAGTAGCCGGCAATGGTCAGGACCGCGCCAACCATGACGAGCGACAGTTCCCGTCCGAAAAGTGCAAAGAGACCAATCGTGATGATCACGTCGTGCATCACCGCGACCAAGGCGCCGATTGCAAAAGACAACTCGAACCGCATCGTGACGTAGACCAAGATCCCGAGCATGCCTAGGCCAAGGGCAACGAGCGATTGGCGCGCCAGCTGTTTGCCGACTAGGGCGCCCACGTTGTCCTTCTGACTAATGGCGAGGCCAGCATCTGGGAAAGCCGCGATCAGAGCGTCGGAAATGGACGCGCTGGAGTTGAAGGGCGCACGGACTTGGAGGTATTTCTCGGTGCCGGACGACTCGGTCTGCACGACAACGTCATCCCGTTTCAAAGCGGCGCGAGCTTGGGCGTCGGTGATGGGCTGTTTCATCGACATCAAAAGCAAGTCACCCCCTCGGAAATCGACTCCGAAATTTTTCTCGCCCCGCATGGCGAAAATCGTCGAGGAACCAACCAGCACAACGACGGAAAATAAGACCGCGATTTTCCTTTTTCCCAAAAAGTTAATCTTCGGGTTGGTGAGAATGTTCATCATGGTGAACGACTTCAGCCAGCCGAACTCGGTCATCCAACCGAAGCAGACGCGGGTCACGACCAAGGCGGAAAAGACCGAAGCAATAATGCCAACGGTAAGCGTTACGGCGAACCCCTTGACCGGACCGCTCGATTGCCAAAAGAGAATCGCGGCAGTGATCAGCGTGGTTGCATTCGCATCGAAGATCGCGCTGAAAGCCTTGTCATAAGCCGAATCAATCGCAGCGGCAACCGACTTTCCGGTGGCCAATTCCTCGCGCAACCGCTCGTAAATCAGCACGTTAGCGTCCACCGCCATACCAACAGTCAGGATGATGCCCGCAATGCCCGGCAAGGTAAGAACGAAGTTAAAAAGGGACATCACTCCCAGCAAGATCGCCATGTTCACGACCAGCCCCACCAGCGCGATCAGGCCTGCGGTCCGATAATAGATAGCCATGAAAATCGCTACAACGGCCACCCCGAGCAACCCGGCGAGGATGCCGGAGCGGACAGAATCCTTACCGAGCGTGGCGGAGACGCTGCGGGTTTCATCGATTTTCACCGGCGTTTGCAAAGGGTTTTCGAGCACGCTCGCCAGATTGCGCACCTCCGTGTCGGTGAAGGTCCCGGAAATAGTGGCCTGTCCATTGGTCAACGCCTCCTTGATTTGAGGGGCGGACTGTACTTCACCATCGAGGACGATAGCGAGCAGGTTGCCGACATTTCGCGAAGTCAGATCGGCAAATTGTTTCGTGCCCGTGCTGGTAAATTTCATCGCAACGAGATATTTCATCCCGTCAAATTGCGGATAAGCCGATTCAATCCCGGTGCCGTCCATCTCGGCGCGTTGCTTGACCAGAATTTTGAATGGTTTTTCTCCTTTCTTGTCCACTTTTTCGGTCTGAATCCGATATCCAGGTGGGGTAATGGCGGTGCCGGCTTCGATCTGGGGAATGAGGGACGAACTTTCGGGATGGACCAGTTTGAACTCCAATTTCGCAACCTGCTCGAGCTGTTTCTTGGCGGTTTCAACGTCATCCGTTTTCAAACCCGGAATCTGCACAAGAATTCGGTCCTCACCTTGGGGACTGATGACTGGTTCGCCGGTGCCAAATTGGTCAACCCGCTTGCGGATCGTCTCCACCGCCTGATCGAGCATGTCTTTACTGATGGCGCGGGGCTGGCCTTTATCGTCGTTTTCACGCACCAACCGCATCAGAAATGAGGTTCCACCTTTAAGATCGAGGCCGAGGCGAATTTTCTGATCGATCGGAGTGACCACCGCCACACAGAAGGCGGTGATGAAAATTGTCAGAACGAGGCCCGCCACGCGTTTCCTCCGGGCATCGTCAGCCACAAAATAAGCAGCAAATAAAATCAGCAGCAGAATGCCTAAACCGAACGTCAAAGCGGGCGAGAGAACCATAGAGAACAGGTGGGATGTTGTCGAAATAAGGACGCCGCTTAGGCTTCCGTCGCGGAATCAGAACGTGCTTCGATCAGAGCGACCGCGGATTTATCGAATTCGAGTTTCACATTGTCCGCTACCTTGAGGAGGAATGTTTTTTCCTTCACGTTAGCCACGATGCCATGGAGTCCCGCATTGGTAACGACCTTGTCGCCCGTTTTCAGGCTTTCGGTGAGGGTCTTCAATTCACGCGCTCGCTTTTGCTGCGGTCGGATGATCAGAACGTAAAAGATCGGGATAAGGAAAAGGATCGGGAGGAGACCTGTGAGTGGGTTCGGCGCCGGGGTGGCTTGGGCGAGAAAGTCGAAAAGGAATGGTGTCATGTTAATCGGTGAGAAAAGGAATACGCGGATCGAGCCCGCACGGCAGGGGTATGTGTAGTAATGCAGTTGACTGGATGGAGCAAACAGAAAATGGGCCCGGAGCCGGCGGCAAACGTCGATATTTCAAATTAACTCCTTGCAGAGTCGGAGGAAGTTGATAACTTTGTGGTCCTATAAAACGCGGGGTGGAGCAGTCTGGTAGCTCGTCAGGCTCATAACCTGAAGGTCCTGGGTTCAAATCCCAGCCCCGCAACCACTTTCCCAGTTCGGGAAAAGAGCGGGCCAAGACCATCCGCGGAGCAGTTCCAAACTTCGGAAAAGCGTCCAAGACTACTCGTGGAGATCCTGCGCCCGCGCCCACCAAACCAAGATCACCCAATCGCAAAACCTTTCCGGGCCAGCTCTATGCCGGCGGGCTCCTCAACCGCGGATTTTATATGTCCGGAAAGTTCGCTTTCTCGGATCGCCTTCAAAAATTCGCCAACTTCGGTGGCAGCACCCTGTGCAAAAAGCTCCACCCTGCCATCGGCCAGGTTGCGAACGTATCCCGTTACTTCAAAGCCGCCTGCGATCCATCTTGTCGTCGCACGAAAACCCACCCCTTGGACCCGACCCTCATAAAAAACCCGCCGCGCAGCCTTCATCGAGCCAACTTACCGTCTGAACCACAGCGGGCGCACGTATTTTCCGCCTCGTTCCTTTATCTCCCTCGTCGCCGCGGAATTTCGGCCGGACTCTTCAGTTCCCGCAGGACCGCACAAAGGCAGCCGCCGAAAATCACCAAGGAACCTGACAGGTAAATCCAGAGCAACAACGCCATTACCCCGGCGAACGTCCCGTAGATCACGTTAAAGTTGCTGTAATTGCGCAGGTAAATCCCAAACCCAAACTGCAGAAACTTCAGAGCCACCGTTATGATCATCGCCGGAAGTAAAACTTCCCGCAGAGACACTGCATTCCTTGGAGCGTATTTGTAAAAAAGCAGGATCACGTAAAAAAGGATCACCACCGGAACGGCCGACAACAAAAGGTCGAAAAAGATCGGCACCACCCAAACCTGCTGTGGAATAAAACCGCGCACTACTGAGATAACCGTTGGCAAAATGCCGCCCAACACCATTCCACTCGCCAAAACCAATACCATGCCGAAATTTTTCACCGGCAGCAGCCACCATGCGTGCTCGTGGGTTCCCCAAGCGCGGTTCACACCTTGGACCAACGCCTGGAAAAAACGCACGGAGCTCCAAGCGAGCGTCAAAAATGCCAGCAATCCGGCAGACTTCCGACCTTCGATAAACCCGTTGACGGTCTTCACGATGGCGGCCTGATCCACCGGAGCCAAGGGCATGTATTGCTGCAAAAGCTGCGTCACGGTCCGGGTAGCCTGCGCCTCGTTCTTCAGCAGGCTGCCGCCCACCGCGGTGACGAGCAAAACGATCAGCGGAAACAGGGAAAAAAAAGCGTAGTAGGCAAATGAGGCCGCCCTCTGCTCCCCTTCGATTTTATGGTAACGCGCAATGGCCGCCGAAATTATCTTCCAAGTCGAACCAGACTTGGATTGGGGGGCTTTGGTGCTGAACTTTCCCATCTTGCGACAATGACTTTTATCCTCTAAAAAACATCCGAACTTCCAGAAACTAAACCGGACATCCAAGCCAAGCCGAGTTAAATATTTTTCCCATCGTGATCACTTTCCAAACAAACCGGCATGGATAACGGTACCCTTGCCCCAGATTCGGGCGGCAAACCGAAAAACCGGTGGCGACTCCTCGGTTGGACGATTCTCGTTCTGCTCGCCCTCGCAATGGTTTTTTATCGCCCGATTATGCTCGGTCTCGTTCACCTTGCTGTCCGCATCGCGGAAAAAAACGCTCATCTCGAGATTCGCTACCGCCTCGCTGGCTCCTTCATCAATTCGTTCGAGCTAACCAATCTCGAGATCAACCCGCTCGTTCCCGGACCGTTGGAAAAACTCACGCTCAAACATTTTGCGGCTCGCTATCACCCCATCGATGGACTGATCCATGGCTGGCCCGCATTGATCGAAAGCGTCGAACTCCGCGACCTCGAACTTCTCGTCGATGCCGCGCATCCCCAGACCGCGCAAGCTCGCAGAAAACGCCTGCAAAAAACAACCTCTAACTGGTTGCTCCTCTTTCCAAAACGGATCGACCTACGCGGCGTTAACATCCGGATAAAAACTCTGCACACCCCGTTCGAGATCGCTAACGCCAACCTCACCCTGCTTCCCGAACAAACCGGCATTTTCAGCGTGGATCGGATTGTCATTCCTGGTTACCGCACCTTCACTGACTGGCGTGCGAACACTTCGTATGAAAATCGCAATTTCATTCTGAAGAACCTAAGCATCGCCCCGGATTTAACCGTCGATCGTCTCCAGATCGACGGGGCCGGCGTTGCAGCGGGAGACTTGAATACCCGTCTGTCTGCAAAAGCTTTCGACGGTTACCTCGAAGCCACCTTCGCCATCGCCAATCTCGGGCACTCTAACGATCTTAACGCAACCTTAAACTCCGAGGCGGTGGATTTGGAAAAACTTAGCCATTTTTTCAATCCCGCGTTAGCAGTTTCCGGCAAAATCGAGTCCCTTCGCTTTACCCTCAACGGCCCCGCCGAAAATCCTGCTGCGTGGAATGGAGCCTTGGAAGTGCATCTCGCCAAACCCACTCTGCTCCCTTTCAGATTCGAGACCGGATCTGTCCACGCCAGCCTCCGCGACGGTAATTTCACGATCTCAAAGACCGCTCTGTTGCAGGGGGACCAGTGGATCACGCTCGAAGGCTCAGGCAGACTCCCAGGCCGCAGTCTGTCCACTCGACCGTTTGCCACTGAGCTAACCCTGGCCGCCAGTCTGCCCGACCTCGGACATCTCTTTGAGGAGGCCGCCGGAACCGCCGTTATGCAGGGTCGGATACAAGTTTCCGCCGGCAAAATTAGTGCAAACCTGACGTCGCAACTAACATCCGCACGCATTCCGAACCTCCTGCTCGATTCTGCGAACGTAACCGCTCAATTCACAAAAACCGGTGCCCCAAGAATCGACTGGCGGCGCCCCTGGTGGGAATCTAGCAAAGGCTCACTTCAACTCAATGCGAGCACGATCACCGCTATGGGGTGCCTGCTGGATCGTGCGGACTTAACAATCCACACGACCAACGAAACCGCAACGATCGATTCCCTCGCTGTCTCGCGCGGCTCAAATTCCTTCCGCGCCGGAGGCACCTTCACATTTCTTGAAAAACCGCGCGGTCCCCTTCCCGGAGCCCTTGATCTCAATTTGGAGTTAGATGCCCCCAAGCTTTCCGAAGTGGCGAACAATCCAGCAACGCCCGTCGTTGCCGGCGCAGCTCGATGTTCCGGCCAGCTTTCTTGGACGGACAAACAACCGGTCGGCAGCCTTCAATTTAAGGGCACTGATCTACAACTCAATGGAGTCGCTCTCGGATTGCTCAACATCAAGCTGCAAACCGAAAATGGCATCGCGCAAGTGCAAGATCTTACCCTCGATCTTCCCGGTTCCGGTTTTATTCAAGGCACCGGGACATTTAGGCTAAACGACAAGGACCATTACTTCGGACAGCTCAGCATCCGATTGGACGACCTTGCTCATTTCAAACCATGGTTCCACACCGTCATGGGCGACACCCGAATCGCGGGAAACCTTGCGCTCGACTGGCGCGGATCGGGCGACGTTGGTCCGCGGCGCCATGAGGGACAGGTCTCACTCCTAGTCAAAGACGGCATCTTCGCCGCGGTGGAGGGTATCCGATTAAACACGTTCGGCTATTACACGCCAGAACAGGGAGAGTTTCCTAACATCGATCTAGCCACCAGCAAGGGCAACCTGTCCGCCACCGCTTCCTACTTCGAGAAACTCCTAAAAATCGAAAACATCCACCTTAGTCAGAATCAGGAAATGCGCCTGTCCGGAAACATCTCTTTGCCCATCGATCTCGCTCAACTAACCAATCGAACAGAACTCTTTCCCCTCGACAAGCCACTCACCATCGATCTGTCCGGGCAAAATGTTAAACTTGGTGGACTTCTGGTTGATCTCGGCGTCCTTCCACCAGAGACTGGTCTCCTGAACCTCGCGATTCGCGCGCGCGGGACGTTGCGAAATCCCGACGCCCTCATTTCCCTCAAGGGCACTAATCTGAAAAGCGACCGCTTCAAACAGATCCAACCAATCAGCACGGAACTTAACCTCGCCATTGCTGGCCAGCGTGCCAACCTGACCGGCAGCGTCCGCGAACCCTCGCTGGAACCAGTAACCCTTTCAGGCAGTATCCCGGTGGACCTCGCCAAAATTGTGCAATCGGGCAAGTTCGATGCGTCCGCACCCTTACAGGCACGCGCCGCCATGGCTCCCGCCTCACTCGCCTTTGCGACGCGCTATTTCCCGTTTCTCCGCACCCTCGACGGCACGCTCGGCTTCAACGTCGAGATGGAAGGCACGCTCGAAAAACCGATCTACCGGGGCAACCTCAAAGCTTCCGCGCAAACGCTTCGTTTCCGAAGCAACAGCCTCCCCTCGGTGAGAGATTTCTCGCTCGACCTCGGCTTCCGCGACCAGTTGCTAACCATCAACCAATTTAAAGGAGATCTCGCCGGTGGACCTTTTTCCGCAAAGGGAAATGTTAACCTAAGCAAACTTGTGGAACCTGTGCTCAATCTGAACCTGCAAGGTCGCAGTATCCTCGTGGTTAGGAATGACTCGTTGGTTGTCCGCTCTGATGTCGATCTAGCCGTTAAGGGACCGCTGGCGACCGCGTCCGTTACAGGCACAGTGGGAATAACCGACAGCCGGTTTTTCCGCGAAATCGACATCCTTCCGATTAACCTTCCTGGGCGCCCAGTCCCCGCCATTCGCGACCGCCGTCCTACCCTTAGCATCACCAACCCGCCGGTGCGCGACTGGAAGTTCGACGTTGCCATTAAGACCCTCGATCCCTTCCGGGTCACTGGAAATCTCGCAAACGGTGAGTCCATCGTCGATCTACGACTAGGCGGGACCGGCCTAGCCCCTACTCTCGATGGAAATGTCCAAGTCACCGAATTAAAGGCCTCCCTTCCTTTCAGCCGACTCAACATCAAGTATGGGAGCATCTATTTCAGCAAGGATCTCCCGCCGCTCAATCCCATTCTCGATCTGCACGGCGAATCGAAGGTGCGCGACTATGAAATCGACGCTTACATCTGGGGCGACCTAGTCAAACCGCAAACCCTTTTCCTCAGCCAACCGCCGCTAAGCAGCGAGGATATTCTTATCCTTCTAGCGACCGGCGCCACCCAAAGTGAGATTGCTCAAAATCCACAACTGCTCGCCGGCCGCGCTGGCTGGCTTTTTTTGCAAAAGCATTACAATAAAATTTTCCGCCGCAAACAAAGCTTCGAGCAGGATTCACTCGCCGACCGGCTCGATGTCCAAATCGGAAACATTGATCCCAAAACCGGCCGCGAATCCGCCTCCGCCCGTCTTCGGCTGAGCGATCGCTGGCAGGTCATTGCCGATTTCGATGTCACCGGTGGTGTTCGTGGCCAGGTTCGTTACCTCTTGCGTTTCAAATGAGACCTCTGCTTTTTTCCTGTCTTCTAGCAGCATTCCCTGCGGCCCGGATCCAGGCCGAAGAAATTCGACCCACACCAGCTGTGGCCACGGAAGCCAATGCTAAGTTCGCTGCGGCTCCGCGGGTTTCCGAGCCCGTTCGGTCATCCTCCGTGCGAGTCGTTTTTTCTGGTAACAAAAGTGTCTCCGAAAAAGATCTTCGTGAGGCAAGCACTGAGATTTTTCGGAACATCGAAGAGCAAGGTCTTTCTGCACCGCACGCGGATGACGCAGCGTTTTACGTCGAGGTCTATTATCGGCGACACGGCTATACTTTTGCCATCGTGAACTGGCGGATTTTGGCCAATAACACGCTCCAACTCGACATTGATGAAGGTCCATTGACTAACATTGGGGGCATCACCTACGAAGGGGATTATTATCACACCGAGGCGACATTGAATGACTTTCTACTCGGCACCACACGAGAGCGCTTATCAAAGTTTGCCCGAGTCCTCCCTTATGTGGAGCAGGACATCGAAACGGGCACAGCGCGCTTGATTGCGTTTTATGAGTCGGAGGGTTATCGCGATGCCACGGTGGTGCCGTGGCCGATCGAATACACCTCCGATCTGAGCGTTGCCCGCCTCGGGTTTTCAATCACCCCGGGGCTGCAATATTGGTTTGGTAAAGTTAGAATTCTCGGCGCGGCACCCTCGCTGGAGACTAGCATTCGGGCGCAGATTGCCGACGGTCTTAAAGTTCCCGCCAGCTTGCTCGGAATCGAATCTCTCGAGAGTGAGATCGAGCTAAGCTTGAAAACTGCTGGATATTACAAAGCGAAGGTGGCCCTGCAAACGGTCGCCTACGATCAAGTCAATGGTCTGGTCGATCTGGACGTTATGGTGAGCAGCGGTTCACAGTATTTTTATGACGGGATCACGGTGACGGGAACCGACCGACTCAACCCGGCGTTCCTGCCCGCTCGGTTTTCGAGCCTGACGGGCACGGCCTACAATCCCGCCCATCAGGATGAGATCTACCGAGAAATGATTTCCTCCGGTCTGTTCCGTGAGCTGAAAATCAAGGAGACAGTTTTGGAGGACAACCGGATTCACCTCGATCTGAAAGTTGTCGAAAGCCCCGCTAAGGAATTTGGACTTTACGCCGGCTACGGAACCTACGAGGGCGGCTTCATCGGAACCAGTTATCAGGACCGGAACCTCCTTGGCAGCGGGCGTCCGCTCCTCACCTCACTGGAAACCTCACAACGCGGAATCACGGGCAACGTGGAATTCATCGATCCGTGGTTTTTCGGCCGCGGTAACGAGGCGCGGTTGAAGGTGTTCTCCCAGTCGATCGACAATGACGGATACTCCATCCTTGACCTTGGCGTGCGAGCCGAGGTGAGTCGAAAATTCTCCAAATTCTTCAAGGGCTCAGTCTATGCGTCTTTCAATACCGCCAAAGCCGACGCGCTCGAGATCGATGACCTGACGCTGCTCGGACCTCTCAATTACGAAACGCTAACCGCGGGTCTGACGGCCACTTATGATCTGCGAAACAATCCACTCTCTCCCAACGAAGGCTGGGTAGTCGATGGAGCGATCGGTTACGAGCAAATTAGCTCTGGCGCTGGCGGATTGAGAGTATCGTTTCGCACTTCCTATTACCTACCAATCGGAAATGGATTGCTCGCGGTCGGAGCCCGGTCAGCCGCCTTCCTAACCTCGGGCGACGTCGCGACAGTTCCAATCGACGAGCGCTATTTTAACGGCGGTGGCACGACGGTGAGGAGTTTCGACGAACGCCAACTGGGACCACTCTATCTCGAACGCTATCCCCTCGGTGGCCTTTCACGCACCATCCTCAATGCCGAATTTATCCATCCAATTATTGGCGATCTCAAAGGCGCCGTCTTCATCGACGCGGGAAATGTTTCAGTCGAAGGTAATTTTTTCTCCACCTCCGATTTTCGCTACGCCTACGGTATTGGCCTGCGCTACACCCTTCCGGTTGGTCCTATCCGGCTCGACTATGGCATCAATCCCGATCCTCAACCGGGCGAGTCTTCCGGTGCATTTCATTTCAGCTTTGGCGTCGCTTTCTAACTGTCGATGACGACCGACACGCTTTTTTTGCGAGCCGGCGACTCCCCGGTGTTAGCGCTCGCCCCCATGCAGGACGTGACCGATCTGCCCTTCTGGAAATTGATGACCGGCTACGGTGGCGCCGATCTCTACTACACCGAATATTTTCGAGTTTATCCAAACTCGCATCTCGAAGCCCATATCAAACGCTCGGTTACGGAGAATCCCACTGGACGCCCAGTCATTGCGCAGATGATCGGAAACGACATCCCGTCGTTGGTAAAAACTGCCCGGCTCCTTCAGGAACTGCCCGTGGTCGCGATCGATCTGAATCTTGGCTGTCCCGCGCCGGTGGTTTATCGCAAATGCGCAGGCGGAGGCCTGCTGCGCGATCTTGAAAAAATCGACGCCATCCTGGGAGCATTGCGCGACGCCGTCACCGTCCGGTTCACCGTGAAGACACGAGTGGGCTTCGACGACCCGGGGACGTTTGAAAGTTTACTGCCGATTCTTGCAAAACACTCACTCGACCTTCTAACCGTCCACGGTCGCACCGTAAAAGAAATGTATTGGTCGGCGGTGCGCTACGATTTCATCGCCCGGGCCGCATCGGTCATGCCGTGCCCGGTTCTAGCCAACGGAAATGTGAGCACTGCGGAGCACGCCCTCGAGGTTTGGCGCGAGACTGGCAGCCGCGGACTAATGCTTGGTCGCGGCGCCATTCGCAACCCGTGGATTTTCCGGCAGATCCGCGAAACCCATGCGGGCGCTCCTATCTTCTGCCCGCAAGGTCGGGACGTTCTCGACTACATCGGGGCACTTTACGACGCCGTTTGCGCCCCAGATATTCGCGAAGCGGCGCAGGTGCAGAAAATGAAAAAATACTTGAACTTCATCGGCGCCGGCGTGGAACCGACGGGCCAGTTTCTCCATCAAATCCGTCGCTGTCAGACGCGTGCAGATTTCTTCGCCATCTGCCGGACTTTTCTGGATCACACCGATCCTCTGCCCCTCGTGCCCTTCCCAGAAAACCGCGAGTTAAACCCGAGCAGCGCCCCTCCGGTGGTCTGCGGTTAACACACTTTCCGACAAAGCGATCGTATTACAGCCCGCATGAGAGATGCGCAGAGTGTCGCGCAAACGCTTCAGCGAGGAGTGGTGGCAATTGAAAACGACCGGCGACGACTCCGGTTACGGTGAGGTCTTCGTCGAGTTCTTCCCAGCGGAGGGCGGAGCCGTTGAGTTCGATCTGCACGCAGGCGAGTTGTTCGTTGCTGGCTTGGAAGAGGATGCGAGAGCGGTCTGCGGGGAAGCCAACGATGCGGCCATCGTGGAGTTCCAGATAGATGGTGCGGTCCTCAGTCCAGACGCGGAGGGCGACGGGTTCGGTGATTTGGATAGAGGCAGCGAGTGTCGTAGACATTTCTGAGAGGTGTTAGGACTACAACTCACGAAACTCTGCTTCATCCAACTCAGCTTGTTTCAAGATCGAGCGGAAGGTTCCGTTTGGCACGTCTCCCGTGTGCATCGGTAGATAAGTTTGTCGGCCATCGGAATGTTTTAAGACCACATGCGAACCACTCTGCCGTCGAATCTGGAAGCCGGCTTTCTGTAAACGCCGCAAGACCTCTTTCGATTTATAGGGCATCAGTTGACCTCTACTGTGGCGAGGATGGATTCCTTGGGCGATTGGGGTTTCGCGCCCCCGGCCCGTAATTCTTCCAACCACAGAACGATCAAATCTCTGGCCGCAGCGAGAGCTCCCTCGATACCGGCTCCGTGCGTGGTGAGGCCCAATGTTGGCACATGGGCGTAATAGCAACCGGGCATTTGTTCAGACTCCTCCACAGGTTCGATCACGACGCTGTAATTCATGAAAAACAGGTTACGTCCTAAATGCGGACTGTCGAGTTTGAAAGAGGCAAAGAGGTTATCCCGCCCTTTCAGGGCTGATGATGTTTTCTACGAGGAACCCAGGGCGTTGCCCTGGGCTAGCGTGTTATTGAGCCTTTGGCCCGCAGAGACAGACGCGTCCCTCGTCCGCCCCGTTTCCTCAAATCCGACAACCGCCAATCCAACCGCCCAGAGGCAGTGCAACTGCCAAGACAAGTGCGTAAGAGGAGGAGGGCGACCTAACCGAGGCGATGGGGGTTATCCCGCCCTTTCAGCGTCCTCGTTCCCAAGTGGCACTTCCGTGTCCTCGTTCCCAAGTTGCACTTGGGAATGCCTTGTCCCCGTAGCTTTGCTACTTCGGCGCGATCAGCCATCACGCGTCCTCAAAACTCCCAACGGCTGACTGCCAACCTCGTCGCCCAGAGGCAGTGCACCTGCCAAGACAAGTGCGTTCCCAAGTGCAACTTGGGAACGAGGGGAAAATTGGCTTACTGGCAGCTTTCGCAGGTGCCGCCGTCACGCATGGCTTCTAGGCTACAGGCTAGCTTTTCGGTTTCGGTGATCTGGATAGGTTCAGCGGACATGTAAGACGTTGGTTATACCGTCTGCAAATTGGCTGAGATGTAGCGGGTGCGATCCAAGACGGATTCGTTGGTTTGCACGGGAACGAGTTTGATGAGTTCGCGGATGCTGAATTCCTGCTGGCCGACGATCTCGATGCCAACTACTTCGCCGTTGCCGTCGAAGTCGAGCATGACCAAGCCGTGGCCAGATGCGTAGGGTTCGGTTCGGGTGACTAGGGTATTCCGCAACCGGATGTAGGCGGCGGTGGCTTCGGTATCAATCTCTACGACCGGTGGTTCGGTGATCGGGATGATAAAGCCGTGAAGTTCAGTTCCAATATCCTGTGATGATCCAGCATTCATGATTTTTAGTTTCAGCGACGATGGTTAGAATTTTACCGGAGAACTCACGAAAGAACAACCAGATCATTCCTCCGTGGTTGCCGCGCCGTGGTGGTGTTTTGAGAACTGACTTGGGCGAACTGACGGTTTCAATGGCTTGGTCGAGGGTGAAGTGACGCTCGATTGCGCGTTTTGCCACATGGACTGTGTCGTGAAACTCGTAGTCCATGTGGATTTATTTTCAGAACTACTGGCAGCTTTCGCAGGTGCCGCCGGTGCGCATGGCTTCTATGCTGCAGGCTAGCTTTTCGGATTCGGTGGCTTCTACTTTGGCAGCGACTGCGGTGGCGGGTCGGCGGTCCCGGCTGGCGCTGTCGATGGTGCTTTTGTTGAGCGTGCGCAAGTAGTAGGTGGTTTTTAGGCCGCGTTCCCAGGCTTCGCGATACATGAAGCTGGCGGCGCGGGCGTCAGGTTCGGCGAGCCAGAGGTTGGTGCTCTGGGCTTGGTCGATCCATTTTTGACGGACGGCGGCGGATTGTAAGATCCAGGTGGGGGCGATCTCGAAGCTGGTTTTGTAGAGTTCGCGAAGTTCGAGCGGGATGCGTTCGATGCCTTGGACGCTGCCGTCGAAGTATTTCAGGTCGGCGAGCATTTCTTCGTCCCAGAGGCCGAGGGCTTGGAGGTCGCGCAAGAGGTGGTCGTTGGTGCGGATGAATTCGCCGCTCAAGTTGCTCTTGGTGTGGATGTGTTTGTAGGTGGGCTCGATGCAGGGGGTGCAGCCGAGGATGTTCGAGATGGTGGCGGTGGGGGCGATGGCGAGGCAGTTGGAGTTGCGCATGCCTTGGGCACCGATTTTCGTGCGGAGGGTGTCCCAGTCGAGGCGGCTTTTGCGATCGACGAGGATGGGGGTGCCGCGTTCGCTTTCGAGGAGGTTCAGGGTGTCGAGGGGCATGAGGCCGCGGCTCCACTTGGACCCGACGTAGCTGGGGTATTGTCCACGTTCGGCGGCGAGGTCGCTGGAACCTTCGTAGGCGTAGTAGGCGATGGCTTCGAGGGCTTCGTCGTTGAAATCGACGGCGGCAAGAGTGTCGAAGGCGATGCGTTTCTCGTAGAGGGCGTCTTGCATTCCCATGATGCCGAGGCCGACGGGGCGGTGGCGGTTGTTGGAGTTCGCAGCGGCTTCGACGGGGTAGAAGTTGATGTCGATGACGTTGTCCAACATGCGCATGAGGGTGCGGACGGTGGAGCGGAGTTTGTCGTGATCGAGCGATCCGTCTTCGCGCAAATGGGAGGCGAGGTTGACGCTGGCGAGGTTGCAGACGGCGACTTCGTCGTTGCTGGTGTTGAGCTCGATCTCAGTGCAGAGGTTCGAGTTGTGGATGACGCCGGCGTGGTCCTGCGGGTTGCGGACGTTGGCGGGGTCCTTCCAGGTCATCCAGGGGTGGCCGGTTTCGAAGAGCATTTCCAACATGCGTTTCCAGAGGGCGAGGACGCGGACTTTGCGGCCCCAGAGTTTGCCTTGTTCGACGAGGCTTTCGTAATGTTCGTAGCGTTCCTCAAAGGCGCGACCGTAGATTTCCGGGAGGTCGGAGACTTCATTGGTGCGGAAGAGGGTCCAGGTGGCATCTTTCGGGAGCTGCCCGTCGGAGATGGCTTTGAGGCGTTTCATGAAGACATCGGGGATCCAATGTGCGGTGTTCATGTTGTGGGTGCGGCGGCGGTCGTCGCCGGTTTCTTTGCGGAGGTCGAGGAAGTCTTCGATGTCGGCGTGCCAGAGTTCGAGGTAGGAGCAGAGGGCGCCGGGGCGTTTACCGCCTTGGTTGACGGCGATGGCGATGTCGTTGGAGACTTTTAGGAAAGGGATGACGCCGGAGCTTTCGCCGTTGGTGCCGTGAATGTGCGCACCGCTGCCGCGAATGGCGGTCCAAGAGCAGCCGAGGCCGCCCGCCCATTTCGATAAATGGGAGAAGCGACGCCAGGTCTCGGTGATGTCTTCGATGCAGTCGCCGCAGTAGAGGAGGTAGCAACTGGAGAGCTGCGGATGGACGGTGCCAGCGTTGAAGAGGGTCGGGGTGGAGCTGCAGGCGCGGCGAGTTTTGTAGATGCCGTAGAATTCGACGGCGCGAGCTTCGCGGTCGTCTTCCTTGAGGGAAAGGCCCATGGCCACGCGGAGCCAGAAGATTTGCGGAGCTTCGAGGCGGCGTTTTTTGTTGGTGACGGTGTCGTGGGTATGGATCAAATAGCGGTCGTAAAGGGTCTGGATGCCGATGAAGTCGAATTGGAGGTCGGCGAAGGGATCGAGGGATTCAGCGAGGCTACGGAGGTCGAATTCGGCGAGCCGCGGGTCGAGGCGGCGGAGTTCGATTCCGAGGGGGATGTAGGCGAGGAAGGCTTTGCGATGGGCTTCTTTGAGGGCTTGGAGGCCGTCGGAAACGTTCCATGGCAAGGTTTCTTCGTAGATGTAGGCGAGGAGGATGCGGGCGGCGAAGAAGCGAGCGTCGGCGTCGAGGTCGAGGAGCGATTTGGCGTTGAGGACGA
>JBBRPA010000025.1:0-50868 GCA_038228695.1 Chthoniobacterales bacterium
AGGCCATGATCCCCGCCCTGCGCAGGTTCTGGGAAGATGCGGGAGCGGTACTACGCTTAATTGGACGAGACTGGATACGCCAGCAAGCAAACTCTTCGCTTCAAATTCAGGAGTCACTTTAATTTAAGCAGTTGGTATTAGATATTTCCAAAGCGCCAACGCCGTGAGCACGGAAAGCGTGATGATACCGGCGACGGCTAGTAGCAACCCTGCAAGAAGGCTGGTGACAAACAACCAGTCTTTCCCGTGCGCGGCTTGCGCGTTGTCGGCGTGCCTTTGCCAGAGTTCATAATTCAATCGGTTCGACTTGAACCAGACCGAAAAGATGTCGCCGACCACCGGGAGAGCGCCGACGGCTGTGTTTACGAGAACGTTCAGCGCCATGCGCAAGAGCACGATCCGAGGCAATCCCGCGCGGGCTCCGCGGAAGATTAACAAAGCCGAAATTATCGCTCCCGAACTATCGCCCATTCCGGGAAGGAGGCCAATGAGCGGATCGATTCCAAACCGAATGTTAGTGCCCGGGATCACGAATACGTCATCCATCCATTTCGCGATCAACGCGAAGAGCGGATCGTCCGTTTTCGCACCTGCATCGCGTCCCTTCCGTCCGCCCGGGGAGACAACCTCGAACTCGGCGTATTCAGGCATGCGGAGAGATAGTTAGGAAGCGTTCGGAATTTCGCGCAACATCTGCGAGTTTGTCGGAAATTTGCGCAGAAAACTCAGCAACCGCTCAATCGCCTCTCCCGGCCGATGACCGGCGAGACCGCGACGGATGGTGTTAATTTTTTCCATGTCGTGCGGAGAGAGAAGCAGTTCCTCACGGCGAGTGCCCGACTTGAAAATATCTATCGCAGGATAAATTCGTTGCTCGGCAATTTTTCGATCGAGGACCAGTTCCATGTTCCCAGTGCCCTTAAATTCCTGAAAGATGACTTCGTCCATCAGACTGCCGGTATCGACCAGCGCAGTGGCGATGATGGTGAGTGATCCGGCTTGCTCCGTGTTCCGAGCGGCGGCAAATAGACGGCGCGGGATTTCCATCGCTCGGGTATCGAGACCTCCACTTCCGGTGCGACCTCCGCCGCCCATCGAGTTATTGAAGGCACGGGCCATGCGGGTGATTGAGTCGAGCAAGATGAAGACATCCTCCTCCGCCTCGACGAGTCTTTTCGCCCGCTCGATCGCTAGCTGGCAGATGCGGGTGTGGGCTTTCAGATCGCCGTCGTTCGAGCTGGCCATAATCTCGGCGGTGGGAAAAGTCCGGCGCATTTCCGTGACTTCCTCGGGTCGCTCGTCCACTAACAAAATGATGAGCTTCATCGATGGATGATTTTTCAAAACGCCGTCGGCAATATGTTGCAAAAGAGTCGTCTTGCCCGTGCGCGGCGGCGCGACAATAAGGCCGCGCTGCCCTTTGCCGATCGGAGTGATCATGTCGATCACCCGGGTGGTGTAACGGTCGGGCACCGTTTCGAGCTTGATCCGCTGGTCGGGATTGATCGAGGTGAGTTCCTCGAAAGTCGCCATGTCGATGTAGCGTTCGGGATCTTCGCCGTTGATTTCCGTGAGTTTGAAAAGCTGCGGCCCGCGGCTGCCCCGGCGCGTCTCGCCTTTGATGAACTGGCCGTCGCGCAAGAGATAGCGGCGGATTACCTCCGGGGTGACAAAAATATCGCTCGGTGATTGGATGTAATTTTTTTGCGGTTCGCGCAGGAATCCGAATCCTTTCGGCGACACTTCGACTAGCCCCTCTGCAAACACCGGTTCGTAGGGACCAGACTGCACCAGTGGCTCCTCGTAGGTATAATCCTGCTCTTCGGGGCCGGATTCACCGCCGCCGTTTCTGTGTTGCTGCTGCTGGGGGTTTTCTCGTTGGCCGCGGTGGTTCCGGTCGCGGCGGCCACGTTGATCGCGGCGATCGTTGAAGCGGCCTTCGCGTGGTCCGTTCCCATACTGTCCGCCCGAATTCTGCGGTCGTTGCTGCTGCCCTGGATAGGGCGGATAAGAAGATTGGGAAACAGTGGCCGGCGCGGAGACGGGTTCTGTCGGCGCGGGCGCAGAATATTTCTGGTAAGGGGGATAATGGGAAATTCGGATGACGCCTTCGCCCCGGCCTTTCTCCACCACGGCATCGGGCGGGTTTTGCGACGCGGCCGCGACCAGCGGAGGAGGAGCGGATTCGGATGGAGCGGGAGACTTCTCCGCAACCGCGACGGCCGGTTCGGAAGCTGTCACTACAGAAACAGGCGCATCCGTTGCAGCCGGCAGACGTTTGGTGCGGGAAACTTTGGCGGGAGGAGCGGTCTCTCCTTGGTCCGGGGACTCGACTGTGGTTGCCTTTTTGCGGCGGACGATTTTTTTGACCACGGGAGTCTCTGATTCGGGTGCAACCGTCTTGGATGTCCTCTTTTTGCGGGGCGTCACGGGAGCAGTTTCTGGAAGTGGTCCGGCCGAAGCAGGTTCGTTGTTATCGGGCATAAAATTTTAGGAAATAGGGTGCGCAGCCACGTTTCAAGAGCGCAATCCGAGGACCGGATGCGACCTTTCGAGGGCCCGCGAAAACTGATGATTGGGTGGCACGCGTGGGGCGTAGAGATGGACTGACGGATGCTATGCGCTGGTTTGAGGAGCGTTAATGCCTGCCTTCCGAGTGGAAGCAGTGGAACTAATCCAACCGTCTTCGGCAAACTATGGATGGCGTTCCGCTTTTGTCAATACCCGAGTCTATTTCGTTCGAAAAAACTCGTCCTCGAGCATGAGACTGAGGCAATGATAAATCGGCAGGTGCATTTCCTGAATGAGATAAACCTCCGTGGCCGGGACGATGATCGCTAAATCCGTCAGGGCGGACAGCTTTCCTCCCGTGCCGCCCGTGAGCGCGAGGGTGCCCACTCCCAGACCGCGAGCGGTTTCGAAGGCGTGACAAACGTTCGCCGCATTTCCCGAGGTGCTGATGCCGACGAGGACATCGCCCGGTCTAGCAAGACCGAGAACAAGCTGGGCATAGCCGTAGGCATCGTCACAATCATTGGCAAACGCGGTGCGCAAAGCTGGAAATCCGGTCAAAGGGATTACGGCGAGAGAACCCTGCAAACGGCTCGAGAGGTCCGCCCCGAGTTTGTCGCGGAGTTCGCTCGGGAGCGGGCGTTTGCTCAGAAATCCTTTGAGCAACTCCCCTGCCCAATGCTCCGCATCCGAGGCGCTTCCGCCATTCCCGCAGATCAAAACTTTCCCGCCGGACCGAAAACAATCGCGCAGCAGGGAAAATGCCGCGAGGATGGAGGGTTCGCACACCTTAAGGGCCGGACAACGCTGGAGAAGATTCTGCAAATGGGGACTAGAGGACACAGCTAAATCATGGAGAAACGCCGGGGTGGGGCAAGGAATTTTTCTCCGACAAAGAGATGTTTCCTGGCGGGTCCTTCTCTGCCTAGAGTCAGCGCGGATGAATTGGGAAGCACTCCTTTTAACCTGGAAACTGGCTGGAGGCAGTTCCGTCCTTCTCGCGCTGATCGGGCTGCCCCTCGCTCACTGGCTGGCGCGAACCCGGTGGCGTGGACGAATTTTTCTCGAATCTCTGCTTGCCCTCCCCTTGGTGCTGCCGCCGACCGTTCTGGGCTTTTATTTGCTTGTCTGGCTCGGCCCAAACGGAACTGCCGGACGTTGGCTTGACCAGATTGCTGGGATCCGTCTTCCGTTTACCTTCGGCGGGTTGCTCGCCGCTTCGGTGCTAACGAGCCTGCCGTTTGCTATCCAGCCTTTCATCGCTGCCTTTCGATTTGTCGATCGCGAATTAGTCGAGGCCGCCCAGTCCGACGGCGCGTCCCGGTGGAGCGCGTTCCGCCAGATCACGCTCCCGCTGGCATGGCCCGGGTTGCTCGCTGGATTTGTCCTGAGCTTTGCCCATGCAGCGGGCGAGTTTGGCGTCGCACTGATGATTGGAGGAAACATCGCGGGACAAACGCGCACGATTTCCCTCGCCATTTACGACCAAGTGCAATCGCTCGATTATCGAGGCGCTGGGATCACCTCACTGGTCTTGCTAACATTTTCGTTTTTGGTGCTCGCGCTCCTCGCGTCGCTCCGCCGCCGGATCTGACCCACGGGAAATGAATCGCCCATTCCTACTTTCGTTTCGACCTTGGTTCAGCGCCATATTCAGTGGCGTTCTGCTTTTTCTTTGCTTCGTTCCTTACGACCAAGACTGGCTCGTCTGGCTGGCCTTGGTTCCGTTGCTAACCACGGCGTGGTTTGGAAATCTTCCAGGCTGGAAACGTTTCACCGCAGGGTGGTTCTGTGGTGTGTTTTTCTTCGGGATGACGTTCTTCTGGCTCGGCAAAGTTACGATGGCTGGATGGTTGGGATTGACCCTCTACCTCGCCATTTATCCGGGGGCCTGGACGTGGCTAGCAGGGTTGCCATCGTGCCGGATCGCACTCTCGAAACCCATGACTGGCCATTCGCGCTGGTGGCGCTCGATCTCGAGCGTTTTGGTCGCGGTAACGCTCGCCTCAGCTTGGGCGTTACTGGAATGGATTCGTGGAAAAGCGTTTGGTGGATTTGGTTGGAACGGACTCGGGGTGGCGCTTCACGCCAACATCCCGTTTGTGCAGCTAACCTCAATCGGCGGCGTTCCATTTCTTTCTTGGCTTATCGTGTTTGCCAATGTCATGACCGTCAGCACCGTGGCCCGACTCGTTGCCGAAAAGGAACGTCTAACCTTCGCGTCCCGCTCCGATTTTACCTTCGGCCTAGCACTTGTCCTCGGCTCGTTCACCGTTGGACTCAGTCTCTCGTTCGATCGCGCGAACGATCGTTCGGTTAAGGTTGCGTTGCTCCAGGCGGGCACGGAAAAAGACCCTCTGCGCGAGTATGTCCGCCTCAGTTCGCTCGCGTTATTGCAGAACCCCGCCGTGCTGGTCTGGCCCGAATCTGCACCCGGAATCCCGTTGCTCGAGTCGCTCGATCGCTTAAAAATACTCGCCGCTGAATTCGAAATTGCACCTAACCAAATCCAGTCCTGGCTCATTACCGGCAGCCAAGAAAATTCCCCAGACGGTTCATTTAACAGCGCCTTTGCCATCGCTCCGAAAATGGAAGGCTTGCAGACCTACCGGAAGCGGCATCTGCTCCCATTTTACGAGCGAGGATTTGCCCCCGGCACGAGCGCTGCACCGCTCTGGTTAATTGGGAGCGATGTCCGTTTCGGTCCGCTGATTTGCGTCGAAGACACTATCCCCGACCTTGCCCGCGAGAATCTTGCGGCTGGCGCTAATCTCCTTCTCAATTTGACCGACGATAGCCTCTTTGACGACCGGATCATCGAGCGACAGCACCTGCAGAACGCTCTCTTTCGCGCGCCAGAAACAGGCCTGCCCCTGCTCCGTTGTTCCGCCAGTGGGGTCACGGCCGTCATCGACCGCCAAGGGCGAGTCCTCGATCAACTCGAACCCAGCGCGGCAGGCATTCTCGTCACGAATGTCGCCTTCCGGTCACGCCCACCGCAAACCTTCTTCAGCCAGTTTGGCTTTGTCTTCCCCCTAATCTGGGCCGGATGGCTGGGTTTGCGCTTTCTGTCCTGCCGAAAATACCGCTAACCTTCCGGAGCTCCATGTTGTCCCTGATTGTCTCCCTGCACGATGTCTCGCCTCTTACTCAGCCTCGTTGCGCAGAAATCCTTCACGGCTTAGCCCAAATCGGCGTGCACCGCACCTCGCTCCTCGTGATTCCGAACCATCATCACCGCGCCCCTTTCCTTGCCGACAAGGCTTTTTGCGACTGGCTGAAAGAAGCGCGATCAAAAGGTCACGAAATCGTTACACACGGCTACTTTCATCAGCGCATCCGAACTGATAAGGAAAATCCCTTCGACCGAATGATCACCAGGTTATATACGGCCGACGAAGGGGAATTTTTTGACATCCATGAATCCGACGCACTCAAAAAAATGCTGTTAGCTCAGGAAGAATTCGCCATGCTGGGGATTTATCCGGAAGGCTTTATCGCGCCCGCTTGGTTGCTCAGTCGCGAGGCAGAATCAGCCGCTCGCAAGGCCGGGTTCCGCTACACGACCACTCTGCGAGAGATCCGCGTGCTCGATCCGGAGAACCGAACCTTCGCCTCCCAATCTCTTGTTTACAGCGTGCGGAGTGCCTGGCGGCGATTTGTTAGTCTCGGATGGAATCGTTTTTTGCTCGCTTGCCTCCATCGCAACTCTGTCATCCGCCTCTCCATTCATCCGCCGGATTGGAACCACGCTCCGATCCGGAGGGACATCCTGCGCATTGCCAGACTCCTCGCCTTACAGCGCGAGCCGATCACGTATTCCGAATGGACCCGGTCATGAATTCCCGCGTTGATCTTCACATCCATTCGAAGTATTCGGATCGCTCGGCGGAATGGCTTTTCCGTCGCCTGAATTTTCCCGATTCCTACTCCGATCCACGCGCGCTCTACCACCAGCTTCGCGAAGCAGGGATGGATTTTGTAACCATCACCGACCACAACCGCATCGACGGATGCCTCGAGATTGCCGATCTGCCGGGCACGTTCATCAGTGAAGAGGTAACAACGTATTTTCCCGAGGATCGCTGTAAAATTCATTTGTTAGTTTGGGGAATCACGGAACAGCAGCACGCGGAGATCGGTGCCATTCGAGAAAATATTTTCGATCTTCAGCAATATCTTCGCGAACAGGAAATTGCCCACGCCGTGGCGCATCCGCTCTACCAGATTAACAACAAGCTAACCCTGGAGCGAATTCAGCAACTGCTAGATCTCTTTACTCACTTCGAGGGAATCAACGGTCTTCGCAGTTCGCTTCTCAGCGCGACGATCCGCCACATCCTAGGGCCAGATAAATTCCAAACCGGCGGGTCAGACGATCACGGCGGAATCTATCCGGGCCGGGCGTGGACGGAGACGGCTGCGGCAAAAACGCCGCAAGAATTTCTCGCTTTGGTTAGAAGCGGACAGTGCCAACCGGGCGGTGAATCCGGCACGCCGCTGATCCTCTCGCACAGCCTCTACAACACCGTCTATGCATTCGCCAAAGACAAATTTTCGTCCCAGCTCAATCCCCACGCCAACTTCCTCGAAAAAGCTTTCTCGCGTTTCATGGAAGGACGTGATCCGACACGCTTCACCATTGGCGAAAAACTTAATTTCCTTGCCCAAGGCATCCTGACGGGGAAAATTTTTGAACTCGCCAAACCCGGGGCAGCTTCGCTCTGGAAGGAGTATTCGGATTATTTCGGAGGCATTGATCTTCGCAAAAATCTGGCTACTGAAACAGAGGGCGTAAACGACCCGGAGCGGCGCGCCTTCCTCATCGCCAATCTGTTCGCCAACCAACTCGCCTTTCGGTTCTTCGAAAAGTTTATCAAACAGATTTCCGGGGGGAACTTGGTCGAGAGCGTGCAGAGCCTCACCGGGATGCTTCCCATGCTGCTTGTCCTCGCTCCGTATTGGTATGCCTTCCGCAGCCAATCCCCTTCTCGCGAGTGGTTGCGCTCGGTTTCCATGAGATTTGGTCGCGAAATTCCTCCCAGACTAAGAAACTCCAAACGTGCCTGGTTCACCGACACTCTCGAAGACGTGAACGGGGTAGCCAACACCATCCGGCGAATGACATCTGCCGGCATCGCAGCCGGAGCGGATTTGTTAGTTGTGACCAGTCGCTCCACGATCACCATCACCGATATTCCAATCAAAAATTTTCTGCCCATCGGCGAATTCGAGCTTCCTGAATACGAGCTGCAAAAACTCAGCTTCCCACCGATTCTGCACATGATCGATTTCATCCAGCAGGAGGGCTTCACGGAGTTGATCATTAGCACCCCCGGCCCGATCGGCGTGACCGCGCTCATCGCCGGAAAAATGCTCGGCCTACGCATGACGGGGATCTATCACACCGATTTCCCGCAATACATCCGCATCCTAACCGATGATAGTTTTCTCGAAAGCCTCACTTGGGGTTACATGCAGTGGTTTTATTCGCAATTTGAAACCATTTTGGTGAACAGCGAGCATTACCGGAAAGCGTGGATCGATCGCGGAATCGATGGGGAAAAACTTCGCATCATGCCGCGCGGACTGGACACCGCGCTTTTCCATCCTGCGCACCGCGATTCCGATTTCTGGAGGAACCACGGGAAGCGCGATGACGAGGTGGGCCTGCTCTACGTCGGGCGAGTTTCGCGCGAGAAGGATCTCGAAGTGCTAGTCAAAGCCTGCGACATTTTGATCCACAAAAAAGTTTCCTTCCGGCCGCTGATTGTGGGCGACGGACCCTTTTTAGAGGAGATGAAGAAACTGCTGCCGAGCGGGATTTTCACAGGCTATTTGGCGGGGATCGACCTCGCTAAAGCCTACGCTTCGGCGGACGCTTTTGTCTTCCCGAGCACGACGGACACGTTCGGAAACGTGATTATTGAAGCGCAGGCGGCTGGGCTGCCGTGCGTGGTCTCCGACGCGGGCGGGCCGAGGGAATTAGTGCAAGACGGGGTTGATGGATTTGTCACCAAATCGCTCGATGCCGTCGCCCTAGCATCGGCGCTGGCTCGGCTCATCGCGGATCCGACTTTGCGTCAGTCGATGTCGCTCAGGTCCCGTGAAAAGGTGGAATCGCGAGACTGGCGGGAAGCGTTTGAAAAGTTCTGGGCCATCTCGCCGGAGTAAAATCCGCCCGATCAAGAAGCTTCATCTGGCGGTAAGGTGAGTTGGTTGAAGGGCGCACTGCCGCCGCCGGACAGGAGGGTAAGTGCCGCTGGCCGGACTCGAACCGGCACGGGAGGTAAATCCCAACGGATTTTAAGTCCGGTGCGTCTGCCATTTCGCCACAGCGGCAGCGAGGAAGGAGGTTTCCATTTAGTAAGTGAAAGATCAATCGCGAACTTCAACCTGAGCCGAGCAAGACCGAGCGGTGGTCGCACGAGTCAGACGATGTCGTCCATGTGGCGAGAGACTGGGAAAACCTATGGCTTGGCTTGCTGGTATGACAGCGGCGATACTTTGTCGCGGTAGGCTTCGCCGGCCGGAGTTAGCGAGCCGTCTTTACGCTGCAGATTGCGACACTCCTCCACCCAGTTGAAGATCGCGTAGCGCTCGACAAAGTCGGTCTTATCGAGCATTTCGATCATTGCTTCGATCGCTTTCTTTTGTTGGGATTCAGTGGGATCACCGGCATTGGTCCAGCTCGCGCCGTTGTTCCACTCGGTGACCCAGAGCGGACGATTGGTCCGGTCGTGGACCATTTTCAGGAAATTGTAGAACCCTTTCGCGGCTGCCTGCGGGTTGCCGGGAGGAGCGGCGTGATAATAATGTATCGCTACAAAATCCACGCGCAACTTGGCTGCGTCTGCCTTTTCCATGAACTCGTACAGCCACGCCAGCCCGTCATCAGCAACCCCAGGCGAACCGAGACGAAGACCGGTGCCAAGCAGATCGGGCCACGAGGAAATAGCCTCGTCCACACTTAGGTTGGCCTGATCTTTATGGTCCGGCTCATTGTAGCCGAGAAGATGGTTAATGCCTTTTACCTTCCAATCTTGTTCGAGGCTGGGCCCCCTGCCATTTTGCCGGATCGCCACATACTCCAAGTCCGGCGAAGATTTCTCGCCAATACCCCAGTTGTAATACCAGCCGACGTTGAGGTTCTGCCAGATCCCTCCGGCGACACCTTTCTTACTGACCCAGCGCCAGGGAAAGACCCGAACGAACCGGACGTGCCCATCCAACTCAGCCGGCAGGTCTTTGACTTCGAGATCACGATCCTGGGCCACGTAGTTTTTACTCACGCCGGTGCCGTTTTCCTCCTGCGCGATCGTCGCCATGTAGCCACGCTTAAGTCGGAACGAGCTGACGGCCGATTGCACTGCACCGAGGCTCGCTTCATCGTATTTGATGTAGCATTGCAGCGGCATAGAGCCACCGCTGAAAGACTTGCCGTTGAAGACGGTCATCGCCGCAAAGTCTGGTCCCTGAGGAATGACCACAGTGCCAGCGCCGTATTGGACGACACGAAGATTAGCATCCACGGCAGCAGGCAGGCCATTCACCCACATTCGGTTTAGAAAATTCGCCGCCACTGCCGAGGGCCGGATGCCCTCGAAAACCAACGTCGCGGCCGGCGAGGCGAAGTTCAGCACGCTGCCAGCGATCGGATCGCCCAAACCGGTAATGCGCAGTTCGGCGGCACCGGTCAGCGTGACCCTGCGTTTGAGCAACGTGGCGATCGCCGGAGCCCGGTCACTGATCGTCGTCGGGATCCGGCTCCCAGAAGTGGGAAACGTCGATGCTACCGCAGATGGGGTTGCTGCGACTTTGGGAGACTTGCTCTCGGTAGAGGCTTGGGCCATTGCGGTTTCCGCTCGTGTTGCTAAGTCCGTCGCGGCAACTGGAAGGCGTGTGCGGCCACCGCGAAAAACGACGCCTACGGTTTCCCGGCTGAACTCGATCAGCTCCACTCTCGTACCCGCCAGCACCTTGGCCACGCCAAATGTCTTGCCATTGATCACCACGGGAAAGTCCGCCTCCTTTAACAACGAAACCTCCTTTGGCCAGTAATCCCGATGCACCAGCAACCACGCCACTCCATCCGGCGGAGGAGGCGTCGCGGTGGGCTCGGGTGGAGAAGGCGACGCGATGGGCTCCGGCGGCGGTGTGACCGTGGGCTGCGCCGTCGCGACGGGCTCTGGCGCAGGCGTCGAAAGCGGTGCGACCGTCGGTGCTGGAGTAGGCTTGGCAAATCCCATCAGTCGTTTCAAGACCTGCTGCGCCGACTCATCGTATCGAATCATCGCGAAGACAAACGCACCGACGCCCAGCACAAGCAGAAGGAGCGTTAGAAATCCTAAACTCGAACCGCCCGGTTTCTGCGGCGAAGCGGAGGAAATCACCCGTCTTGGATTTCGCGCGGACGGCGCGACCGGTCGGGGTTGTGCGGCACGAGGCGCTGAAGTCTTGGGCTGCATCCTTGGCGCGGACGGCGTTGAAGCAACCCCCTCCACAAAAGGCTGGGCGACAAACGCGCCGCCACAGCTCGGGCACCGGATCGTCTTTCCAAGCGAAGTCTCATTTCGTTCGACGATTTTGATGCAGTGAGAGCAGAGGAACTTCATAATGTTATTTAAGTAGAGTCGTCTCCAAACGCGAAATCAGCGATTGCGCCTAGGCAGAAAACCATCGTCGCAGACTATTTCGGGCACTCCGGTTATGCTGAAGGATTGACAACATTTACACGGTAGAAGCGCTTGGGACTGAAGGTGCTGTTGAGGTCGTTATTTGCACACGGGGAGTAAAGACGGGGGGCGTTGAGGTTGCATCGATTTGACGGGCGGGGGGAGGCAGCCGCGTAGTCCTGTCGTTTCATTGTACATTCGCCGCGCGAATGTTGCGAAGCATTTTCGTAGCGACGGATTGGGAGAAAACGTCTTGAATTCAGCGGTCGACGCACTCACACGTTTCGAAAAACAATCTTACTATCCACCTCGTCGGCTTCAATGGTCTGGCCTTGGCTGATTCCGTGGAGCTATCTTTGGGGGCTAAGGCGAGAAGATTGGAAAGCGAGAGGCCTACGGATAGACGACGAGCACGCCCTTCATGCCGGCGGCGTAATGGCCGGGAAACGAGCAGATGAAATCGTAGTTGCCAGAGACGTGTGGCGCGGGGAACGAAACGGTGTCGGTTTCCCCCGGTCCGAGTAATTTGGTATTTGCGATAACGTTGGCGGTTTGCGCCGGGTCAATATATTCAGTAGCACCGTGCGTAGCGCTGGTTGCGAGAAAGGCCGAAGCGTCGGTATGCAGCTTGAGCAAGATGAGGTTGTGACCCATCGAGACTTTGGGCAACGTGCCGACATTTTTGAGGGTGATCTTGCAAGGCTGGTCAGCCCGGGCGTCGATCGCGGTGATGTCGTATTGCATGGTGTCGCTGGCGGAGATAACGAAAGCTTTTTCCGGCAAGGCAGAAGGCGCGCTGGTGTCGTCGTTTTTATGGCAGCCGGAGAGAACGAACGGAAGCAGACAGACGAAGCTAATAAGGCGTTGAAGTTTCATAAAGCGGGGATGTGGATTGTTAGAAAGCAATCCAGGATTCTAGGTAAAGGGTGTTATTATCGCTAGCGCCTTTGGAGGAGCCGTTGAAGCGGTTGTAGAGGACGTATTGGACGGAGAATTTGACGTTGCTCTTTTCCCAGAAGGACGGGCCACCCGCTTTGTTCAGCGGAAGGTAGTTGATCTGGAAAACGAGACCGTCACTGAGCGGCGAGCCGTTGGCGCTATCACCATTGAGAGCAGCGTCGTCGCTCCCATCGACAAGGAAATAGCCCACCGCTCCGCCGTAGGTTTTATCGTAGAGATAATCGACGGCCAGCCGCGAAGACCAGAGGTGATCATTTTTGTTAGATGTGTTGCCGAGTTGCTCGCTGGCGTGCCAGTCCTGCCATTCGTAAATGGTTGAAAAGAGCGCAGTGATGTCATTTTTGCCAAACGAGGTCTGGTATTGCGCGTCGAATCCTTGGTCGATGAGATGATCCTCGCCCGCACTGTTGACGCGACCGGGATAGAAGCTCGCAGCAAGGCCGAAGAGGCCGACCTCAAACGATTGGTTGCCGTTAGCACGGGTGTAGGCCAACCGCCAATAGGGAGCGACGCCGGAGACATTGTTTTCGCCATCGGTGCTCACTCCCATCGCTCGCTGGAAACCCGTGTCGAGGGTATGATAACCCGCGATATCGACATAAACGGAATTGTTAACAAATAGATAGGCCCCCACCCCGACAACCTGCTGGGAGAGACCACCCTCGATCAGGGTCGCGGCCGAGGGCGACGCGGCGAGACCGGAACTCGTGAATGGATAGGTCCAAGCCGGGATCGTATTCCATGGGTCCTGCAGGGTAGGGTTGTTGTTCACGTAAAACCCGTAAGTGACGGGCTTCTCGAGAAGCGTCCCGTGATCTGCATAGCGGATCTCCGCATTGTCCCAAAGAAACTGTCGCCCTACGCCATCGTAGGTTGCTTGAAAAAAGACCCCAATTTTATTGAGGGTCGAGGAAAGCGCGGGGCAGTTTGGAAAGATATCCTCCGCGTAAGGCCCGAGGAGGCGTCCGGCATAGAATAGGCTGGCTTGGCTGATCGCGAGATTAGAGTTTCGACCAAAATGCGGCCCTGCCCCTCCTTCTTGGCCTTTCTGGGTCTGCGTGAAAGACGGGAGGACCATTACGGCAAGCGGCGGGAGCTTCGTCTCCCCGACGCTCATGGTGTAGCCGTTGAGTTTGAAGTTGCGGCCAAATTCTGTGAGGATGGGAAACTCAGTGTGGCAGGCGATACACGACAAGCCAGTTTGCCTGGCATAGCTCGGCACGGCATGGAGGCTGGACGACAAAAAGCAAAGGGCAACGAGTGCTAGACAAGCAGTGAAGCGTGGCAGGTTAGGTTTCATAGGTTTCTGGGGGTTAAGTTGGTGGTTCGGCGAGCTACTTGACGACGAGTTCGCCTCTCATGCCGGCTTGGAAGTGCGCGGGAAAAGAGCAGAGAAAGGGATAACTTCCGGGAACAGTGGGAACGGTAAAATGCGCGCTGTCTCGTTCACCGGGTCCAAGGAGGCGAGTCGAGGCAATGACCTTGGATGCAAGAGCGTGCGGCGTAAAATTCTCTGCCTTGGCAGCGATAGCCGCTTTGGCATAAGCAGCCACGTCGGCATCCTTCGTGAGGAGAATCCAGTTATGCCCCATGGCCTCCTTGGGCAACGTGCCTGCGTTTTCCAGCTCGACGGTTAGTTTTTCACCGGGACTCGCCGCAATAGTGGTGACGCTAAATTTCATGGTATCGAAGGCTTTAATTACAACAGTTCTGCCAGCGGGTTCTGCTTGGAGGCTGGAAACAACGAGGAGCGAGAAAAGGGCGGCACCGAGCGTTAGGAAATGTAAGTTGCGAAGAGTTTTCATAGAGATTTGTTAGAATTTGGCTGGGCGTGGTTTGTTTTCACGAGGAGGAGAAGATATCCGCGCTATTTTGCGTGACGTTAGCTTTAGCATGCCCAGCGTGGTCATTGACTGGACCAACATTAGCTAGTCGCGAAGAACTTGTCTCCGCATGATCACGGAATCATTGCGCAAAAACACCGAAACGGCCGAGACTGGTAGAAGCTTAGCTAACCTTGAAGGACGGGCGCCATTTTGCGGCGATACTCCGAGGGGGAAAGGTCTGTGACGCTTTTAAAACTGCGATTGAACTGTGAGAGCGAATGGAACCCCACTTGGAAAGCAATCTCCCCGATGCGCAACTGGGGATCGAGCAAAAAGTGTCGTGCTTTCTCGATGCGGGTGCGAGCGACGTATTCTGAGAAATGCACGCCGGTGGCTTCTCTAAACTTTTCGCCGAAATAGTGCGCGCTCATATTAACAAAGCGGGCCACTTCGCAAATGGAAAACTCCTCTTCGAGATGGGCATCCACGTAGGTCCTTGCCTGCGAGATCGCGATCGACTCATCTTTGCCGCTTTGCAGAATGATCTGGTTGGCGCTGGCCGCAAGATGTCCGGCGAATATAATTAGCAACTGGATGAGGGCTTCGTATTTGCGTTGGGAAATGACCCGGGTATTGAAGTAAGCTTCGTCCAATTTTTTGAGGTCCACTTGCGCACCCCATTTTAGGAGCGTCTTGGCAATACGATTGAACTTAATGCGACTCGGGCTGTGTTGGAGAACCTGACCGGTCTGCAAAAAGGCGATCAGTTTTTCGCCGACATGGATCGGCACGGAGGTCTCGCAAAGTCCAGCGAAGCATTTAAGCGTTTCGGACCGAAGCCCGGCTTTCCCTTCCAGCTTTTGCTGCGCGGCAAGGCAGGCAGCACAACCGGGCATGGACTTACCGACCAGCGTGCAAAAGGGATTTTGCTGTTTCCGGACGTAACCCACCACTTTCCGTAATTCCGGAAGATGCAAGCTCAGCGGCAAATCCGTCCCGGAGGTGAACGCGCGGGCATAATCACGGAAAATCTGCGAGCGGGAAAGCGCTTCCACAAAATTCCCATCAGTTGGGGATGTTCCCTTTTGGTGCTTCGGGGTAACCCGCATACGACTTGTGAACAGTATTGTCCCCCGCACCGGTTGGGACAAGCACCGTTTTCGGAGCGGGCTGAGGAAAATCTAGGCGGTATGGAAAACGATTTTACCGTCGGCAGCATCTGCTTCGATGGTCTGGCCTTCGAGGAAGCGTCCGTCGAGGATTTCCAAGCTGAGCGGGTCGAGAATCTCGCGTTGGATGGTGCGCTTGAGCGGACGCGCCCCATAGACCGGGTCGTAACCGTCGGTGGCGAGCAAATGACGCGCTGCATCGGTCAGGCGCAAGGTGAGTTTCTGGCCAGCGAGACGTTTCTCGAGCCGGGCGACTTGGATATCGACGATCTTGGTTAGATCCTCCTCGCTCAGACGGTCGAAGATTATAATCTCGTCCACACGGTTGAGAAATTCGGGCCGAAAATGCTGGCGCAACGCGTCCATCACCCGTGCCTCGCGTTGCTCGACGTTGTCCGAAGTGTCGAGGATGTATTGGGAGCCAATGTTAGAGGTCATGATGATGACCGAGTTTTTGAAATCGACCGTGCGCCCCTGGCCATCGGTGATCCGGCCGTCGTCGAGGACCTGGAGGAGGACGTTAAAGACATCCGCGTGCGCTTTTTCAATTTCGTCAAAAAGAATGACGGCGTAAGGCTTGCGGCGAACGGCTTCACTAAGTTGGCCACCCTCCTCGTAGCCGATGTAACCGGGAGGCGCACCGATGAGGCGGGCAACGGTGTGTTTCTCCATGTATTCGGACATGTCGATGCGGACCATAGCGGCTTCATCGTCGAAGAGAAACTCGGCGAGGGCGCGACTGAGTTCGGTTTTACCAACGCCAGTGGGTCCGAGGAAAATAAAGGAACCGATGGGTTTGTTTTCGTCTTGCAGACCGGCGCGGGAGCGGCGGACGGCGTTGGCGACGGCAGTAATAGCTTTGCGTTGGCCGATGACGCGCTCGCCGAGGCGTTCTTCCATGCGGACGAGTTTTTGTCGTTCCCCTTCCTGCAAGCGGGAAACGGGAATGCCGGTCCAGGCAGCGACGACCTGAGCGATGTCCTCCTCGGTTACTTCCTCGCGGAGGAGGCGATTCGGGTTGTTAGCAGTTGATTTTTCTTCGCCTAATTGCTTTTCCAGATCGGGAATGAGGCCGTATTGGATTTCGCTAGCTTTGGCGAGGTCGCCGCCTCGCTGGGCTTGTTGCAATTCCGTGCGGAGGGCCTCAAGTTTTTCCTTGGCCTTGCGCTGACCATCGAGGACGAGTTTTTCTTTCTGCCACTCGGCCTTGAGGGCGGTTGCGTTTTCACGGGAATCCGCTAGTTCTTTTTCAATCTTGGCGAGGCGCTCTTTGCTGGCTGGATCCTTCTCTTTGAGTAAGGCTTGACGCTCCATTTCGTCCTGCATGATCGCGCGCTCGATCACGTCGATTTCCGTGGGCATGGATTCGATCTCGATCTTCAAACGCGATGCCGCTTCGTCGATCAAATCGACCGCTTTGTCGGGCAGAAAACGGTCGGAAATGTAGCGGTTGGAGAGAACGGCGGCGGCGACCAATGCCGAGTCTTGAATGCGGACGCCGTGGTGGACTTCGTAGCGCTCTTTAAGTCCGCGCAAAATGGCAATCGTGTCCTCGACACTGGGCTCGCCGACCATGACCGGTTGGAACCGGCGCTCAAGGGCGGCGTCTTTCTCGATGTATTTTTTGTATTCGTCGAGCGTGGTCGCCCCGATGGTGCGGAGTTCGCCGCGTGCTAACTGCGGCTTGAGCATGTTAGAAGCATCGACCGCTCCCTCGCTCGCTCCTGCACCGACGATGGTGTGCAGTTCGTCGATAAAAAGTATGATCTCGCCGTTAATACCAGTGACCTCTTTGAGAAACGCTTTGAGCCGATCCTCGAATTCGCCGCGAAACTTGGCTCCGGCAATCATCGAGCCAATGTCCAGGCTAACAATGCGCTTGTTTTTGAGCGACTCCGGCACGTCGCCACTAACAATGCGACGCGCGAGGCCTTCGGCGATGGCGGTCTTGCCGACACCAGGTTCACCGATGAGCACGGGATTGTTTTTGGTGCGGCGGGAAAGTACCTGCATCACGCGCCGAATCTCGTTGTCGCGTCCGATGACCGGATCGATCTTGCCGGCACGGGCGGCGGCGGTGAGGTCACGCCCGTATTTCTCGAGAGTCTGATATTTCCCCTCGGGATTTTGATCGGTGACCCGCTGCGATCCGCGCAACTCGACGAGCGCTTTCATCAGCCGATCGCGCTTCACTCCGGAATCAGCGAGCATCTTCGCGACGGAGTTTTTTGCATCAGCGAGGGCGAGCAAATAATGTTCGGCGCTAGTGTATTCGTCCTTCAGTTTTCCCATTTCGCCCTCGGCGGCGTTGAGAACTTGAGTGAGTTCGGTGCTCATGCCGACCTGCGCACCGCCAGAAATACGGGCGCGGTTGGCGAGAGCGTCGTTGAGACGTTGCTCAAGTGTGGAAACGGAGACGCCCAGTTTTTCCAGCAATGGCCGGGCGACGCCTTCGCCTTGGCCGAGGAGAGCGCGCAGGAAATGCTCGTTGTCGATCTGGGAATGCTCCGATTTGGAGGCGAGGTCTTGGGCCTCTTGCAAGGCTTCCTGCATTTTGGAGGTAAATCGGTCGATACGCATAACACTAACTTACGCCTCTTCTCCGAACTGCAACCCGGAAATCGATCCGGTCCACTTAATCTAAGCGCCCGTGCCGACGTATTCGGCGGAGTAGGTGTCGAATTTCGCGACCTCCCCTTTCGACGGGGTTGACTCAACGTCGTATACGTTATTACCAACAATTTCCTTGGACTCGGTGTCAAAAATCATCACCGATTTTTTCCCCGTGCTCTGTGAGTTACGCTCGGTGTCAACGGCGATGTAACGGCTTTTCCGTTTCTTTTTCGCGGAGGCTGCTGCTAGGCGTTGATTTTCCATGCGGGCGGCCGCTACGCGGGCGCGTTCCTCGGCGACCTCGCGTTGGCGCTCGGTAGCCTGGTGTTTGGCGATGATGTAAACCGTGACCGCAACGACCGCTCCTGTGACCGCGCCGATGGCGATGGATTCACCGGTACTAGCTCCGGCGTTGCGGGCAATGGCACCCGCACCCACCCCGCTTAATCCGCCGAAAATGGCGGCGTTTTCACCGGGTGAAAGATTTTCGCAGCCGGAAACAAACAAGGCGGCGGTGGCTGCACAGGCAGTGAGTTTAATCGTGTTCATATTCATAAGTTTAGGGGGACTGTCGTAAAGCTAGCTCTTGTTGTGGCGGAGTTGCCAGTTAAAAAATCCAGAGGCCGCAGAGTCTATCCGCCGTTTTTTTGCAGCCAAGCGGCGGCGCGTTTGTCGCCAGCAGCGGCCGCTTGTCCATACCAGCGGCGGGCTTCCGGAAGATTCTTCGCCGTGCCAATGCCTGCCTCCAAACACTGAGCCCGGAAAACCATCGCGCGCGGGTCGCCCTTCTCCGCTCCTTCAGCGAAAAGGGCGTTGGCCTGAACCGGATCGGCAGCGACGCCGTTACCGTTTACATAGAGTGCTCCTAGGTTAGCGAGCGCGGGCGTCCAACCCAGCCTCCGGGCGCGGCTGAACGCGTCAAATGCTTTGGGGAAATCTTTTTGCTTGCTGTAATAGTCGCCGAGTCGATCCCAAGCACGGGGTTCATCCGCAGCGGCCGCCTCCTGAAGATAAGCGAGGGCTTTGGGCACGTTGGCTGGAACGCCTTTGCCAAGAAGATAGGTTTCCCCGGCGGCTAAATTGCTGGCGGTATCTCCTAGTGCGGCTCCCTGTTCGAAAAGGGCCACGGCGCGCAGCATATCGCCGGTGTGGTTGCGAACAGAATAAAGTAAACCGCCTTGGCGCATCGCGGAAATATTGCCAGTGAGCGCCACCGCTTCGAACAATTCGAGGGCGCGATCTGGTTCGTTACTGCGGATGTTCTGCGCCAGTAACAATTGCGCGCGAACGATGCCCGCTTTTGCCGCCGCTTCGATCGCGGGGCGAATTTTTTCAAACTCATCGGGAGCCAGCGGAGATTCATCGCGAATCAACCGTGCAGAAATGCCCTCGAGGCGTTTCCGGAGTTCGTCGCGACCGGGGTATTTCTCCATCAAATCGAGATAGCCAGCGATCTCGTCGGCAGCATGATTGCCGTCGGAATTGATTTCCTCCACTCGGGACATCGCGGCGGCAAAAATCGCTTCTGGGTCCGGCGTCGGCGTCGGAGTCGCCATCGTGTTTGGAATCGGGGTGACCGACTCAACCGGTGCGACCGAGGCAACAGCGGGTGCATTCGACGGCTGGGCGGAAACCACGGCGCCGGGTGTCGATTTTGGGCGGAGAATTTTCGCCAAAACAAACCAAGCGCCACCTCCAAACAACGCGAGGAAAAGCACGCCGATCAAGCCGATCGCGACCCAGTTGGAGGACTTCGGTGCTGGAGTTGTTACCGCTGCGGAAGTGGGGAGTGAAGGAGGGTTGTCATCGGGTCTCGGCGGGGCCGATTCGACGAGCGTTTCCATGGCATCGAGCGCCACCACCCCGGGCATGCCGTGTAAATTTGGATCGCGCAAGCATTGTTCGATTTCCTGACGCAGTTCGAGCGGGTTTTGTGGGCGTTTGGCGGGTTCTTTTTCCAACATGTGCCGCAACAAATCGACCACGCTGGGGCTGAAGCCGGAGAGTTGATCGAGCGGGACCGCTTTATAGAGGTGCTGGCTCATGACCTGTGCGAGCGAGCCGGAATAAGGGGTTTTACCGAGAAGCATGCACCAGAGCGTCACGCCCAAAGAATAGATGTCGGAACGAATATCGACGTCCTTCTCCTCGAGCTGCTCCGGGCTGGCAAAATGCGGGGTGCCAAGAAATCCTTGCATCGTAAGGGTGGCGTCGCCTTCGCTTTTGACGGCTGTCTTGGCCAGGCCGAAGTCGATCAATTTGACGAGCAGATCGTTCTCCGAGTCGGCTTGGATCATGATGTTCGCCGGCTTGAGATCGCGGTGGACGAGATTTTGTTTATCGGCTGCAGCGAGTGCGCGATTGACTTGGAGAGCGATCTGCAAGGCGCGACCGACGGGAATCGGTCCTTCGCGGCGCAGGAGCGCGTCCACGGTTTCTCCTTCGACAAACTCCATCGCGTAAAAAAAATTCGCTCCCTCCTGCCCGAGATGAAAAACGCTCGCTACGTTCGGATGCCGGAGTGCGGCGGCGGCGCGGGCCTCACGAAAAAACCGTTGCTGGGCGACCTCACTATCGAGGTAGGTTTGTGCGATGACCTTGAGAGCGACCGGACAACGCAAATTGGTGTCGAAAGCCTTGTAGGTCACGCCCATCGCGCCGCGCCCCAGTTCACGCGGCGATCCAGCGGCGGTCATCTCGACTTCGTAATGTTGAAATCTCTGCGGTCCGGGCATCTGGCCCCGATGTAAGGCGCAAGACGGTCAAAAGGCAATCTCGACCGTCTTGGCGGTGGCATTTTGAGCAAAGGTGCTGTTATTCTGGGTTTCATGTCCGCTCGTATTCATGTCACGCCACCAGTCGGGGAGCCTTATGAGGTCATTATTGGAAATACCGCGACGATCGGCCGCACTCTGGAAAATACGGTCGCGTTGCACTCCGATCCTCGCGTTTCCCGGCAACACTCGCTCATTCGCTGCTTCAACGGGGTGCAATATCAATTGATGGATCTAGGCAGTCGCAACGGCACCCACGTTAATGGCCACCGGGTCATCACGCCGGTCACCCTCGAGCAAAATGCGGTCATCCGGATTTCCAATCACGAACTGCGTTTCGAGGCGTTTGAGGAGGGTGACAGCGACGGCGACGGTCTCGTGGATGTGACGATCGGGACGACGGGTGCCGGCACGGATTCTTCGACGCAGGACGTGGCGATTTTGGTTTGCGACATTCGCGGGTTTACATCCGTGGCGGAAAATTCGCCTCCAGAAACTCTTGCGCGCGGCTTGGGCGGCTGGTTTGCCGAGGCCGGAAACATCGTCAACCTCTCCGGCGGAACGATCGATAAATTCATCGGCGACGCCATTTTGGCCTATTGGCCGAAGCCGACGCAAGGGACCGTCGAAGGCGTCGAATGCGCCGCCGCGCTTGCCGTCGGGCAAAAATTTCTTGCCGCCACGGAGAAGCGATTCTGGACGGAAACGACCATCCCGTTCCGGGTCGGGGTGGCGCTCCATTTCGGGCAGGTTACCTGCGGAAATATCGGTCTGGTAGCTCAGCGTGACGCCACGATCATCGGCGACGCGGTGAACACAGCTTTCCGCCTCGAATCGGTGATGAAGGAGGTGAATCTAGACATCGTGCTCTCGCAGGATTTCGCATATCAATTACGCCCCCGCCCGGCGTTGACCGACCTTGGTGACCGACACCTCAAAGGCAAACAGCAACTGGTCCGCGTTTACGGACTGACCGACTGGCGCACGCCCCAAGCCGAAACCGTTCTTGGCCAGCCGGCGTCCTAAAAAATGACGCCCGAGACACACCCGCAAAATCCCGTTTTCATCCAGCGGATGTTTTCGACGATCGCCACCCGCTACGATCTGGCGAATCACATCCTGAGCATGGGCTTGGATTATGGCTGGCGAAAAAAAATCGGGCGCCTAGTCGCAGCGGAAAATCCGCGACTCATCCTCGATCTAGCCACGGGCAGCGGTGATCTTGCGCTGACGCTGAAGGAACACTGCCCAAGCGCGGAAGTGGTGGCAGCCGATTTTTGCTTGCCGATGCTGGCCGAGGCGCAACGCAAAAACGTGCCCAATCTGACTGGGGCGGACGGCATGCGATTGCCATTCGCGGATGGGACGTTTGATGTGCTGACGGTAGCTTTTGGTCTGCGGAATATGGAATCTTACAGCGCTGCGGCGCGCGAGTTCCTCCGAGTGCTGAAGCCGGGTGGAAAATGTTTTATTCTCGATTTCTCGATGCCGGGGCCGCTAATTCGTCCAGTTTACCGTCTTTACTTGCGGTTTTTTCTTCCGCGTCTCGCCGGGTGGCTGACCGGGGAACGGCAGGCTTACGATTACCTTGGCGAATCGATCGAAGCCTTTCCGGCAGGTGAAAAAATGACCGCTCTGCTGCTCTCGCAAGGCGCGATTAATCCCCTCGCCCGACAGTTTGCGGGCGGCATCGTCAGCCTTTATGAGGCCGAGCGAAAGGGAATTTAACCCTTGAAACCATTGGTGCGGCGGCCCGTGTGGAAACCGTCCTCGTCCTCGTAGCCTTCGACTGCGTTAAAGTTGGCCCAAACGAGCATTAGTGATCCGATCAAAAAGATGGAGCCGAGAATGGAGAATAAAATATACATGATCTGGGGAGAAAATGGGGGTTGAAACTAGAAGTGATTTTCAAGAAACACTAATTCTCGAAATTGACAACAAGTATTTTTTTAAGCTGGCAGCTTTTCGCATAAATGAAAATGCGAGTGGGATCTCTGGCTAATCTCGCGCAAATGGTCGTTTTCTTAGACCCTTGTCTGACCGATCCAAAATCTTTCGCCAATCTTCTTCACTGCAACTGACTCGAATTTATCGATCATTATCCGACATTGACCACTTTGCCCTTTGTCATTTTTAATCGATTTTCTCAGGGTTTTCCCAATTACTCTACGGTCACGCTCTTCGCTAGGTTGCGCGGTTTGTCCACGTCGCGCCCGAGAGCGACAGCGGTGTGGTAGGCGAGGAGCTGCAACGGAATAACCGTGAGCAGCGGGGTAAGATAATCCGGGCAGGCAGGAATATGAATCACGTCGTCCGCGATGCGGCTGAGTTCGGTCTCACCCTCGGTGCCGATAGCGATCACGGGTCCTTTGCGGGCCTTGACCTGCTCGATGCTGTTCAGATTGGCCTCAAACACGCCGTCACTCGGCGCAATGAAGACGCTCGGTAAATCGGGTTCGACGAGAGCGATTACGCCGTGCTTAAGCTCCGCGCTAGGATAGCCCTGAGCCGAAATGTAAGTGATCTCCTTCATTTTTAGAGCTCCTTCGAGGGCGATCGGAAAGTTGTATTGGCGACCAAGGAAGAGCATGGATTTGGCGCTGGCATACTTTTCCGCGATAATCCGGATGTGCTCGCTCTGGGTAAGAATGTGAGCGATTTGATCGGGGATGGCTTCGAGGGCTTTGACGATGGCGAGTCCCTCAGTCGCGGAAAGGTTGTGAATGCGCCCAAAAAGAAGGGCGACCAGCGTGAGCACGGTGATCTGGCTGGTGAAGGATTTGGTCGCAGCCACCCCGATTTCGGGTCCGGCGTGCATGTAGACCCCGGCCCCGCATTCGCGAGCAATGGTGCTGGCGACATTGTTGCAGATGCCCAAGGTGCGCTGCCCTTTGCGTTGCGCCTCGCGGACCGCGGCCAGCGTGTCGATGGTCTCGCCGCTCTGGCTGATGGCAAAGACGAGCGTGTCGCGGCTAAGCGGGAGATTCCGGTAGCGAAATTCGCTCGCGATCTCAACCTCGGCGGGAATGCGGGCGAGCGACTCGATGAGGTATTCTCCGACCAACCCGGCGTGTGACGCGCTACCGCACCCAGTCAGAATCACCCGCTCGACCGCGCGCAGCTCTTGCGGGGTCATTCCGAGACCGCCCAGCACAGCCGTGGCTTCCTCGTAAGAAAGGCGGCCGCGCATGGCGTCGCGCACACTGTTCGGCTGCTCGTGAATCTCCTTGAGCATGAAATGCGGATAGGCCCCAACATCGATGTCGTCGCTGGTAAATGCGACCTTCGTAACCTCGTAACTGCCCGTCACCGCACCCGTCAGGCTGGTGATGGAAAACGACTCCCGACCCACCATGGCAATGTCGTAATCCTTCAAATAAATCACCTCCCGAGTATGGGCGACGATGGCTTGGGGATCGCTCGCGAGGAAATTTTCCCCACTGCCCAAGCCCACGACAAGCGGACTGCCCCGGCGGGCGCCAATCATCACATCTGGGACATCGAGATGAATCACTGCTAGCCCGTAGGTGCCGATCACGCCCTTGAGCGCGGATCGCACCGCCCCAAGAAGCCGCTCCGAAGTGTGTCCCCCGCCCGCTTCGTCATAAAACTTTCCGATCGAGTGGGCCAACACTTCGGTGTCGGTCTGCGACCGAAACGTGTGCCCCGCCTCGACGAGACTGGTTTTGATGACCTGATAATTCTCGATCACCCCGTTGTGCACGACCGCCAAGCGTCCGCTTGCGTCGGTGTGTGGGTGAGCATTCGCCTCGGTGGCTGGTCCGTGGGTCGCCCAGCGCGTATGGCTGATGCCGAGGGTGCCGAGGACCGGCTGCTTCTCGAGGAGACCGGCAAGACTGGCAATGCGGCCGACCGTTTTGCGCACCTCCATTTTCCCGTCGGAAAAGGTCACCAGGCCGGCCGAGTCGTATCCGCGATACTCGAGCCGGCGCAGGCCATCGAGCAGGATGGGCGAGGCTTCCGCTTGCCCGATATAACCAACAATTCCACACATAATGCGGCAAACCGTAGGGTGAAAAACGAAATGTGAAAAGTGAAAGGTTGAGGCGTGACATTTTCACCTCCTGCGTGAAGACTGAAAAGCCATGGAAGCCCTCAACCTCCCCGCTGTTGTCCGCAAAACCCTCGCCGTCATCATGGGTGGCGGCGCTGGCAGCCGACTCTACCCCCTTACCAAAGACCGCAGCAAACCCGCCGTCCCGCTCGGTGGCAAATATCGCCTCGTCGATATTCCCATCTCGAATTGCCTGAACTCCGGCATGCGGAAAATCTACGTCCTCACCCAATTTAATAGCACCTCCCTCCACCGGCACATCAACGCCAGCTACCAATTCGATCACTTCACCAAAAGCTTCGTCGAAATTCTCGCCGCGCAACAAACCCCCGAAGGTTCCCACTGGTATCAGGGCACCGCCGATGCCGTCCGGCAAAACATGCGCTACTTCCTCGAGGAGCCGTATGAATACTACGTCATCCTCAGCGGCGATCAGCTCTACCGGATGGACTACACCGAGCTGCTTACCAAGCACATCACTACGAAAGCCGATATCACCATCGCCACCATTCCCGTTGCTCGCGACGCGGCGACCGATTTCGGGATCATGGATAGCGACCCGAATTATCGCATCACCCGCTTCGTTGAGAAACCGAAGGACGCTGCCGTGCTCGACAGCCTGCGCATCGCCCCCGACCTCCTGAAAAAACTCGGGCAACCCGCCGACGCCGACCTCTACCAAGCCTCCATGGGCATCTATGTCTTCAACCGCAAAGTCCTTGAAGAATGCCTCGACAATGACTTCGTCGATTTCGGCAAGCACATCATCCCCGCTGCCATCCAGGAACGTCGCGTCACCGCCCACATCTTCCAAGGCTACTGGGAAGACATCGGCACTATTCGCGCCTTTTACGAAGCCAATCTCAAACTCACCGACCTCGTCCCCGAGTATTCCTTCTTCGAGACCAACACTCCCGTTTACACCCATCGCCGCTTCCTCCCCGCCACGAAAATCAACGGCGCCATGGTCCGCCAAGCCATCATCAGCGACGGCTGCATCATCAGCGATTGCAGCATCGAACGCAGCGTCATCGGCATCCGCGCCATCATTAATAGCGGCAGCACCGTCCGCCACAGCTTCATCATGGGCAGCGACCACTACGAGACCACCCCGCCCGACGGCCTCCCCGCCATCGGCATCGGCAAAAATTGCGTCATCGACCGCGCCATCATCGACAAAAACGCCCGCATCGGCGACGGCTGCGTCATCACCCCCGAAGGCAAACCCGACAACATGGACGGCGACAACTTCTTCGTGAGAGACGGCATCATCGTCATCCCGAAAAACGGCGTCATCGCCGCAGGCCGCTGGATTTAGCGTTTTCCCGTAAAAGGTGACGTAGGGAGACTCTCCAAACCAAAGAGGCCACCCGCGTTGCTGCGGGTGGCCTCTTTGGTGATTCGGGAATGATTCTGCTCTTGTCCGTTTAGCTCATTTTGCGGCGGCGGCGGAGGAAGAACAAACCAGCCACGCCACCGAGCAACATCGCGTAGGTCGAGGGTTCGGGCACCGAGCGGACCATAACGGCATTAAGGTCTGGCGCAGCGGACCCCGAGATCGCAACGTACTGATCAGTCGAATCTGCAATGAACGTGCCCGTCACCCATTGGCCAACTCCGCCGGTAGCATTGGTGTTGTTAATGTCCAGCAGGGTAAAATTGCCCGGCACTACTTGCGTCACACCGTTGGACGGTAAATCGTTCTTAAACTCCGTGGACTCATTCGCCCAAATTTGGACGATATAGGTCACTCCACTGGTCAAACCACCTAACGAAAGGTTAAATTGATCGCCACCAAAAAGCGAGACCCCACTTTTGAGCAGTCCTTGATAAGCGGACGATAGTGCTGCAAAGGCACCGGTGGCGGCTCCAAGTCCCGTGTTTGTAGAAAAAAAAGTAAAGCCGGCGCTGAGCGTGGTCGAGCCCACAGTCTCCGGCGAAGAACCGTTGTTTGAGACTTCAAAGGGCGCAAAGGTCACGCCATTCACCGTCGCGGATGCCACCCCTGTGGCGCCGAAGGTGTAGGCGTAGAGCAGCGAGCCGGTCGTGGAGACATTGGCATCCGCAGTGATTAGAGTGGGCGTGTCCCAAGCGATCATCGCTGCATCGCTGCGCACGGCAGGAAGGAGGGCAAGGGCAGCAGCGGCGAGCAAGAGGGGCCTGCGGTGCTTTTTCATTTGAGCGGTGGCAATAGAATGGGCAATCTTATTTTTCATATACTTTTTTGTTTACTAATTTTTAGATAGGCAGATCGTCGCCAACGTCGAAGTTACTAGGGGTTGCCTCCGACCTACGACATCGGAGACAGGTAAATGATTGAGTTGCTACTGCGCAATTACACTCCGTCGCTCACTTGGGCGGAGGCTGGAAATACAAACAGCGGTATCAACGCACTCTAGAAAACCAGAAACAACTGTTCCCTGTCAAAAGAAAACTGCGTTTCCTGTGTAAAAACTTTCTGGATTCAAGCTAGGCGCGGCTAGCCGACTCTGCGTTGATCAACAACATCATGAGGGAGCTGTTGACTCCGCCGGTAGCATCAGGTTGGCCTGTTATTTACCAACCGGCTCGTAAATCAAAACTTTGAGCGTGTTAGGAATGATCTTGGGCCAGGGGCGCTCTTTCCCTGTGACTTCGGGCGCTTCCGGTCCCGTCTTGGCGACTTGACGCTCGGGCTGCTGACTAGTGTGATGCATTCGAGTTATCTCGTGCCTGCCACACTCCATATCGTTGATGCGTTTGCTAGCGTTCCTTTTTCTGGGAATCCGGCGGCGGTTTGTGTGCTAGAGGGACCGCGCGACGATGAGTGGATGCAACAGGTAGCACGGGAGATGAACCTCTCGGAGACGGCGTTTCTCCATCCCATCGAGGGGGGTTATGCGCTGCGCTGGTTCACGCCCGCGACAGAAGTGGACCTGTGCGGACACGCGACGCTCGCGGCCGCGTTTGTGCTTTGGGAAACCGGACGTCTCGCAGCCACAGAGGCGGCTCGTTTCCTAACCAAAAGCGGTCGGCTGGTGTGTCGGAAGCTGGAGGATGCCGTGGTGATGGATTTTCCTGCTGTGGCCGCCGAGCCGTGCGCGGTGCCGGAGAGGTTAGCAGAAGCACTAGGATGCGCCATGTTAGCCGTGTGGCGGTGTGCTGCAGATTATCTAGTGGAAGTAGCCGATGAAGCCGTGCTGCGGGCACTCACTCCTAACCATTCGCTACTAGCTACTCTCAAAGCTCGCGGGATCATCGTGACTTCTCGCAGTGCCACGCCGGAATTTGACTTTGTTTCGCGTTTTTTTGCTCCTGCCGTTGGGATTTACGAGGATCCGGTGACCGGCTCAGCCCATTGTGCGCTCGGACCGTATTGGCGCATCCAGCTCGGCCGGGACCGGTTTTTAGCCCGGCAATTGAGCACCCGAGGCGGCGTGATCGAGGTCGAGGTGCACGGGGATCGGGTTTTGCTCCGAGGCCAAGCGGTCTTGGTCAGCCGCGTGGAACTGCTCGTTTGAAGGCGCTCGCAGGAAGGCGAAATCGCTAACCGATCATTCCCATTTTCGGAAGGCAAGCGTGACGTTCGCTCCGCCAAAACCACTTGAATTGCTGAGCGCAATCCGCGGCCGGAGGTCCACTGGACGATCGATTACGCCGAGACCTTCCGCTGCGGGATCCAGGTCCGTGATGTTAGCAGAAACGGGAACAAAACCTTCCTTCAAACTCAGCACGCTGAACCCAGCTTCCATGGCTCCAGCGAGGGATAGTCCATGGCCAGTGAGACTTTTCGTACTGCTGATCAACGGACGCCCGGTGCGGCCGAAAACGCGAGCCACCGCCTCGATTTCAGCGACATCCCCAGCGGGCGTGGCGGTGGCGTGGGCATTAATGTAATCGACATCGTCGGGAACAATCCCGGCATCATCAAGCGCGAGATTCATGGCGCGAGAAAGCCCCTGTCCAGTGGGATCAGGAGCGACGATATCGTAGCCGTCGGAGGCTTGGCCCCAGCCGATCACTTCGGCTTCGATCGGCGCGTTGCGGGCCAGCGCGTGATCGAGTTCCTCCAGGACTAGGACGGTCGAACCTCCGGTGATGACGAACCCGTCTCGGTTCCGGTCGAAAGCACGCGGAGCGAGCGAGGGATCGGTCTGCAAGCTCAAGGCGCGGAGCGAGGCAAAAGGAAGGATGTTGTAGGAATGACAATCCTCCGCACCGACCACGAAAATAATTTTTTGCCGCCCCATCCGGATTTGGTCGAGTGCGTGCCCGAGCGCGTGGGAGGACGACGCGCAGGCGCTGGAGAACGCAAGGGAAACACCCTTGAGGCGAAAGCGGGCGACCAGATTGAGGTGCAGTGAATTCGGCATGCCCGCGATCACCGCAGGCGGTGAACAACGGCTCGCGCCGCGTTCGAGAATAACGCTCAAATTGACATGCGTTAGCCAAGCGGACCCGGCTGAAGCGCAGTGCAAGCCCGTCTCCGGGTGTGACACCAAATCAGGCGGCAGTTGCGCGGCGGTAATTGCCTCCTGCATCGCCGCGTAGGCAAAGAGCGTATTCGGAGTCGTCGCCCGAAGCTCGGAACGACTAAGTTTTAAGGAAGGAGGGAGAATCCAATCTTGCGGATCGGGATCGCCAAAAGTGTAGCCTTTGACGGTGCCAGATAGTTTGACGAGCGACTTCGAGTCTGCCAGTTGCGGATCAACTGCCACGCCCGTGCGGCCTTCGCGTAAACTCTCCAACACCGAGGCCCGATTATTTCCAATGCTGGAGGTAAAACCCAGCCCACTGACGACAACTCGTTTCAAAACGGATCAGGGCTTCAACTTCGACTGCGCAAACTGCTCGAGATCGCCAAGCGTTCGGATGGTTTTCAGTTCGTTATTTTCGATCTGAATACCAAGAACATCCTCGGCACTCATGACCACCTCGGTCAACGCCAGCGAATCGAGCCCAAGGTCGTCGATGAGCAGAGTGTTGGGAACGGCCTTCTCTAGGATGGGCAGTTTGTCTTCCTCCATCTCCCGCGCCAGAATGCCGTGCACGATTCGTGATACATCCGCCGGATCGCGAGTTTCGTTAAAATGAAAGGCTGCCTCGATCGTGTCGCTGCTGCATCGTTTGAGGGACGACTTAAGTTCCTGCGCCCGCTGGTCAGAAATTGCCATTCCAAAGAACCTATCAGGCAGTGGTCCGGAGAGGAAGCTTTGTCTTCGCGTAGACGTCGGTCTCATTGCTGAGGCGGCGAGTTTCGTCTGGGTCTCGGGACGGCATATTTCCGCCTGGCTCACTCCACTGCCGCCTGGCTCACTCCACTGCCGCCTGGCTTCTCCCGAAGCCCGCCCGCCGAATCAAGGTCAATGCAGTTTCGACCCGGAAAGCAGCAGCGAGAAGCAGGTAGATAATTCCAAAGCTGGGCAGAACTGTCAGCGCTCGAAAGACCGGATGCCAATCGAGCGGGAGGATATTTTTCAAGAGAAAGGCCGCACCCGCCGCCAGCAGCGCGGCGATCCAGAGTCGAGCGACCAATCCGCCCGGGAGACCGGTCGCGCCAATCCGGCGGTTCAACGTGCGTCGGAGGAGAAAAAACTCCACCCAACCGGAAACGCCAGCCGACGCCGTCAACCCGGCTCCGCCCCAGTAAGCACTCCAGCCCATCCAACCGGGCAAGATCACTGCCGCCCAGTAGCCGAGCACCGTAACCAAAAACACGCGAAGCACGGCGAATTTGAGCGGGGTCTTGGGGTCCTGCAACGCATAGCAAGTCGAAGCATAAAGGCGCCCCAAGGTGGTCGCTAGCAGTCCTACGGTCGATCCGGCGAGAATCGCCCAAACAAAACGACCATCCTCGGCGGTGAATTTTCCGGTCTGGAAAAGCGCTCCTACAATCAGATCACCAAGGGCGAGAAAGGCCACCGCCGAAGGCACGATGAAAAATGCGATCCTCGCCAGCCCGCGGTCGAGTCTCTGACGGAGAAATGCGAACACCTCCGACTCGCTCCCCCGCGCGGAGGACATTTCGGGCAATTCGGCCGCCGAGACGGACATTCCAAACAAACTCACTGGCAGCGTGTAGAGCACCTGTGCGTAGCTCAGCGCCGATACGGTTCCGATCGGGAGCAGGCTGGCAATAAGCGCATCGATAAACGCGCTCAATTGCACTACACCGCGTCCGATGAACACGGGCCCGAAATTTTTCATCACCGTGCGCACGGACGGGTTTCGCCACGTGCCCAGCCAGTCCATTCGCGGCGCGACGGCCAGCACGACTGGAAGCTGAATGAGAAACTGCGCTGCGCTGCCCGCAACCGAGGCCCAAGCTAACGTCACGGCGAGGGCACTTTGCGACGAGTGACGCCCCCAGACAAACATGGCTCCGATCATCACGGCGTTCCAGAGCACTGGTGCGGTGTAAGACAGGAAAAACTTCCGGTGACTATTGAGAATCCCGAGGCACCAAGCCGACAAGACTAACAATCCCGCCCCTGGGAAAAGCACCCGCGTGATTTGGATGGTGAGTTCCCGTCGTTCGCCAGCGAAACCGGGAGCGATCGCACTAACCAGCCACGGCGTGAGCAGCACCCCAGCGAGCACGATACAGGAAACGACTAAGAGAATGACTGAAGCGATCGCGCCAGCCACGCGGCCCGCCTCCTTTTCATCGCCGCTCGCCAGAAGCCGGGAGTAGACCGGAATGAACGACGCCGAGAGGACGCCTTCGCCGAAAAGGTTTTGTAAAAAGTTCGGAATCCGGAACGCCGCGTTGAATGCGTCAGCCGCGAACGACTGGCCAAAAAAATGCGCGAAGACCCGCTGGCGGATCAATCCCGCGATCCGGCTGAGCAAAATCCCAGAGGCAACAAGTATGCTGGCGCTACGGGATCGGGACATTGAAAAACTTTAACCACGATCGGAGACGAATGGACACGAATAAAAAAACGGCTAAAAAATTGAGGCCATGAAAAAAATCAATCTAGCCGAGGTCCCCGAGGAGCCTTTTCTCTCGCCCAAAGGGAAGTTTGCCAGTGTCTCGAAAAACATCTCGCTCGCTTTGGGGCGGGTGGAGCGCTCCGACAAAAAGAGCGAGTCGCATCCCTTCGACATCGAGCTTTGCCGGATTCCGACCGGCACGAGCATGTGTCCGTATCATTCGCACACCGCACAAACCGAATTTTACATTGTGGTCAGCGGGCGCGGTTCGATCCGCGATGAAAATGGGGTGACCGAGGTCGGCTCAGGCGACGCGTTTGTTTTTCATCCTGACGAGGCGCACCAGCTTACCTGCTTGGGCGACGAGGATTTTGTCGTTTACATCATTGCCGACGATCCAAAAGGAGACGCCTGTTTCTACCCGGACAGTAATAAAATTAGCTATCCCTTCTCTAGTGTTTACAAAAAATTCACGGTCAAGGACGCTCATTACTTCGATGGCGAGGAGTGAGTTTTGAACGCAAATAATAAATCTACCGGTATTCACGGCGTCATGACAGTTCGTGACGAATGGGATTCGATCGTCTTTAACATTCTTCATCATCTCAGTTTAGGTTTGGCGAAACTTCACGTGGCCGACAACGGCTCGACGGATGGCACTGGCACTTTGCTGGAAGTGATGAGTAAAATTTTTCCCGTCGAATGCATGAGTGTGCCCGGTGAACACGATCAAAAAAACATCTGCTCCCGATTGATCGAACAAGCCACCGGGGACGGCGCGCGCTGGATTGTGCCGATCGATGCGGATGAGTTTTGGGATTCTGGCGTATTTTCACTGGAGGAAAGAATTAAATCTGGCAACGAATTGGAAAACGGCCGCCGGGTTTCGACGGTGAATTATTTTGTTCCCAGTTCAGTCCGTAAAACTCGCGCAGGCTGCGTTTTGCAAGCCCTTTGGGTCCCTGAAAAAAGCATCGACCGCACCCCTGAAACCAACAAAAAAGCCCGATTAGGAGGCATTCCAATCAGCCTGCTGGAACCTTCCGCAAAATGTTTTATGCGGGCGGATCGAAATTTGATCCTCGAGACGGGTTCCCACCACTGGCAAGGCATGCCACCCGAGACCCCATTTGCCGAAAATATGGTCATCCGACATGTTCCGCATCGTCATCGCGGAATAGTGGATCTGCGACGCAAGGCAGGGGAAAGACTCATAACCTCCTCGTCCTACGTCCGGGGGAATAGCTGGCATATGGTGCGATTGATCGCCATGGATGGGACGGGATTAGAGAGGGAATGGACTGCCTCCAGTGTCCAAAATGGCTCCTTAATTCACGATGGCGTGATTTATCCGATGAAACGCGACACCCGCCTGCGCGACCTCCTTCGACCTCACATTTCTGCGGCGAAAAAAATTTACCGAGAGGCAGGAATCGCCCCTAAATTTCGCTGGTTCGACGGTCTTTGGTAAGAAACTAGCAGCTAGTCGGGATACGAGCCGCGACTTCGACCGCATGCGGAATCGCGCCGCTCACGAAACCGAGACATTCGACCGCCCCGCTCGGTTTACCCGGCAAGGCAATCACGAGCGATTTACCGACGATGGCGGCCATGGCGCGGGAGAGAATGGCATTCGGTGTAATCTTCATGGATTCAGCCCGCATAATTTCGCCGAATCCGGGCAATTCGACGCGCATCACACTGCGGATGGCTTCTGGCGTCACGTCACGGAGAGCAACGCCCGTTCCGCCGGTCGTCAGAATAAGGTGACACCCTTGGGATTCGAGTGATTCGATGGCGCAGGCGATGGGATTTAACTCGTCGGGAACGAGCACGTCGGCGGTGACCTTCCATCCGTATTTCCGGCACGCTTCCGCGACTGCTGGACCGCCCAGATCGTCATAAACTCCGATCGACGCGCGATCGGAAACCGTGATGATGCCAACATTGGGATTCATAAGGGCGGAAGCGGGGTTTTTGTTTTTGAGATTAAACGAATATCACCAATGACCATATTTTTATCTACCGCCTTGCCCATGTCATAGATGGTGAGCGCGGCGAGGGACACCCCGGTGAGCGCTTCCATTTCGATCCCGGTTTTTGCGGTGGTTCGGACGGTGCAAGTAATGCGCAACCCCTCATCGAGCCACTCAAAATCGACCTGCGCTGCATCGATGGGTAGGCTGTGGCAAAGCGGGATGAGCGACGCGGTGTTTTTGACGCCTTGAATCGCAGCCACGCGCGCCACCGCGAGGACGTTTCCCTTTGCAATTCCATCCGCTTGGATGAGTTGGATCAGCTCAGTGGATAGCCGGATTTCTCCGACGGCCACGGCTTCCCGTTGAATGATCGGCTTTGCGCCAACATCGACCATTCGCGCCGCTCCCGCAGCGTCGAGATGGGTCAGTTGCGCGGCTTTTCCCATAGCGGGAAAACCGGCTCAGGCAACTGCCGCGAGTTTGTCCACCAACGCTTTTTTACTAGCCAATCCGACGACTTGATCCACGACTTCGCCGCCTTTGAAAATCAGCAAAGTGGGAATCGCCCGGATGCCAAATTTGCTCGACGTCGCCGGGTTCGCGTCCACATCGACCTTGGCGATTTTCACCGCACTATTCTCCGAGGCGATCTCTTCGAGAATCGGGGCGATCATTTTGCATGGACCGCACCATTCTGCCCAGAAATCGACAAGAACGGGTGAGGCCGATTGAAGCACGTCGGCTTCAAAAGAGGAATCGGTGACGGTGACAATGTTTGCGCTGGCCATGGTAGATGAAGGTTTAGTGAGAAAGGAAAATCCAGAGTTGAATGAGGAACGCGGTCAGCGCGAAGCCGAACGTGCACCAAGTGAGAAGCATGTTTGGACCGCCGCTCACTTGTTGGATCGTGACCGGCGAGATCATGGCCTTCGCTGGGGCGGACGGGTCGGAAATCTTCTGGGTTGGCTGCAGCCGCACAGTGGCCTTGGGCAGTTGGGTCGGCTGAGCAGGAATTTGAATGCGCGCCGTCTCCTTTTTTGGGCTCGGCTTCATGGCCACCGGTGCTATTTCGGGATTGGCCGCTTTCGGGACTGCGGCCGCAACGGGAGCCGAGGCGGCAGGTGTCGGGGCCACCGGGGCCGTCGGAGCAACAGGTGCGCCTGATAGAGTGGTGGGTGGTTTCGGAGGAACGGGCAACCCAGGCGCTCCGGGCGGTTTTGCCAGACCACTTGGCGGGATCAAAGGAGTGACCGCAGTGGCTGGGGCAGCTGGGCGCAGCGGAGGAACCGCTCCGACGGGAGCAGGTGGAACTGCAGCAGCCGAAGTCGGCGGCACGAAAGGTTTCGGTGCGGCAGGGCTCGGCGGAATAGCGGCAACGACTGGAACAACCGGTGTTCCGGGAGCTCCGGGTGCGTTAGGAACAAACGGCTTCGGTGCAGTTGGGGTCGAAGGAACGGAGGCAACGACCGGTGCTCCGGGAGCTCCGGGTGCGTTAGGAACAAACGGCTTCGGTGCGGTCGGCGTCGAAGGAACGGAAGCAACAACCGGGGTCGGCGTCGAAGGAACGAAAGTCGGCGAGGACGGGATCGCTGTTCCCGCTGCCGGGGTAGCTACCGGAAACGGCAAATTGGGCGTGGTCGGAGTTGCCGGAGTTGCCGTTGGGGCAGACGGTAAAATAGGGCGAGGCGTGGCGACAGGCCCAGCCGTGGGCGTGACAACCGAGGGCGGGTTGGATGACGGAACACCAATCGGACGCGGAGTCAGCGGCGCATTCCCAGCCGTAGGGGTCAGCGGTGTAAACGGTTGCGGCGTAAACACTTGCGGACTGGCGGGTTTCACCAAATTGGGTTGAGCCGTAGGAGTCGCAATCGGAAAAGTGGGAGAAGCAGAGGGCACTGGCACGGGGACCGCAACCGGCGTGACGCCAATCGGACGAGGTGCAATGCCTGGAGCCGTCGGAATCTGAGGTTGGAAGGGGTTTCCTGCTTGAGGAATAACCGGGTTTTGCGCTGGCGCACCTCCCACTGGCGGAAGATTAATCCGAACGGTTTCTCGTTTTACGACCGGACCTCCCGGGCCTCCCATTGGCCGAGGCGGCAGGGTGATTCTTACGGTTTCCTTCTTCGGTTCGTCGCTCATTTTTCTGGGGTAATAATTTGGAAATAATTCAAAAGTTTGGCCCGTGATGAAGCCACTTCATCGGTGGTATCGCACCCTGCGAAATTATTGTCAACGTCCCAGCCGCCAAATTGGTGAATTTTTTACGTTCGAGCGTTGGGGCTAATTCGTCCCGGGAACTTCTTTACCGCCCTACCAACCTCGTTCATAGTTCACTGGATATGCGACTTTTAGTAACTGGCGGAGCAGGTTTCATCGGCTCGAACCTAGTGGAACATGCCTTACGGCGCGGTGACAGCGTGGGCGTGCTGGATAATTTCAACGACTATTACGCTCCCGATGTAAAACGGGCAAACCTGGCGGGGATCCTCGACAAAATCACGCTGCACGAGATTGATCTCGGAGAACAGGCGGCAGTCAAACAACTCGTTAGAGAAGGTGGCTATGACACCATCGTGCATCTCGCTGCCCGCGCCGGGGTGCGCCCCTCGATGCAAGATCCCGAGCTGTATCTCGACACAAACATCAAGGGAACTTTCAACATGCTGGAAGCCGCTCGTGAAGCTGGGGTGAAGCGTTTTGTTTTTGCCTCCAGTTCGTCGGTTTACGGGGCTTCCACGACCGTCCCTTTTTCCGAGGAACAACGCCTTAGCCAAACGCTCAGTCCGTATGCCGCGACCAAGCTGGCGGGTGAAACGATCTGCTCGAACTACGCTTACCTCTACGGCATCCGCGTGGTCTGCCTCCGTTTTTTCACGGTTTACGGTCCCCGCCAACGTCCCGATCTGGCCATCCATCAATTTACCCGCAAAATCGACCACGGAATTCCTATCGACCAATTTGGCGACGGCTCCACTCAGCGCGACTACACCTACATCGACGACATCGTTCAAGGCATCCAAGGCGCGATCGATTACAAGGGTGACCTTTTTGACATCTTCAACCTAGGCGAAAGCGAAACGACCACACTTTCCGAATTGATCACCAAACTGGAGGAAGCTGTCGGCAAAAAAGCCCTGATTAACTACCTCCCGGAGCAGATTGGCGACATGCCGCGCACTTTCGCCGACATCAGCAAAGCCCGCCGTCTGCTCGGTTACGCACCGATCACGCCAATTTCGGTCGGTATACCGAAATTTGTCGCTTGGTATCGCAGTTTGTCCTAGCGTCTGCGGGTGACCGCTCCTGAATCGCTTGTCGACCTAACCCGGCAACTGGTCGCGATTCCCAGCGTCAATCCGGCAGGCGAACCCGGCACCGACCAAACCGGAGAAGGCGCCATCGCCAATTTTCTCGCCGATTTTCTGAAACTGGCCGGCGCCGAGGTGGAACTCAGCGACGTTCTCCCCGGGCGCCCCAACGTCATTGCCCGATGGCCAACGGTCGGAAAAAAACCACGCCTCGCCTTCGCGCCGCACACCGACACGGTGGGCGTGGGCGGTATGACCGTCGATCCGTTTGGCGGAGAAATCCGCGCGGGCCGCATCCATGGCCGGGGAGCCTCCGACACGAAAGGTCCGATGGCTGCCCAACTTTGGGCCCTTTGGGAAATGCGCGACGAACTGGCCAGACTCTCACACGAAATTATTTTCCTCGGTCTGATGGACGAGGAGGCGGGACAAACCGGCGCCGCCGCTGCCGCCAACTCCGGCTTGGCAGATTTCGTCATCGTCGCCGAGCCCACCAACATGACGGTGGTGCACACCCACAAAGGCAGCCTTTGGTTGGAGATTACCACCCACGGCATCGCTGCCCACAGTTCCCGGCCCGAATTGGGCAGGAACGCCATCTACGAAATGGCCCGCGTCGTTCAAGCGATCGAAACCCAGATTGCGCCCGCCCTCGCGCTCCGCTCCGATCCCGTGCTCGGCTCCCCCACGATCAGCGCGGGAGTGATTCGTGGCGGACAAAAAACTAACGTCGTGCCCGATTTCTGCCGTCTCGAAGTGGACATCCGCACGATCCCCGGCATGGACGATTTTCTGCCCGCATTCGCTCGGGAAATCGAAAAGGCAGCGCCTTCCGCCACCGTTTCCGTCGGGAAAGAAGCCCTCGCGTTTCATACTGGCGTGGATCATCCACTGATCGTGAAATTAGGAAAACTCGGATGCGCCCCAGCGGGAGCACCGTGGTTTTGCGACGCTGCCGTGTTCGCCGCCGCCGGCATCCCGTCCATTGCCATCGGTCCCGGTTCGATCCAGCAAGCGCACACCGCCGATGAATTCATCGAAATTGCCGAACTCGAACGCGGTGCAGCGGTTTTTCGGGAATTTTTGGTCGGATTGCGCACCTAGCACAACTCAACGCGCAAGCGGAAGGTTTGACTCTGCGTCGGATTTTGGTGTTGATGGGGCGATGCGATTTTTCTGGAGCCTGTTTTTGCTAGTCGGGCTTCAGTTCGTGGTCTCGACAGCGTTGGCCACGGAAATCACCCTGAAAAATGGCACTCGCTACGTCGATGTTACCGTGGTCAGCCAATCCACCGACCGCTGGATCGTGCAAACGCAGTTCGGCGAGATTAAACTACCCGAGGACCAAATCGAGACGATCGACGGAAAGCCTCTCCGTTCGCCCAAATCAGCACCCGCGCCGTCACCTAGCCCAGCGCTAACCCCAGTCCCAACGACGCCCGGAGCCCAGATCGAACCCACTCCGAAATTACCAGCTTACAAGCACAATTTCACGATCGACCAGCGGCTGGGCGTCGCGTTTCTCGCGTTCCTGCTTTATCTCGGGCAACTCGTCTGGGTGCAGCATGAAATGAATCGCCGGGCGAAACCCGCCGCGCTCTGGAATTCGGTCGTTTTTCTGCTCCCCGGCGCAGGATTACTGCTCTTTTTACTGGTGCAATTTTTCCCCCGCCAGCGCACTCGGAAAACCGCGCTTTACGGAGGGAACGAGGACGTCGCTGAGGCCGCCAAAAAGCGCTCCCTTTTCAAATCCGACGCCAAGTCTGCCCAGCCCAAAGGCCAAGGAATCGGGCTGCGGTTTATCGATGAAAAAAATCGGATCATTCCGACCATCGGAACCAGTAAGAAAGAGTCCGGCCTCGAAATCGCCCGCGAAGTTCTCGAAGCCGCCGTGGTTCAACGCGCCAGCGATATTCACATCGAGCCGCAGGAAGCGACCTGCCGGGTGCGTTTCCGAGTGGATGGTCAGCTTTCCGAGCACCGCGTCCTCGAACGCACCGACGGCATCCGGCTGATCACCTCGTTGAAGTCGCTCGGCGGTATCGATGTCGCCGAGAAGCGAAAAGCGCAGGACGGGCGGTTCCATGTGAAGACCGATATTCGCGAGGTCGATTTTCGGGTCGCCACCGCGAACTCAATTCACGGCGAGAAAGTCGTTATCCGCATCTTGGATCGAAAGGGCGGATTGCTCAGCCTCGATCAGGTGGGCATGTCGTCCGAGTTGGAAGCGCTCTTTGACCGGACGATCCGAGCCCGCGCCGGGATGATCATTGTTACCGGCCCGACCGGTTCGGGAAAAACATCCACACTTTACGCCGCGCTCAGCCGCTTGGACCGCGAAAAACTGAACATCATGACCATTGAAGATCCGGTCGAATACGAACTGCCCGGCGCGACCCAAATCCCCGTCGCTCCGAAGGCTGGCACGACCTACGAATCGGGTCTCCGCTCGATCCTCCGCCAAGACCCGGATGTGATCCTAGTCGGAGAAATGCGCGACGCAGAAGCGGCGACCGTGGCGATTCGCGCGGCTCTGACTGGTCATCTCGTTTTTACCTCGCTCCACACCCGCGATTCGATTGCCACGCTCGTTCGCCTTGAGGAAATGGGCATGGAACGATCGCAAATGGCGTCCGCGCTCATCATGCTCGTGGCCCAACGATTGGTGCGGATATTGTGTAGCGACTGCCGGCGTCCGGTCGTCAGCACCGGCCAGGAATTGCTCGATCTCGGAGTCGAATGGGAACCGGGTGCGACGGTTTTCGAGCCCGCCGGCTGTCCCGAGTGCGACGGCTCCGGATATCGCGGCCGGACCGGGATTTTCGAGGTGCTGGTGATGAACGACCCCATCCGGCAGGCCGTGCAACAAGGAGCCAGCCAGGAGGACATCCTTGCGCTCGCCCGGACCTTTGGTTTCCGCCCGTATCGTGAGGATGGCGCCGCGAAAGCTTTGCAAGGAATAACCAGTTTCGCAGAAGTGCGGGAGGCAACATGATCGAGCCTGGGATCAGCATTGCGGCGTTTTTGGTGATTTTTTATGGCGGCATCGTGGGCGCGCGCGAGGGACTTTTTCGGGCCTTGGCGCGTTTCGGGTTTGGGCTCTTTGGGCTCATTTTCGCGATGCGTTGGTGGTATCCGGGAACGCTGACGGTGGCGGAATGGCTAACGGTCAAGCCGGAGCAAGTGTCGTTCGCCGTCTTCTGGGCGGTTTACGCGGTCGTCTTGCTGCCGTTTTCCGCCATGCTGAAGTCCCTTAACCACGATTTTCTGCCGGATTATCCTGCCCTCCTCGAGCGGTTTGTAGGATTCTTTTTCGGCGCAGCCAATGCGGCAATTCTTTCCTCCGCGATTCTGCTCAGCGTCACCCTGAACCTGCCGCGGTTGCTCCCGGGTTACGACGAGGCGCGCTTGCTGCTGCCTCTGCAGCGCTTTCCCGAAATGATCTACCGCCCAGTGGAAAAAACGCTCGCCGCACCGGGTCCGCTGGCGCAGAGTCGGACGGTGCTTCCGGTCTTGGAAAAAGACACCCCGGATTCCGCTTTGCGGGCGGTCTGGAAATAACCGGGCCACGGGCTCAAAACCGAACCCGCTGAAAGAGTCGCCTCAAGCTGGGCACCGAAAACAAAACAAGGGCACCGCCGAAACGGTGCCCTCGCGAAAATTACCTAATCGAAGCCTAGGCGGCTACTGCGGCCGTTGCTTTGACGCGCTCTTTTTTGATGATGCTGCGAACGGTGTCGCTCGGCTGGGCACCGACGGAGAGCCAATATTCGGCGCGGGCGAGGTTGAGCGTGACGTTTTCGCCAGCTTTTTTGGTGTCGTAAGTGCCGATCAATTCGATGAACTTACCATCGCGGGGACTGCGAGAGTCGGCCACGGCAATGCGGTAGAAAGGATGGTTCAGGGAACCTTCACGACGGAGACGAATGGAAACTGCCATAACTGTGTTTTTCTTGGGATCTGATTTAAGTTTGCGGGTGTTGGACTGGTGATTTAGCGAAAATTTCGGAACGGGCTTCCTGAAGCCATTTTGGGCATTCCCGCTCGGGGAGAACCCATCATTTTCTTCATGTTACCCATATTTTTCATCATTTTCTGCATCTGAGCAAATTGCGTCATGAGTGAGTTCACCTCGGTGACCGTCACGCCGCTGCCGCGGGCGATTCGCTGGCGTCGTCGGGCATTGAGAATGTCCGGCTTCGTTCGCTCATCCAAAGTCATCGATAAAACGATGGCTTCGACCCGCTTCATTTGCTTTTCGTCAACAGAAAAGCCTTTAAGATTACCCATTCCGGGCAACATGCCAAGCAGATTTTCCAATGGGCCCAGCTTTTTGATCATTTTGAAGGTGCTGAGAAAGTCGTTCAGGTCGAATTTCGCGGTCATCATCCGCTTTTCCATTCGCTTGGCCTCCTCTTGATCGATCGCCTCAGCCGCTTTTTCGACCAGCCCAACGATATCGCCCATGCCCAAAATCCGGCCAGCCAAACGATCGGGAACAAACACCTCAAATTGATCGAGCTTCTCCCCCACCCCGGCGAACTTGATCGGACGCTTCGTCACCTCGCGCATCGACAGGGCCGCACCACCGCGCGCATCACCGTCGAGTTTAGTTAGGACGAGCCCTGTCAGCCCTAGCGCTTCGTGAAAGTGCGTCGCCACGCTGACCGCTTGCTGGCCCGTCGCCGAGTCGGCCACGAGGAGCACTTCGCCCGGCTGGAGGAACTCTTTTACGCGCTTGAGTTCTTGCACGAGCGGTTCATCGATTTCCTGGCGGCCAGCCGTGTCGTAAATCTCCACATCGGCGTTTTGCAATTTGGCCCACGCCGCACCTTCCCGGGCCACTTTAATGACGTCCGTTTCCCCGGGTTCGGGTCGAAACATGGCCACGCCGATCTGCGTTGCGAGGGTCGCCAATTGCTCGATCGCCGCTGGACGATGCAAATCGCAGGCGATCAGGACCGGGTTTTTGCCCTGTTTTTTGAGCAGTTTAGCCAGTTTCGCCGAGGAAGTCGTCTTGCCCGCGCCGTTTAACCCGACCATGAGCACTCGGCCAGGAGCCTCGAGATTCAATGGCGAGGCATCGCCACCGAGCAGGACGGTCAATTCGTCTTGGAATATTTTGACGATTTGCTGCCCGGGAGAGACACTTCGGAGCACTTCTTGCCCCAGCGCCTTTTCTTTCACCCGAGCGATGAAATCTTTCGCCACTTGGAAGTGAACGTCCGCCTCGAGCAACGCCAGTCGCACCTGCCGCATGGCGTCGTTGATGTTCGTCTCTGTGATCGCCCCCTGACCACGAAGGTCTTTGAATACGTCTTGAAGCTTGTCAGCGAGCAGTGAAAACATGCGGAGGAAGTATTTAGCGCATTTCAATCAAATCACAAACTGGCGGTTGCATAATTTGTGGCTCTCGGCTCCGTCGGAATGCTATCGGTCGCTCATTTTCTCCCGAATCCATTCGGGATCACGTCGCAGATCCACCACCGCCCACACCACGGCAATGCCGCTCTCCATTGTATAAAAAATGCCATACGGAAATACCTTGCTCAGCAACCGATGATAGTCCGCATACACCACCTTGTGCATACCGCCCGATACCCGCAATCCTTCGATGTCGGCCCGCAGACAACTCGTAAAGTAATCCCCCAACCCCGCCTCCTGCACCTCGTAAAAATGAAACCCCTCATTGAGATCCCACAAGGCATCCTCAGCAATCCGCAGTGGAATCATGCCCGCCCGATCGTGGACTTCACCGCGTCCCACTCCAGAATCCTCACCGCTCCAGAACGCACACGCTCACGTCGTTCATCCAGTAACTCACGCAAGGGCAACGACAACTCCGAAGCATCGAAGCGATCCCTTAAATCCTCCCAGATCGCTTCCATGATTTGTAATTTCTCTGCCATTGGCAGGGTTTTGATCTCCAGCGCAGTCATCAATTTGTAAATAACCTCGTTGCTCAGATCAGGCAAGACAGCAATCCCGCGAAGCAAAAACAGGCGGAGGACGGATTTAGCGCATTTCAATCAAATCACAACCCCGACCCACCTGGCTGGCTGCAGAGGGGTTGCTCTCGCGCTTTTTTTACGCCTTTTCAAAGAGAGTCGCCGAAAAATATTGACGCTATTAGAAAATTTAATAGTTTGTTTTTATGTCGGCCGCCTCCGTTCCCTCCACCTCTTCGCTTGGCAAAGAAGGCCGGGCCCCTGTTCTCAGTTTTTTGACCTCATCGATCGGTCGGAAATGGATCGTGGCGCTGACGGGACTGGCTCTCCTCGGTTTTGTGATCGGTCATTTGCTGGGCAATCTTCAGTTTTTCTTCCCCGATCAGGCTCAGATCAATGTTTATGCGAAAAAACTAGAGGACCTCGGCCCCCTCCTGTGGATAGTCCGGCTCGGCTTGTTGGCAGTTTTTGTCACGCACATCGTCACCACCATCTCGCTCGTTTTGGAGAACCGGAAGGCGCGCCCGGATAAGTATGCGGTGAAAACCCCGCAACGCTCCACGCTCGCCTCTCGCACCATGGCTCTGAGCGGACTGACCGTTCTTTCGTTTGTCATTTATCACATCCTGCATTTCACGATCATCGCCTTTAATCCGGAATACAAAGGCTTAGTCGATCTTGCCGGGCACAAAGACGTTTATTCGCGGATGGTCCTCGGTTTCAGCCACCCGTTGGTCGCGGGTTTCTACATTCTGAGTGTCTCGCTGCTCGCGTTCCATCTCAAGCACGGCATTTCCAGCACCGTCCAGACGCTGGGCATCCGCAACTCGCGTGTCGCCAACTTGGTGGACCAAGGCGGTCGGGTGCTCGCGATCGCCATCGGAGCCGGGTTCGTCAGCCTGCCGCTCTCGGTCCTGCTCCATCTGCGGGAACTCCCCTCCTGGTATCCACTTCACTGATCCAACGTCATGCCACTCGATTCCAAAATCCCCTCCGGCCCACTCGAAGAAAAATGGGAAAAGCACAAGTTTGAATCGAAGCTGATCAATCCAGCCAATCGCCGGAAGTTTGAAATCATCATCGTCGGCACCGGTCTAGCCGGGGCGTCTGCGGCGACGGCTCTCGGCGAGATGGGTTACAAGGTAAAATGCTTTTGTTATCAGGACAGTCCGCGCCGAGCCCACAGCATCGCGGCGCAGGGCGGCATTAACGCGGCGAAAAATTACCAGAACGACGGCGACAGCGTTTACCGACTCTTTTACGACACGATCAAAGGCGGAGATTTCCGCTCCCGAGAAGCCAACGTTCATCGGTTGGCCGAGGTCAGCGCCGCGATCATTGACCAGTGTGCGGCCGTGGGAGTGCCGTTTGCCCGCGAATACGGCGGGTTGCTGGCGAATCGTTCGTTCGGCGGCGCACAGGTTTCCCGGACTTTTTACGCCCGCGGCCAGACCGGTCAGCAGCTTCTGCTTGGGGCTTATTCGGGCCTGAGCAAGCAGATTGCCGATGGCAACGTGCAAATGTTTTACCGCACCGAAATGCTCGAAGTGGTCCTCGTTGACGGCCACGCCAAGGGCATCGTCGTGCGCGATCTCGCTTCCGGCGAAGTCAGCAGTCACGCGGCCGACACGGTGGTTCTCGCCACGGGCGGCTACGGAAACGTTTTCTATCTCTCCACCAACGCCAAAGGGTGCAACGTCACCGCCACTTGGCGAGCCCACAAGAAGGGGGCGTTTTTTGCCAATCCCTGCTTCACGCAAATTCATCCCACCTGCATCCCGGTCAGCGGCGAGTATCAATCCAAGTTGACCCTGATGTCGGAATCGCTCCGCAACGACGGACGCGTCTGGGCACCTAAGCGGAAAGAGGATGTCGCGAAACGCCCGCAGGACATTCCCGAAGCCGATCGCGATTATTTTCTGGAGCGGAAATATCCCAGCTTCGGCAACCTCGCCCCGCGCGATATTTCTTCTCGCAGCGCGAAGGAAGTTTGCGACGAAGGTCGTGGCGTCGGACCGGGCGGGCTCGGGGTCTATCTCGATTTCGCCGAGTCGATCGGTCGTCTCGGTGAAGCCACGATTCGCGAGCGCTACGGCAACCTCTTTGAGATGTATGAGAACATCACTGGCGAGGACGCTTACCACCAGCCCATGCGTATTTTTCCTGCCGTCCATTACACCATGGGAGGGCTCTGGGTGGACTACAACCTAATGAGCAACGTCCCCGGCCTCCATGTTCTGGGCGAGGCGAATTTTTCCGATCACGGGGCCAATCGCCTCGGAGCGAGCGCTCTCATGCAAGGATTGGCCGACGGTTATTTCGTGCTGCCTTATACGATCGGCAATTACCTCGCGACCACCGGCGGAAAGAAAGTCACCACCGACCATCCCGAGTTTAAAAAAGCCGAGGAAGCGGTCCGCGAACGCACTTCGAAACTGCTCGGTATCCGAGGCAAACGCACGGTGGATTCTTTCCACCGCGAACTCGGCCTGCTCATCTGGGACAAATGCGGCATGGCCCGCACTAAAAAAGGACTCACGGAGGCGCTCAAGAAAATTCCTGCTTTGCGCGAAGAATTTTGGGAAAACGTCGCGGTCACCGGCACGGGCGCGGAACTCAACCAAGCGCTCGAGAAGGCTGGCCGGGTGGCGGATTTCCTCGAATTTGGCGAACTCATGTGCATCGACGCCCTTAAGCGCAACGAATCGTGCGGCGGCCATTTCCGCGAGGAATACCAAACCGCAGACGGCGAGGCGAAACGCGACGACACCAAGTTCGCCTACGTCTCGGCCTGGGAATATTCCGGCAAACTCGACAAGCCAACCCTGCACAAAGAACCGCTCGTTTACGAAAAAGTCCACCTCGCCACTCGCAGCTATAAATAACCCACGCAAACCCATGAATTTTACTCTCAAAGTCTGGCGTCAGAAAAGTGCGAACGCATCCGGTTCGTTGCAGGATTACGCAGCCACGGACATTCCGGCGGAAGCGTCGTTCCTAGAAATGCTCGATATCGTCAATGAGGGATTGCTCGAAAAAGGCGAAGAATCCATCGCCTTTGATCATGATTGTCGCGAGGGCATCTGCGGCTCCTGCTCGCTCGTCATCAACGGCGTTGCCCACGGGCCAAAACGGGGCACGACCTGCCAAGTTTACATGCGGAATTTCAAGGACGGCGACACCATTTTCATCGAGCCTTTCCGCGGCCGCGCCTTCCCGATCGTCAAAGATCTCATCGTCAACCGCAGCGCCCTCGACCGCATCATCCAAGCGGGCGGATTCATCAGTGCTCGCACCGGTTCCGCCCCGGATGCCAACTCCATTCCGATCTCGAAAGCGGACGCCGACCTCGCGATGGACGCCGCGGCTTGCATCGGTTGCGGCGCGTGCGTTGCTGCGTGCCCAAACTCGTCGTCGATGCTCTTTACTTCGGCCAAAGTGTCGCACCTCGGGTTGCTTCCGCAGGGTCAGCCGGAAAACCGCCGTCGAGTCCTGAAAATGGTCCAGCAAATGGACGACGAAGGCTTCGGAAATTGCAGCAACCATTACGAATGTGAGGCCGTCTGCCCAGCCGCAATCCCGGCGACCTTTATTACCCGGCTGAATCGTGAATACTCCGCCGCGGCGGTCGCTGCTTCCGCGGTCGGTGTAAAATAAAGATATATTCCCATCCGGAGCGGGATCTTAACCGCGTGCGGATCGAATCGAGGGTGTATCGCCTCCCTCGCGCTCGAAAATAATTTCCTCCTGAATCGGCAGTTTCTCGACCGAGGTAAAAGCGGGGTCAAAGCCGACTTTCCTCACTGCCCCCAAACTTTGCATTGAGCGAATCAATGTGATAACCTGTCTCACCTCAAAATCATGGCCACCAACGACTCTCGCGGACCAAAAGAAAACCGAAACCGCAACGCCGCACCCGATCCCAATTTCAACTGGCGCGGGATTATCCTTTTCGCCCTCGCTTTCGCGCTGATTGGCGGGGCCCTTCTCTTCCGGCCGCTCGCAAATATTCAGGAGCTTCCTTATTACAAATTTGAGGAACTGCTCAAAAGTGGCGCCTTCGACCGCAACAAACCGATCGAACTCGTCGTCGAACAGGGCCGCAGCACACAATATATCCACGGTTATTTCACCCAACCGGAGACGGCTTCCCCGTCGAAAATCTTGCCCACCGAGTTCAAAACCCGGGTGCTTTTCGACGTTAACCGCAACCTCGAGCAGCAGATCAAAGACGCAGGCTACAAGGTGGATATCCAAGAGCAAAATAACGTGCTCGCGTCGGCGCTCGTTAGCTTCTTACCGATCGCGGTGTTCCTGCTCGTGCTCTACTTCCTCTTCCGCCAGCAAATCAAAATGGCCGGTAAAGGCGCGATGAATTTCGGCAAATCCAAGGCCCGAATGCTCGCTCGCGAAAAAAATAAAATCACTTTCAAGGACGTCGCTGGCGTCGAGGAAGCCAAGGAGGAAGTCTCCGAAATCGTTGAGTTTTTGAAGGACCCGAAGAAATTCCAGAAACTCGGGGGCCACATTCCCAAGGGTGTGCTCATGGTTGGTTCGCCCGGCACGGGTAAAACGCTTCTCGCACGCGCCATCGCCGGGGAAGCCGACGTGCCGTTTTTCTCGATCAGCGGTTCCGACTTCGTCGAAATGTTCGTCGGTGTCGGCGCATCGCGGGTTCGTGACATGTTCGAGCAAGGCCGCAAGTCCGCTCCTTGCCTGATTTTCATCGACGAAATTGACGCTGTCGGTCGCCATCGCGGGCACGGCATGGGCGGCGGTCACGACGAGCGCGAGCAAACCCTCAACGCAATGCTCGTCGAAATGGACGGCTTCGATGCGCAAGAGGGCGTCATCATTATTGCCGCAACCAACCGCGCCGATGTGCTCGATCCCGCGCTGCTTCGCCCGGGCCGTTTCGACCGTCAAGTGACTGTTCCCCTTCCCGACGTCAAGGGCCGCGAGGAAATCCTCCGGGTCCACGCTAAAAAAGTGAAGATCGCCGAGGGCACCAGCCTCGACACGATTGCCCGCGGAACGCCTGGTTACTCCGGGGCCGAGCTCGCCAACGTTATCAACGAAGCCGCCCTGCTGGCCGCCCGCCGTGGGCTCAAAGCAATCACCGTGGCCGAGTTAGAAGAAGCCCGCGACAAAGTGCGCTGGGGCCGCGAACGCCGCAGCATGGCGATGAGCGACAAGGAAAAAGAAATGACCGCCTACCACGAGGCTGGCCACGCATTGCTCGGTATTCTCATGGAGCACGGTGATCCGCTGCATAAAGTTTCCATCATTCCTCGCGGCCCGGCACTCGGGGTCACCATGTATCTCCCGACCGAAGACAAACATACTCGCAAAAAGAAAGAGCTTCTCGATCGCCTCGTCACCGTCATGGGTGGCCGCGTGGCCGAGCAACTCGCTTTCGGCGACATCACCAACGGCGCTAGCGGCGACATCCAGCAAGCCACATGGACCGCTCGCAAAATGGTCTGTGATTGGGGCATGAGTGAGAAAATCGGCATGGTCGGCTTTAGCGATAGCGACGACTCCGGTTACATGGGCATGGGCAAACCCCGCGCCTATTCCGAAGCCACCGCGCTCGAAATTGATCTGGAAGTTCGCAAACTGTGTGACGACGGCCTAGCTAAAGCTACGGAATTACTCACTAAACACCGCGAACAACTCGACGCCATCGCCAAGGCGCTGCTCGAATTTGAAACCCTCTCCGGCGATCAAGTCCGCGACATTGTGGAAACCGGTTCGATGAAAAATCCGCCGCCGCCCATTACCGGCACTCCGATCACCGAAGAGGAAAAAACCGTTCGCACGACCCCACCCGAGATTCTGCCAACCCCGGAATTCCCTGGCGGCATGACCGGGCAACCTGCCTGATTCTGTGACCACCTCGACGATTCATCCCGGCCTAACCATGGCCGAAATTCTGGAGATTTATCCAGGTGCGCAACGGGCACTGTTTCGCCAATACCACATCGGCGGCTGCAGCAGTTGCGGCTTTCAACCTGGCGAAACCCTCGCCGGCGTCTGCGCCCGAAACGAAAATCTTCCGGTGACCGACGTGATTGATTATCTGGAAAAAAGCCAAGTCGATGATGAGAAATTGCTCATCTCGCCCGCCGAAGCCGTAATCGCCTTGGAAGATAAAACGGGCCAATTTCTCGACATTCGCACCCGAGAGGAATTCGACTCGGTCCACATCGCCGGCTCGCATCTGTTCACGCAGGAGCTTCTTGCGGAGATCACCACGAACTGGGATCGCGCTGGCTTACTCATTATAGTCGATCATCAGGGAAAACGCGCCCTCGACGCCGCCGCCTATTTTGCGGGGCACGGCTTCTCCAATGTCCGAGGACTGACCGGCGGCATCGACGCGTGGAGCCAGGAGGTCGATCCCGATCTTCCGCGTTATCATCTCGAATAAGCGATGTCCGACGCGCAGACTTTCAACGAACGACTCGAGGCCGCGACGCGCCACCCGCAAAATGTTGGCGAGATTCCTAACGCCGACGCTATCGGCACCGTCGGGAGTGCGGATTGCGGCGACATGCTCCGGATGTGGGTAAAATTCCGCGAGGAAGACGGAAAGAAAATCATCGACCGTGCCAGCTTTCAAACCTTCGGTTGCGAGACGGCCATCGCCGTCGCCAGTGTTGCCACGGAAATGCTGCGCGGTAAATCCGTCGAGGAAGCTCTCGCGCTCAACGGCGCCGATTTATCCGCTCCGCTCGGCCCACTGCCGCCGATGAAAATCCACTGCGCGCAACTCGTGGAAGGTGCCCTCCGCAACGCCCTCGCTCCGGAAACCGCGCCGGCTCCGGCAACAACCACCGCCCCCACCCTTTTCGGACAGCTTTCCGCCGGAACATCCTCCGACAAAGTAAAAATCGTCCTCCGCTAATTTCAGTTTTTCAGCCTTTCAGCCTTTCAGCCTTTCAGCCTTTCAGCCTTTCAGCTTTTCAGCTTTTCAGCTTTTCAGAATATGGACTCCAACCAAGAAATTCTCCTAACCCGTGACACACCAGCCGTTCGTATTCCGAGTGGCGATAAAATTACCCTGCTCGAAGGCAGTCGCGTTTACATCACCCAATCTCTCGGTGGCACTTACACCGTTGCGTCAGAACAAGGCTTGGCCCGCATCGCAGATGTCGACGCCGACGCCCTGGGCATTGATCTCGCCGAAACGCCTGCAGAGAAAGAGGCGGCTCCGGCCTATGTTGGCGAGGTCGATTCCGAAAAAGTCTGGGACCAACTCAAAAATGTTTACGACCCGGAAATCCCAGTCAACATCGTCGATCTCGGCCTCGTTTACGACTGCCAAATTCTCAAAACCGATGACGCCAAAACTAAGGTCGAAATCAAAATGACCCTCACCGCTCCCGGATGCGGCATGGGCCCGACCATTGCCGAGGACGCCCGCAGCCGAGTCGTCACCGTTCCCGGGGTGGACGACGCCGAAGTTATCCTCGTCTGGGACCCGCCCTGGAATCAGCACATGATCAGCGAAGTCGGCAAGATGAAGTTGGGGATGGTCTGATCTCAATAAAAATCAGACGGTCTTGCTTCTAAAATTAATGCGTCCAGACCTTGGAATTGGGTAAATGCCCGATCCGTGGTGATAAACTGGAAGTGCGCATTTACCGCGAAAGCGGCAAGATAGGCATCCATCCACAATTTTGGAGAACTTGTCTGCCGGAGTGCAAAAGATTTCCAAGTGTCTTCTAAACCTGTTGGTTCCTGGGCAAAAACAACGCGATCATCGTTACAAAACTCTTCGTAAATATCCCAGGCTTCCTCATCGGTTAGAGGTGGGTTCCCGTAGAGAGCCATCACCTTGGTCGTCGTCAGCAATCGGATCAATCCCAGTTGGGTCACCCGGCAGAAGCACACACTTTTAATTTCAACTTTGCCGTCGAACCAGATTGTGGCGACATCATGATGCGTATGCTTGGAAAGCGTTAGAGCCGTAAGCGTAACGCGGAGTGCCTTGGTTTGTCGCTTGACCAGGCTTTATCATAGATGTCGTAGATGACTTGGCTATGACATCTATGATCTTTTAAGCCGCTTGCCGATGTGCCGGGACGTGAGTTTTTTGTGCTCTGGTCG
>JBBRPA010000026.1:0-50374 GCA_038228695.1 Chthoniobacterales bacterium
CAGATCGCAGGAACTGGTGATAATGAATGCCGCGCTGTCCCCAGTATTGGGCTTGCTCGCGCAAGATGTCGCCACGTTCATTCAGCGGAGTGTAGGCCGAGCGCCAGAGGATGCTGTCGGCGTGGGGGCTTTTTGGTGCCACGTATTCGCGGACCACGCCATAGTCGCGGTGCATGGCGGTGCGGTCGTAATACCAATGCACCGGCATGGCGAGAGCGTCGCCGATGAAAGAGCCCCAGGCGAGCCCGGCGAGTGTGTCTGAATGCGTGGAAGTCATAAGTGCGATTGAATTCGCTCCTATACCCTTCGTTTCCCCCCGTTCCTAAGTTGCATTGGGCTATCGACTCTGGGTAGCACGCCAATTGGAAGGGGTCCGCCCAAGGCAGTGCAACTGCCCGGACAAGTGCGTTCCCAAGTTCAACTTGGGAACGAGCGGCGTTGGTTTCTACGCGGCGCTCTGGGAGGCGGCAGCGGATTTAGTTTTTAAGTGGGCCTTGATCTTGGCGACGGCGGCTTCGGGGGTGAGGCCGTGTTTTTTCCGCAGGATGGGGATGGTGCCGTGCTCGATGAATTGGTCGGGCCAGCCGATACGGACGACGGGGGCGGTGATTCCGCTGTCGCCGAGTTGTTCCATGACGGCGGCTCCGTAGCCGTTGTGCAGGACGTGGTCTTCGAAGGTGCAGAGGACTTCGCAGCCACGGGCGAAGAATTCGAGGGTGGCGGTGTCCATCGGTTTGATCCAACGCGGGTTGATGAGGGCGACGGAGATGCCTTCCGCTTCCAGCAGGCGGGCGGTGCGTTCGGCCATTTCAAACATATTGCCGAGGCCAAAGAGGGCGACTTGGGTGCCGGGTTGGACGACTTCGGATTTGCCGATTTCGAGGAGTTTGGGGGTGGCTTTGGGCACGGCTCCGGTGCCTGCGCCGCGTGGGTAACGGATGGCGGTGGGGCCGTCTTGATGATGCGACATGGTCCAGAGCATGTCGGCAAATTCTTCCTCGTCCTTGGGCTGCATAAAGACGAGACCGGGAACGTGGCGGAGGTAGCCGATGTCGAAGAGGCCGTGGTGGGTGGGGCCGTCGTCACCGCTCAAACCGGCGCGGTCCATGCAGAGGGCGACGTTGAGGTTTTGCAGGCAGATGTCGTGGACGATCATGTCGTAGGCGCGCTGCATGAAGGTCGAGTAAATGGCGAGAAAAGGGGTGAAGCCTTGGGTGGCGAGGCCGCTGGCGAAGAGGGCGGCGTGTTCTTCGGCAATGCCTACGTCGTAGAAGCGGTCGGGGTGTTTTTGCGCGAACCCGATCAGGCCGGTGCCCGTGGGCATGGCGGCGGTGATGGCGATGATTTTGTTGTTGGTGTCGGCGAATTTGGCCAAGGTATGCCCCAGTAACTCGGAGTAGGTGGGGGTGGCGGCGGCGACGGTTTCGCCAGAGTCGATGGCGTATTTGCCGAGGCCGTGGAATTTGTCGGGTTTCTCGATGGCGGGGGCGTAGCCTTTGCCTTTTTGGGTGAGGACGTGGAGGATGACGGGTGCGTCTTGGGTTTTGAGGAACTCGAAGGTGCGGATGAGAAGGGGGAGGTCGTGGCCGTCGATGGGGCCGAAGTAGCGGAAGCCGAGATCTTCGAAGATGACGCTGGGAACGACGAGGTTCTTGACGCCGGCCTCAGCTTTTTTCGCGAGGTTGAGAGCGGTCTGGCCTCCGACGGCGGTGATGAGTTTAGCAGCTTTGTCGTGGAGGTGCGCGTAGGTCGGATGGGTGGTGATTTTGCTGAGGTAGCTAGCGATGGCGCCGACGTTTTTGGCGATGGACCATTCGTTGTCGTTGAGGACGACGATGAATTTCTTGGTGGATTCGGCGACGTTGTTGAGGGCTTCGTAGCTGACGCCGCAGGTGAAAGCGGCGTCGCCCGCGACGGTGACGATGTGTTCGTTGGTGCCGCGTATGTCGCGTCCGACGGCCATGCCGAGAGCGGCAGAGAGAGCGGTGCCGGCGTGGCCCGCGCCGTAGCTGTCGTGTTTACTTTCGGTGCGGAGGAGGAAGCCGTTGAGGCCCTCGTATTGGCGGATGGTGTGGATGCGGTCGCGGCGGCCGGTGAGGAGTTTGTGGACGTAGCCTTGGTGGGAAACGTCGAAGACAAATTTGTCGTCGGGGGTGCTGAAGACGCGGTGCAACGCGATGGTGAGTTCGACGACGCCGAGGTTTGGGCCGAGGTGTCCACCGGTCTCGGAAAGCACATCGATGAGTTCGTCACGAATCTCCTGCGCGAGTTGCGGGAGTTGGTTTTCCTCGAGTGCCTTGACGTCGGCAGGCGAGTGAATGGTGTCGAGCAGGGGTCGGGGAACGGGGTTTGAAGGTGGGTTAGAAGAGGCTGACATCGGGATCTTTTTCGGGATTGGAGGAAGCGAAGGAGAGCTTCGGAGAGGGTTCCGCTGGGGCGGATTTGCGCGCGACCATTTCGATGCGTTGCTCTGCGCTCTTAAGTTTTTCCTGACAGACGGTAATCAGTTTGTTGCCTTCCTCGTAACGGTCGAGCAGGGCATCGAGCGGCATCTGATCGGACTCCATCTGGCCAACAATTTCCTCTAACCGCGCGATGGCGGCTTCGAAGGTGATGGCGGGCTGTTCGTTTTTGGCCATTAGTTTTTACTCCAACGATCGCGATCAGCGTAGAAAATGGACTCTCCGTTGATGGGTAACGGAACAAATGCCTTGAGCGGAAATTTGCCGAGCGTCGCGGTGTTGCGGAGGATCATGCCGGACCAAGCTTTGTATTCGCCCGTGGCGATCTCGGGGAAGATTCCGAGACGACTGGTAACGGGCGTGAGATACAGGCCATTGATTGGCATCTTCAGCCGGTTGTAATCGTTAAGGGCGTTGAAGTCCTCGATCGTCATGGGCAGCCAGATACTTTTGCGATCGGCATACCAAGCCACCGCGTAGGGCATGTCGGAGGCAATCACTTCGTTGGGCTGCATCCATTTGTTGAGGAGCGCGATGATCGGCGGAACATAAGGCGGCCAGACAAAAATTTCACTGTTGCCCTTCGGGAGGAGGGTGAGGATTAACTGAACACTGGATATCAAGAAAAGGACCGTGATAAACGCGGCGCGGGCGAAGGGAAAGCTGATGTCGAGCCGACCCCAAAGGATCAACAACATCGCCATCCCGTAAAATGTCATTATTGGGATGAAGAGAACATGCAATTGATTCGCGGAGATCATGTCGCCGATCTGGCCTGCTAGGGTCATGCCGAGAAACGCGAATGTCCACATCGACAGCACCGCCCAGCGCAGCAAAGCAGTCTCTTTGCGGCGAAAGCCGTGCATCACCGATACGAAGAACATCGGAGCCACCAACCCGGAGCCCAACAACGCGATCAGTCTCCCGGACTGGTCGATGGTTTGCTGGGTGAGCTTGCTGCGGAACCACGAGACGCCGATTCCGAGGCTGGTGGTAGGCTGGCGCATCCAGGCGGTCTCACTTTGTTTGACTCCATCGAGCGGCGCAAAATAGGACACCCCGAAAGGAGTGCCGGAGACATTCCAGTTACGGACGACCCACGGCGAGTAAACGAGCATGGCCACGGCTAAGACGAGTAGTCCATTGAGAATCCGGGGAGTGAAGGCAATGGCCGCAAACAGCGAAAAGCCGAGCAGGATCCAAACGGTCAGACCGTGCGCCAGCATTAACAATCCAAAAAGCGCCCCTATGAAACCCAGTCGCAGCCCTAGCGCCCGTCCCTCGGACTGAGCGACCAAAGTATCCACCACCAGCCGTAAAATGACGCTGAAGATCAGGAGCATGAGCATTTGTGGCAGGCCCGACATGGAGTATTTCCAAAACAAGTTACAAACCAGCGTGAGCCCAGTCCCCAGTACAGCCAGTTTTTGATCGAAAAGTCGGCAGGCGGTGAAGTAATTGATCACCACGGACAAAAGAAAAAAGAAGACGGCAAGAATCGCGATGAGGCGGTCGCCTGCGTAAATCATCTCTTGATTCTTCGCCTCGGTATTCCAACCGCCCTTCACCAACATCATCAACGGGGCCTCAATGTAAGGATTTAACGGGGCGTGATAAGTGTCGGGGAAATGTTTCGCATCGATCGGCTTGTTATGGTTCTCCAGCTGGGCCACGGCTATGGGGCGAATGGCTTGGGTGACAAAACCATTTCCCCGGGCGATTTCGCGGGCGATTTGGGCCTGATCCATTCCCATACCGTGCTCCAGCCCGCGAAATTTAAAAATGATGTAAATCATCGACACCGCGAGGACTCCGACGACGAGGAGAATTCGCCGAATGAGAACGGCGAGAGCGCCTTGTTCGAGGTTGTGAACTAGGCCTTGGACGGATGTTTCGGATACGGGAGAGGACATAACTTGAGATGGCTTACGTGATATTTAGTTCGTGCAAACGACGATGGAGGGTTCTCCGAGAGATGCCTAGCTTTTTCGCGGCCTCCGTCCGGTTTCCATCGGTATCCTCGAGGGCTCGCATGATCAACCGGGTTTCCGTGTCGTGCAAATTCAAAGGGTTGGAACGCGAGCCGACCGGGTTGTTGCCAATCATCGCACCATCAATTTCATCGATCGAGTCGCGGACGGCCTGGGGCAAATCCCGGACGTTGATCTGGTCCTTTTGGGCCATAACCACCCCGTGCTCGATCGCCGTTCGCAACTCGCGGACGTTGCCCTTCCAGTTGTGGCGAAGGACGCATTCCATCGCCTCGGAACTGAGCGGTCGGACGGGCTTTCCATTGGCCTCGGCAAATTTACGGAGAAACGCTTCGACCAGCAACGGGATATCCTCCCTCCGCTCGCGCAGGGGCGGCATGTTAATCCGGACAACGTTTAGCCGGTAGAAAAGGTCGTCGCGGAATTTCCCGTCCGCGACGAGTTGCGCCAAGTCTTTGTTCGTCGCGCAAACTAATCGGACGTCCACTTTGACGGTGGTGTTCCCGCCGACGCGCTCAAACTCGCCGGGATCGAGGGCGCGTAGGATTTTCACCTGGGTGTTGGCGTCGATCTCGCCGATTTCGTCGAGAAAAAGCGTGCCTCCGTTGGCTTGCTCGAACCGTCCGATCCGCTTCTCGGTCGCCCCGGTAAATGCGCCGCGTTCGTGGCCGAAAAGTTCGCTCTCAAGCAACTGCGGCGAGAGGGCTGCACAATGGATCGCAATGAAGCGGGTTTTGTTTCGATTGCTTAATTGATGAATCGCGGCCGCCACGAGTTCTTTGCCCGTGCCGCTCTCGCCTTGAATCAGCACCGTTGCTCGCGATGGGGCAACTTGGCGGATCGTGTCGAAGACCTCCTCCATGCAAGCGCTGCTGCCGATGATGTTTTCCAGCCCAAATTGCTTTTCGACCACCTGTTTGAGTTGCACCACTTCGGCCTCGGTTTTCCGGCTCCGCAACGCCCGGTTGATCAGGATTTCCAATTCGTCGATGTTGAGAGGCTTCATCACGAAATCGTAGGCACCCCGTTTCATCGCCTCGACGGCCGTGTTAATCGCCCCGTAAGCGGTCATCATGATGCAAATCGGCGGCTTCGCGTGGGCCAGCACCGTGTCGATCAATTTCATCCCGTCATCCGCGCCCAACCGCAAGTCTGTTAGCATCACATCCACCTCTTCGTGTTCCAAAACCGACAAAGCGCCCGCTGCGTCCGACGCGATGTAAACGTCGAACGATTCCTCGAGCGAATGTCGCAAACCCTCCCGAGTGTGCTTTTCATCATCGACAATTAGGACCACCGGTTTCATACGGGAATCACCTCCTCTTTCGACGGAGCGTTCAGCATCCGAATTCGGCGCTGACCGAAGGGCAATCGGATCGTGATTGTCAGCCCTTTGCCCTCGTTGCTCTCGAGGTCGATCTCTCCGCCGTGTTCCCGAACAATCCGCCGCACGATGAGCAGACCGAGACCGCTGCCGCCCTCCTTCGTGGTAAAATACGGCTGGAAAATACGGCCCATGTTTTTCGGGGAAATCCCGCCGCCCGTATCCGAGAAACTTACCGCCACGTGCTCGTCACCGACCCAACTAGTAATTCGAAGAATGCCCCCGGTTTTCATCGCTTGGAAACTGTTCTTGATCAGGTTGTAGAAGGCCTGCTTGATCTGGTTGCGATCCACTTCCACCAGCGGCAAACTGTCTGCCAGATCGGTCTCTACGAGCACATCGCGATCGTCGATTTCGCGGGCCAGAAACGAAACGGATTCCTCAATGATCGCGTTGATGTTTTCTTTTTGGACCTGCGGTTCGGTCGGCCGAACGGCGCGGAGAAACTGATTCACAATGTAGTCGAGCCGCTTCACTTCCTCCTTCGCCACCGCCACGGAATCCTCTAGCGCTTCCCGCTGGCGTCCTTCCAGCTTCCGGATCCGGCGCTCCATCAGTTGCAAGTGGATGTGGAGCGAATTGAGCGGATTGCCGATCTCGTGGGCAACCCCTGCCGCAAGTAAGGTAAGGGCGGAAAACCGCTCGCTCTCCAACGAGGCTTCGTTTGATTTCCTAGTTTCCGTCGTATCCCGCAAAATCACCGCAAAGCCCACGACCGGTTCGGTCTCCGCGTCGCTTTCCGCAAGATGAAACGGCACCACATAAAAGTTCAGCAGCAGGTTGCGCGGATAAAAAATTTCCATATCGCGGCTCACCACCCGGTCCGACTGCGACATTGCCATCCAGTCCAACCCTCGCACGCGCTCGGTTAGCAACTCGCCAACATCCCTTGCTGGATCGAGCCCGCAGAGGGCGCACGACGCCTCGTTCAAATACAAAATCCGACTCGCCGCATCCGTCACAATCACGCCTTCCTGGAGCGCGTTAAAAATCCGCTCGAAGAACCCTTTTTCGCGTGCCAACCGCAAAATCGTGCTTTGCACAGCCTCGGGCTCGACGCGCTGGATTCGATCGAGAAACTTATCAAGAAAACCCGGTTTCATGGGGAGCGTCAGAATGACACACAGCCCGGCTGTTGGCAAGGATGGCCTGCGGTTGAATGCCGTTTACCCCGCGGCCCCGCGATCCCGCTTTTGTTCAAATGCCCCAATCTGAGGACGATCATTTGATCGTATTGCGCCTTGGTGGCGCTGGCCAGCGGCAGGTCGAGGCCGTTGTCTTTGGAAGCGTGCGTAGCGAAAAGAAACAAGCGTGATCGCGCTGCACCATGTCGGCTCCGTCGGTGGCGAGCACCCGGCTGTTGGCGCCCGTCTGGAAAAAAACTATCACCGGGTCGGGACCGGGTTCAACCCCTGCGTAGGAATTTCGTAAAGTCGGATTTCCGGGTTGAGATGCGCTACGCCGGAGCCGCCAGTCTTTTTCAACAAGGTCGCATTTTGAAACAACTGTTGGTAAAACGCGCTCCGGCGCTGGTGCTGGTTTTCGAGATTGGTCGAGGGTTTGCGTTGGTCCGAAAGGTAGCCGCCGTAGCTAGTCCGAATGACCGCGATGTAGCGGACGCCGTCGCCCTGAAGTTTCTCATAAGAGCCAAAATCCGGCGCAAAGATTTTCTCGGAAATTTTAAGGTCAGCCCGGGAACCCGAGCGACTCCATGTTTCTGGTTTTTTGAGACCAACGCGGTTCTCTGCCAGAACCGACGCGCCGGAGGGCAGATTAGTCGCGATCCATGCGGCCATTGCCATGCGAGAATCAGAGCGAAAACTGCGGATGTTCGGAATGGTTAGGATCCACTGGGAATGCAGCGCCGTGAGGGCCAGTAGGGCTAGTGCACCGTAGCCGATACGCGGGTGAAGTCGGGCCAGAAACTGCCCAAGCCAGACGATTCCCAGACTGCCGCACAGGATCAGTAATGGAGAGGCAGCGAGGAAATAACGATTAGCCGTTTTCGGCGAAAATGAAAGCAGCAGAATGTAGCCGAGCGGCATGAGCAGATTCACCCAGTCACTGGCCCGGCGTTCCGATTTGCGGACCCACCAACCGGCCACAAAAAAGACCAGCCCGATCCAGAGCGGCCAGCCGATGTTATCGACAAAGACGCCGAGATATTTGGCGTGCGGCACATCACGGGTCAGGCCCTTGGCGCCGCCAACTTGGGCTGCGTTTAACTCGTAGCCGAACGCCCCGATGAGCCCTTTCAAATTCAGCAGAAACGGAAAATTGATTAGCAGAACGGTTGCTAACACTCCGAGCAAAAACACCCCTACGGCCTGAATGCGCCTTCGGCCCAAAGCGCCTTTCCAAATTATCCAAGGGAGCGCGACAAACAGCAACACGATCCCGAGATATTTTCCGGAAATCGCCACCCCGCAAGCCGCTCCGAGACAGGCTGCGCGAAGCAAAGTCGGTCGGGTCGAATAGACATCCAGAGCAAGGAGCGTAAGGCTGATCCCGAGGAGCAGAGCCGGGTCCTCTTTGCAGAAATGTGAAAGCTCGTAGAGCAGCGGGTGTAGGCCGATCAATCCCGCTGCAAGCACGGCTCCGGCCCAGCCTCCGCGCCTACTAGCTAGGATGGTTAGAGCGACGAGCGAAAGCGAGGTGAACAACGCCGAAGCAAGCCGTCCGCAATAAACCGCATTCTCAATCGTCCGCGGAAACCCACCCATTCGCAGAATCAATCCGCCCGTGTCGAGCAAGAGGAGGGGATGATGATAGTTCAGCTCGCCGGTGACAATCTGCACACCCTTCAATTCTTCGTCGGGATGGTAGTAGATCGGGAAATGATTGTGTCGCGAATAAAAGAGCAACGCACTAACAAAAAGAACTAGCAACAGCGTGATCGCCAACCAGCGTGGGAAAGGTCGGTTCATCATGGCTGCAAGCGATAAAGAATAAGGGAGACGTTTAGGTATTTATTGTCGCCCAGTTTGGTTTGCCATTCGACTTTGGCGCGGCGAGCGAGCTCTTGGTAAAAGGCTCGACGCACGGGCAGCTTCTGGGCGTCTGATCCGGAAAAATTATCCTCGTTCGAAAGTCGGTTGGAATCCCGTCCGGAAACGATTACATAAGCGACGCCCCGCGCCATCAATTCGTCATAAGTTCCCAAGTCTGCGGTGTAACGGCTGATCAGCGCAGGGTAGGGAAGAAGCCTGGAAAATCCGGCGTAGCGCGGGTCATCAGCGAGCGGCATGGCGGCGCGCAGGTCCGCGGCGATGAGGGTGCCGGCCGGAATGGTTTCCCGCATGTAGTTAGCCAGTTTTTCTCGGTAATCGATCGCGAAGGCGAATCGCCGGATACTGTATTCTTGGCTCAGCGGGACGAGAATGGAAACTAACACCACGGCGATCAGCGCCCAAGCCGCGTAACGAAACGGAGCGGGTTTGGTTTCGACCACCCGCAGGATTCGGCCGAGGGCGATTCCGGCAGAGGTTAGAAGCATTAAGCCAATTGGTAAAAAGTAACGCGCCGAGCCTTTCGGGGTCAGGGTTAGAGCCACTCCAATCAGGATCGGCAGGAGCAGGAAGAGCCATTCGGGAAGGGGCCGCTTCTGCCAGCCGCGGAACGAGGAAGCGAGCAGTCCTGCGGCGAGGACGATCGCCGCCGCCGGCACGGTGTCGCGCAGCAGATCGAGATACCGCGACGGCTTGAATTTCTCGTTGTTCTGATGGTGCTCGTTGTAAAGCGCGCCCACTTCCTTGCCGAGTCCGGCGGTCATCGCCCGAGGTTCGGAAAGGATTTGATAGTTGATGGTTAGGAAAACAACGGCGGCGGAGATTGCCACAACGGCGAGCGAAAGAAATCGCCATGATCGTGACGCGATCATTTTTCCGAAAATGGTTAGGAGCGCAACGAGCAGCGCGATGAAGCCAATGTATTTTCCTGCGACTGACCAACCAGCGGCCATCCCGAGAAAAACCGCTGCACGGACATCCGGGCTCCTCCAATAAAGCAACCCAGCGAGAAAAGTAAATGCTAACCCCGAGATCCAATAGGGGTCCTCCTTCATGTAATGCGCCGCATCAAAAAAATCTGCCGACAGTGCGCAGAAAATTCCCGCCAGCCAACCCGCGCGGAGTCCACCTAACTGTCGTGCCACGAGCGCGAATCCCGCCACCGCCAGCGCCGCAAAATATGCCGAGACGCACCTTCCCGTTATAACCATCCGCTGTCTCTCCGCCGGCACCCGAAAAAATTTTGCGACCGTCGTGGTCGCGTTTAGCATCAGAGCCGGGTGATAGAAATTGCGTTCGCCACTGAGCAATTGCTCGACCTTCGACGGTTCGTCGGTGTGATAGAAGTAGGGAAAGTGGTTGTTCCGTGTTCCAGCGAAGAAGACCCACGAAAAAATGACCGCAGCGAGTGCCGCGGTGTGGAGCCAGCCCGGGATTGACTTAGCGGGGAGCCCAATCACTTCGTGCGGATGACGATCTCGACGCGGCGGTTCAGTTGTTGTTCATCCACGGATCGGTTGGCGGGGACGAGGAGTTTGCTGCTGCCGAAGCCGCGGGTCTGCACGCTCTCCTGGGGAATGCCCATGTTTTGAATCAGCCAAGTCTTGACCGACTCGGCGCGGGCGATGCTCAGTTGCAAATTGTATTCAGCGCTGCCGAATGAATCCGTGTGCCCCTCAATGATGAAAGTGGCGGAGGGATTTTTTTGGATCAATTTGCCGAGATTGGACAGGCTCGTCATCGCTCCGGCGCGCAAATTGTAGCTGTCGTAATCGAAGAGCAAATCAGTCGGCAGAAGGATGGGCGCCGTTCCTGAAGTGAGCGGCCCCGTTTGCGAAAGGAGCTGGTCGAGATTGGAAAAACCTGAAACGCCGGTGTCGGGTCCCGCGCTGCTTCCTTTCAATTTCGAGGCGACATCAGAGGTCGTATCGACCACGTCAGAGGAGGAATCGGTCAGCCCTTGTGCGATCAGGGCCGGCTGGTTGACCGAGGCGGGTTTTTGCTCGGCGAGTTCCCGGCGCAGATCGCTCATCTCGCGCTCAAGTGCCTGCGAACTGCGTTCCTGCATCTGCGACATGGCAGCGTCAATCGTTGCCGGGTCCACCTTCGGTTTTTCATTGAGCAATGGCTGGGCTAGATCGGTCGCCGCTGGGGCGGCGCGGATCTCCTTCAGCGCAGTCTCGAAGGCCTGCTTGGGGCTGGGTGAACTCAATTGGGTCACGTCAGGAATCGGTTTTGCCGGGATGTTATCCGTGCGCGGGACCTCGGTGTTTTGGAGGGCGCGAGGATCCATTTCGGCGCGCTTCAGGTTGAAAAGCCTTGGAATTAGGCGTTCCCGCTGCACCGGCGCGAAGGAGGTGAGTTTCTGGTATTGGAACGACACGATTAAGCCGACATGCAAAAGGAGGGAAACGACCAGCATGGGCAGAAGCCATTTCCGGAAATTCCAGTCGGACTGGTTGGTAGCGTAGGATCCAAAAGACATTCGCAGAGGAAATTAGCGGATTTTCGGCAGATGATCAATCGCACAAATCGAGCGCGGGATTTGAATTCATCCGCAATCCGTGGATACTCTGGGCGATGGCTGTTCAGTTTAAGGATTACTACGAGATACTTGGGGTTGAAAAGTCGGCTTCTGCCGATGATTTGAAGAAGGCGTTTCGGAAACTTGCGCGCAAGTATCACCCGGATGTGGCCGAGGACAAGAAATCCGCCGAGGCCAAATTTAAGGAGATCAACGAGGCTTACGAGGTGTTGAGCGACCCGGAGAAGCGAAAGAAATACGATACGCTTGGGCCGAATTGGGAGCAGCAGATGCCGGGCGGTTTCGGCCGTGGCGGCAGGGGACCGATGGCAGGCGGAGCCGAGGAATACAATTTCGGCGGAACCGGGTTCAGCGATTTTTTTGAGCAATTTTTCGGCGGTGGAGGCGGCGGATTCGGAGGCGCGGGTGGATTTGGAGGACCGCAACGTGGCCAAGATGTCGAGACGGACATTATGGTCACGATCGACGAAGTCTTGCAGGGGTCGAAGCGAAACGTCTCGTTCCGGCGCGGACCCAACGGCAAGATGGAAAGCTACACCGTGAAAATTCCAGCCGGCGTTCGGGAAGGCCAGCGCATTCGTCTCGCAGGCCGCGGGGAATCCGGCGGCGGGCGCGGTGAAGCCGGAGATCTTTATCTGAACGTGCGCATTTCGCGGCATCCGGATTACGCGATTGAGGGCGACGATTTGGTGCATACGGTCTCGGTTTCACCTGCCCAAGCGGTCCTTGGAGCGGAGGTTTTTGTGCCTACGCCGGACGGGCGGGTGAAGATTAAGATTCCGGCTGGTTCTCAACCTGGGCGGAAAATGCGCCTGAGGGAAAAAGGTCTGCCGAGCCGGATCAAAACCGGGCGGGGCGACCTTTATGTGACCGTCGAGGTGGAGATACCGTCGGCTGTTACAGCGGAGCAACGGAAGCTCTGGGAACAACTTCTCTGATCTAACCTCGCGACAGAGAAATCGATGTCCGCTCCTCTGCGACTAACAATTTCGGAGGCTCGTCGTTTTCATCGTCGGGCGGTTAGATTGGACGGATCTGCGTCGGATTCAGCGGAAGTTTTGCAACGACTCGGTTTTTTGCAGATCGACCCGATCAATGTTTGCGGTCGGATGCATGACCTCGTCTTGCGCAATCGCGTGGCGCATTATCAAGAGGGCGATCTAATGGTGCATCTTCACGGGCCTAGTACAAGTCCATTTTCCGGAGAAGAGCGGAGCGCGATCGAACAGCATCTGCCTCATAGCCATAACCTCGCGGCGATGCCAGTTGAGTCCTGGCCTTTTCTGCAACGAGCCATGCTAGCGCGCAAGGGAAAGGATGGCGCATGGTCGGGGAAGCTCGATCCACGGCAGAAAAAACTGGCTCGGGACATCCTCAGCGAAATCGCCGCACGCGGTCCGCTCAGTTCGGACGACGTGGCGGACGGTCAGCGCGATGACCAAGGCTGGGGTGCCTCGGCCTCACTCGCAAAAACCACGCTTCATAAGCTGTTTTTTCACGGGCGCGTACTCATCGCAAAACGGGAAAAGCAGCGGCGTTTTTACGATCTGCCCGAACGGGTGTTGCCCGCGTCGGTTTTAAATGCGAAGGAGCCTTCAGAGGCGGAAGTGGCGCGCTGGGTCATCCTCCTGCGGCTTCGCCAACTCCGTCTGACCACCCTTTTGCGAAACGAAATTCCTCTCGTCGAAGACTGTGTCCAAGCCATCGCCGTCGAGGGCTGTCCCCTCGTTTATTGTCTCCGCGAGGATGTTCCGCTTCTGGACAATCTGCCCGCGCCGGATCCCGCTCCCCGCCTCCTTGCGCCGCTCGATCCGCTCATCTATCACCGGCGTCTCACCCGGTGCCTTTGGGGAATGGATTACACTTGGGAGGTTTACACTCCGCCGGCCAAACGCCGCCTTGGCTACTACGCCTTGCCCGTTTTGGCCGGTGAGGAATTCGTGGGTCATATTGATCCCAAGGCGGATCGGAAAAGCGGCACGCTCGTGATCGCCAACCGTTCGATTAAGCGCGGTTGCGCGGTTGCTCCAGCCATTCGCGAACTCACCACTTTCCTCGGATTGCTCCCTGCGTCTTCCCGGAAACTAACCTCGCTTGCGTGAAAGCATAATTTCGTTGCCCTCGGGGTCCACGCACATCGCCAGATGCGGCGGCTCGCCATTTTCCGGTTGCGGTTCGCGGACTAACATTCCCCCTGCAGCAACGATTTCGCGCGCTCCGGAAATCACATCCGCTACCTGAAAGCTCAGACCCGTCCAGGTCCGCGCTCCCTCGCCTCCGCCGTGAATCCCGATCACGCCGTCGGCCACCACGATCTCGGTGACGTGGGCATTTTGCCGGGTGATCCTTCCGCCGAAGACTTCGGTGTAAAAGGTGGTCGCCCGGTTCATGTCCGCTGCCCAGATCAAATACTTCGTTCTTTCTACATGCATAGGAGTTCCATGCCACATTTCGCAGGGAACAACAGGAAAAAAACTACGAACCCAGCAAGGGCGAAGCTGGCATTTCGTTCTTCAGGCTCACCCCGGACACTTTGCAGGAGAGAGCCTAACATGAATGACATAAAACCAAGAGATGGGTCAGTTACCTAGCCTTTCAGCTAGGAAGTGGAGAAGTAAACCCTGCGAGAGACGCGCAAGGGCCGGATTGTAACGAGGTCCCTCGTCGCGGAGGAAGGCGTGTGCGGCGTTGAATTCGTGCCACTCGTATTCGCTTCCGACTGCTTCGAGTCGAGTCTGGATTTTCCGACGGCCTTCGAGCGGGATGTGCGGGTCTTGCCGCCCGAAAACAAAGAGCAACGGGGTTTTGATCTCATCCGCCCGCGCTAACGTGTCGTCGTTTTTTCCGGCTCCTAATGTCGCGGAATGCAGGTCGGTGGGGTAGAAAGCGACCGTGGCGTCGATCTGCGGATGTAATGCCGCACGCACGGCCAGATGGCCCCCGAGACAAACACCGAAGCTAGCTATTTTTCCAGTGGTTCTCCCGTGGTCCGCGAGGAAGCGGGCGAGCGCTTCGGTATCGGCGTCGTAGGAGTCGAGGGTTTTGGCATACTTCAATTCGTTACCGCGATCGGAACCCGCTTGATCGTAGGCGAGGACGGTTCCGGCCGTTTCAAATTCGTGATAGACCTCAGGAACGGCGACGACGTATCCGTGCCCCGCGAGCGTAGCCGCCATGCGCCGAATCGGCCCGGTGACCTGGAAAATTTCGGAGTAAAAAATCAGCGCCGGATGTTTTCCCTCGCCCGCCGGAATGAAAAGATGGACGCGCATCGGGCCGTTGGGTGTGGGTAAATCGACGTAGGAATCGGGCTGAATGGTCATGAAATTGGATCAGGAGGAGACGATGTTAGGAGACTTATTTATCAGAAAAGTCGATGAATTCGATTTTACCATCTTCCAAGCAGTCGCAATAACTTCTTTCCCCCTTGATGGGTTCAGGAAACTACATTGATCCCGCGGAGGCCGAAGAGTGGGGCGGCGTTCAGGAGGTGGCGATCGTTGGAGTAGATTTCGGTAAAGCCATGCTCGGCAGCCGTGGCTAGGTGGAGTGCATCGGCGGCACGGAGATAAACAGAGGCGTCGGCTGCGGCGAAAACTTGAGTCACCCGATCCACAATGGCGTCAGTCAGAGGAAGAAACTGAATGCGGTCTGCCGCACATTCGGTCTCAAACTGCGCGCAAACCGCTTGCAGATCGGCTGCGTTCACAAGTTTTTCACGCAGTTTCCGATGGCTAATCGAATAAAATTCGGCTCGTCCATGAAGAGCACAAACCAGTTTGTCAGCAACGGTGGCACAAGCTGCTACTTCGGCTGAACCTGCCTCAGCCCAGCGCAGTTTTCCAAGATAGGTCGTGTCGAAATAGAGGACACTCACCGGGCATCTCTTTCTTCGGACAGCCCGACCGTGGAATCTGTGTCACTACGAAGCCTGCCGGAAGCCATGAGAGCGGCATATTCGGGAAGTAATGTGGGATTGGCCCAATAATTTTGGACAGGAGCAACGTGTTCGGCTTTCGCAGGCAGCGGTTCTTGCAGCGCGCTTTCGATGAGATGAATCGTCTCCTGAGTAACGGAACGCCGATGCGCCGTCGCCGCTTGGCGCAAGCGGGCGTGGAGTTCGGCGGGGAAGGATTTGATAACGAGCGTAGGCATAAGGATAAAAGGTAGCTTTTGGCTTCCATTTTGCTAGCCATAATTTTTCGCGCCGACCAACGGGCGTTATGCAGGGAAGTCCATGGTTCACGCTGCAATAATTGGTTCGCAGAATCGACTCTCCTGCATCCTTTTGCTGATACCCGGTGCAGACCGGGCATTTCTGGTCTATGGTGCGGGCTATGCCTTTTCGTTCCCTCGGCCTTGCGCCGAAAGTATTTCAAGCTGTGCAGGAAGCGGGTTACACCGAACCGACACCGATTCAAACCGCTGCCATTCCTGTCATTCTCACCGGTCAGGACCTGATCGGTATCGCCCAGACCGGGACGGGCAAGACAGCCGCTTTCACCCTCCCCGTGCTAACCAAGCTGGCTGAACAAATCACCGACTGGAGCACGCAACGCACCCTTTGCCTGATCCTCGCCCCGACCCGCGAGCTCGCCGTGCAAATCGAGGAAAACGTCCGTGCCTACGCTCACCATCTGCCGCTTCGCGTGGCGACGATTTTTGGCGGAGTTGGCGAGCGCCCACAGATCGAGGCGCTGAAGACCGGCACGCACATTATTGTCGCCTGTCCGGGTCGTTTGCTTGACCTCATGCAGCAACGTTATGGCGATTTTTCGCAGCTAAAATATCTCGTCCTCGACGAGGCAGACCGCATGCTCGACATGGGATTCCTACCGTCCATTCGCAACATTGTGAAACGCCTTCCGCACAAACGGCAGACGCTGCTTTTCTCGGCGACGCTTTCGCGGGAGATCGAGCAACTTACCCACGAGTTTCTCGTTCATCCGCAGACCGTGCAAATCGGCAAACGTTCGAACCCCGCGGAGTCCGTCACGCAATACGTCTATGAGGTTCCGCAGGGCCTCAAACTAACACTCCTCGGGCACCTTTTGAAAGAGCCGCAAATGGACAGCGTTCTCGTCTTCACCCGCACCAAGCATGGTGCCGACAAAGTCGCCCGACGTCTCGAGGGGCAGGGGATCAAATGCGGCACACTCCATTCCAACCGCTCGCAAAACCAGCGTCTCCGCGCTTTGCAGGAATTCAAAGACGGCACGGTGCGTGTGCTCGTCGCCACGGACATCGCTGCGCGCGGCATCGATGTGGACGGTATTTCGCACGTGATCAACTACGATTTCCCGATGCATTCCGAAGATTACGTCCACCGGATCGGACGCACCGGGCGCGCTCAGCAGGTCGGCGAGGCGATCAGTTTCGTAGCGCAAGACGATTACGCGCCGCTGAAAACGCTCGAGCGATTCATCGGACGAGGCATTGTTAGGAAACGCGCGGAAAACTTCGATTACTCCGCCACCCCGCCTCCACCTCCCGCAGGTGAACGCCCAGAGCGCCGCTACCAGGATCCGCGCCGTCAGCAACAACGGGGCGGTGGACAACGCTCCGCAGAACGTCCCCGGAAGGTGGACTCCCAGGGCAATGGAACCGGTGGTACTGGCCAAGCCCCCCGCAGCACTGGCGGCGGTCCGAGCATTCGTGACGGTGGCACCAAGCCGGTCGCCGGAAAGATTGGCCACGCCTTCCGCAATCGCCGGGGACGGTAGCCCGGCGAGTCGCGGGATGTTGGTTAGCATCCCGTTGCCACTGCGGACGCGGCGTTAACCTAGAGACACTCGAGGTGCAGCGATAGAGAGATCAAAAATTTCCTAATAATCCGCCATCGGAAGACAGGAGCAGATCAGATTGCGGTCGCCGTGCACGTTATCGACCCGGCCGACGTGCGGCCAAAATTTGTGCGTGCGCGCCGCAGGCGAAGGGAAGGCGGCACTCTCGCGCGTGTAGGGGCGGTCCCATTTTTCGCTGAGCAGACACTGCGCGGTATGTGGGGCGTTTTTCAGGACGTTGTTAGTTCTGTCCAACGCACCCGACTCGACGGCCTGAATTTCTTGATGAATGGAGATCATCGCATCGCAGAAGCGATCAAGTTCTTCTTTCGATTCGCTTTCGGTGGGTTCGACCATGAGCGTTCCGGTGACTGGCCACGACATCGTGGGCGAGTGGAATCCGTAATCGATTAGGCGTTTGGCAACGTCCTCGACTTCGATGCCCGCGCTGGCTTTGAAGCCGCGCAGATCGAGAATGCATTCATGCGCGACGAGATCGTTCCGGCCTTTGTAAAGAATCGGGAAATGCGGCTCCAACTGGCGGGCGATGTAGTTTGCATTGAGGATGGCGATCTTCGTGGCCGATGTTAGTCCTTCAGCTCCCATCATGCGGATATACATCCATGAGATGACGTTAATGCTCGCGCTGCCCCAGCGGGCGGCAGAGACGGCGTTTTCATGGTTGGGCAAAAACGGCGTTAGATGCGCGGCGACCCCGATCGGGCCGACCCCGGGGCCGCCACCACCGTGGGGAATGCAGAACGTTTTGTGAAGATTGAGATGGCAGACATCGGCGCCGAAATCACCCGGGCGGCAGAGACCGACTTGGGCGTTCATGTTAGCACCGTCCATGTAAACCTGCCCGCCGTGGGCATGGATCAGCTCACAAATCTCTCTGATGCCTTCTTCAAAGACACCATGGGTCGAAGGGTAAGTGACCATCAGCGCACCGAGTTTGGCGGCGTGAGTTGCCACTTTCTGTCGCAGATCGACGAGGTTAACATTCCCTTCGCTGTCGCAGGTGACCGGGACAACTTGGAAACCCGCCATGACCGCGCTGGCCGGATTGGTGCCATGCGCGGAGGTCGGGATGAGGCAAACGGTGCGGCTGGCATCGTTGCGGGACAGGTGATAGCCACGGATCGCGAGCAGCCCGGCGTATTCGCCTTGCGCCCCGGAGTTGGGCTGGAGGGAAACGGCGGAGAAGCCGGTGATTTCAGCCAGCCAACCTTCGAGTTGGCGGAACATTTCCAAATAGCCAGCGACTTGGGAGAGGGGAGCGTGCGGATGGATTTTTCCGAACTCCGGCCAGGTCACGGGAAACATTTCCGCTGTCGCATTCAACTTCATCGTGCAGGAGCCGAGGGCGATCATGGAAGTGGTGAGCGAGAGGTCGCGGTTCTCGAGGCGTTTGAGGTAGCGGAGGAGTTCGGTCTCGGAGTGGTGCGTATTGAAGACCGGATGAGTTAGAAACTCAGACGTGCGCAGCAAAGTGGACGGTATGCCTCCGAGCGCCTCCAGGACGATTTCCGTTCCAGAAATCCTGTCTCCAAAAACCGCCGCGAGCCGTGCGACATCCTCGCCCGAGGTCGTCTCGTCGAGGGAAATACCGAGATCGCCGTTGGCAAACTGTCGCAGATTGATTTCCGCTTTTTCCGCACGACTAACAATGGCCGCCTGTTCGTCTCCCGCTTCGACTAACAGCGTATCGAAGCACGCGTCGGTCCCTAGTTTCCATCCTTGTTCGATTAAATTATCGGCGAGGTTTTTAGTGAGATCATGGACGCGGTTGGCGATGGCCTTGAGCCCATCCGGACCGTGATAGACGGCATAGGTTGAGGCGATCACGGCGAGCAAGACCTGCGCGGTGCAGATGTTAGAAGTGGCTTTGTCGCGGCGGATGTGTTGCTCGCGCGTTTGCAGGGTGAGCCGCAGGGCGGGATTGCCATTACTGTCAATGCTAACACCAATCAGACGGCCGGGTAGGGAGCGTTTGTAGGCATCGCGCGTCGCTATGTAGGCAGCGTGAGGTCCACCGAAACCGAGCGGCACGCCGAAACGCTGTGAATTACCGACGGCGACATCGGCGCCAAATTCGCCCGGTGGTTTGAGCAGGGTCAACGCGAGTAAATCTGCGGCGCAAATGACCAGCGCCCCGGCCCGGTGGGCGGTCTCGCAGAAAGCGGTGTAATCGAAAATCGCGCCATCCGTCGCCGGATACTGCACGAGCGCGGCGAACGGTTTTTCCGCGAAATTATAGCCGCGATGATCGCCCACGATCACTTCAATACCGAGGGGCAGAGCGCGTGTTTTTACGACCGCGATAGTTTGCGGATGACACAACTCCGAAACAAAAATCGCATCCAGCGTTTCCGCAGTTTTCACCGAATGGCAGAGATGCATCGCTTCAGCCGCCGCTGTGCCCTCGTCAAGCAGCGAAGCGTTGGCAATCGCAAGACCGGTCAGATCGATGATCATCGTCTGGAAATTCAGCAATGCCTCCATGCGGCCTTGGGAGATTTCCGCTTGGTAGGGTGTGTAAGCGGTGTACCAGCCCGGATTTTCGAGAATGTTGCGCTGGATCACCGGCGGCGTCAGGCAATCGTGGTAGCCGGTGCCGAGATAAGATTTCCAGACCTGATTCCGGGTTGCGAGTTGGCGGAGTTCTGCCAGAGCGGCTGATTCTCCGAGCGCGGGTGGCAGTTCCAGCGGTTGCCGCAGGCGGATTTTTTCGGGCACGACCTGATCGATAAATTCATCGAGCGAACCGGCACCAACGAGATCGAGCATAGCCGTTTGGGAGGGGGCATCCGGCCCGATATGCCGACGGGCAAACGTGTCCAGCGGTGGAAATGTGGTGAGTGTCTCGGGGCGCGCTAAAGTCTGCATGTCAACGTTACGAAAGGGTAGGGGTCGCAGGCGCAGTGGCAAGACGACTTTTCGAAAAATGGTGGTTGCGAGGCAGGTTCGCGGCTCGGTTGGTAGAGGGAATAAGCAAGGGTAATGCAGGCTTGCCGGGGATGCCGGGGCGGAGGATGATCTCGGCCGAATGAAAATCAAGACGGCCACATTTGTCACCAGTGCGTTGAGTCATGCGGCGTGTCCGCCAGCGAATTTGCCGGAGTTTGCGTTTATCGGTCGCTCGAATGTGGGTAAATCGTCGCTGCTTAATCTACTCGTGGGTCAGGCCGGGTTGGCGAAGGTTTCTGCGACGCCGGGGCACACCCGGATGATCAATTTTTTCCGGATCAACGAAGCGTGGCTGATGGTCGATCTACCCGGCTATGGTTACGCGAAGACGGTGAAGCGCGACCCGCAGCAGTTTCAGGTCATGGTGGCGGATTATCTGGCGCATCGGGAGACGTTGCGGCGGGTGCTGGTTTTGATCGATGCCCGGTTGGATCCGCAACAGATCGATTTGGAATTTGTCGCGTGGCTGGTGGAGAACGGGCTGCGGTTTGCGTTGGTGTTTACCAAGACAGACAAGGTGAAGAAAACCGCGCTGGCCAAGAATGTGGCGGCGTTCCAGGAAAAAATATCCGGATGGGCAACCGAGAATCCGCCGGTCTTCATCACCTCGGCGGAGACGCGAGCGGGCAAATCGGAGCTTCTGGCGTTCCTCGATGCGGTGCTGCGGGAAGTGCCGGAGGAGTCGGAGGATACTGGGGAGTTGGAAGAGTCCGAGGAGTCGGAAGATTAGAACCCGCTATTCGGCGAGGCCGAGTTTGTGGAGTTTCGGGCGAATGACCATCTGGCAATAGGGATTGCGGTTTTTGTTCTGGCGATAGTAATCCTGATGATAGTTCTCGGCCGGGTAGAATGTGGCAGCAGCGGTGATTTCGGTGACGATGGGATCCTGGCAATCGGTCTGCGCCCGGGCTTTGGAGTTTTGCGCGATGGCTTCTTGAGCGGCGTTTTCGAAATAAATTGCGGAGCGATATTGGGTGCCAGCGTCGCCGCCTTGGCGGTTGAGCGTGGTGGGGTTGTGCGAATGCCAGAAGACCTCGAGAATTTTTTCGAGTGGGGCGATTGATGGATCAAAAACGATGCGGGCGACTTCGGCGTGGCCCGTTTCGCCATCGCAAATTTGGTCGTAGGTGGGTTTGTCCACGTGGCCGCCCATGTAGCCGGAAGTGACGGAAAGGACGCCGGGGATTTGCTGGAAAACGGCTTCAACGCACCAGAAACAGCCGGCGCCGAGGGTGATGACTTCCATGCCGGCGGGAACGTTGGGGTGCGGGGCGGGAGATTGGGCGTGATGCATTTGGCGGAGTTGGCTCTGAGTTAAAAACGATTCGCGGCAGCCAACGAGAACGGTTGCAGCAAAAATGAGGAAGATGAGGGTGACGATCGACGAACCAGAAGTTCTAGCGAGAGAAACGTTCACGGAATTTGAAGATCGGCTGCTCGATATATTCCCAAGAAAGATGGGCGACAACGATGGCAACACCGGTCAACACGCCGAAGCGCACCGCGATCGCGGCGGTATCGAGGCCGCCGAACCCGAAGTGATCGAAGACCGGTTTCAGCAAGATCGAAATCAGGACGTGGTAAATGTAAATTCCGTAGGAAATCTGTCCAAGGTAAGTTAGCGGTGACCAAGAAAGTGCCCGTCCAATCGCGCCGTGGAATCCCGTGACCGAACAGGCGATCAACCAACCCATGGAGGCGGACTCGAGCAATTCGATAAAGATGGTGATCGGCTGGTCGGCTGGCAGCGAGCGCAGATAAAGGGCAACGAGAACTGCTCCGAGCGCTATTCCGCCGGTCCAGAGGCGGGTGGTTCGCTGCTCGATCAGCCCCGGTTGTTTTAGGGAAACAAAGGCGAGCACGGCGCCCATCGCAAAGGTGTCGAGATTGCCGAGCAGATTGAACCAACGGACGAGATAGGACGCCTCAGTGGTGATGCACCAATAACGAAAAATCAGAGGGATGAGCATGAGCGCGGCGAGTCCCGGCCGCAGCCAGGAGCGGGGCAGGAGTAAGATAAAAAATGGCCAGAAAAAATAAAACTGCTCCTGCACCGCTAGTGTCCAGAAGTGCGAGATGGTCGCGGGGAAATAGCCAATGTGCGAGATGTAAAAATTGGTTAGGAACGTCAGGGTCCAGAGCAGCGACTCGCGCACCGGAGGAATCCCCAGGGCGGCAGCGAGAAGAAGGCAGAGCCAGTAGATCGGAAGCGTGCGGGTGAGCCGACGAGCCTGGAAATTGAGCACGGCACTGCCCCAAGCCACCGTGCCGGCATCGACTTGGTCGCGGGTTTTGAGCAGGATGCGGGTGATGAGGAACCCACTGACGACGAAGAAAAAACGGACGCCGAAGGGGCCGAGATTTAGATGGTTAAGGAACGGCCCACCGAAGTGATGGATGAGGACAAAGACGAGAGCCAGTGCGCGCAATCCATCCAGTTGCGGTTGTCGTTTTTTTGGCGCGGTGGCGGTTGACATCATCTAACTTGCGATCTTTCCCGGTTTCGGGATCAGATGCAAGATTTGCCCGCAGCGAGAACGGGACGCGCCGCAAGCCAGTTGCCAATCCGTTCGCGGACCGAAAGCAACGGCTGCTCGAAATAATGCCAGGACAGGCTGGAGAGACTAACGGTGAGGATAAGTTGGGAGAAGAAACGGACGTTGTCGGACAGATCGTTGCGTCCGGACAGGCCGTAGTGGGCAAGCACTGGGTGGAGAAGGACGGCGACGAGGATGTGATAGACGTAAATGCCGTAGGAAATCCGGCCCAGATAGGTCAGCGGCCCCCAACTGAGTAACCGGCCCACCCAGCCGCCAAACCCGGTAACCGAACAGGCTACGACCCAGCCCATCGCGGACGCTTCGAGGAGTTCGATCCAGATCGTGAGCGGGTTAGCCAGTGGAAGATACCGGAGTTGGCTGGCGAGGTAAACGGCGCCGAGGGCGAATGCGCCGGACCACCAACGGGTGGCGCCACGCGGGATCAGCGTGGGATGGGTTTTCGCGAAGTAGGCGAGAAGTCCCCCGATCGCGAAGCAATCAAAACTTCCCGGCAGACTGAACCAGCGGACGACTTCAGATGCACCGGTCTGGATGCAGTAAAAACGGAACAAAACGCCGAGAGCGATGAGCACTGCGAAGCTGTATTTGATCCAGGAAGCGGGCAGGAAAAAAATCAGGAACGGCCAGAAAAAATAGAATTGCTCCTGCACGGCGAGGGACCAGAAATGCGAAATGGTGTCGGGAAAATAGCCGAGTTTCGCGATGTAGAAATTGGTTAGGAAAGATAAAGTCCAGACAAGGGATTCGCGGACAGACGGAAGCGCGAGGGCGGCGGCAAGAATGAGTGACAGGTAATAAACTGGCAAAGTGCGCACTAGGCGACGCATCTGAAATCGACTCCACTCGCTTTGCCAGGAGGAATCTCCGCTTTCGTAACGAGTGCGGGCCCGGAGCAGGAGTCGGGTGATGAGAAACCCACTCATGACAAAAAAGAAACGCACTCCGAGGGTGCCGAAGTTCAGAAGGGTATCAAAAGGGCCCTCGAAATGGTGGAGCAAGACGGCGATCACCGCCACCGCCCGAAGGCCGTCCATTTGCGGTTGATAGCGGTTCGGGCTGCCAGTGGGTTGCATCGGGAAAGACGAGTGAGGGGAAGTTCTGATTGGTCGGAGTGAGTCTAAATTTATTCAATTCTGAATCAAGAGCGCAGCAAAACATCCATCCATCTGGTTTAGGTGCGGAAGGCGGCTTTCGGTTTTCAGGCATTGCACCCGGGGATGTCGGCGGAGAAGGGAGGTCACGACATCGGCGTTCTCGTCGGAATCGATGCTGCACGTGCTGTAAACGAGACGGCCGCCGGGTTTGAGCCGGGGGAGGAGGTTTTCCAGGATGAGGAGTTGGCGGGTGGTGGCATCGTAAAATGCGCTAGGTTCCAATCGCCAACGGACGTCGATGCGCCGCCGCATCACGCCGGTGTTACTGCAAGGGACGTCGGCGAGAATCGCGTCGTAGAGAGTGGATTCGGGCGCTTCATCGCCGCTTTCCCAATCGTGTTGGAGGATGGAAGTGTTCGTCACGCCAAGGCGCTCGAGATTGGTAGCGAGGCGCTCGAGTCGAATGGGATCGGAGTCTGTTGCGGTAATCTTTCCGCGATTGTCGAGCAGGGCAGCGAGATAGCTAGTCTTTCCACCGGGGGCGGCACAGGCGTCGAGAATATGCTCGTGAGGCTGCGGAGCTAATAACTCTGGAGCGACTAGCGTACTCGGGTCCTGCGCGTAAAATTCGCCCGTCGAGAGCGGGAGCGGCGCGGTTCCGTCAGTGCGAAAAACGAGTGGATGCCCGGTGGCCTCCAAGCCGTCGTTGTTCGAAGCGGGAACGAGCGTGTTCCGCCGCAGATACACAGCGGCTGGCTGATTGTTCCATTCCGCAATCTCCCGGGCGGCGCCTGCGCTAAACTGATGACTCCATCGCTCGAGCAGAAATTCGGGGTGCGAGAGGCGGACGGAGTCGGGTTGGGTGGCGAGTTTCGCCTCGATGGCGGAGGATTCGCGGGTGACCCGGCGGAGGACGCCATTGACGAATCCGCGCTGGGGTCGGTTGACCAGATCGACCGTCTCGGAGACCGCGGCGTGGGCGGGGGTACGGAGGATGAGCAATTGGTAGAGCCCGAGTTGCAGGGCCAGCCTGGGTTCCAGCGGGGGCGGGCGAGTGGTTAGCTCTGCGATGACGAAATCCAGCGCGGTCAGGTTTCGTAAGACCCCATAAAACAACTCCCGGGCAAAGCCGCGATCAGAACCGGTGATGCCCCATTCGCCTTGAAGCCGGGAGAAAAGTTCCTCCGCAAACTGTGGCCGTTGATTCCATTCGACCAGACAACGATGGGCGAGTTGGCGAGCGTTCATGGAAAACCGGGATGGGCGCGGATTCTGGTGTCCGCTTCCCTCGAGATGGGGCGATGACGAGGCTTGCTTTACCGACCGACGCTGATGTATTCGAAGCCGAGTTCTTTCATGTTTTCGGGCTTGTAAAGGTTGCGTCCGTCAAACAAGAGCGGGGTGTGCATTTTTGCTTTCACTTCGGCGAAATCGACGTTGAGAAACTCCTTCCATTCGGTAGCGAGGATGAGCGCCTCGGCCCCTTCGGCTGCCTCAATCGGTGTCGCGCAGACCCGGACTTTTTTCGGATCGACAAGGTTCCATTCAACGGCTTTTTCCGCGCCTTTCGGATCGCAGGAACTAACAATGGCACCTTCCGCGACGAGGCGGTTGATGAGTTCGATCGCCACAGAATTGCGGACATCATCGGTGTCGGGTTTGAAGGCCATACCCCAGACGGCGATTTTCTTATCTTTCAAGACCCAGAGTTTGGACCGAACTTTGTCGAGGAAGCGGTTGAGCATCGATTCGTTGATGCGCTCGACTTCCTCCAGGAGTTTGAAGGGTGTCCCGAGTTGTTTGGAGATTGCGATAAAGGCTTTGACGTCTTTCGGGAAACAGCTTCCGCCGTAGCCGAGACCGGCGTTGAGGAAGTTGCGCCCGATGCGTTTGTCCATGCCGATACCGTCGGCGACCATCTCGACGTCGGCCCCGCTGGCTTCGCAGATCGCGGCAACGGCGTTGATGTAGCTGATTTTGAGCGAGAGGAAGCTGTTGGCCGCGTGTTTGATGAGTTCGGCGCTGTTGATGTCGGTGACGAGGATGGGTGCCTTGAAGGGTTCGTAAACCTGCTTCATGATGTCGGTTGCCTTCTGGCTGGAACTGCCAATGACAACGCGGTCGGGGTTCATCAGATCGGGCACGGCGCAACCTTCGCGGAGGAATTCCGGGTTGGAAACGACATCGAATTCTGCGCCTTTGTTGTAGCGTTTGATGGTTTCGGTGACTTTTTCACCGGTCTTGACGGGGACAGTGGATTTGTCCACCACGACGCGGTATTGGCCGGGCTTGAGCACGCCGGCAATCTCCCGGGCGACCCGCTCGATGTAAGTGAGATCGACGCTGCCATCGGTCTGCGGAGGCGTGGGAACCGCGATGAAAATAACCTGCGAATGATCAACGCCGTCCTCGATGGAATTGGTGAAGCGCAAACGCTTCGAGGCGACATTACGATGGACGAGATCTTCCAAGCCGGGTTCGTAAATGGGGATGAGGCCAGCCTGGAGCTTATCGACTTTTTTCTGGTCGTTATCCACGCAGACGACGTGATGGCCAATTTCCGCGAAGCACGCGCCGGAGACGAGTCCGACATAGCCGGATCCAATGATGCAAAGTTCCATATATTTTTACTAACTAATCAAACGGGGTTGAGATGTTGTGGGGTTATTGCTGTCCGGCAGAACCGGGGTCGATGTTGAAGTTGAGGTTAAGGTTGGGGAGGTCTTTTAATGTGAACGTGAGGTAAAATCCAATATCTTCTTTGCCGCGATTGTCACGGACGACGGCAGAGACGGACGCGATCCAACTCGTGAGATCGCGATAAACGGTGTAGCGCTGACTTTCGAGAACGGAATCCTCCAGTTCATATTGTTCATTCATGCTGACTGCCCAGTTCGGGTCGAGTTGGTAATATGCGGAAAGGGTGACGAGGCTGCTGTTGATGAAAAACGGATTATCCTGCAGGTAACGGTGCCCCATCGAAACGGTCAGATCACTGGACGGCATGAAGGTTAAATTGGTGTTCACCTCGGAGAAGCCGGTGTCAAAAACTGGCAACTGGGAATCGACCGTGAGGGACGCCCACGGGACGGGGGTGAATCGGAGGCGATTAAAAAGGTTGGAGTAATCGGAGGAATCGTAGGGGTTCTGGTAGTTCAGATTGAAAAACGTATCGAGTTCGAGCCAGGTGAAGCTTTCGTCATTGCGCTTGGTGAGCAGGCGGTTGCGAACGCCGAGTCGAACGACGGAAGCCTGATCGATTGAGTCGAGCGCCACAGATTGCGGAAAATCAAAGGGCGCTAATTGCGTGGACGGAATGTAGGTGTCGATTGGGAGGATTCGATTCGGACGAAGCGACGGCGTGGCCACGTAGGTAAAATTCACGTAGGGCTGGATGATGTGCTTCAACCCGTCCAAACCAACGGAGCGCAACTCGACGTCGTCGAAGGTTCGAGAGATTTTGAAGGAGGATTCAATGCCAAAATTAAAGACGGTTCGCAGTTCGGCACCGGTCTGGTCGTAAACATCGATCGTAGAGCCAGCGCGGAGCGCGGTGATGTTCGTCCCGAGCTGATTTCCGGCGGATTGATAGCCGGAATTGGCGAGTTCGAGATCGGCGATTTGCTGTCGGAGAGTTGCGGCCTCGGCAGGTCCGGCTACGGCGAGTTGGCCATTCAGATTGGCGATCTGGTCGAGGTTATCGCGGATCAGGTTGGAATAGTTGGACAGGAGCGTCTCCAACTGGGTTATTCGGTCCAGACTACCTGGCGGCAGACTCTGGCGGGTTTGGCCTGTAGTATCATAATAGGTTGCCCGAAAGCCAGCTCGTGGAATGACGGAGAGCCAACCGAAATAGGTGTTCGGATAGCTGATCTGGTGGAAAGTATCGGCCCGGAATGCGTTAATATCCGCCACTGGGGACCCGGCCGCATAGGCCTTGTTCAGGAAAGTCGCGGAGGTCTCGCCTTCGTAAAAAATCGGCGATCCAAAAATCGGGCTGCGCGCAAAATCGAGCGCGAGCTCTGGGAGCCGCTCGGTGGTTTGCTGGAAGTCGTTCCATTGCGCACGCCCCAGCGCGGTAAAGGTCCAGTTCTCCGCAGTCCGCGTCAGCGCGGCCACGGTGGCGGGCTGCGGATCGATCCGGTTTTCACCGGGATAAAAATCCTCGAGAAACTTGCTGTCGCTCAATTTGTTCATGTCGATCGTCGCCGTCCAATCATCGGTCAGATAGAGCTTCGCCTGCCAACTCAACCGGTAGCGGGTGGGATCGATCTCTGGACGACTGAGGGAGGTGTTATTTTCGTCTGTTTTGCTATCGTTCAGGATGTAGCTACGGATGTTGCTGTAGCTCTGCGGATCGCCGTTCGTTGACTTGAGTCCCTTATATTCGAGGTCTAATCCAAATCCCGGTCCCCGGTCGGTCCGGTAATCGAGGTGTACGCGGCCAAGCATCTGTTCCGTCACCGGAAAAGTGACGCTTCCGAGCAAAAACGCACCCCATTTCGAGGTGTATCCGGGCGTGACGAGAAATGCATTCGCCTCGTCGAGCGATTGGTAAAGATACGGCCACCAGAAAACGGGCGTGTCGGCGATGAAAAGGGTGACGTTGGAAAAAATGATCCGGTTATCAGGATAAATTCGCACTAATCGCGCCCGCAGTCGGTAATCCGGTTCCGACGAGTCGTGCGTCGAAAAGTAGCCGTTGCGAACCGTGTAGGCACCGTTCTCGATTGAATACAGGTTGTCACCTTGGAAATGATACGGCAGCGAATCGCCGAGAAAATCGGACGAGCGGAGGAACTTGGTTTCGAGATTGTAGAACGCGCTTTCCCCGCTAAAAATTCCCTTGTCCTGAAAAATCTTCACGTGCCCCTTGAGCAGGACGTCCTTGGTTTCCGGATTGTATTGCGCGTAATCGGCATACATTCGGGCGCCGTTGGCAAAAATTACCACGTTCGTCTCTGCAACCGCCAAACCGCCCTCGAAACGCGTTCCGCCGTCCGAGTAAATTTCCACCGGAGTTTTTCCTGAGTTGGCGTCAACCACCTGGCTCCGGGCCGGGCAGGCCAGGAAAAGCGGCAACAGCAACAGAAATGTCCATCTCAGAATACTCACAGGTGAACCACTATGGGACAAAGTTCGCTCGCGGTTGGCAAGGTAAATGGCGAAGAAAATTCTTCCCTGCCTCATGGTTTTCCAGGTAGGGGCGCACAGATCCGCACAATCACCCGGCTCAAGACCAACGAAGCGTCGAGTTGTGTGGTCACGCACTGCTGGTTCGCCTCAAGACAGGCGGAAAGCGCCGTCCGCAGTTCCGGGAGGGTGTATTTGCCCGCCGACTGCGCCGCGATGCCGAGGGTGAACGCATTCACCGTCCCGTCTTTTTTTCTCGGCAGATGCCTCACGTCCGCAGAGGCGAGGCGCTCGAGGGTTTTCCCAAAAAAGAACGGCTGCTCCGGCGCGCGCAACTTATGTCGCACCATTAAATCTTTCACCACCAACAAATTCCGCACGGTTGGGATCACCGCTACCAGCAGGATGCCCACCGCACTCTCCCCTTGGCGCAAAAGTAGATCGACCATCCCGAGAGCCCCTCGCAAATCCCGTCGCGCAATCGCATTGCCAAGATCGAAAATCACCCCTTCTTTCGTCCGCGCCACCAGCGTTCGCACCACCTCCGTTGTGACCATTTTCGGGTTCTGTCCAAAATACAAATCCAGCTTCTCGAGTTCATTCTCGATCTGAGCGGTGTCCGTTCCCACCAGTTGCACAAACAACTCCAGCGCGTCCCGCTCAAAGCGCAATCCGCGGTTCCGTGCCTCCGTCGCGACGAGTTGCTCCACTTGCTCCTCCCAGTTTCCCCGCCCGGTTTCGATCCGGTCAAACACCTGCACCTCGCCCAATTTTCCGAGCGTCTTGTAAAACGCTCGCCGCTTGTCGATATCGATCGCGCTGACCAGCAGCACCACATCCGACGGCAGCCCCTTTTTGAGTTCATTCGTAAGTGCCTCCACTGCTTCCAGCACCGACTCCGCCCGCCCCGTCACTGAGTCCGCGAAAAACGTCGCATTCTTCAACCAAACGAGCTTGCCACCGCCAAAAAAAGGCAGGGTCAGCAACGCCTGGATCGTCTCCATTAACTTCGCCCGCGCGTTATCCGCTCCGTCCACCGCGCCATCGATGATCTCCAACCCAAAATCCCCCGCGTCCGGCGGCGTCAACTCCATCGCCAACGCGCGCGCCGCCGGCTTGATCTTTCCTTCGTCGCTCCCGACCACTGCATAAATCGATTTTTTCGCGGCCATCTGGAAAAAACTAAACCACCCGCACCTTCCTGCACCAAGCAAAAATGCGACTGTCGTGCAATCTGCGGATCAGGGAGTCTGGATGATGATTGGCGGAGCGACGATGGTGACTTTGCCGGTCGCGGTGCCTTCGCTTTGCTCGATGGCGCTGACGAGTTGATTTTCGAAGCAGACGCTGAGTTTGCCGGTGGGCACTTTCACGTAAATCGTTGTGACGACGACATGGCCCGAGGTGTCGTAGCCGGTGGTTTGCTGGGGCACGCGCTGGTAGCGGACGTATTCCCAGACTTCGCTCGTGCCGGACGCGTCTTGGCGCTGGGTGGTTTTTGGAGGTTTGCCAATACTGCGAGTGACTTCGTCGTTGGTCATGCCGATGGCGACTTCATTTTTCGCGATGAGCGCATCGATCTGGGTTTTGCGCACGGCGGCGGCCTTGAGTTTGCTAACGAAATCGGGGTCGAGCGCCTCCAGATTGGAACTGTCGACCCAACCGGAGACCTGGCCTTGGCGAGCTTTGCCGAGGACGCGCAGGTTGTTGTCGAGCACGGCCTGGACGTCCACCAGCTGCCCGACGGGGAGAATCCCGAGCGTGCGCGTCATGGCGACATCGAAATAAATTGGGGTGGGGCGGAGGATTTTCAGCTTGAGCGGTTTGTTAAAAAGGTCTTCGAGATAGGCGGCACCGGGCTCGCGGAAGACGGAGCGATCCGCGAGGGCGGTGCCTCCGATGAGCAACAGGCAAAGCAGGCCGAGGGGAAAGGGGGAAAATTTCATACCGGGCAAAATACGTCAGCGAATCGGGACTGCAAACCGGGCTTGACCGTTTAAAATGGCGATTTCTGGTTTCCCTTTTTGGCAAAGTCGGCGAAAAGATAGCTGAATGGCTCGTCAATACACCCTGCAGCGTCCCGCTTTTCGCAGTGCCTCGGGGATCGATTATGAAAAAGAGCTGAATCCGCAGCAATACGCGGCCGTAACGGCGGCCCCTGGACCGGCCTTAGTTATCGCCGGAGCGGGCTCGGGCAAGACGCGGACGCTGACCTATCGGGTGGCCTACCTGCTCGACAACGGGGTGGAGGCGTCGTCGATCCTGTTGCTAACATTTACGAACAAGGCGGCAAGGGAAATGGTCTCGCGGGTGGGGGAATTGGTGCCCGGGGATATTTCGCAATTGTGGGGCGGAACGTTTCATTCGATTGGCAACCGGTTGTTGCGGAGGTCGGCGCAGTTGTTGGGATTTCGCCCGGGATTCTCCATTCTCGATCGGGACGATCAGGAAGAACTGCTCGACGCAACGATCGCGAGCGCCGGGATCGACACGCGCGAGTCGCGCTTTCCCAAAGCGGCGGTGCTCGGCGATGTGCTTTCCTATTGCCTGAACACGGGAACGAAAATCGAGGACGTGGTCGCAGAACGGCATCCGCATTTCTTGGAGCTAGTACCGCAGATGCAGGAAGTTGCGGTGAAATATGAAGCGCGGAAAAAATCCGCGAACTCGATGGATTTCGATGATCTGCTTGTCAAATCACTCGACGTCTTGCGGCAAAATCCGGCTCTGGTGGAGGAATATCAAAAACGCTTTCTCTATATCTTGGTCGATGAATATCAGGACACAAATCATCTCCAAGCGGAGTTCATCGACTTGCTCGGTGCGAAGCACAAAAGCGTGATGGTGGTGGGCGACGACGCCCAATCGATCTACTCGTGGCGCGGAGCGGACTTTCGGAACATTTTGGAATTCCCGAAGCGCTATCCAGGGGCGACGGTTTACAAAATCGCGATCAATTACCGGTCAGTGCCGGAGGTGTTAGCAGTGGCGAATGCGGCGATCGCTCCGAACACCCGGCAGTTTCCGAAAGATCTAACTGCGGCGCGCGAATCGAATGGGGTAAAACCAGCGATCGTGCCGCTGGAAGATAACCATCAGCAGGCGTCGTTTGTCGCGCAGCGAGTGCTGGAATTGCGGGAAGAAGGAGTGCCGCTAAACGAGATCGCGGTGCTTTATCGGGCGCACTATCATTCGATGGAAGTGCAGCTAGAATTCACCCGACGGGGAATCCCGTTTCAGATCACTAGCGGACTGCGTTTTTTCGAGCAGGCGCACATTAAAGACGTGAGCGCGTTTTTGAAATTTGTGGTCAATCCGAGCGACGAAATTTCCTTCAAGCGCATGGTGCGGTTGCTACCGGGTGTGGGCGCTCGGAGCGCGGAGGCGATGTGGGAGGTAGTGGCCCAAGCCGACGCGGCGACTCCGTTCGCCGAAGCTCTCGGGAAATGTCCGGTGCCGGCAAAGGCGAAAAAATCCTTCGAGCAACTCGTTTACACGATTGAGGAGATGGCCCCATCGCTGCGAATCGGCGCACCGGCGGATATGTTGCACACGGTCCTGGAGGCAGTTTACGATGAATATATGCAGTCGAAATTTCCTAACTACGAGGCGAGACGCGAGGATATTAACACGCTAATGAATTTTTCCCGGCAATACGAGAACGCGGAGGAATTTCTCTCGCAACTCGCACTGCTCAGCACGGCCGACAGTGAGACCGGAGGACGCGGAACGGACGATGATGAAATGGTCACGCTTTCCTCGATCCACCAAGCGAAGGGTCTGGAATACGGGGCGGTTTTTGTGATCTGGATGACCGACGGGATGTTTCCAAGCGGGCGTTCGCTCGATCGCGAGGAAACGATCGAGGAGGAGCGGCGGCTGTTCTATGTCTCGGTCACGCGAGCGAAAGATGAGCTTTACCTAACCTACCCTGGGATGCGATTGAATGCGGGCTACGGCGAGATGTGGCAACGCCCGTCGCGTTTTTTGGGCGAGATCCCCGAGCATTTACTGGAGCCGTGGGAAGTGGGCTTCTAACTATTCTTTATGAACCTAAATCCTGAACAGAAAATCGCCGGGGTGCTTGCTCCCGTTTTTGCCCTGCGCGGCGAAAATGACCTTGGCGCGGGCGATGTTTCCACTCTTCGCGACCTAGTTGACTGGGCTGCTGAAACCGGTTTCCGCATCGTGCAAATTCTCCCGATTAACGAGACCGGCGGCGACAATAGTCCCTACAACGCAATCAGCTCGGTCGCGCTCGATGTGACCACGCTGGATGTTAGTCCGGCGGCGTTGCCCGATCTCACCAATCAAGCCTCCCGCAATGTGTTGAAGGAGTTTGATGTCGCCGGTCTGCGCGATGGAGCAGTGGATTACGCGGAGGTCAAAAAGCTCAAGCATACGCTGCTAACCAAGGCGTATCAGCGCTTCGTGAGTCAGGAAGAAAAACTGCAAACTCCGCGAGCACTAGAGTTTGCCGAGTTTTGCACGCTGCAACATGCTTGGCTAGCCGACTACGCGTTTTTCCGGATGCTAGCAGAGCGCAATGGATCGGAGCGATGGAACACTTGGCCGACGGAACACACCTCGCCCACCACGGCGAAGGATTGGCTGGAGGCGTTGCCCGCCCGGGCGCGGAAGGATTTTCTCCAGCGACGGCGCTATTACCAATACGTCCAATGGATTGCCTACGGACAATGGCGAGAACTGCATACCTATTGCGTGGAGAAAGGGGTCGCGCTGATGGGCGACGTGCCTTTCGGCGTGAGTTATTTCAGCGCCGACGTCTGGGCTGACCGTGAGTCGTTTGTCCTGGATTGGTCGGGCGGAGCGCCGCCAGAAACGGTTTTCAAGAGCGACCCCTTTACGGAAAAATGGGGGCAGAACTGGGGTATCCCGCTCTACAATTGGGACTTGATGCGCTCGAATAATTTTCGCTGGTGGCGGCAGCGGGTGCGGATGGTGCGGGAATTGTTAGATCTCTTTCGAATCGACCACGTGCTAGGCTGTTACCGGATCTATGCCTTTCCCTGGCGCCCGGCCGACAACGAAACGTTTCTTCCGTTGACCCCAGAGGAGGCGATGGGCCGCACGGGCGGACGACTGCCGGGCTTTCAGCCGAGGGATGACAACAGCGACGAGAACAAGCGATTGAACCAAAAGGAAGGCGAGGAACTGCTCCGCGTTCTGCTCGAAGAAACGGGCGAATTCCGCTTGGTTGGAGAGGACCTCGGATCGGTGCCGGATTACGTCCGGCCGAGTTTGCAGGGACTGAAGATTGCCGGGTTTAAAATTCCGCAATGGGAGCGGGAATGGCGGGAGACGAGCGGCGAGTGGCGCGAGGAATTCATCCGGCCAGAATATTATGAGCGGCTCTCGGTGGCCACTTTTGCGACCCACGATCATGCGCCAATCCGGTCGATGTGGGAGGCGTGGACGACGAGCATTCGCGATAATGACAGTGACGCCGAGGCCAGCCGCGTGGAAATGCAGCGGATGATGCGTTATTGCGGGCTTCCCACGGATGAGGGCTGGCCGGAATTTTCCCCGGAGATCCATCGAGCCATGCTGGAAACTCTCTTTCGCAGCAACTCGTGGCAGGTAATTTGGATGGTCACAGATTTGTTCGGCACCACCACGCGGTTCAACGTCCCGGGCGCAATCTCCGCAGCCAATTGGAGCAACCGGCTCGACGTAGCTGTTGCAAAATGGACATCCGATCCGGACCTTGGCGCGCAGACCAAGCTGCTGGCAACCCTCGTGGCGGACAGCGGACGAAGCCATCTCGAATGAGTCGCGTTCGAAAGCGAGCATTTGACACGCCTGTCTGCTCCCGATAAAAAAATACTTCTCATGAAAAACCCCATTAAAGTCGCGGTAACTGGAGCAGCCGGCCAAATCGGCTACTCGCTGCTTTTCCGCATCGCCTCCGGTTCGATGTTCGGTCCCGATCAACCCGTCGAACTTAGCTTGATCGAGATTCCGCCTGGCATGGCCGCGCTTGGCGGCGTGGTCATGGAACTCGACGACTGCGCCTTCCCGCTGCTCAAAAAAATCACCGCGACGTCCGATCTCGCCGAAGGATTTTCTGGGGTCAATTGGGCTCTGCTAGTGGGAAGTGTCCCGCGCAAAGCGGGCATGGAGCGGAAGGATTTGCTCTCGATCAACGGCGGTATCTTCACCGGCCAAGGCAAGGCTATTGCCGCGAATGCAGCCAGCGACGTTCGAGTGCTCGTCGTCGGCAACCCGTGCAACACGAACTGCCTGATTGCAATGAACAACGCGAAATCCGTCCCGGCCAATCGCTGGTTCGCCATGACGCGTCTCGACGAAAATCGCGCCAAGTCGCAACTGGCGCAGAAAGCCGGTGTCGAAGTTACTGCAGTTTCAAATCTCGCCATCTGGGGCAACCATTCCGCCACGCAATATCCCGATTTTACCAACGCGAAAATTGCCGGTGAACCAGCGGCGAAAGTCATCACCGACCATGCCTGGCTCCAAGGCGAATTTATTTCCACCGTGCAAAAGCGCGGCGCTGCTATCATTGCCGCGCGCGGATCTTCCTCGGCAGCATCGGCTGCCAACGCCGTGGTGGACACAGTTCGCTCGCTAACGACGCCAACCTCGGCCGGGGACTGGTTCAGCGTGGCGGTCTGCTCAGATGGCAGCTACGGCATCGAAAAGGGATTGATCACGTCTTTCCCGATTCGCTCCGACGGCAGCCAATGGGAGATTGTTCAAGGCGTCCCGGTGGATTCTTTCAGCCAAGGAAAAATCGATCTAACAATTCAAGAACTCCAAGAGGAAAAGGCGCTCGTCGCCGAGCTGATCTAACGTTTTTTCATGAACCTCGTCATTCGCCAGGCAGAACTCGCCGATGCCAAACGTATCGCTAGCTTCAACGTGGCCTTGGCGCGCGAAACGGAAAATCTCGAGTTGAATCCGCGCGTCGTCGGGATTGGCGTCCGGACGTTGCTGAAAGAGCCGCCGCATGGTTTTTATGTGGTTGCGGACAACGGTAAAAAAATTATCGGCATGGCCATGGTCACGTTCGAATGGAGCGACTGGCGCAACGGCCAATGGTGGTGGTTGCAGAGCGTTTACGTGGACCCGGCATTTCGCAAGCAGGGCGTTTTTACCCGCATTTACGATTACATTGTTGAACTCGCCACGCACCAACGCCGCGTCTGTGGGATTCGTCTTTACGTCGAGAAAGAAAATCGGCTCGCTCAGCGGACTTATCGGGCCCTCGGCTTGGCGCGAAGTGGTTACAGCCTGATGGAAACCGCATTGGCGGATGGCCGGAAAGTGACGCCGTGAGCTAAAGATCGGCGATTCCGCGCGGCGGTCGAGTTAGAGCCGCACCGAGTCGCGGATGAACTGGAGCCAGATGTAAAACAGGCCGCGCCATGAGTAGCGGACTTTTCCCTCGCTGGTCGGAAGGAGGACGCCGGCCCGGAGGTTATGTTCGATCTGCTGGCTTAAATCCTTTTGGATGGCTTCAAGCATGGTCTCGGCATTGAGATCAACAATGCTAGTAGGCTCGACCCGGTTCCGGAGGAGGAACACCTGATGCGCCGAAACCATTTCTGCAAAATCAGCCCCGGCATTCACGCGGTTGATTTGCAAGTTGGGCGACGGCTTGAGGGCGGCGGAATAGGGATAATTCCAAGTCGTCCAAAGTTGCCCGTCTTCGGTCCGCGTCGAAAGCGAGAGGTAGAAAAAAGCGAGGTCTCCCTGATCGATCGAGCAGATCGCGGCCTGCATTTTCTCTGCGGGGCGATAAAAGAGGCGGAAGAATTGCTCCTGATTCTCCCAGTTCCAGCCCGTGTCTTCGACATGATCGAAGTGCTGTTCCTCGATTTCGGTCGTTAGATCATTGAAATCGGGAAAAACTTCGTTGGAAGGCGGGCGTCGGTTTTCCAGTTGTTTTTCCCGCGGAAAACGCATCGTCCGAACCCGGGTAAGAAGCTCCAGCCACGGCAGAATCAACCAGACGCTCATCCCGATCAGTCCGGCCGGAACACTTCCGGAGGGCAGCCAGCCAATTAGAAAAGACACCGCAAGCAGGCAGATGAGCGAAAGCTTCTGAAAAACCGGATGGGCAAACGTGCGAAAAGCGAGGCCTAGGATGGCCACGCCGACAACTAATGCGATGGCGGAGTAAAACGACAACATTACTTAAGTGATTACGCGGGAACGATTCCTTCCGACTCCAGAAACTTCTTCAACTCCGGCACGCCGAAGTCTGGCAGTAATTTGTCTCCCACCACCAAAGTGGGAGTTAAGCTCTGACCGGAGACTCGGCGCATTTCGTCAAACGCGGCGGGATCGGCCAAGACGTCGATCGCCCGGTAGGAATAACCCTTTTCGTCGAGATATTGGGTGGCCTCGACGCACCACGGGCAGAATTTTTTGACGTAAAGAACAAGTTCGGCAGACACACCCCTAATAGAATGGCGAGCGGGCCGTGTGTCAAACGAGGCTCTGTTTCGCAGCGATCGGCCTAGTGACAAAATTCGTCCTTTCAATGCCTATTCGTTTGCCAGACAGGCGGGGCTTGCCTATGAAAGTCCCTTCGCTTCCTGCCTGCCCCATGTCGAGCCCTCAGCAAACCATCTTTTTCCGGCGTCTCTTTAGCACGCTCGTTCTTTGGGTGGTGATCGTGGGGACGATTATCAAAGGCTGGGAAATCGGGATTTTTCTTGTGCAAACGAGCTTGGGACTGATCGCGCTTTGGGAGTTTTTCACCATGCTCGACGCCTCAAAACGCCCGAATTTCAAGTTGTTCGGCATGATCTGCGGGCTCGGACTCTTAACCGGAGGATTTTACTGGAGCCAGCGCAGCGGACCGGCCAGCGCCTACGATTTTGAGCTGGCGATTTTAATGACGCTGATGCTCGGGGTTTTTGCCCGGCAAATGTTTCAGAAGACGCGGGACCCGTCTCCGGTGGACACGATGGCTTACACGATTTTTGGCCTGCTCTACGTCGTTTGGCTGTTTAGTTTCATCGTCAAGGTCGTTTATATCGTCCCGAGAAATCCGGACCACACCATCGCCGGGCAGTTCTATCTTCTCTACCTGCTCGTGATCACGAAATTTAGCGACATGGGCGCGTATTTGGTCGGCAGCCTCGTCGGAAAACACAAACTCGTGCCGCATATCAGCCCCGCAAAAACCTGGGAGGGCTTCTTTGGTGCGCTCGGATTTTCCCTCCTCGCCAGCATTGGACTCTGCCAATGGTTACCGCATAAGCTTTCCCTCATCACGCTGCCGCACGCGATCGCCCTTGGGTTGTCCCTTGGGTTCGCCGCGATCATTGGTGACCTCGCGGAATCACTGATCAAGCGCAGTTCGAATGTGAAAGACTCCGGCACCTTGCTGCCCGGCATTGGCGGATCGCTCGACCTGATCGACAGCCTGTTGTTCACTGCGCCGCTGCTCTATTTCTACCTTCGTCTCATCATCCTTCCGGTATGAGGAAACGGGTGGTTATACTCGGAGCCACGGGTTCTATTGGTCAAAGCGCCCTTCGCATCGCGCGACAGATTCCCGACCGGATGGAAATCGTGGGACTTTCCGCCAACGTCAACGCCATCGCCCTCTCGGAGGCAGCACGGGAAATGCAACCCGAGGCGGTCTGCTTGGTCGATCCAGTGAATCGAAAAGACCTCTCTTTGCCTGCCGGAACAATCCTCTTGGACGGTGCGCAGGGTTTGATCGAGCTCGCGACCCTACCTGCAGCGGACATGGTGCTGATCGCGATCGTCGGAACCGGCGGCCTCGCCCCGGCGCTGGCTGCCATTGAGGCCGGAAAGGACATTGCCGTGGCCAGCAAAGAAATCCTCGTTATGGCCGGGGAGATCGTCATGCGCCGGGCGAGAGAGAAAGGAGTCCGCGTGCTCCCGGTGGACAGCGAGCACAACGCGATTTTTCAATGCCTCGAAGGCCGCGACCTGGCTACCGTGCGGCGGTTGATCCTGACCGCTTCCGGTGGCCCCTTTCGGCAAACCCCGGCGTCCGAACTCCCCAGTGTCACGGTTGCCCAAGCTCTCCGCCATCCGACTTGGGATATGGGCCGAAAAATCACCATCGACTCCGCCACGCTCTTCAACAAAGGGCTGGAAATGATCGAGGCCCGCTGGCTCTTCGATACGCCCATGGAAAAGGTGGACGTCGTGGTCCACCCGCAGAGCATTATTCATTCAATGGTGGAGTTCGTCGATGGCTCGGTTCTCGCGCAACTGAGCCATTCCGACATGGGATTTCCGATTCAGTATGCGGTCACCTATCCCGATCGGCTGCCAAACGAGTTGCGACCGCTCGATTTTGCCGCGCTCGGCCAGCTGAACTTCGAGGCTCCGCGGACGGCGGACTTTCCGGCGCTCGATTTGGCCCGTGCCGCCGGTGAGGGGGGGGGGACAATGCCTGCTGTTTTCAACGCAGCCAATGAAATCGCCGTTGAACGTTTTCTCTCCGGAGCGGTCTCCTTTCCCGACATCTGGCGAATTGTCGCTGGTGTCCTCGAAAAACATCAGCCCGTTGCAAATCCCGACCTTGCCACTATTTTGAACGCCGACGCAGAGGCGCGCTTGCTCGCTGCGGAAATCTAAAACTTTTTCATGTCCATCCTTCTCATTCTTCTCGAAGTCGTCCTGATTTTTAATCTCATGATCATCGTCCACGAGCTGGGCCATTACCTTGCGGCTCGGTGGCGCGGATTGGTCGTGGAAAAGTTCGGCATCTGGTTTGGCAAACCAATCTGGGCCAAGACGATCAATGGCGTCGAATACAGTCTCGGCAGCATTCCAGCCGGCGGTTTTGTGGCTTTGCCGCAGATGGCGCCCATGGAAGTCATGGAGGGAAAAACGGAAACGCCGCGCGAGCAGTTGCCGCCCATTTCTGCGCTCGATAAGATCATCGTCGCCTTTGCCGGGCCGCTCTTCAGCATTCTTCTCGCCTGTGTTTTTGCCTTCATTGTTTATTTCATTGGCCGTCCGCAGAACGAGGGCGAGGTCGGCACAACGATCGGATTTGTCATCCCAGGCTCGCCCGGCGAGAAAGCGGGACTCCAACCTGGGGACACGGTTTTAAGCGTCGATGGCGAGCCCGTGCATCGCTTCGGTGGTATGAGCCAGAGCATTAGTTGGAGCGTGATCAAGAGTCAGGGCAGCGCGATTGATTTCGTGATTGATCGAGCCGGTCAGCAGCTCAAGAAAACATCCACTTTTGAAAAAGAAGACCACGAACTCTGGCAGCGCGCCGGTTTCCGCCAAGTTGGAATCGGACCTGCCGAAACCCCGCGTATCGCCAAAATATCGTCCGATTCGGCTGCGGCGCGGGCGGGCCTGAAACCGCTCGATTATGTCGTGGGCATCAATGGCACGAAAGTTTTCAGCCCCGACCACATCGACCAATGGTTGCAGTCGAATCCCAGTGCGACGGTTGTTTTTGACATCGAACGCGACGGAAAAACGCTGCAAATTCCCATCGCGGTAGAGGGGCCGCTGATTGCTAGCGTGCTGGAAAACAGCCCCGGTTTTGTCGCCGGAATTCAGCCCGGTGATCGCGTCGTGGGAGTCAACGGCAGTGCCGTTTTTAGCTCGGTCGCTGTCCTCAACGCTGTGCAAAATCACCCCGGCGAAGCACTCGCCCTCGACCTCAAGCGCGGAGGGAAATTAGTCCAAGTGAACGTCAAACCCGCGATCCCCGACCACCCGAAATCCGCCAAACGCGCAATCATCGGCGTCGGGTGGGCGCCCGACTCGCTCGCTGGCATCGTCTGGGACGGCATGGGCCGCGTCCAGATGGTCCACACTCCTCCGGTCGAGCAACTCAAGGCCGCCGGAATGACGTTAGTCAACACCGTGAACGCTCTCTTCACCAAGGGCTCCGATGTAGGCCTGCAGCATCTGTCGGGACCAGTCGGCATCATGAACGTTTACTACCGCCTCTTCAAAAACGAATACGGCTGGCAAATGGCGCTCTGGTTTAGCGTCGTCCTCAACGTCAACCTCGCGATTATGAACATGCTCCCCATTCCCGTGCTCGACGGTGGTCACATCACCCTCGCGCTCGTCGAAGCCGTTCGCCGCCGTCCGGTCAATACCCGATTCCTCGTCATCGTCCAGACTGGCTGCGCCTACGTCATTATGGGCTTCCTCGCTTATGTGAGTTTCTTCGACGTGGGCGACCTTTTCGGGCGACGGAAAATCGCCTTCGACAAACCCGGCCCAGCAGTCGTCGAAGTAAAAAAATAGCCCTTCGCGGGGCGATTTTTAACCGGACGTTTTCATTCCCTTTCGGGCTGCCTCTGGTATGCTCTAGGAATGTCCGCCGAGCCGTTCGTTCACCTCCATCTTCACACCCAATATTCGCTGCTCGACGGTTCGATTCGGATCGATGCGCTGATGCGCCGGGCGAAGGAGTTGAACATGCCAGCGGTCGCGATCACCGACCACGGCAACATGTATGGGGTCGTTGAATTCGTAAAGACGGCCCTCGAATATGGGATCAAGCCGATCGTCGGCTGCGAGGTTTACATGGCAGCGGGTTCCATGCACGACAAGCAACCCGTGTCTGGCCGGGCCGAGACCTACCATTTTACCCTCCTTGCCAAGGACAATATCGGCTACCACAACCTGATCAAACTGGTCTCCGCGGCCCACATCGACGGCTTCTACTACAAGCCGCGAATCGACAAGGAATTACTCCGAAAACATAGCGAGGGACTCATCGGCCTGAGCGGCTGTTTCAAGGGCGAGATCAACCAAGCGCTGATCGCGGAAAATCCGGCGAAGGCGCGCCAATCCGTTCAGGAATTCATTGATATTTTTGGGCACGAAAACTTTTTCATCGAATTGCACGATCACGGCATGGAGCAACAGGCGCGAACCAATCCGATCCTGATCGAGTTCGCCCGAGAATTTAATCTGGGTCTCGTCGCGACGAACGACGTGCATTTCCTCAACAAATTAGACCACGAAGCGCACGATGTGATGATTTGCATCGGCACGCAGTCGATGGTTCAGGACGAAAAGCGGATGCGCTACTCGCCGGAACTTTACTTTAAATCGGGCGACGAAATGCAGGCGCTTTTTCACGCCACGCCAGAAGCGATCTCTAACACTTTGGCGATTGCGGATCGCTGCAACGTGACCCTCGATTTCGGTGTCACCAAGTATCCCTCCTATCAGTGTCCGGATGGATTGACGGCGGAGGAATACATGCGGCAAATTTGCAACGCTGGTTTCGAAGAGCGCTATGGAAAAGACGCCGACCCCGTCCTGCGCGAGCGCCTCGAGTATGAGCTCGGCGTTCTCGTAAAAACGGGGTTTATCGATTATTTTCTCATTACGTGGGACTTCATTCGTTACGCTAAAGAGCAAGGGATTCCGGTGGGACCGGGACGCGGTTCGGCAGCGGGAGCGATGGTCGCGTACGTCATGAAAATCACCGACATCGACCCCATCCGCTTCGGATTGCTCTTCGAGCGCTTCATGAATCCGGAGCGAGTTAGCCCGCCCGATATCGACATCGATTTCTGCCAGCAACGCCGCGGCGAGGTGATCGATTACGTGCGGCAAAAATATGGCAATCGCGCGGTTTCTCAGATTATCACTTTCGGCACGATGGGCGCGAAATCCGTCGTCCGCGACGTGGGCCGCGTGCTCGGCTGGAGCTACGGCGACGGGGACCGTTTGGCGAAAATGATTCCGCTAGAATTGAATATCACGCTCACCGGCAAGGAGTCGAAAGATCCAGCGACCGGAGAGAAAAAATTCAACAAGGGTGCGATCGATAAAAACCCTGACCTGCGCAAGGCCGTCGAGACCGAGCCAGCCACCGCTCAACTTTGGGAGTATGCCGTCTTTCTGGAGGGGATCACCCGGAATTCCGGCGTGCACGCGGCGGGCGTCGTCATTAGCGACCGCGATCTCTCCGATTACATTCCGCTCTCGAAAAGCAGCGAGGGAGAAATTGTTAGTCAATACGCCATGGGACCGCTCACTGATCTCGGTCTGCTGAAGATGGATTTCCTGGGCTTGAAAACGCTCACCATCATTCGCGACGCGGAAGATTTGATTCGGCAACATGATGACAGTTTTCGCATTGCTAACATCGTGCTGGAGAATCAACCGACCTTCGACCTGCTGAATCGCGCGGAGATCATCGGGATCTTCCAGTTGGACGGCGGCATGGCTTCGTGGTGCCGTTCGTTCGACTTCAAATCGATTGACGACATCTACGCTCTGAGTGCGCTTTACCGCCCCGGTCCGATGGAATTCATTCCGGATTATGTGAAGAGGAAGAAGGGCCAGAAAAAAATCAAGTATGCTCATCCGCTGCTCAAGGAGGTCTGCGGCGACACCTACGGCATTTTCATTTATCAAGAACAAGTCATGCAGGCGGCGCGGGTGCTCGCAGGCTACACGTTAGGTGGGGCGGATAACCTCCGACGCGCGATGGGAAAAAAGGACGCGGCCAAGATGGCCAAAGAGCGTAAACTCTTTGTCTCGGGCTGCGCCGAACACCACCAGATCGAAGCTGCGTTGGCCGACGAGATTTTCGATTTGCTAGAGAAATTCGCCGGCTACGGATTCAACAAATCGCACGCCGCCGCCTACGGCTGGATTAGTTACCAAACGGCCTACTTAAAAGCGAATCATCCGGTCGAATTCATGGCGGCGTTGCTCAGCAACGAAGTCAATAACACGGACAAAATTTCCATCTTCGTGGCGGAATGCCAGCGAATGGGCATTCGGATTTTGCCGCCGGATGTGAACGGTAGCTTGCTCAAATTCCGGCCGGTCGTTTTCGAGGAAAAGCCCGCGATTCGTTTCGGTTTGGCGGCGATCAAGAACGTCGGGGAGGCGGCGATGACGGCCGCGATTGCGGAACGCGAGGCGAATGGCGCTTACAAATCGCTCGAAGATTTCTGTGCACGAATTGATTCCAAAGCGGCCAACCGGCGCGTGATCGAAAGTCTGATCCGTTGCGGCGCGTTTGATTTCACGAAAATCGATCGAGCGGTGCTTTTTGCCAGCGTTGAAGCTGTCTTGGCCTCTGCCGCCTCGGCGCATCGCGACAAAGCCTCCGGACAGGAATCGCTCTTCGAGATGTTCGAGACGGCACCGGCGCCGACGACGCTCGCCGAGCTTCCTCATGTTGAGCCATGGAGCCAAGCCGAACGGCTCAGTGCAGAGAAGGAACTGCTCGGGTTTTACGTCACTGGTCATCCCCTCGACAGTTGGCGGGAGACGCTGGAAAGCGGCAGTTTTGTTAGTATCGCGGCGATGAGTGGATTCGAGGATAAATCGGTCGTTACGGCCGCCGGAATGCTAACCACCGTGGAGAAGCGTTTCACAAAAAAAGACAACAAACCTTATGCCATCTGCCAGTTGGAGGATCTCACTGGGCAGGCTGAGATCATGGTCTGGCCCGAGGCATTTTCATCCTGCGGCTCTCTGCTCGAGACAGGCAAAGTGGTCCAGGTCACCGCCAAACTCGATAAGCGGGAGGAGAAGCCGCGGTTGGTGGCAAGCGAGTTCAAGGTGATCAAAGAAACCAAAGGGGCTGGTTCCATCCGGCTGACGGTCCAGCACGAGTTGGTCGAGGTCGAGGAACTGGCCCGCATCCGGGAAACACTCCACCGGTTTCCGGGAAAAACTCCCGTCATCCTTAATTTCCAGTTCGGCACTGGTGAACGGGTGGTCATGAAGACCGGTCCGAAATACCATGTGCAGGATAGCGAAGAATTACGTTTAGCGCTGGATGGCTGGTTGCGTTAGGAGCGGCCTCTTGGGCGGTGATTGTGACAATTTCGTGGCGGATGCATTTTTTTCTGGAAAATGGGGTTATTCTGTTCAATTGTTGTGCAGGGATTTTTGGGAGGTTGTTGTGACCCACAGTATCCTTCCATTGATTCTCGGCCTTTTCCCCAATCGGCCCACCCCAAATAGTCTGCGTAGCCCGTCCCCCAAGGCTCGGCTCGCAAAAAACCCAAAACCCCAAAACCCCAAAAAAATCCGTCGCACCCGATGGATCCTCATCTCCGTGAAAAAATCTCTCACCCTCATTGCCTCCATCGGGCTTCCTCTGGCGGTCTGCATCGGTCTGCCGCTTTCGCTGCTCGCCCAAGCCAACCACACTGCGCTACCGCTGTCGAAGAACCCCTTCTACCTGTGGCTGCGTCACACCCATGTGGACCTGTCGCTCGTCGCACTGCCGCTGGTCGTTCTCCTGGTCATCTACGTCATCGCCCATTATCGGAACGAAGACGCCCGTTTGAACAGCCTCCTGCGCTCGAAATAAGGCGTCTGGGGCAAACCCAGTCGTTTCCTGAGCGCGGGCGCGGAGGCATCACGCAGCGAAAGCAGCCGTGGTTGCTCGCACTTTTTTCCTCGCCCTCACCCCGTGTGCCCACCAGGGAGCGAGTGTGCTACGCGTTTACCAAAAGGGCCTTGGATCGACTCCTGAGGGACGCGCGGCCGACGCCTTCATGGTGGGGAAAACGGCCTGCTATTGCTGTTCGATTTTTACAGAACGGATCGTCGAGCGATTTACGGGCGTCCCGTTCGAGTCGGTCTCCCCGTGGCTGATTGCCTCGAGGATTTCCAATCCGGCGGTCACTTTGCCGAAAACGGTGTATTCGCCGGTAATACCGGGAAGATCAGCCAGGCAGACGAAAAACTGGCTGCCGTTGGAGGATTTGTTCGGGTTGATTTTATTCGGCAGTCGCCCCATCGCGACGCTCCCGCGGACGGGCTTGAGTTTGATCTCTGCAGGTATCACATAGCCGGGTCCGCCAGTGCCAACGGGCACGTTAGATTTTGCCTTCCGGCTGAGTGGATCGCCGATTTGCACGAGTCGATCGGGAACGGCGCGATGGAAGGCGAGGCCTTTGTAGAATTTTTTGCGGGCGAGTATTTCAAAGTTCGCCACGGTCTGCGGCGCAGCATCGGGATACAATTCGATGGTGACGGTTTTGGGCTCCTTCTCGTTCGGCACTTGGATGGAAAGCACCGCGACTTCGGCAGCTTGGACGACGCCGGCGAGGATAATGGGAAGCAGGAAGATGAGACGTTTCATGTTTGAAGTGGCTGAACGGTAAGGATTTCGCCGCCGGGCAGTTGGACCGGTGTGTCTGGAGCGGCGTAGGAACGCTTAACGTAAGCGAGGGCGACGATATTTTTCAATTCCAAACTCTTTGCCGCGCTCGTGACCTGGCCGATGTCTTTTCCTGCAACGCTAAGAACGCTCCCGGCGGAAAGCGCAATATCGAGCGGCGCGGTGAGACGAACCAAGATCCGGTTGACGTGGCCGATGCTTTTCAAGCGACTGATCACCTCCTGACCGATGTAACAGCCCTTGTGATAATCGATGCAATCGAGGTCCAGACCAGCCTCGACTGGGATGGTGTTTTCATCCAACTCTTTGCCCCAAGCGGGAATGCCCTGTGCGATGCGGAAATATTCGGCGGCGTCCGAATTAACCGACTCAACTGGCGTCGTCTGCCAATGATCGACCCCGGTCACTTTGAAACGTCGCGCTTGGATGCCTGCGCCCGCGCCGATCGTGTGGGTGAGATGTTGTTCACTGCTAACATCACTGATGCTAACATCGTCCGAAATGACATAGCGCTCGAAGCGGAGGAGCAATTCTTCGCCGAGGCCGGGAGGACCATCGACGCGGATCGCATCCTCCAGTTTCGTCAGCCAGACTTCCGCGTTCATGCGGCCTTTCGCCGTCATCACGCAGGCGTGCATCGCGGCTTCGGAGGTTAGTTTCCTAACATCATTGCTCAACTGGCCGTTCAGGAAACGAACGATATCCGCGCCGCGAAATTCGAGGACGCAACGCGGCAGGTAAAAGGCGATCGGAGCGGTCACGTTTGCGTAGCGTGCTTCGCGAGGATCGAGAAATCATCCCCGCTGTGCCCCGCGCCCTCCGCCCGTTGCAGCGACGCCAATGCGGCAGTGACGGCGGGGGTGGCGACGCCTGCGTTCTGGGAGAGGCTGGCGGCGTGGCGGAGATCCTTCAACATGTGTTGCACGGTGAAATGCGGCGAAAAATCTTCCGCAATGAGGGCTGGGAGTTTCATGTCGAGCAGTGGCGAGTGGATGGCGTTGGGCGCAAGCGCCTCCTGCACCTTGGCAAGGGAAATGCCCGCGGCTGAGGTCACCGCGAGGGCTTCGCCGAGGGTCTGGATCATGCCCGCAATCATCATGTTAGCAGCGATTTTCATCACTGCCGCCTGGCCGACCGCACCGATGGGGATCACCTCTTTTCCGCTGTCAAGCAGCAGCGGGGTCATGCGTTCGATCACCCCCGGATCGCCGCCAACATAATAAACCAGCAGTCCTTTTTCGGCGGCGAGCTTGCTCCCGGTGAAGGGCGCGTCGAGAAATTGCGCGCCCACGCTGCTAACAATACCGCCCACGCGTTTCGTTGTTTCCGGCAAAATCGTAGGATGGAAAAGGAGAACGTGATTTTTGGTTAGAGCGCTGGCCATTGACTGGACGACCGAGAGCAGGGCGGCATCGTCTGAGACGAAAAACTGGATGATGTTGCACGAGTTGGCAACCTCCGCGGCGGAGCCGAGGAAATTGGGCACGGGTTTGGGGGAGCGGTTCCAGACGTAAACGTCGTGACCCCGTTTTCTCAGGTTGTCGGCCACGCGGCTGCCGATGATGCCGAGTCCGATGACCCCGATGCGCTCTGGTTTTTTCATAGAAGTGGCTTTTGCAAAGTAGGATCGAGAATTTCGACTTTCGCACGTTGCAGAAGGTTCGTCACGATGAGCCCGATTCTTTTTCGCGATTCCTCGTCTTGGCAACGGATCCGGACCTCGCCGGCAATGCCATCGGGACCTAGGTCCTTCGCGGGTTGGCGGGCAGTGACATCCAGCAGGTGGAATCCGAAGCGGGTCTCGATTGGCGGGCCGACTTCGTTCAAAGGTTGCTTGAGCGCGGACTCGACTAGCGCGGACTCGAAACGACCAGAGCGAAACCATGAGAGCGAGCCGTGCGTTTGTTTTTTCGCCGGATCATCGGACAGATTCTCGATGACTTCCGAGAACGGGATTCCCGCGGCTAGTTGGGTCTGCGCCTCGCGGGCTAGGTCCGCTTTGGCGACGAGATCCGCTGGGGTTCCGCGCGGAGGAAAAATCGCCACAAAATGGCTTGCCTCGAGCACTTCGGGAAGGGCGGTCAACTCGGGATGCGAGGCCAGCCAAGCTTGGCAGATGGCATCGTCGGGTTCTGCGCGGCCCTGTTCGAGTAGCCACTGTTCGATTTGGGCGTGCCGACGCAGGCGTGTTTCCAATTTTGGGAGAGTCAGGCCCGCGTTCTCAAGGGCCGAGGCGAACTTCCCTTCATCGGAAAATTGATGCCGTAATTCTCCTAATCGCTGCTCGACGACACCCTCCGGGACCCGGGTTTTTTCGGCCACGCTGGCGATGACGTCCTCGCGGATTAGCCTTTCGAGAGCAGCTCGCAAGCTTTCGGGCTGCGGCGGACGAAGGCTGAACTGAGTCGCTGAAATGAGTTCACGCGCAAAAATCGGCCGTCCGTCTACCCGGGCGACGATGGGTCGCAGACCCTCCAAAGGTTCGTGAAGCTTTGCCATTTTCTCGCGACCAAAAAAGACCAAGCCGAAGAGAAGGAAGGCGTCGAGCAACAACCACCACCCCCAACACGAACGGCGGATTGATTTTTGCGGGAGCGAGTCAGGCGCGGTCACAGGTCGGAATCTTGGATTGGACTAAGGGCAAGCATGTCATCAAGCGCATTGTTCGAGAATGATAAACCTTGCCTTGATTTGGTTTCCAGCGATACTTGCGGACGAAAAGATTTTGCCATGGAAACGCAGCCTGAACAACATCTCGAAATGGAGCTTCTGCGCAAGATCGCTCTGGGGGATCGAGAAAGCTTTCAAGACCTTTACGGGCGCTTCAGCGGAATCCTTTTTACGGCCGCTTTACGCGTGCTGAATGACCACCGCGAAGCTGAGGATATTTTGCAGGATGTCTTCGTTCAGATTTGGGAAAAAGCGCACTTCTATGTGCCGGAACGTGGTAAACCTTTGACTTGGGCGCTGACGTTGACCCGCAATAAGTCGATCGACAGACTTCGCTCCATCCAGCGCCGGGCACGCCTTCGCGACGAGGTCGAGCAGGAGACCGATATCCAAGATTCGATGGCTCGGCGCGATTCGTCCGACGAGGTCGATTCGCTGGAAAAAGGTAAAATCATTCGTGATGCGGTGATGCAGCTTTCTCGGGAGCAGCGTGAGGCAATCGAAATGGCTTATTTTGGCGGTCTGACCCAGAACGAGATTGCAACCCGGTTGGACCAGCCGCTTGGGACGGTCAAAGCGCGCATCCGGCGCGGCATGATGCGGTTGAAAGATCTTGTCGGGAATCAGCTTTAGCGTCCGGGGCGCGGTCCGCCACCACCATACCAGTCGCCTCGACGGTTATTAACGCCCGTGGTCCCTGCGTCTCTCAATGGGCCAGCAGGAAGAGAATTTGCCCAAGTCGTTGCGGCGGTTTGATCGTTGCGGGCCAGTTGGCGTCCGATCGCGGAGATAGCGGCCTGCTGGGTGTCGGCATTAGTCAGATTGACGGCAGCGGTGGTAGCGGCATTCGTGTCGGTCGATGCCCAGCGGCCGATTGCCGAGGAAACGGCTGCCTTTTGAGCTTCCGGATCGGCAATCTTGGTCGCCCATTGCACGGCTTCGGCGGGCTGCGACTGGGCCCAGGTTTCGGCGATGGAGCGATAGGCGCTGGCCTGCCCAGTGTCAGCCGGCAAACTGTTGGCCCATTGGATGGCTTGGGAGGGGTTCGTTTCGGCCCATTTTCCACTGATCTGGTCAATTGCGGAATTGCGCTCGCGACCGTCTGGGAATTTTTCGACCCAAGCGGCGGCGTGCTGCGGATCGGAATCGGCCCACTGTTTGGCGACATTGGAGACGACCCAGCGTCGGCCATCATTTTCCGGGATCTGCGAGGCAAAGGTGGCCGCGGCCACAGGGTCGGTCTTGGTCCAACTCCGAGCGATGGCCATATTCATAAATCCGCGCTCGCGGCCTTCGATCGTTGACTGCGCAAAGGCAGCAGCCTCGGCGGGATTCCGGTCAGCGAGAGCGAGGGTCACACTCATCGCGGCAGAAGTCCCAAGGCTGCCGTCGCCTTTTTCATCCTTGCCGGCAAAAGCCCATTCCAAAGCCAGACTTTTCAGCGCAAACCGCTTGTCCACCGGGTTCGTCAGGCCTTGGGCGATATCCAAGGCTTTCTTGGGATCGCCGGTGCTGAGTTGGGCAAAAATTCCACTGAACATGGCTTTGCGATCCACCCCGGCGGTGAGTTTCTCGGCCATAGCGAGGGCACTTTGCAAATCACTCGCGGCCAGCATGTTGCCGAGTTCCTTAAAGGCTTCCC
>JBBRPA010000027.1:0-48238 GCA_038228695.1 Chthoniobacterales bacterium
AGCACGAACCAAAACACTAACCAGAGCTCCCGCCAGTCGAGTGCTCAAACCACATCGTCGGGCAATCAATCCGAGCGACAGTCATCGGGCCAGAGCCAGCAGGCGTCGTCGAAGAAGCAGTCTGCCAGCGGATCGCCACAGGGTTCTAAAAGCTACCAGTCCGGATCGCAAAGCCGCCAAGGCGGCGGACAATCCGGTTCAGCCAGCCGGTCTTCAGGAGGGCAGTTTGGCGGCAGTCGATCTGGCGGGGGATCAGGAGGCGGAGCGTTCGGCGGCGCATCGTCAGGCTCACGTTCCCAGAGCTTCAGCCAGCGCGGCGGGCAGAGCATGTCGAGCATGAGCCGCAGCGGGGGTGGAGGAGGCAGTCGCTCCAGAGGTGGTGGCAGCCGCTCAGGCGGCGGGGGAGGACGCAGCCGATAAATACGGAACTCAAACACTCATCTCACCATGAAAACATTTCTCACTACTCTCATCCTATCAGCCGTCTGCCTGCATCGCGCCTTCTGCGCGGAAACCGCCGCTGAAACAAAACCGCGCGTTTTTGAAACTCCGCTCGCCGCGGGGGATGCGCTGATCGACGCGGCCAAAACCGGCGAAAATGCGCCGTTGATCGAAGTCTTCGGCACTCAGCACCAAGAATTGATCGATGCCGAGCAATACAAGGAAGTACGCATGAAGTTCGTCAAAATGGCGCTGGAACGCCGCCGTTTCCGCACCAATGACGATGGCTCGGTGAACATGGTCGTCGGCGCTGAGGCCTGGCCGTTTCCCATCCCGCTCGTGAAGTCGGACGCCGGCTGGAGCTTCGACACCGCTGCTGGGGTCGATGAATTGGTCGCACGCCGCATCGGCGAAGATGAACTAACCGCCATTGCCGCGCTCCGTGCCTACGTCGTAGCCCAGCGCGCCTACGCCGCCGAGTCGCGCGACGGCACGGAGGTCCGCCAGTTTGCGAAAAAGCTGCAAAGTTCTCCGGGCAAAAAGGACGGCCTCTACTGGCCCGCCGACACCGCAAAAGGCGAGGTGGCAAGTCCCGCTGGTCCTGAAATCAAGGACTCGAAGACGCCGTATGTCGGCTACTGCTTTAAGATCCTGACCGCCCAAGGCAGCGCGGCCCCGGCGGGCAAATACAGTTACCTCATCAACGGCAAACTCATCGCCGGCTTCGCGATGATCGCCTGGCCCATCGACTACGGGAAGACCGGCGTGATGACGCTGATCGTGAACCACTACGGCGATGTCTATCAAAAAGACCTCGGCCCAAAGACCGCCACGCTTGCCGCCGCTCTCAGCGAATACAACCCCGACAAAACCTGGACCAAGTCCGAGGACTAACCAGACCGCCGCTGCATCAGACTATGGACAACTCGACCACACGCTTCCCTTTCACTAGGCTCGCAAATCTCACCCTTGCCTTTGCCGCCGCATGCACCTTCGCCGGCTGTGCGTCGCCCTACTCAGCAATCAAAGAGAAGCAGCCGGACTATCACCCAACGAGCGGTGCCGTAGGCAAGGTAGCCGAGGCACAGACCGAGATCGTCAAAGCAATACAGCAGCAGCCCCGCGAACCACTCGCCGCACTCGGCGGATACATCACTGCCGCGGAGGTGGCCTCGCGTCAGTTGCAGAGCAACCCCAAGGACACGCAAGCGCAGAGCGAATACAATTTCGCCGTCGGGCGCATCATCGAGTCGATCAAATCCGCCCAGCTCGATCCGTGGACCAAGCCGCTGAGTGTGCCAGCGAGCAGCGGCGAGTGGATACTCACGCACAAACCTGACCCGCGTCCGCAGTGGAATCCCGCGCTCTACACGTTCACGCCGGCAGATCAGTTCGACGTCCACGGCACCTACGTCGATAAGCGGGTGACGCGACCCGGCATCGGTGCGCCGACGGTGGCTGTCGCGCGCAATCTCGACCCGAGTGCTGCGGGCCGTTTGGCCCCGCCGCGCATTTTCTACGGCGTCACCACTATCGCGCGTTTCGAGGGCCGCCGTTGTGTGCTCGCCTTCGAGGATCCACTCGCCGCGGAGACCACCCGCTTCCAAGGCCGGACCGTACCGATGGGCGCCAATTTCACCGTGCCGATCGCCGTGATGCTGGCGGCCAACGACCCGAAGAAGATGGAACTGGCGCGGGTCCTTCGCCCGGAAAAATACGCTGAGACCGCGCGCATCATCGCCCTTCAGCCCTACGACCCCAATCGCACCGTGGTTCTCTTCGTCCACGGGTTGATGGATTCGCAGGCCACCTGGACACCGATGATCAACACCCTGCGCGGTGATCCCGAGATTCGGAAGCGTTACCAGTTCTGGTTTTATAGCTATCCGAGCGGCTACCCTTATCCGTATTCCGCATCGATCCTGCGGAACGAGTTAGACGGGGTGGAAAAGAAATTTCACCTGAAAAAGAAGATGGTCGTCGTCGGCCACAGCATGGGTGGCTGTATCAGCCGGCTGCTGATCACCGACGCTGGCGACAAGCTGTGGATGAATATTTTCAAAAAGCCACCGGGCGAAGTGCAGATGTCGCCCGAGAGCCGGAAGCTCTTGACCGACTCGCTCATCTTCCAGCACCGCCCGGAAATCGGGCGAGTCGTCTTCGTTGACGCACCTTTGAAGGGCAGCGAACTCGGCTCCAATTGGATCGGCCGGATCTCCTCGAGTCTGGTGAAGGCACCGGCCACACTGCTCAGCGCGGGCGACGACGTGATGAAAGCGGTCAGTTTTCAGAGCGGCGAACTGGCGCTGAAACGCATCCCGAACAGCGTCGATACGCTCGCGCCGAACAACCGTTTTGTGTTGGCGATCAACACCATCCCGGTCAGACCGGGTATCCCCTATCACATCATCGGGGGCGATCGCGGCAAGGGCGGTAACAAGGATAAGACCAAGCCGATGATGTCGGACGGCGTCGTGGCCTACTGGAGTTACTACATGGACGGCGCACAGTCGGTGAAGATCGTTCCTTCCGGCCACAGCGCGCATCAGAACCCGGAGGCCATCGAAGAAGTGCGGCGCATTCTTAAGCTCAACGTGAATCAATGATTCGCCCACGCTTTCAACAACTATCTTGGGGAAACGGGGAGCATACGCGCCCTCGCGTGTGATGTCCTGCGCCCTCGCGGGACACTTCATTGCGTCCCTCTAAAGCAAAAGTGCTTTGTAGTAGCCCAACGTGGCGCGGACCGAGCAGACGGCAGATGGGGGAAAATCGCGCATGTTTCGCAGAATAAGCGTTTTTTTATCTGCATTTGCCTGTATCGACGATTCCGGTCCATGATCTAAGAAGTTTCCAATTACCATGAATGCTTACACCCTTGCCCAAGAAACCTACGCCGCACTCGGCGTGGACACCGAACAAGCTCTCGCTGCACTGACCGCAATTCCCATCTCCCTGCATTGCTGGCAGGGCGACGATGTGGGCGGCTTCGAGAAAGCAGGCGCAGAACTTAGCGGCGGAGGCATTCAGACCACTGGAAATTATCCGGGTAAGGCGCGGACAATCGCGGAGTTGCGCGACGATCTGGATCAGGCGCTCGCGCTCATCCCGGGAAAACACCGGTTGAACTTGCACGCGCTTTACGCCGACCTTGGCGGTAAAAAGATCGATCGCAACGAATACAGCATCGAGCAATTTCAAAGCTGGGTGGAATGGGCCAAGGAGCGGGGAATGGGGATGGATTTCAACCCGAGCTGCTTCTCCCATCCGATGGCCGACGACGGATTAACGCTGAGTCATCCGGACGCTAGCATCCGAAAATTCTGGATTGAACATTGCCAGGTGAGCCGGAAAATTGGTGCAGAGATCGGACGTCAACTAGGTTCGCCCACCGTCACCAACGTCTGGATTCCAGATGGTTCGAAGGACATTCCGATCGATCGCAAAGGACCGCGCGAACGACTCGAATCGGCGCTCGATGAAGTGTTCGCCGAGGCGCTGGATCCAAAACACCATCTCGACGCGGTGGAGTGCAAACTCTTTGGCATTGGTTCAGAATCCTACGTCGTCGGCTCGCACGAATTTTACATGGGTTATGCGATGAAGAATCAGAAGTTGCTTTGCCTCGATGCCGGGCATTTTCATCCAACCGAAAGTGTGGCGGACAAAATTTCTTCCGTTCTCCAGTTTGTTCCCGAGATTCTGCTGCACGTCAGCCGCGGAGTCCGCTGGGATAGCGATCACGTGGTTCTGATGGATGATGCAACGCGGTCCATCGCCGAAGAGGTGGTGCGTGGTGGATTCCTTAGTCGCACGCACATCGGGCTCGATTTCTTTGATGCGAGTATCAATCGGATTGCGGCTTGGGTGATCGGAACGCGCAACGCGATCAAGTGCCTGCTCGTCGCCCTGCTGGAGCCGATCGCCAAGCTGCGCGAGATGGAGCAGACGGGCGACTTTACCTCGCGACTGGCACTACTCGAGGAACTGCGCACGCTGCCCTTTGGCGCGGTCTGGGAAGAACATTGCCGCCGTCAAAACGTGCCCGTCGGAATGGACTGGATGGCAGCGGTGAAGGACCACGAAACTCGTGTTCTTTCCCAGCGCTAACATCCGCTTGGCACGCGGGGTAAAACCGTCATTGCGGGTCGAAACGTCCCAACCGCACAAAGGTTAGTTCGAGACGGACTCAAACCACAGGCGCATAAAGAGTTGAGGGTTTGTCCCGATATCCGTGGAGAAAATGCGCCGCTCAAATCCACTTTCAACCCCGGTCTGATCCGAGGCGGGAACGACTTGAATGCCCGTGCTGTTCCAAGCCGTCGAGGACGCCATAGTGGTCGTCCAGCGTCCGCTGATCGCGAGCGTCGGATCGTTGGTGCGCACAACGGCGGTGAGACTGAGAGTCGAGCCATTGCGCCCAACCTGCGGAAGGCGGGCATTATCGTTCGTGGTGATGCTTCCACCGATCCCGTATTCGACAAACGCCGGGATGCCGTCGTTGTCGACGTCGCTGCCCGGGGCCTGGCCCGGGAACAAGCCCACGAAAGAGACTCCCGCACTGACCGAGATGCCTTGCTGCACTCCGGTTGCGGATTGGTAGTCGTCATTCCCGGGTTGGCTGGCGGTGATCAATGTGCTGCCGGCCGAAACGAAGGCGAGCGTGTTGCCGGCGACGGATGCGATGAGCGGATTCGCGGAATTAAAACTAACCGGAAGGCCAGAGGTTGAACTGGCGGAGAGGGTGCGGGCCGGGTCGGCAGTGGAGGCCGTGGGAGGGTTGAGCGTAAAGGTGATGATCTGCCCGGCTTTTTGGAAAGTAATGATCGCGTCGGCCTGCACCCCGGCGCGATCGGGAGTCTGATCGACGGTGGCGCGAATCGTGATCTGTCCGGTGCCGCTGTTAGTTGTTAGCTGATCGCCGTTGAGCACGACTTTAGCAACATCACCGCCGACGAGACTGTAAATCACTGGTGCATTGGCGCTGTTCGTCGCGTTCAGCGTAATGGTGCTACCGAAGGTTGCAAACAGCGCCGGAACAAAACTAATCGTGGGCGCAGAGACATCGACGAGTTGCAGATATTGCGCCTGATAGCTGCCCGTGGCGGGAGCAGTGTTCGGCAGACCGACGAAGAGGCCATTATCGATCAGGTCGGCTCCGGTTCGAGCGGCGGTCCAAACGAAATCGCTTGGGTTGTTGCTCAAGAGATCGCGGACGTTGTAGTTGCGCCCGCGCTCGACGCCAAAGTAATTAGCGTTGCCGCCCGGCGTGGTGGCGTTGAGATCAAACAGGGCGCTGGCCGTGGCGTTCAAACGGTAGTTGTTGTTAACAAAAGCGAAGACCACACTTTGACCGGGTGCACCGGCGGAGGCCCCAAGATTCTTCACTTTTCCGACCGCGAAAATTTTGCTCTCGAATCCTCCACCGGCAGCTTTTTTGTTGAGAAAATAGACGTTCTGGCTTTGCAGCGCGGGAGCGGCGAGGCGGGCTTTGTTCACCCGTCCGTAGAAGCTCTGGAGCGTCCAGTCGCGAGTGGCTCCATTCCAGACGGCGGCCATATTGTTCCAGACTTTGAAATTCGGAATGTTCTTCCCGAAGTTAGATTCGTATTTGGCGAAGTTCCGGTTCGCATTGATCGCGCCGAAATTCGTCAAGCTGGCCGAGTAAGCGGTCGCACTGTTCTGGGCGCCCGCCTCTTGTCCATACATCAGCATAGGGATGCCATCGAGCGCGCCGACTTGGGCGTAGGCGTAGGCGATGCTGAAGGTATCGTTGTGGGGAAAAACCTCATCGTGGCTGGTCAGGTTGTTCAGCAAAGTGACGCTGTCGAACGCTTGGCGGCGGGCGTCAAAAGCATTGAAAGTGTCGCCCGTGGTCGGATTTTTTACCGTGCCCATACCGCCGTTGGCCGGATAGCCAAAAAAAGTGTCGCGCCAGTAGAAAACCATGTTTTCATTCAGCACATCGAAATGGCGGGCGGATCGATAACCGACGCCGTGGCGCTTGCTTCCGGCGACCTCGCGGTAGCCGTCCAGAGACTCGGCCATGAAAATAAAATCCCACTTGCGGCTGCGGGTTTTGTTAATGGTGTACTCCCAAAACTGCGAGGGCAGACCTTGGGCGAAATCGCAGCGCAAACCGTCGATACCTTTGTAAGATTCGGATTTCTGCGTTCCAGCCGGGTTGCCGGTTTTGTCGAGCCAGTAGAGAGGGTAATAGGAAAAATAATTCCAAATCTGACGCGTTGAAGCGGTTTGCCCGAAGAAATCATCTCGTTCGAGGAGAAACTCGTATTTGCTCGCATTGTCGGGATAGGTTTTGGTCGCGGTATTGTAAGTGCCCTTGGCCTTGACGAGGGCGTCGTAGTTGCCGAAATAAAATTCGCGTGTGTCGGTCCAGTTGCCGAAATCGTTGCGATCCGGCGCGATCGCGATCTCACTAAGGTTCGTAGCGGGCTGGCTAGGAAAACCCTCCTTGGCATACCAGCCCGTGTTGAAGTTTCGGATCTCGGTATTGCCGTTGGCGCTGATGCCTAGGTCGACCGCGCCTTGGCCGAGAATCGCGTCCGGTGAACTATGATTAAAAGTGCCATCCATCATGACACCAACACCCCAGGAATCGAGGCGACTAACAAAAGTTTGAAACTCCGAAAGTGCGCTGGCGGTGGTCTCGGCCCGACCGAGCACGGGATTAACCGACCAGTAATCGCGCACCGCATACGGACTACCTGGATCGAAGGCAACACCCGGAGTTTCAGGATTGATGTCGCGCCCCTCGATGCCGATCGGATGAATCGGTTGGAGCCACAACATATTGATTCCCATCGAAGAATAATGATCCTTGTTAAGCGCTTCGGGGCGTCCATCGAAGCCACCAGATTCCCCTGGAAGCGCGGGGTCGTTGACCAGATCTAGAAAAGTGCTGCGCCCCGCTTTGGTCGTGTCCTTCGCCTCGGCGACCAGGGGATTGACTTCATACATGTTCATTTGCAGCGCCTTCTTTGGCGAGACGACGACGGCGCAATCGCGGCGTTGGGCGTTGTCGGTGAAATAAAGAAAATTGCTGCTGTTAACCCCGGCGATTTTGTAGCGGACCTGCAGTCGGTAGGCGCCGCACTGGTTGACCGGGAGAGTGGCCGAGTAATAACCCTGCGCGTCCGGTCCAGACATGGTGTAAGCCCGAAAATACGTGTCGGAGGTCGTGGTCACGATCGCGGGATCTTCCTCAATCACCGCCTTGTCGCGGCGATTGAGATTGGTGAATACCTCGGTGTTGGAAATCGCCGCGCCAGGGGACGCATTGGGTTTGAAACGGACCGTGATTGCTGAGGCGTCGTTCGTCATTTCGTCGAGGTAAAAACGGCGCAGACCGTAGTTTCCATCGGTCTCGCTGCCACTGACTGAGACGAGCATTTCCGGCGTGCCGACATCGAATCGGCCATCGAGATCCTCGTCGCGGATGGAGGCCGTATTAACCGGCTGAAATTCGGTGACTTGAAGGTTGTTATCACTATCCCACGAGGCAGGGGCTTGGGAAATCAGGCTGCTTCCATCTGGGCGTCCGTAAGCAGCAACGGAAAAATAGAGAATCTTCGGCACCGAACCGAAGACTTGGACGAGATCGATCTCGCTTTCGAGCGCCTTACCCGGATCGCCCAGCCAGTTACGGCCAAGTGTGCCAAAATTATTCTCGTAAGCGTTGGTTGGATTTGCCCCAATCCATGGCTTGGTCGTGGTATCGAAATAGATCTGCCCAGCCTTGGCCCATGGATGCCCTCGTGGATTGCCAAACTGGTCGGTAATGAAAATGAAGTGATCGTTAGTGCCGCCCTTCGTGGACCAAGTGGCGGTGTAGAGTTTTGTGCCACGAATCGCGGCGTAAATACGCATGCCGTTGTCGGAAACGATGAAGTTCTGGCTATCGAACTCTCCATTCATTTCGAATCCCGCCGATGTGGACGCGATCCAACCGCTCCCACCGGTCGTGTCATTCGCCGCCCCGCTGGAGAAGTTGAAGGAGATCGAGGTCGCACCGGATGGAACTGCGTAAGTGTAAGTAAACGAATCCGTGCCCGGCACCATCGCGAACGACTGCAAGGATCCGCCGCCTACTGGCGTGATATTCACCTGCACCGGGGAAAGACCTTTGAGCGGGCCGTCGTTTGGACGGTAGGTGATGGTCACCTGCTTCACCCCATTGACCACGGCCAGGGTGGTCGATGCTAGCGAGCCGATGCTAGCAGGCGGGACACTGCTGGCGTTGTAGATGTCATAGCGTTTGGGATCGCCCGTGAGCCGGAAGCCGCGAATGACTTCCTGCAAATTCGAGACGCTGTCGCCATCGGAATCCACATCACCATCCCAAGCGCCAACGTAGTCCGTGTCGGCACTCATCGCGTTCAAACGCGGCCAAGATTCCCCGAAATTCGGAATGAGGTCCTTGCTGTTATCACCGGGCCATGGTTGGTCGGGCCCAGGATTGGTGCCATTGAGGAACCCGGGTAGTTCGATCTCATCCGGGATGCCGTCGCCGTCGGAGTCCTGCATGTTTTGGCCGTAAAGATTGAAGACCACGCGACGTGCAGCGCGATTCTCCGTGCCATTTTTGGTGACGACCGCCTCGAAGAAATTCGGACCGTTGACGAATGCACCGGTGAAAATCTTATCAACCCCGCCTTGCCGGTAACGTCCCGTGAAGACCGATTCGAAGTTTCCGCTACCCACAGGGTTTTCCGTCAGGGGCAACTGCTCAAAGCCGTTCCAGTAGAGCTTGATGTCGGACGTGGTGATCCCTTGGCCGGTGGGAACGGTGACGATGGTCTTGAAAAACGGCTCGGTGAGAACGGCGTTAGCTGGGTGATTGAGGGTAATTGACTGGCCTGCGGTATCGGCCGTGAAGCTGCGCGTGAGCGACGACGTATTGATCACCGCCCGAGTCGCTCCGTAATCCGCTTCGGTGGCATTTAGAGTGATCGCATGGGTGCCGGACGCGAGGCCGTCGAGGCTGATCCGCCACTTGCCGCGGATGACCATGTCGGCCTGTTGGGACGCGCCGCCATCGAGCGTGTAGGTTAGGTTGTAGAGAGTGCGGTCGGGATTGTTGATGGTTAGAACACGGGCACCTTCGATCGTTTCGCCGGCGACCAAATTTTCGATTGCCAAATCTGGACCGCGACGGTCCACATAGACGGTCTTACTGAAGGTCTGGAAAAGTGCAGGTTTGCCGCTTCGGCCATTAAACACGCGGGCTTTGATCGTGTGCAATCCCTCGGGAATGTTAGCAACGTTAGCGGTGATTTGATAATGGCCGTCGGCAATTTTCGTGGTCGATTCAAAACCGCCGGTGATGATGTCCTTGCCGTTGAAATCGATGCTACCGTTTCCATTGATGTCTGCGCCTTGGCCCCATTTCACGAGGACGTTATCCACGCTCTCACCGTTCTGGTTAGGATTCGTGTTGGTGTAGAAGATGTCTAGCGTCACGCTGTTTCCCGAGATGCGGAAAAGGTTCCGGGCGGGTTTGGCCACGCCGTCGCGACCGGCAGGAATGACCCATGGCATGGTGGTGACGCCGGGTCCGCTGAACTGCATGGGCTCAACGCCGCTCGGAGCTTCGGCGATGAAGGGCGCGTAGCAAACCCAGCCCTGACCGCCGCGGGCCGGGACGGTGATGTTGACCCGGCTGTTGGCATCGACTGTGACGGTGTTGAGGCTGTTGCCGGAGTAGTCCTTGAGAATCGTGCCGGGGGCGAAGGAGGTGCGGATGCCGTTGCGCGTCTGGTTGCTGCCCGAGTCGTTGAGAGCGACGAGGATCAGGCCCTCATAGTCGGGCCCAAAGAAGCCGGTGTCGGGTTGCGCGTCGGGGTAGTTCGGCTTGCCGTCGTTGTTACGGTCCTCGTAACGCTCGTAAGCGAAGAAGTCATTTTCCGTCCAGCGGTTGTACTCGCGGCCACGGCAGAACTGGTTATGGATGTAAACGAGGTTCGGAACGGCGTTGGATTGGAAACCGTTAACCGTGTCGCCGAGGGCATAGTCGTAGCCTTTGTTCATCCAGGTGTTTTTTCCAGCGGTTCGTCCGATCTCGCTGGATTTTAAATTATTGCCGGAGAAATAAACGACCGGGGTCCCGACATGAGTGAGAATATAGGCGTAGGCGAGTTCGAGTTTGTTAGGAGGATTCTCATCGTGGCTTTGGGCAAACACCACGCCTTCCTCGGGACTGAATCCGGCGGTTCCAGCGAGCGAGCCGAGGTTGCCGTTACTGAAGGCGTCGATCATCATTTGCGATTTGCGCGGAAAATCGAGATAGCGCGTCTGAATGCCCCAATTGCGGTCGGCGGGGTTGCGCCAGTAGTCCACTTCGCCGATGGAGCCAATAAAGAATTCCGAGAAGATCATCGCGTCATCGCGGCGCAGATCATTCTTATACATATCGTCGAAGGGATTGGCGTCGAGCAGACCACGGCGCTCGTTGAAGTTTTTCTGAATGTTATAGAGGAAGGTTTTGTCGCGGAGCGATGGGGCTTGGTTAGGTAAACCGAAGAAATCCTTGTAAACGTGTTTGGGCGCGTCGAGGCGGACGCCGTCGTAGTCCGTTGCGTAGCCGAGCCAATTAATCCAACGGACCATGAAGTCGCGGGAGTTTTCCGTTGGGAGCGTGCCGGATGAATTATAGGGATACTTGTCGTAATCGCCCGGATGCCGCACGAACGGCGCAGGGTCGGCGACGTAGCCTTGGGAGTTCGTGCCTCCGATTTGAAAGCGGTTGTCGAATTCCAGAACGACATCCATCAGGCTGACTAACTCTTGATGGAGTGTGCCGCCCGTGCCGTTGTTAGGATCCCACTCAAACATGCGCGGGGCTCGCTTGAAACCGCCGGGCTGGCTGGCATCCTGCCAAACATGGAAATCCTGCGGCACCATCCCAGGATAGGTCCGGAAATCGGGGCCGTTGCCGGTATGGTTGAAGACAATGTCGGGATAAATTTTGATACCGGTCTGGTGCGCGTTGTCCACCATGTTGCGGAGCGAGGTGCGCGAGCCGTAGCGGGTCTCCCAGTTTCCACGCTGGGGCAGATCGCCGAGATCAAAACGGTCGAATGAGTTGTAGCCAACGTTGCCGCCGTAGGCAAACGGGTAGGGTCCGCCAATGGGCGATTTGCCAGGCGGCGGCGTCCACATGGACTCATAACCGATCTCCGCAATCTCGGGGAGTCGTTGATAGATTTCGTCCCAACGAGTCTCGAAAAATTGCAGGATAACTTCAGCGCGAACGGCGCAGGGGAGGAGAAAAAGAAATGCGAAGACGAGGGTGCGAAGGAGTCGCAAGGAAGGGGAAACCATTCCGACACCTTAACTGGGAGTCGTCCGATAAAAACCGATGCTTCTGTGGACAGTTGAACGGAGTCAACCCGCCTGACGCTGGTGCCATTCAGGCATCCGGTTAAAGAGCGCCCAAAATCTGATTGAAAGTCCCGCTCGGACGCATCGCGGCGGAGGTCAGTCTTTCGTCCGGACGATAGTAACCACCGATGTCCACTGGCTGGCCTTGGACTGCTAACAGTTCCGCGACGATTGCCTTTTCGCTCGAGGTCAGCGCTTCCGCGATGGGCGCGAAGATCGCTTTCAATTCCGCATCAGCGGTTTGCGTCGCGAGTTGCTGCGCCCAATACAAGGTCAGATAAAAATGGCTGCCGCGATTGTCGATGGTGCCGAGTTTGCGCCCGGGCGAACGGTCGTGCTCGAGGAAAAGTCCGGTTGCCGCGTCGAGCGTGTCGGCAAGCACTTTGGCTTTCGGATTTTTGAACGCCTCGCTGAGATGTTCGAGCGAGACGGCCAAGGCGAGAAACTCACCGAGCGAATCCCAGCGGAGATAATTTTCCTGGGTGAATTGCTGGACGTGTTTCGGAGCGGAACCGCCCGCGCCGGTTTCAAAAAGTCCACCGCCATTCATCAATGGAACGATCGAGAGCATCTTCGCGCTAGTGCCGAGTTCAAGAATTGGGAACAGGTCGGTGAGATAGTCGCGCAGCACATTGCCGGTGACGCTAATCGTATCCTGACCGACCTTGAGACGCTCGAGCGAAACCTGGCAGGCCGCAGCTGGAGCGAGGATGCGAATGTCGAGCCCGGTGGTGTCGTGACTTTTCAAATACACGTTCACCTTGGCGATGATCTGGGCGTCGTGGGCACGTTTTTCATCGAGCCAGAAAATGGCCGGTGAACCCGTGGCGCGAGCGCGGTTGACGGCGAGCTTCACCCAGTCCTGAACGGGCGCGTCTTTGGTCTGACAAGCGCGCCAGATGTCGCCGGATTCTACCGCATGTTCTAACAAAACCTGGCCGCGCGCATCCACCACACGGACGGTGCCACTGTTAGGAATCTCGAAAGTCTTGTTGTGCGAACCGTATTCCTCCGCCGCCTGCGCCATCAGGCCAACATTCGGAACGGAGCCCATCGTGCGTGGGTCAAAGGCACCGTGTTTTTTACAGAACTCGATCGTGGTCTGATAGATACCCGCGTAGCTGCTGTCGGGAATAACCGCGAGCGTGTCCTGTTCCTTGCCAGCCGCGTTCCACATTTTGCCCGAAGTGCGAATCATCGCGGGCATCGAGGCATCGACGATCACATCGCTGGGGACATGGAGATTCGTGATGCCTTTGTCGGAGTTCACCATCGCGAGCGCGGGGCCGTTTGCATAAGCGGCGGCGATGTCAGCCTCGATTTCCGCCTTCTGCTCGGTCGGCAACGTCGCGATTTTTGCAATGAGATCGCCGAAGCCGTTGTTCAGATTGACGCCGAGTTGGGCAAACGTCGCCGCGTGTTTCGCAAGCAGGTCCTTGAAGAAAACCCGCACCACATGGCCAAAAATAATCGGGTCCGACACCTTCATCATCGTCGCCTTCAGATGCACGGAGAAAAGCACGGCTTCCGCTTTCGCCTGCGCGATTTGTTCTTCCAGAAAAGTGACCAGCGCCGCTTTGCTGAGCACCGTCGCGTCCAAAATTTCACCCGCCTTGAGCGGCGTTTTTTCCCTCAGCACCTTCACCGACCCATCGGCGGCAACGAGTTCAATCTTTACATCCGTCGCCGCGTCCACGGTCACGGATTTTTCATTCGCGAAAAAATCATCCTTCCCCATCGTCGCGACGTGCGTCTTGGAATCCGCTGACCACGCGCCCATCGAATGCGGATTTTTGCGCGCGTATTCCTTCACCGCCTTCGGGGCGCGCCGATCGGAGTTGCCCTCGCGCAGGACCGGATTCACCGCACTGCCCATCACTTTCGCGTAACGGGCCTTGATCTCGCGGTCGGCATCGGTCTGGGGATTTTCTGGATAATCGGGCAGTGTAAAACCCTGCGCCTGTAACTCCGCCACCGCCGCCTTGAGCTGTGGGACCGACGCAGAAACGTTCGGTAGTTTAATAATGTTCGCCTCGGGCTGAACGCAAAGTTGGCCAAGTTCGGCGAGATCATCGGCAACTTTTTGATCGTCGCGGAGCCGATCGGAAAACTGTGCGATGATGCGGCCCGAAAGCGAGATGTCGCGGGTTTCCACAGCGATACCAGCGTGTTTCGTAAACGCCTGAACAATCGGCAGCAGTGAATACGTGGCGAGCGCAGGCGCCTCGTCGGTCTTGGTGTAAATGATGGTCGGAAGCTGAGACATGATGGTCGGAGGATTACATCACACCGAGGCGAAAGGTCCATTCAAACTGATCCCCGGTTGAAGAATTGTGAGGGTCGGCTAACTTCCGGCACCTTCATGTTAAAAACGGAAATTCCGCGCAAGGCCATTTACCGGCTCTCTCTTTACTATCGCAGCCTCCTCCGTCTGCAACAGAATGCCGTCACCACCGTCTCCTCGGCGACCCTCGCCAAAGCTGCCGGGGTAAAGGCGACCCAACTTCGCAAAGACCTGACTTACATCGGTCAATTTGGTACTCGCGGACTCGGCTATGCGGTGAACGAAATGTGCCAGCGGCTCAAGGCGGCGATTGGCCGTACCCAATTACAACCCGTGATTCTCGTCGGCGTCGGTCATCTCGGCGCTGCCTTGGCGGGCTACGACGGTTTTGCCAAGGAGGGTTTCGAGATCATCGCGGCTTTCGACATCGCCCCGAGCAAACGTCAGGCGGCGATCGGAGCGGAGAGCGGGCTGAAAGTCCGCTCGATGGCCGCGATGAAAGAGTTTATCCGGAAACGCGAAATCAAAATGGCCATTCTTTCCGTGCCCGGCGTGGTGGCGCAGGAGGTGGCGAACGATCTGGCCGATGCCGGCATCCAAGCGATCCTGAATTTTTGCCCGACCGTCCTCCAAGTTCCTCCCTCCGTTTTTGTGAATAATGTTGATCTTGCTATCGAGTTGGAGAACCTAAGTTACTTCATTCGCTGATTTCGTTCCGATGACTCCTCGTTTCCCCGCTTTTTTGCTTGCTGTAGCTGTCTTGGCAACTGGCGCGGCCGGACGCGCTGCGGAACCTTATCTGCAATATCTCAACGGCGCCGAAAACGGCCCGCTTCCCCAGTGGATGGACGGACCACCCATGGCCACCCCGGCGAAATATGCCACCGTCAGTTTCCCGATCAAACCACCCCAAGAAGAGGACGATCTGATCGTGACGGTATTCTTTAACGAACAACCCGGCGGCTTTCTGCGGGTTTACTGGGACGATGGCTTCAACAAAGAAATGCTCTCCGATAATCTCACCGAGGGCATCGGCATGGCCAATCGCCGCACGCTCGTGATTAAGCGCCGGACAATGGTTGCGAACGGATTGCTCACCTTCCAGGCGAGTGGCGCCAGACTCGGGGTGAACCGGATTTATTGGCAATGGAACCGGCAGCAATCCGCCTATCTCGACGAGGCGTTTTTCCCCGGCGGTCTCCTCGGGCGCAGTGGCGAATGGCTGCGCGACGACGAGATCGACGGCCTCCCCGCGACGACGCGGAATGATTTCTGGCAGGGCAACCTCGTTACCGCGCCGCTTATTACCAAGCCCGAGCGGATCGAGCAGGGCGTGGTTTTCGTAGCCGACCTTCCCGAGCAGCCGCGCTTCGTCCGCGTCCACGCGAAAATCTCCGGTCTTCCGCTCGACTCGAAGCTGGTGGTCTGGGTCAACGACTTGCCGGCGGGAGAACTTTCCGTGGCCGTGCCAGACCTGAGCGATCCCGGTGTTTCCGAGGAGCCCGAAACCGGCCTCACCTACACCGGTTGGCGGGACGCAGGTTTACTGGTGGACGCTTCTCTGCTAAAATTGGGAGAGAATCGATTCGTCTTTGAGCCGGATAAAAACCTGCCCGCGCTGGCGATTAAAGATTTCGACATTCAACTGCAATACCCCAAGTAACCGTCCATGCACTCGCCACTCCCCAACCGCCTCGCCCGTTCCCGCCGCTCGGCGTTTACCTTGATCGAAATCATTCTCGTGCTGTCGATCATCGCCATTCTGATGGGCGCGGTGATTTATAATATTTCGGGCAACCTCGACGACGCGAAGTCGATCACCGCCCGCACCGGCGTGCAATCGATCACGACAAGCCTGAAACGCTATGAAATGTCGAACCTGAATGCACCCTCCAGCGAGCAGGGTTTGCAAGCGCTCGTGACCGTTCCGGGCGGCTCCCCAAAACCCCGCGGCTGGATGCAACTTCTCAAAGAATTGCCCGTCGACCCGTGGGGTCAGCCATTCCAATATCGCAACCCTGGCACGCATAATCCGACCAGTTACGACGTGTATTCCATGGGTCCCGACAAGAAGGAAGGAACCGCCGATGACATCGGCAACTGGAGTGCCGCCCAGTAAGGCGAACGGCTCGGCCCGGAACAGGGGCGGCCCGGCAGCGTTCACGCTGATCGAGGTCTGCCTCGCCATGTTCATCGTGGTGTTAGTGATCGGGATCGGTCTTCCCTTTGCCACCGGCATCGGTCGCGAAAGCCAGTTGCGCGATCCGGCAGGCGAACTGAAAAAAATGGCGCTGACCGCACGGCGCCGGGCCGTCACCGAGCAAAAACCTGTGGAGATCCTGCTCGAAAACAAGCGCTACGTGCTCCGCGATGCCATCTTTGAGGACCCAAAAGCGCAACGCGGAAAAATCGAATCCGAGACCGACGAGGAAGCCATTTCCATCTACGATCTGCCCCGAGGCGTGAGCTATTCTGTCAAACGCTGGGACGAAACCAAGTTTGCCCGCAAGACCGACGCGCGCTGGCGGTTCTTGCCCACCGGATTGTGCGAGCCGATCACCGTCCACTTCAACCGCGACATGGACTTCATCGAATTCAGCTTCAATCCGCTCACCGCGCAGACCGAGGACGAGTCGTTCCAATTCCGATGAACCCGCCACATCTAACCGGACCGACCGTTGCCCGACTCCGCCGATCCGAGCGCGGCATGCTCCTTTTCGAGGCGATGCTGGCGGTGCTGATTTTTTCGCTCGCAGCCGTGTCATTCACGGTCGCGCTGAACGAATCGCTCGACGCCTTTCTCGACATCCGGCGCGAGGCGGAGATCCGACTCCAATTGCAAAGCGCCCTCGCCGAAACGACTGGCCAGAAACTCACGCTCGGTAAGGAAAAGTTGAAACTGGGCAACGGCACGGTCTTGTATTCTCGCGAGGTAAGCAGCCTCGACTGGCAGAACGAGAAAGAGGAGCAGGTGAACAATCTCTACCAAGTGGTCGTGCGGGCCGAATGGCAAGAGGGCACCCGCACCCTGCAACGCGAAGTCACGGAATATGTTTTCCAAAATTAAGCCAGCGACATCCGGTTTCACGCTCGTCGAGGTCGTGCTCGGCCTGCTCATTCTTGCCTTGCTTGGCGCAGTATTATTCACCCTTGTCGAAACCACCATCGGCGCGGCCGCGCAGTTGAACGTGAAACAAGCGCAAACTCAGGAACTAAATGGCCTCATCGAGATCTGCCGCGAAACCTTCGCGACGCTCGACGGTCGCTCGCAACTCACCTCCTCGGTCAAGCCGGCCCAAGGCGGCGGCTACGCCCAGGAACTCCGCGTCGAAGATGGCCCGCTGGTCTTTTCCTGGCGCGGCGCAGGCACCGAGACGGGCATCACGACCATTTCTCCGCGTCCGCAAGCGAATGGATTGCTCGCTTTTTGCCTGCTCCACGAACCGGACGCCGACAGTTTAATTGACGGAACTGAAAAATTGGAAAAACCGAAGTGGTTTGTTCTGATGCGCGACCTGAAAAAACTCGAGTGGCGCTTTTTCGATTCCCGGTCCAACGCCTGGCGCAAGGAATGGGAGGAAGGCGGTTTCCGACCGAGCATGATTGAGATGGTCATCCAATCGCCCGCCAACTCCGAGGAGACGCGGGTGGTTTTCTCCGTTTTACCAGCCACCCCGCAATGAGGACGCATCTCCAAACCCGTGCCTCGGCGCTCCTGCTAGTCCTCTGGGCGATCATCACCATGTCGGTAGCCGTTCTTGGCGTGGTCGAGTACGTCCATTTCAATCTCGACGAGGCGCAGGGGTTGAATCTGAATTTCGAGCTACGCCAGATCGCGCAATCCGGCATCGCGGTAGCGTCGTCGCCGCAGATCGAGGAGGGCGATCCGTTGCTCAATGGAACGGTTGGCGAAAACGGCGGCCGGTTCGAAGTCATTCTCCACAGCGAAACCGCCCGGCTGAACATCAACCAACTCATTCAAAACGGTCAAGAGGACATCATCGAACGGCTCTTTCTCACTTGGAAAGCCTCTAGCTCCGATGCCCGTTTCGCCGTCCGCCAACTCATCAAATGGACCGGGCGAACCGGGGATGCGGTAGATAATTTCTCGATGGAACGCGAATTTGCCTCGATTGAAGAGATGCGCACGGTGGGCGGGATGGATAAAATCGACCGCCTTCATCCCGATTGGATGGACGCTTTCACCATCTGGGGCAACGGTAAACTCGACGTGAACGACGCAGCGGCGGACATTTTGAAGGCTTTTTTCAGCATCGGCGACCGCCAAGCCGAGCTTTTTGTAACGACCCGGGCTGGACCCGACAAAGTCGAACACACTCTTGACGATCAACCCTTCAAGGACATGAAAATCCTTGCTGGCGCCCTTGGTTTCAGCAACAAACAATTTGAACGCTATGCCCAGAACGTCTCGCTCGAAACGCAACTGATGCGCGCCGAGAGCACTGCCTTTTTGGGCGAGCGAAAACGCCAAATCCGAGTTATCTTCAATCGCAAAGCGCAACCACCCGTGATTTACCAATGGCAGGAAGTCCCCCTCTAACCCCAGCACCCTTACCGGGAGCTTCGGTGGTGAAGGCGCGATCCCCATCCCGCAAACACCAGGACGACCTGCTCCTGCGCCCTAACGCCGACCTCGGCTGGGAGCTATGGGCCACCGCACCGGGTAGCCCGCGCGAGACGGGCCGCTTCGAAACCCTGCCCAGTGGAGAAACGAAAAACCTCCGCGCCGTTGCCCTGCCCGCCTCCATGGTGCTCGTGCTCGCCCGTTGGCTCCAGACTACCGACGACTCGCTCCTCCCCGGCATGGTCGAGGTGTTGCTCGAACGCCAAGGGCTGACCCCCCGCGACGAGGGCGGCAAGACCTTTTCCATCGCCCCGGTGCTCCGCGAAGCGAACCGCACGCTCGTTGCCATCCGGTTGCTCAACGCCGCCGTTCCTGAAGGTCTCTGCCAGCCGCAGGTCGAGCGCTTCGAGGTCGGCGCCGATCTTCAACCACTCTGCCGCGACGGCTTAACTCTCTGGCGCGAATCCGGCCGACTGGTCGCTGCGTTTTCCCGCGCCGGATCGCTCGTCCATCTCCAATCTTTCCACGAGGGCGTGCTCGGCCAAAGCATCGGGATCGAACTGCTCTGCACCCGACTCGAACTCGAAACCGAGGAAATCCTCGGCACCGAATTTGCAATCTCCCTGCTCGGCAATTTCAGTCCGGAGGAATCAGCTCTGCTCGAAAGTATCCTCGGCGTCGCTCCCACCATGCATCCCGCGGTCAACCCAAGCTTGCCTGCCGCTCGCTCGGGGTTGACGCCACCGCTCGTCGAGGTGTTGCGCAAAAAAAATCTCGTCCGCCAACGCTGGGAACGCATTCTTCTCGGAATCGCCGCGACTTACGGACTGCTCTTGCTCGGGCTCATTCTCAACGTCGCTTGGCTCACCCACAGCAACCGCAATCTCCAGAAAAAAATCGCCGCCGATGCCCCGACCGTGACCGCGATTCGCGACACCGATGCGAGATGGCGCGCCGTCGAATCTGCCGTTAACCCCGCGCTTTACCCGGTCGAGGTGCTTTTCCAATCCGCCTCGCTCCTGCCCGAAGATGGCGTGCGTTTCACCCTTTTTGAGGAAAACGAAAACCGCGTCACCATCCGCGGCGAGGCCAACAGCGCAGCGGCCGCCTTCAAGCTGGTCGAAGTGATCAAGGCAAAAGCCGAACTGGCTGATTTCAGTTGGGAAATGCCGAAACCCAACATCCTGCCGAACGATAAGGCCGAATTTCAAATCCAAGGAGAACTGCCCAGTGCGTCCGCTAACTAAACTCGAGAAAAATCTCGTCGTCACCCTGAGCGTCACCATTTTTTTGCTGGTGAATCTCTTTGGGATCTCCGCGCTTCTCCGCCAGCGACGGGCGTTGCAACTAGAGGCGATCACGCTCCAGGGCTCGCAAGACGAGGCGGGCCTCTGGCTCGCCGACCGCGAAAAATGGCTCACGCGCAAGGATTGGCTAGAAAAAACCCAACCCAAAGCCAGCCAGCCCGAAGCCGCGCAATCCACCTTCTTCGAGGAACTACAAAAATCCGCCCGCTCTCGTAACCTAGCGATCGACGAGCAGGGTTTCGGCGAGGTGACCGAGACAAAACATTTCCAGTCCGTCTCCGTAAAGATGCGCGTAAACGGCACCCTCGAAAACACCGTCCGCTGGCTTGCTGCGATTCAGCGCCCGGAACTTTTTCAAGCAATCACCAGTTTTTCACTGAAAAGTGAGAAGGAACCACCCAAAGTGAACCTCGAACTCGAGATCGCCAAATATTATCGTCCCGCTAATGGCAGCTAGAATCTGGTCACCTGCATTCGCTTTGCTTCTCGCGGCCGGCTCCCTGTCGGCGGCGGAATCCGTGCTGCCCCAAGGTTACCCACCCGAGCGCTACCAGCATCTCTGGACCAAATCTCCTTTCACCGTCGCCTCCGTCATCGCGCCCGAAGCCGTCGATAACACCACCTTCGCCGATACCCTTTCTCTCGCCGGACTCATGATTGTGGACAACCAGCCGCTCGTCACCGTCGTGGCCAACGACTCTCAAGAAACCCAACTCGTCGAGGCCAACAAACCAAACGCGAGCGGTTTGCAGGTGGTTAGTTTCGTAAATAATCTCGACCCGTCCAAAGTGGAGGTCGTTCTCAAAAAAGGCGATGCTATCGGCAAACTGCATTTCAACATCAACGAAGTTGCCGCGGCCGCCCCACCCCAGCCGGGTGTCCCGAACCAGCCTAATCAGGCCAACCAGCCACGCCGGATCATCCAGCCGCGGCCTAACTCTGTCCCAGTCCCCACCCCCACCCAAGCCCGCGTCATTTCGCGCACTGGCGCCCCTGTCATGCAACAACCGCCCGGCGCCCAAATCATCCGCCGCCGCCAACTTCAGCTCCCCGGCGCAAACAATTCCAATCCTAACAACCGCGGCAACAATCTCCCGCCTCCCTGATGAAAAAACGATCTCTTCCATTTCTGCTTAGTCTGCTCCTCTTTCCGGTTCCGCTTCCCGCCCAGAACGAAGTCGTAGATGACAAACCGCCCGCCTCGGTCGAACCTCTCAATCCCGCGTCCCCTCGCCCCCGCGATCCAAACGCCAACCCTAATCTCGAGCAGAAAATCAGCGTCAATTTTCCCGACACCACACTCACCCAGATTCTCCTCAACTACGAGCGGTTGAGCGGCAAGCGCCTGATCAAGGACGTTAATCTCGCCGGGCAAAACATGAGCATTGTTGTGGCCGAACCCGTCACCAAAAGCGAAGCCATCCGCATCATCGAGGCGACCCTGCTCTTAAACAACTACGCGCTGATTCCCTTTGGAGAGGACCAGATGAAAGTGGTTAACATCCAGAACGGCAAAAATCCCCGGAGCGAAGGTGTGGCCATTTATACCACCCCCAGCGCTCTCCCTGAGGGTGATCAAGTCGTGTCTTATTTCATGACTTTGAAATATAGCGACTCCACTCAGGCCGCGCTGCAGTTACAGCAATCATTCGTGCCTCACCCTTACGGAATCATTTTTCCGGTGCCCAACGCCCAAGCAATCATCGTCACCGAAAGCACCTCCGTCATCCGCCGCCTGCTCGAACTGAAAGAGCTCATCGACGTCCCGCCGTCCCGCATCGTCTCCGAATTTGTTACGCTCATTCGGGCTGATGCCGAGCGCGTCGCCGAGACGATTACGAAAATGATCGAGGCCCAAAAAAACGGTAACGCCAGCGCCGGCGGCGCACCCGCCGTTGCTAACAACGCCCCGCCCGTCCCCCAGCCCAACGGAGAAGTCGCCGCTCCGGTTTTCTCCGGTGCCGGCGCCGAATCCTCCTCTAACAATCTCACCGCCGGCCAGATCCAACTCACCGCTGACACGCGCACCAACCGCATCCTCGTCATCTGCCGTCCGAACAGTTTTCCCTATGTGAAAAGCCTCATCCAGGAGTTCGACCGCTCGGTGGGATTAACCGAGCCGCTGGAAATGACTCTGCGCTACGTCAAACCTAGCGACGTCCTCCAAGTTCTGGCCGATCTTCTTACCGAGGATGAAAAAGACAGCGCCGGCGGCGCCGGAGGATCGGCTGTGCAGCAACCCAACGCGCCGCGCAACAATTCATCGCAGAGTCGTACTAGCAACTCCAACAACAGCCGCGACGGCGGCAGTGGATCGAGCTCCCTTTCCCGGAGCGACTCCCTCGACGATCCAACCCTCGATGCCGCGCCAGAATCCCGCATCGTGGGCAAGACACGTATCATTACCGATAACAAAGCCGGGAAAATTCTCGTCATCGGCCCACCCGAAAGTTTGCAAAAAGTCCGTGGCATCATCGAGCGCCTCGACCGCAAGCCGCAGCAAGTCTACCTCTCCGCCGTTATCGGCCAGCTCAGCATCAAGGGCGACCAGCAGTTTGGCGTAGATTATTTACAGAGCTTTCTGGGCGGAAAAGGCGACGGCGTTGCCGGCACCGCCATCACCACCACCACCACCAAGTTTACGTCGCCGGATTCACTCAAAAATGTCAGCGTACTACCCGCCATCAGCGGACTGAGCCTTTATGGGACTATTGCCGACAACCTGCACGTCTACATCCGCGCACTGGAATCGAGCAACCGCTTCAAGATTCTCTCCCGCCCGGCCATTTACGCCTCGAATAATGAAAAGGCTGTCATCTCCTCCGGTCGGCGGATCGCGGTGCCCACCCAGACCCTGACTAATAGTAACAGCACCGTTGTAAATAATAATAACGGTGCCGTCACCTCGAACATCGATTACCAAGACGTCGTCCTCAAAATCGAGATCGTGCCTCAGATTAATTCCGACAACGAGGTCACTATGAAAATCGCCCAGATTAACGACACCGTGGCGGGCAACCAAATCATCTCCGGACAGACCGTTCCTACCATCGCCACCCAAGAGATCCGAACCACCGTCACCGTGGCCAACCAGAACGTCGTCGTCCTCGGCGGCCTCGTCACTGAATCCACTTCAGACGATCGGAACAAAATCCCCGTTTTGGGCGACATTCCCTACCTCGGCGCGATCTTCCGCAACACGAGCAAAAATAAAACGCGCGACGAACTCCTCGTCTTCATTCAGCCAAATGTAGTTATCAGCAACGAAGATGCCCAGCGTGCCAGCCGAGCAGAAGAATCCCGTAGCCAAGTGGGTGCCCCAGGCCGGGCGGATGCCGAGGGTGTGCCAACGCCCACGCCAAGCAAGTTTCTGGAAATATTACGCTGACCGGATGCTCTACTCTGCATGAACGCTCCGACTCCCGAACACGAGCGTCTCGCCGAGGATCAACGCCGCGAAAAGAACTGGAAACGCTGGGGGCCCTACCTATCAGAGCGCCAGTGGGGCACCGTCCGCGAGGATTATTCCGAGACAGGCGACGCCTGGAGTTATTTTCCCCATGACCACGCCCGCAGCCGCGCCTACCGCTGGGGCGAAGACGGCCTCATGGGCTTCACCGACCGCGAGTGCCGCCTGTGTTTTTCGCTCGCCCTCTGGAACGGGCGAGATCCCATTCTCAAGGAACGGCTTTTCGGCCTGACCGGCCCCCAGGGCAACCATGGCGAAGATGTCAAAGAGCACTACTACTACCTCGATTCCACGCCGACTCATTCTTACTGCAAGGCACTCTACAAATATCCTCAGGCCGCTTTTCCCTACGAGGATCTCATCGCCGAAAATGCACGCCGCAGTCGTTCCCAACCCGAGTATGAAATCGAGGACACGGGCGTGTTCCACGAATCGCGCTACTTCGATGTCTTTGTGGAGTATGCCAAGAACGGCCCCGACGACATTTTCATCCGCATCACCGCACACAATCGTGGCCCCGACACCGCGCCGCTCCACCTCCTGCCCACGCTCTGGTTTCGCAACACTTGGATCTGGGGCTGCCGACACGACGGTTGCAGTCTCAAGCCCTCCCTTTGGCTAGAGAACGACATCATCCAAACACGCCACCAACTTTTCGACGAATTCGGCTTCTGGGCTGGCGAAAGCAATACCGGAGTCCAACCAGAATGGCTTTTTACCGAGAACGAAACTAACACCCAGCTCCTCTACAATTCCCCCAGTTACACCACCCATTTTAAGGACGCCTTCCATCGGCGCGTCATCAACCAAGAGATGGACGCCGTCGCTCCCAAACCACGCGGCACCAAGGCAGCCGCTTGGTATGCCACTTCCATTCCCGCCGGCGAAAGCGTGACGATTAACCTCCGCCTCAATGCCCTCGCCAACGGCGCAACTGCTCCCGGTGCTAACCTCCGCGAGACTGTCTTTGGCCACCGCATCGCCGAAGCGGATCTCTTCTATGGCGGTGGCCCTTGGACCGGCGCCACCAACGAGGAATGTCGGGTCGTTCGCCAGTGCTATGCCGGGCTACTCTGGAGCAAGCAGTTCTACCATTACGTCGTCGAGGACTGGCTCGAAGGCGATCCTGCGCAACCCGCGCCTCCCCCTTCCCGCCAGCTCGGCCGGAACGAAAACTGGACCCATTTGTTTAACCGCGACGTCATCTCCATGCCCGACAAATGGGAGTATCCTTGGTATGCCGCGTGGGATCTCGCTTTTCACATGATTCCGATGGCGGAAATCGATCCGGAGTTTGCCAAACAGCAATTGTTAGTATTTCTCCGCGAGTGGTATATGCACCCGAACGGCGCTCTCCCCGCTTATGAGTGGAATTTCTCCGACGTTAACCCACCAGTACATGCCTGGGCCTCGTGGCGGGTTTACAAACTCAGCGCGGCGCATGGCCAGCGCGATCGCGATTTCCTAACTCGCTCATTCCAGAAACTAGTGATGAATTTCACCTGGTGGATCAACCGTAAGGACGCTGAGGGCCGGAACGTTTTTGCTGGAGGCTTTCTCGGGCTCGACAACGTGGGCGTGTTCGACCGATCGCGTCCCCTGCCCAACGGCGCGAAGCTGCAGCAGGCGGACGGCACTGCCTGGATGGGATTCTACTGCGGCACGATGCTTTCGATCGCTTTGGAACTCGCGCTAGAACGGCCCGCCTACGAAGATCTAGCGTCGAAATTTTTCGAGCACTTCATCCGCATTTGCGACGCGATTAACAGCTTCCAAGGCAGTGGTCTGTGGGACGAGGAAGATGGTTTCTATTATGATCAAATGCTTTCCGACCATCAGCGACAGCCGCTCAAGGTTCGCTCCGTCGTCGGCTGGTTGCCGATCATCGCGGTCGAATTAATCGATCGCGATGTGATGAAAAAGCTCCCCGGCTTTGCAAAGCGCGCCCGCTGGTTTCTGGAGAATCGCGGCGATCTCCCGGGCACGATTAGTTACCTCGAAGACAACGACGAAGATCACGATTATTTGCTGCTCGCCATGCCCACTCGCGAGCGCCTCCGCCGCACGCTCACCTACGTCTTCGACGAGGAGGAATTTCTCTCGCCCCACGGTCTGCGTTCCCTCTCGAAATGGCACCAGAAAAATCCCTACCATTTCAGTTTCGACGGTGGCATTTCGACGGTCAACTACGAACCCGGAGAGTCGCCTACCGGAATTTTTGGCGGCAACTCCAACTGGCGCGGCCCCATCTGGTTTCCCGTTAACTACCTCTTCATTGAGGCGCTGGAACGCTACCACCGCTACTATGGCGACAGTTTCAAAATCGAATATCCCACCCGTTCGGGAAACGAACTCACTCTCGGCGAAATTGCGAAGGATATTTCCGCACGACTTGGCAGCCTGTTTCTTCGAGGCGAAAACGGTCAGCGCCCTTTCGATGGACCCGACTGGCCTTTCGCAGAAGATCCAAACTTTCGCGATTACGCTCTTTTTCACGAGTATTTCCACGGGGAAACTGGCGAGGGCCTCGGCGCGAGTCATCAGACTGGATGGACCGCGCTCGCGACCCGTTGTCTGGCCGACCGCATCTGGCAGCGTGAGCACCGCGGGTAGTGCGCCGCACCGGACCATTGGCTCGAACGTTTCCGCACCCTTGACACTTGGCACCGCCCCCCCGATTTTGAGGGAGGGAAAAATTATGCTCTGCGACTCCTGCAAAACCAACCAAGCCAGCGTCTTCCTAACACAAATCGTGGATGGAAAAATGCAGAAGCTCAATCTCTGCGAGGCGTGCTCGAAAGAAAACGGTGTTACCGATCCGACCGGGTTTGCCCTCGCCGATTTGTTGCTCGGCCTCGGTGCCACGCAAAATCTCGATGTCGCAGCGAACCCCTCCGCAGGTAGCCAGTGCCCAACTTGCGGATTCACCCAAGCGGATTTCAAAAAAACCGGCCGCCTCGGTTGCAGCGATTGTTACACCACGTTTTCGGAGCAACTTCAGCCGCTTCTTGCGGGCATGCACAAAGGAACGCGCCACGTTGGAAAAATTCCGGCCCGCCAGTTTCGCGAAGTCGAGCTGGGTCGGCAACTAAGCGACCTCCGCACCACTCTCCAAAAATCCGTCGCCGACGAGGACTACGAACTCGCCGCCAAGCTACGCGACGAAATTCGCCAACTCGAACAACTCCCGACCGTTCAGAGCTAACCTGATTCACTTCCTCGTCAATTTAACATGAAAATCAACCGCCTCTCCTCGAAACCCGGCGACTGGCCGGGCGGCGATGGCCCTAACCAGTCCATCGTCATCACCAGCCGTGTCCGCCTGGCTCGCAACCTCTCCATGCTTCCCTTCCCCGGTTGGGCAAAAAAAGCCGAGCGAGTCGAGACCCTCGAATTGATTAAACCCTCGGTCGAGGCGCTCCCCGCGATGAAGGATGCGACCTCCATCGGCTTGCAGGACCTCACCGCACTGGAAAAGCAGGTGCTCGTCGAACGCCACCTCATCTCCCGCGAGCACGCTGCCAAAGGAGTCGGCAGCGCGGTGGTTATTAACAAAAAGCAGACCCTCGCAATCATGATCAACGAGGAGGACCATCTCCGCATGCAATCGATCCGGCCCGGTTTGCAGTTAAAGAATGTTTTTAAAATGATCGACGCGGTGGACTCCGAGTTGGAGGCCAATCTTAATTTCGCCTACAGCCGAGAGCTCGGCTATCTCACCGCCTGTCCCACGAACGTCGGCACCGGCATGCGCGCCTCCGCCATGCTTCACCTGCCCGGCCTTGTGCTCAGCGAGCAAATCAATCGCGTCGTCCAAGGCGTAAACAAAATCGGCCTCGCCGTGCGCGGGCTTTACGGTGAAGGCACCGAGGCCATGGGCAATCTCTTCCAGATCAGCAACCAAACCACGCTCGGTCAGAAGGAGGAGGAAATCATCGGTAACCTCACCAAAGTCATCGAAAAAATCGTCGAGCACGAAGAGAACGCGCGAGCTGTTCTGGTTGAAAAGCGCGCCAACACCCTGCTCGACCAGATCGGTCGCGCCTACGGCACACTCACTTTTGCTTGGTCGATGACGAGTAAGGAAGCGCTCAATCTTCTCTCGGTCATCCGCCTCGGAATCGATCTGGGTTTTTTCGAAGCGGATTTCCGAGGAATGATCGACGGGCTCTTCATGGAAACGCAGCCCGCTCATTTGCAAAAGGGGAGTGAGCAAAAACTTTCTGCCGAGGAGCGCGACCACCTCCGGGCGGAAATCATCCGCACCCGCCTGAAGGATTTTCCGCGCCCCGAACTCGACAAGATTCAACCTCCAAAAGGCGGGTAATTCTCTCGAAGACAACCACGCTTCCGGGCTTCCACTTCGCCCGACGGCTGCGGAAAATTTTTGGACAGCCGCCAAGCGGGCAGCCTCCGATTAAGTGGGCACTCTGTATTACCATGGCTCTAATTTCTACTCACCTCTCGCCCACGCTCGATCTTTTTGTCCGCGTCGGTTGCCGGCTCGGCTACCTCGTGAACGACGTCGTTCCGACCTTTGCCATTCTCAAGCCGCAACCATCCCCAACCCAGTTGGTCCTCGAGGAACGAATCCAGTTCTCCGAGAATTCACCGGTCACCGAATACCACGACGAACATGGCAACATCATCCATCGTTTCGTGCTCGCCCCGGGCGAACATTTCCTAACCTACGACGCCATCGTCAAGGTGTCGAGCATCCGGGAAGATACATTTTGGAGCGATGGGCCGACCTCGATTCAAGATCTCCCGCAGGATCTTCTCCGCTACACCCAGCCCTCGCGCTACTGTGATTCGGATCGGCTGACAGATTTTGCCTGGCAGAATTTTGGTGCGCAACCCGCCGGGCTTCCCCGCGTCCTCGCTGTCTGCGAATGGCTCCATGCTAACATCGAATATCGTAACGGTTCTGGCAGCCCGTTTATCACTGCCAACGACGTCATCCAGCGTGGCTACGGTGTCTGTCGCGATTTTGCCCATTGCGCAGTTGCCATCTGTCGTGCGCTGAATCTTCCTGCGCGTTATGTAAGTGGATATGTTAGCGATATTTGCTGGCCTGACGACCGCCGCCCGATGGATTTCCATGCCTACCTCGAGGTCTGGCTGGACGGACGCTGGCAGACCTTCGATGCACGTTTTCTCAAACCCCGCGCTGGACGCATCCGTATCTCCTCCGGCCACGACGCTGGGAGCTGCGCCTTCGCTACCTTCTTTGGCCCAACTGTTATGCAATACTTCGAGGTTTGGTCTTATCAAATCGATCCGAATGAAGTCCGCGTTGGCGATCCGGTCGATCTTTCCAAACGGCTCTGCGGTCAACCCGAATTGCGTCTCCCACCTTCGCGCGAAACGACCACCGCCTAACCGCCGGCACAGAGGGTTGCCTGCAAACGGAGGGCTGTTTCCAACGCTTCTTCCACCGTCGGTTTGAGCACACAGAAGTGGCCCATTTTCCGTCCCGGACGTCCTTCCGCTTTTCCATAGAGATGCAACTTTGTATCTGGCTCGTCGAGGATCGGGGAAAAATCTGGCGGCTGGCCATTTCTCCAGAGATCGCCGAGCAGGTTGACCATCACGGCTGGAGAGAGCAGGCGGGTAGAGCCAAACGACCACCCGCAGACCGCACGCAACTGCTGCTCGAACTGGCTCGTGACACACGCGTCCAAAGTGTAGTGCCCGGAATTATGCGGCCGCGGGGCTAGTTCGTTTACCAGTAATTCGCCGGCTTCCGTCAGAAAAAACTCCACCGCCAACAAGCCGGTCAGGTCCAGATCGCGGGCAATTTCCGCCGCCATCTCCAGGGCGCGCTGCTGGATCGCCTCATCCACCCTGGCGGGAACAATCGACACGTCCAGAATGTGATTCCGGTGCAAATTTTCCGCGGGCGGAAAAGCCCTCGTCGCACCTCCCGCATTCCGCGCCACAACGACCGACAGTTCGCAGCGATGCGCGATCCATTTTTCGAGCACCGCTTTCTCGGCGCCGAATTTTGCCCAGACCGATTCCGGCGGCAACGCGCGATCAACCTTCAACTGACCTTTTCCATCGTAGCCAAAGTCCGCCGTTTTCAAGACCACCGCCCCGTTGATTTCGATCAGGGCACGTGAAAGATCGGCCGCCGATTCGATCATCCGGAATGGCGCCAAGGGATAGCCGTGCGCATGCAAAAATGCCTTCTCCCGCGCCCGGTTCTGGCAGATATGCAGCACGCTCGAGCGCGGGTGAACCGGATTGCGCCGAGCGATGTGGTCAACCACCGGCGCAGGGATGTTTTCAAATTCAAACGTGACGACATCCACCGTCTCGGCGAAGCGGTCAAGTTCGGCGAAGTCCTCGTATTCCGCGTTGAATTCGCGGTCGGAAATTTGACCAGCCGGGCTGTCCGGTTTGGGCTCAAACGTGTGCACGCGACAACCCATCCGGCGCGCGGCCAGGGCAAACATCCGCCCGAGTTGGCCGCCTCCCAACAAGCCGATGGTGGATTCTGGTTTGATCACCGGATTTGACATATCGCCCTATTTACGGCGATTGAATTCCGACTGACCAGCGTTATTCTCTAATCATGAAACTCCCCTGCGTGATTCTCCTCGGGAGTGCGCTCACCCTGGGTGTCGTCCACGCCCAAACTACCGCCGCGATTTATTCCGAAGCACAGCGCGCTTGGCTCGCTGGGGATATTGCGGTCGCAAAGGAAAAATTTCTCGCCGTGCTTTCCGCCGATCCGTCCAACGCCGGGGCAAAAAATTATCTTCGCTCGATCGCCGTTGCCGAGACGAAAAATCGCAAGTCCTCGCTCTCTAGCCAACTCCAGGGGTTAATTGTTCCAAAACTTTCCTTCAAGGACGCATCCTTTGATTCCGTTTTGGAACTCCTTAAAGCGAAGGCAACTGAGCTTTCCGACAACAAGATCAACCCCAGCTTTGTTCTCCAAGTCCCACCGGATTTTTCTCGGCAGACCCCGGTCACGCTCGAACTCAGCAACGTTCCCTTCACCGAAGTTCTGCGTTACCTAGGGGAATTGACCGCGACCAAATTCGAGATTCAGGAATTCGCTATCGTGGTCAAAAAAATTTAGGCTGTGGGCGTTACTTTTTCGGAAGCGCCGCGTTCCACTTTTCGAGATTCGCGGCCTCGGCTTTGAAAAGCGCTTCGGTGCCGTCGAGAACGTCGATCGATTTGATCTTGTCCCCGCGTTCGATCGCATCGATCACGCTTTGGCCCTTCGTGGTCTCACCGAATATGGTGTGCCTGCCATTGAGATGCGGCGTGGGAACGTGGGTGATGAAAAATTGCGAGCCGTTGGTCGATGGACCGGCGTTTGCCATGGCCCACACTCCTGGTTTGTCGAAGCGAAGTTCTGGAACGAATTCGTCCGCAAACTTGTAGCCCGGTCCGCCCATGCCACTGCCTTCGGGGTCACCGCCCTGGATCATGAAGCTGGGAATTACGCGGTGGAAAGTCAGGCCGTCGTAAAATTTCTTCTGCACGAGGTTGAGAAAATTCGCCACGGTAAGCGGCGTCTTCGAGGCAAAAAGGGTCGCCTCGATATCCCCTTTGTCGGTGTGCATGACTACGCGAATATCTTTCAACGACTCGGTCTGCGCACGGGCCAGCGGGGAGGTTGCTAGGGAAATGATGAGAAGGGAAAATAGGAATTTCATGGCGTAAGCATACTCTGTGGATTTGGCGTTTGTCCAATCGTGGATTTGTCCGCCCGCGCCTTGTGACAATTTTCAAAAGTTTAAAAAAACGTGATTTCCTGTTTGGTAACTGCAAAAGCTTTCGGCTAAACTTTTCGATATGTCTTCCACTCGCGGCCGCGTCCAGATCGGGCTCATTCAAATGACGTGCTCGGCGAATCCCGCCGACAATATCGCTAGAGCCTTAGATCGGGTCCGCGAGGCGGCTAGGGCAGGTGCACAAATCATTTGCCTCCAGGAGTTGTTCACCTCCCTTTATTTTTGCCAAGCGGAAAAGCATGACTACTTCGCGCTCGCCGAGTCCATCCCCGGTCCAACCACGGAGAAATTGCAATCCCTCGCGAAGGAACTCGATGTAGTCATCATCGCCTCGCTCTTTGAAAAGCGCGCCGAGGGCCTTTACCATAACACCGCTGCGATCATCGATGCGGGTGGTGCATTTCTCGGAAAGTATCGGAAAATGCACATCCCGGATGACCCGCTTTTCTACGAGAAATTTTACTTCACCCCGGGCGATCTCGGTTTCCGTTCCTGGCAGACAAAGTTTGCTAAGATCGGCGTCCTTATCTGTTGGGACCAGTGGTATCCAGAAGCTGCTCGCCTGACGGCCCTCAGCGGCGCCGAGATTCTTTTCTACCCCACCGCCATCGGCTGGCATCCCTCGGAAAAAGCGCACTACGGCACGCGCCAGCACGCTTCATGGGAAACCATCCAGCGCAGTCATGCGATCGCAAACGGTTGCTACGTCGCCGTGCCAAACCGCGTCGGCCTAGAGACCCCAGAAGGTGGCGACGGCATTGAGTTTTGGGGGCAAAGTTTTGTCGCCGATCCGTCCGGTGCCATCTTGCAAAAAGCCTCGGTGGAAAATGAAGAAATCCTCATCGTCGAGGCCGATCTTGCAGCGCTCGACACCCAGCGCACCCACTGGCCGTTCCTGCGCGATCGTCGCATCGACGCTTACTCCGATCTCACCCGCCGCTACATCGACTAACATGTCCGCACTCACCCCTGCCAGTCTCGGCTACCGCATGCCCGCCGAATGGGAACCTCACGCTGCAACTTGGTTTTCTTGGCCGCGTCCCGAGGGTATTAGCTTTCCCGACGCCTATGAATCCATCCTGCCTGCCTTGGTGAAAATGGTGGACGCGTTGCGCGAGTCCGAACCTGTGAACATCAATGTGCCCGATCTCGCCGTTGAGGAAATGGTTAGGAAACAACTCGCGTCGATCGACGTCAGCCACGTCACCTTCCGCCACATCCCCACCAACGAATGCTGGTGCCGCGACCATGGTCCGATTTTTGTGAAACGCGATGCTGACCAATCCGTGGCCGTGGTCGATTGGGATTACAACGCGTGGGGTTGGAAATATCCACCGGTCGATTTCGACGAGATTGTTCCGACCCGCGTTGCCGAACTGCTTGGCATGGAAGTCTTCTATCCTCGCATCGTCATGGAAGGTGGCTCGCTCGATGTGAACGGCACCGGGACTCTGTTAACCACCAGCGCCTGCCTTTTGCACCCCAATCGCAATCCCGACCTCAGCAAAGCGCAGATCGAGGAAAAACTACGCGCCTATCTCGGCGTCCGACATATCCTCTGGCTGGGCGACGGCATCGCGGGCGACGACACCGACGGACACGTTGACGACATCGCCCGGTTTGTCGATCGAAACACCATCATCACCGTCGTTGAAGAAGATTCGGCTGATGTTAACTACGCGCCGCTCCAACATAACTTAAATCTGCTCAAAGAAATGCAGATCGAAGACGGCACGCCAGTTCGTGTTCTCACCCTTCCCATGCCCTCTGCTATCGTCCGACACGAGCAGCGACTGCCAGCGAGTTACGCCAATTTCTATATCGCCAACAAGGTCGTGCTGCTTCCCACATTCAACCAGCAGACCGACGCCTGGGCTACCTCCGTGCTCCAGCAGGCATTTCCTACCCGGAAGATTGTCGGCATTGACTGCCGCGAATTGATTTGGGGCTTGGGCGCATTCCATTGCCTTTCCCAACAGCAACCGGTCTGAGTCCGGGGCGATCTCCTCAGAGCAGCGTTCCGCGAAGAAAGACAATCGCCACGGTAAAATAGATCACCAGCCCGGTCACATCGACCAAGGTTGCAACTAGTGGGGCCGAAGAGGTTGCCGGGTCCAACCCGCAGCGGCGAAGCACAAACGGCAGCATTGAACCGGCCAGCGATCCCCAGAGCACCACGCCAACCAGAGACGAGGAGACCACCGCAGCAATTAGCAGCCAGTGCTCGCCGTATTGATGGCTAAACACCGTCCAAACACAGATGCGAGTGAACCCAATCACCGCAAGGATCATTCCTAACAGTAGTCCAGATAAAATCTCCCGCCGCATGACCCGCCACCAGTCTGGCAGTGTTACCTCGCCAAGCGCCATGGCGCGAATGATCAACGTAGTGGCCTGAGACCCAGAGTTGCCTCCGCTGGAAATAATCAGTGGCATAAACAACGCCAAAACTACCGCTTTCGCGATCACCCCTTCAAAAAATCCGAGCGCAGTCGCTGTTAGCATTTCGCCGACAAAGAGAATAACGAGCCAGACGGCACGCTTCTTCACCATCCCAAGCAGCGAGATGTCCAGATAAGGCTCATCGAGAGCCTCCATACCGCCGAGTTTCTGAATGTCCTCAGTCGTTTCCTCCTCCGCCACATCAAGGATGTCATCGACCGTCACGATCCCGACCAGTTTCTCCTCCGAATCCACTACCGGAAGGACGGTGCGGTCGTATTTCCGAAAAATGTTTACCGCGTATTCCTGCAAATCGGTGACCTTAAGCGGCTCAACGTGATTCGATTGCAACTCGGCCACTGTCGCTTCGATCGGCTTGAGGAGGAACTCGCTGATCCGCACATCGCTGACCAGCTTCCCGGTTGTGTCCACGATATAGATCACATTCAGGGTTTCGCTGGCGTGGCCATGTTTCCGGATGAAGTCGAGCACCTTCGCAACGGTCCAATCTTCGGGCACCGAGATGAAGTCGGGCGTCATCAAACGACCGACACTTTCCTCCGGATAATTCAGAAGCGCTTGGGCGATCGCTCGTTCTTTAGGTGTTAGAAGTCGCAACAACTGCGAGACCACGTTGGCGGGCAATTCCTCCAGGAACGCCGTGCGATCGTCCGCCGACATTTCGTTCAGGATGCCAACGACCTGCTCTTGTCCCATGGCGTGCAGCAGAGCCGTCTGGGTATCGACGTCGAGATATTCAAACGTTTCCGCCGCAGTCGTATGCGGGAGAACACGGAAAAAAATTACTTGCTCCTCTACATCGAGATCCGAGAGCAATTCCGCGAGGTCCGCGATCGGCCAGTCCGTAAAAACGGTTCGAAGCGAGGTGAAGTCCCGCTGCGAAATCATCTCACGAATCTCAGGTGCGAGGAGTTTGCCGACCATGCCTCAGATTGGGGAGGTGGCGAATCCAGCGGCAAGCACGAAATCGATCTATTTTAAGAGAACCCCTTGAGCTCCCTGCGTAGCGAATCCACTCGGACAAAAAAAGAGCGGCCCGCTTTCACGGGCCGCTCTGCTAATAGTTCTAATGAATTTGGCTAACTAATCAAGCTGCGGTGAAACGGCCTGGACCAGTTTGCTTAACGCCTTTGAGCTTGTAGATGCGGATTGAAAGAATGCGCTTCGGCTCGGGGTGGGTGAATTGATAGCCCTTCTTCAGAAGAGAATCGGTGATCTCAGCGCAGCTCATCGGACGCTTCAAGCGTTTGAGGACGGCGACTACCGCTGAGGAAAGAGGACCGCTCGGTGAGGTCACGCGACCGCGACCTTTCTTCGGGCCGGTCTTTCCGACTTTTGGTTTGGCAACTTTTTTCACTGGTTTCGCTGCCTTGATGGTTTTTTTGATAGCAGCTTTAGGGGCGGCTTTCTTAACGACTTTTTTAGGTGCTTTTTTGGGCATAGTTAGGATACTAGTAACAATTTTCTTTTATGCAACTAGTATCTTGTGTTAATTAATTAGTTACTATCAGGCAAGCACTATCCTTTTTACTAACACACCTAGTCTTTCGATCCCTCCATCCCTTTGCTAGCGCTCGCCTCACGTTTCTAACATTTTTCTGCCGTCATGCGTCGGCTAAGCTTGTTCCGATTTCAGCGCAGCCATCGTCCCATACCCCCAGCTAAGACCTGGCGGCCGGGATGAACTCCCGCTCTTTACAAAACGCCAAGTCCCGCTACAATTTAAGACTCTACCTATGTTAAACATTTCGATTTACCTGCTTTTAGGCATTCTAGTCATCACCTCGGTGCTTATGGTGCTGATCGTCCTAATGCAACGGCCCAAAAACGAGGGTCTGGGCGCGGCTTTTGGCGGAGGGATGACCCAGGACCTTTTTGGAGCACAGACGACCAACGTGCTTCAGAAATTTACGGTTTACCTCGGCGCGATCTTCTTTGCCTCCTGCCTGCTCTTAACGATTCTCTATTCAAAATCCTCTACGAAAAAATCTCTCGTGCAGGAGAAACTCGCCGCCGCCGCCTCTGTGAAAAAGGTAACCCCTGCCGCCAGCACATCCCCAGTTCCTTCGTTGACTCCGGCGGCTGCACCTTCGGCCTCGCCAGCACCGGCGCCCGAACAAGCTCCTGCGGAAGCCATCGCCCCGATCGCTACGCCTGAGGCTACGGCACCGGTCGCCCCGGAAGCGGTCGCGCCCGTCGCCTCGCCGACCCCCTGATTTTTTCCCAACGAGCGGTGATTTCCTATTTCACCCACCGGATTTGGATCCCTGGAATTTCCCGGGCGGGCAGACTTTGGGTCGGAGCAATTGTTGCACTCGTGGTCGTTTTTCTTGCCGGATGCTCTCCGTCATCCCCGCGCGCGGACCTCGTCTTCCTGAACGGCGCAGAACCGGAGTCGATCGATCCCGCTGTGCTGACGGGTCAATTGGACGGCCGAGTCGCCTACGCGCTATTTGAGGGCTTAATGGCCTACGGGTCTAACGGCCAGCCCACGCCGGGCGTGGCCGAAACCTATGAAATTTCGCCGGACGGTCTCATTTATACATTCCATCTCCGCGACAGCGCCCGCTGGACCAACGGGCGCGCCGTCACCGCCCACGATTTTGTCGCCTCGTGGAAACGAGTCCTCGAGCCTGCTCAGGCGGCCGAGTATGCGTATCAATTGCATTACCTGAAAAACGGCCGCGCCTACAACGAGGGAGCCCTGAAGGATTTTTCGCAGGTTGGCGTCCAAGCGCTCGACGAGCGCACCCTCCGCGTGACTCTAGAAAATCCCACTCCGTTCTTTCTCGGTCTCTGCTGTTTCTGCACCCTCTGCGCAGTTCCAATTGAAACGATCGAAAAATATGGCGAAGACTGGATCAAACCCGGTAAAATCGTTAGCAATGGCGCGTTCACCCTAGAAGAATGGAGATTGAATGATCACATCCGGCTCAGAAAAAATCCCGCCTATTGGAATGCCGCCAATGTCCGGTTGAACAGCATCGATGTCCTCCCCATTGAAAATTCCATGACGGCTTACAACTTCTACAAATCCGGGGTGGCCGATCTCCTCATGGACAAGGGCCTGACCCCGCCTGCGCTGATGTCGGAGTTAAAGAAAATGCCCGACTTCAATGCAGCACCTTTTCTGGGAAACTATTTCATCCGCTTCAACGTCAGCCGTCCGCCCTTCAACGACCGGCGGGTTCGACTCGCCTTCGCGCTGGTGATCGACAAGGACTTGATTGTTAACAAAATTACCCGTGCAGGAGAAGTTCCGGCGACAAGCTTTGTCCCGCCAAAAACCTCTAATTATTCCTCACCACCGAGTTATGTCCGAGATCCGGCAAAAGCGCGCCAATTGCTAGCCGAGGCGGGCTATCCGAACGGAAAGGGCTTTCCCACAATCGAATATCTTTTCGACAGCAAGAAGATTAACGAAAGTATTGCGATCGAGTTACAGACCATGTTCCAACGCGAACTAGGGGTAAAGGTTGGCCTGAAGCAGCAAGAGTGGAAAGTGTATCTCAATTCGCAAAACACCCTAGACTACGATTTTTGCCGGAGCAGTTGGATCGGCGATTACAACGATCCTAACACCTTCCTCGACATGTTTGTTACGGACGGCGGTAACAACCGAACGGGATGGTCCAACGCCTCTTACGATGCCGCCATCGCCGATGCGGCGCGCGAGCTAGATTCCGCTCGGCGTTTCGATATTTTCCGACGAGCTGAGGAAATGTTAGTCAACAAGGAGGCACCGATCTGCCCGCTCTATTATTACGTCGGCATCCAGCTTTACGATCGTTTGAAATGGGGCGGCCTCGAGGCGAACGTGCTCGACGAGCACCCTTTGCGAACGATCTACCGAAAGGATCACTAACATGGATCGGGTTTCATTCTTTTTCTATCAGCTCGCCGTCTGGCTTTTGGGACGGCTGCCGGTTGATCTCGTATTCCGACTCGGCCGACTCGTGGGCTGGTTGGCATTCCATCTAGCCTTCTCCAGTCGTTCCCTTGCAATCCGGAATTTAACGATTGCCTTCGGCCCCGCAAAAAGTGCGAAGGATATCCGCTCGCTCGCGGTTAACCATTTTCAGAATCTGCTGGCAAATATTTTTGTTGTCCCGGCCCTCGCTCGCCTCGATCAGGACGGCATTAAGGAACGTATCACTTTGGAAAACGACATTGCTGTTCGACGGTTGATCGCTGGAAAAGTCGGGACTATCTGGGCGCTCAACCACATGGCCAACTGGGAGTTGATTTCGCAGATCATGTTCCTCTTTGACAGTGCCGGACTAACCGCGATCTATCAACGACTGGGCAATCCCCTGATCGACCGGCACGTCCGGGAAACACGAGCCCGGTTTAACATCCGCATGGTGGAGCGCAAAGAGGGCTTTAACGAGGCCATCGCCACGGTCCGAAAAGGCGGCATCGCAGGTGTGTTGATCGACCAACATGCCGGAGACGGCGGAGTGTGGACTCCTTTTTTTGGAAAGCTCGCCTCGACCTCACCCCTCCCCGCGCTGCTCGCCGCGCGCTCTGGAGGAGTGCTTGTCCCTGTTTCGGTCCAGACCACTGGCGTTGCGCGGTGGAAGATCGTTTTTGAGGAACCGCTCGCCACTATCGGACGCGATCCCGGGCAGGTGACTTCCCAGCTCAATATTGTTTTGGAGAAGCAGATCCGGCGGAGTCCGCACGAATGGTTTTGGGTGCACGACCGGTGGAAGATTCCGAGTCCGGAGTTCCTCCTAACCAATCGCAAACGATACAAACGCGGACTGGTTTTACCGCGCGGAATGGAGGCTGCCGACTTGCAGCGATTCCACATCGTCATTCGCTCGAGCAATTGGCTGGGGGACGCAGTCATGTCGATCCCGGCTGTTCGTGCGATCAAAATGGGTCGGCCGGACGTTCATCTCACGATCCTCTGCCGCGATAAACTGGCGGATCTTTGGAAAATTATTCCCGAGGTTGATGAGGTGCTGGAGATCACGCCTAACCAAGGAGTTTTTTCGGTGGCAAAAATGTTGCGAGGCCGTTTCGAAGTGGGAATCGTTCTGCCCAACTCGATGCGGACGGCCCTAGAGATATTTCTTGCCAGAATCCCGCGGCGCGTGGGCTACGACCGGCAAGGACGCCAAGCGCTGCTCAACCAATTAATCCGCGAGCCGAAAAATGCGGAGCCCCCAAAACACCAAAGCGGTCATTACCTCCGACTCGCCAAGTGGATCGGGGCGGATGTTAGTAACATTGGTTTCCCCGATCTCTCCCGGCCCAAACCCTACGCTCCGCTTCGCCTCGGACTATGTCCCGGAGCGGAGTATGGCCCGGCAAAGCGCTGGCTACCCGAGCGATTCATAGCGGTTGGACAAGCCGTAGCCTACCGTCGGTATTGTGAGTGGTCGATTTTTGGGACTGCTGGCGACGCGGAGTTGGCCGAATCGATCGCCCAACAGATCGGGCCATCTGCAAAAAGTTTCGCAGGCAAAACGTCGCTCGCCCAATTGATCGACACGCTTGGCCAATGCACCGCGCTTCTAACCAACGACACCGGCACGATGCATCTTGCCGCGCTGCTCGGAGTGCCGACTATCTCGGTTTTTGGCAGTACCGAGCCGATTCTAACTGGGCCGATGGGTCCACATCACCGAGTGATCCGCCAACAGGTCGAGTGCAGCCCCTGTTTCCTGCGAGAGTGCCCGATCGATTTCCGCTGCATGAATGCGGTCCAGTCCGCTGAGGTGACTGAAGCCGTGCTGAAAGCGATCGGAAGTTAGGAAACTAACTTGTGTAGGAACTTTCCACGCGATGGGCGACATCCTTGTAGCCGTAATCGACTTCGTAGATTTCCTTGAAACAATTTAGGGATTCGTCCTTTTTTCCCATTTGCTCGTGGACTAAGCCGAGGTTGTAAAGGATCTCCTTCTTGGTCCCATCCATCACAAGGATTTCCTTCGCCGCATCCTCGAAGGTGCGAACGGAAAGATCGAGCATGTTCAAATTTTGATAGCACCGCCCGAGCATGTTCATCGCACGGAGGCGAACGTTCGGGCTCTTGCGGGCGGTTTGGAGTTCCGGGATAGCGTCCCGGTATTCACCGATATTTACGAGCACTTCTCCTAACTCGAAGTGGAGCAAAAGGTCGGTAGGGTTTTTCTCAACCCGTTTGCGGGCCTCACCCAGCAGAGCCTCGGCGCGCAGACGGCGATATTCCTGAAGATGTTTTTCGTTTTCCGCGACGGCAGGATCACTCGGGTTGGCCTCGATCCATTCCTCGTAAGCCTTGATATTGTCGTCGTAGAGTTTCATCTGCAAATCGCTCGCTTTGCGAACGAGGGTTGCGTCGGTGTTTTGCGTGAGCGAGGCGGCGTAAACAAACCATTGAACGGCCGTCGCGAGGTCGCCCTTTTGCTCGAAAAGACCGGCCATCTTCCGGACCACATCCATGTTTGCCGGGTTTTCGTTGTAGCGAACCGTCAGCTCAGCGAGCTGGTTTTCGATCATTTCATCCGAACGAACGACGCGGTTTTGCTGCTCCAGCGAAGTGGCCAATTCCTTATCCTTAATTAGATCACGATAATCTTTTTCGCCCCCCGATTCGGCGACCGCTTCCCATCCCCCGCTCTTCATTGAGGCAGCGGCAGCGGCGTCCTTTCCAAACTTGACCGCGGCCATGTCGTTGCGATTGATCTCGACGAGTTCGTTGTAAACCTCGACCGCCTTGGCGGGTTCTCCGTTCTCGTAATAAAGTTTGCCGAGTTCGTGGAGGACTTTGGGATCCTTCGGGCTCCCGTCGCGAACGGTCTCGATCGCAAACCGGGCCGTTTGGTAGAGGTCAAGGGCCAGAGCGGCGTCCTTGATAATTTGGTTAGCCGGCCCGTTGTAAGGGTCGGTCTCGAGCAGTTTCTCGGCGGCATCGATCGCGGCGGCTGGGTCTTTTTTCAGAAGAGCTTGCGCCTTCATGACCGCAATCGGAGAAGTTGAGAGTCCTCCGAAGAAGCCTTTCTTCTCCTTTACACGCCCAATCGCCACTTTGCGCAGAACCTTCCGTCCATCGATGAAACTTGGCTCCTCGCGCAGGACATCCTGCAGGAGAGTGATGCCGTATTGGAAGTTCTTCAGCTCGAGGGCGGAGATCGCCTTTAAGTAATTGCTGCGGGCTTGCGCGGAAAGTTGTTTTTCGGTCTTGGGAGGGGGCATACTGGGTAAAGTCGGCGATCGGGGGCTGCTGGGACGAGACGCGGAATTTATTTCACGCCGTCAGATTGACTGGGCTTGGAGGGTGCGGTGTAGGCCTGAAGGCGGGCATACTCCGCTTTCGCATTCTTCGGAAAGTCTTTAATAAAATCCTTTGTGCCGTATTCAAAAAGGACCACAAAAGAAAACGTGAACGCGATAAAAAGCGCCACCCAGAAGAGTTTGCGAAGTAGTCCCATGCGCTGATTCTAAATTTCCTAGGGAAACCGTCAACTCGCGATTTAACCCACGACTCAACGGTGTTCCAGCCACTCAGGGCGACCATAGCGGTTAGCAACGAGTCGCGCGGCCTCCCGTTGCTCCGTTTCCGATAAAGGCTTTCGTGCAATCTGTCCCGCGAACGCTCCCGCCAGCTTCCCTGGATCGAACGGCTTAGACAGAGTCCACCGCACGCTGCCCTGATGCAACAACCCGCGCCGCGTCCGACGCTGCGCCGCACCCGCGATTTTCCGGCCGTCCACAAGCAAATCCCCCTGAACCGGACGCGCAAAGCACCCCTCACCGAGCCACTCGCCTCCGGTCGCCAGCTCGGATCGAATTCCCTCCACCGCCTCCAGCCACGCCTGAATCGCCCGGTGAATCTGACAATACGAATCGCCGCGATCCACCCCCGCCAGTGGGTGCCCCGCCGGAATCATTAACGAATACGTCAAATCTGCCCCGTGATCCACCAGGCCACCACCCGTCCACCGCCGCATCAAAGGCAAGCCCGGGCGCAATCGACGCACCTCGGCCAGTGGTTCGAAATACCCAAACGTCACCGTCGGCTCCGACCAACGATAAATTCGCAGTGTCGGCTCAACGATCCCGCGCGTGAGCATTTCATCGACCGCCATGTTCCATGCCCCTTCCCCCGGGATGACGTCATCGACCAGCCGCAGGCGCTCAAAAATCATCCGCCGATCATGCTTTGCCGGTTGGCAAGCGCAAGCCCACCGTGTAATCCTTTTCTCCTATGGCCAAACTCGCACTCGGCAAAGGTCTCGGAGCCCTCATCACTCCCAAGGTCGCCACCCCCACTCCGATCGCGAGCGACGGGGAACGGGTGGAAATGATCCCAGTCGGCAGCCTCGTCGCCAGCCCATTCCAACCCCGGCGCGAATTCAAAGAAGAGCCGTTGCAGGAGTTGGCCGATTCGATCAAAGAGCGCGGCATCATCCAGCCACTCATCGTCCGCAAAGTGGGCTCCAAATTCGAGCTCATTGCCGGCGAGCGCCGCTGGCGGGCCGCCCAACGCGCCGGTCTCTCCGAGGCTCCGGCCATTGTCCGTCACGCCACCGACCGCGACGTGCTCGAACTCGCCCTGATCGAAAACCTCCAACGCGCTGACCTTAACCCCATCGACGAAGCCCGTGCCTACGAACGCCTCGCCAAGGAATTCGATCTGCGCCAAGAAGACATCGCACTTCGGGTCGGCCGCAGCCGGGCGGGCGTCGCTAATTCCCTGCGCCTCCTCGAACTCGAACCTCAGATCCAGACGTGGCTAACCCAGAATCTGCTCACGGTCGGCCACGGCAAAGTCCTCCTCGGTCTGAAAGATCACGAGCAACAACTCGCCGCCGCCCAGATCGTCCTCCGGCAAAGCAGCACCGTGCGCGAGACCGAAAACATCGTGCAAAATTTCCTCCACAAACACGGCCTGACCCCTTCGCCGCGCCGCAGATCTGGCCCGGCTGCGATTCATCTCAGCCCAGCCTTGCTCAGCGTGCAGAACCGTTTGCAAAGTCACTTCGCCACCCACGTCACCGTCGCTCACAACGATAAAAAGGGCCGCATCGAAATCGAATATTACGGCAACGACGACCTCCAGCGGGTCCTCAAAGTTCTCGGCCTTTCCGAGGAAACGTAACGCTCCGTCCGTGGCCCGGCTGCTCCCACTCCTCGTCGCCATCCTCCTCCTCGGCGGCTGCCGGAAAAAGCCCGTCCCGCCACCGTCGGGAATCCCCACAGCGACGCCCGTTGAGACCGCCGCCACCCTTTCCACCCCCAAACTGCCCTTCGCAGAACTCGTCGATCCTTTCTCCCTTGGGCTCGACGGCACTCTCGCTTTTCAACGCGCCCGCACCATTTGTGAAATCGGCTCCCGCGCCTACGGCACCCCCGGCCACCAGCGAACTCTCGCTTATCTCCGATCCGAACTCACTCGCCTCGGCTGGCCCCCCATTTTTCAGACCTTCGACGCAAAAACTCCCCTCGGCGACCGGACCCACACCACCCTGATCGCCACCTGGCCGGGGAAAAATCCACCCACCAGACCGCGCCTCATTCTCGCCGCCCACTACGACGCGCCTGGCTCCGCCCTTGTTACCTTCCCCGCCGCCAGCTCCGGCGCGGCGGGTTGCGGGCTTCTCCTCGAAATCGCCGAACGCCTGCGCGAGCATCCGGCCATTGCCGAGCGCCTCCAACTCGTCTTTCTCGACGGCGAAGAACCCTCCCGGCAAATTTCCAGCTCCGACGGGATGGCCGGCTCGCAGTTTTTCATCCATGGCCTTGTCGAAAACGGCGAGATCAACCACTGCAACGCGCTCCTCGCCTTCGGCGCGATCGGTCATCGCAACGCCCACTGGACCCTTCCCACGCTCACCGACAGGACGCTTAATCAATTCCTCCAAACCCTCTGCTTTCTGCAAAAATGGGACCACCAAGTGACATCCCTCGACCGCCCAAGTTGGGGGCCGCATCTACCCGCGCTCCAGGCCGGTCTGCCTGCCACCTACCTCGACGACGCGCTCTATCCCGCCACCGGAACCGCGGATGATTTACCGGCCGCACTCAGCGCCGAATCCCTTCGCCGCGCCGGTCTCGCCGCCCTGCAACTCCTCAACCTCCCTGCCCGGCCGCCGACAAAGTAGCCCATTGACGCCCGGTTCAAAACGCGTATTTTCCCCCTCCCCGATTGCTTTTTACAAGCACCCATAGCTCAATTGGATAGAGCATCTGACTACGGATCAGAAGGTTTGAAGTTCGAGTCTTCATGGGTGCATATTCTTCAAATTTCTTTGGATGTGGGGCTTGCGATTTCGCGCGGGAACCTTGAGAGGACTCTCCTCCTGCCTCTTGGTCATTGCTTGGCCACTTTCTAACTTCAAACCTAGGGGAAGCTCGTCGCACCGTTTTGAGTTGCTGGTTACCGTAAATATGGTTTTATGTATGCCGTGAAGACGACTCTCGAAATTCCCGATCCCCTTTACCGTCGCATCAAGGCCACGGCCGCTCTGAGCGGGAAAAGCTTGCGCGAATTTTTCACCGAAGCCGCCGAGGAAAAACTCGCCGCCAAAGGTGAGGAAAAAGTCACCGGTTGGCGGGCCGTTTGGGGCAAAGTCCCCAAAGAGGCCGCCGAGGAAGTCAGTGCGATCATCAACGCACCCGGCTTTCGCGAGATCGACCCGGAAGATTGGAAATGATCTTGGACACGAACGCCCTTTCTGCGTTTTTCGAGAGCGATGAAAGACTTGCAACCGTGCTCCAAACCACGTCCCGACATCATCTGCCGAGTGTGGTCTTGGGTGAATACCGCTTTGGCTTGATCCGCTCTCGGAAACAAAAAGAAATCGAGCCGTGGCTGGATGAACTTGAAAATCAGTTTCTCGTTTTGGAAGTTGATTCAGACACCGCCCGCTTTTACGCGAAAATCCGCGAAAAACTTCGCTTTGTTGGAAAACCGATCCCCGCCAACGATCTCTGGATTGCTGCATTGGCGTTGCAATACGACCAGCCCATCATCAGTCGCGATACCCATTTCGATTTCGTCGAAGGTATTCAGCGGCTTAGTTGGTAAACGCAAGGTTTCGATACCCAACTGGAGCCAAGTCGCCGCATTCGATGTTTATCTCCAAAGCGCACGCAATAAAAATGAAAAATAAACCCTTGCACACCGACACTTTGTAGTGCAAAGCTATTCCATGCCGCACGAAAGTAACGCCATTGAGCATCTCCGCGTGATCCGTAATCTCATGGAGCGCGCCACGGTTTATCGAGCAATCTCTGCTCCCACAGCACTCGTGGGTGGTCTGCTGGCGTCGGCTCTCGCACTGCTGAATTTCTCGGGCTCGCTCTCGACCACGTTCGTTGGCAGCTGGCTGGTTGTCCTTGTTCTGACGCTAATGGCGAACACCCTCTTTCTCTGGCGCGACAATTCTCGCGAAGGGAAGCTTCTGCTTTCCCGCGGTCTGCGACTGGCGATTCGTGCGGTCCTTCCATCTCTGCTCGCAGCAGTCATCTTTTCGATCTGTATCATCCGAGAAAATGGACCGACCTCTTTGCTTTCTATCACGTGGGTTTCGTTCTATGGATTGACCCTGCTTTCTACCGAGCAATTCGCGCCGCGTTCGCTCGTCTGGCTAGGCCGCACATTCCTCTTTGCCGGGCTGGCAACTCTTTTTGCGAGCACTTTTCCGCACACCATAGATGTCTCCAACTCTCGTTCTGCTCACCTCATTATGGGTGTGACTTTCGGCCTATTTCATCTGATTTATGCAACCGCCACCTGGTCGCGAGGAGCGGCCTTACAGTCGGTTCAACCCGCTGCATGAAACGATGTTCGATTTTGAAAAACTCGACCGTGTTATTCACGAAAAAAGTCGCCTTGGCATCATGACTCTCCTCGCCAGTCGCCAGTCGTGGCCCTTTCAGGATTTGAAAACCGAATTGCGCATGAGCGACGGAAATCTCGTCACGCATTTACGAACGTTACACGACAGCGGCTACGTGGCCGTCACGAAAGAAATGCTCGATCGTCCGCAGACCAGCTATGCACTGACCGAACGTGGCCGCGCCGCCTTTTCGGAGTATCTGGGGATTCTTGAGGAAGTCGTCAAAGCCGCTCGCGGCTAATTTTATTTGCCTAATCACTTTGCACTACAAAGCTTTATGAAAATTATTCTAGCTCACCACTACGGTCTCTGTTTCGGGGTGCGCGATGCGCTCGCTGATGCCAAAAAACTCGCGCAAAACGGGCCTCTCACAATGCTTGGCGAACTCGTTCACAATCCAATCGTCCTCGCTCAACTCGACGAGCGCGGCGTCCAGCGCGGACGTCTGGAAAATGGGCAAGCGACAACAAAACAGGTGATGATTACTGCCCATGGCGCATCGAATGAACGACGCGAGGCTTGGAAGTCCGCTGGCTATGACGTGGCTGATGCTACCTGCCCACTGGTTCGCCGCGCTCACGCTTCCCTAGCCAGATTGGTTGGAGAAGGCTGCTACCCCGTTGTCATCGGCCAGCGCGGCCATGTGGAGGTGCTTGGATTAATCGGTGATTTTCAAAACGCCTTTGTGGTGGAAAACGAAGCAGACCTGCGGGCGCTTCCTGACAGCTCACACTACGGAGTCATCTCGCAGACGACGCAACCGATTGAAAAAGTCTTCGCCCTCGTAAAAGCGCTTCAAGCCGCCCGCCCGAAGAGCGAAGTTACATTCCGCGACACGGTTTGTCAGCCAACGAAAAACCGGCAAATCGCTCTTCGCCAACTCATCGAGACCTGCGACACACTCGTGGTCGTTGGAGGGCGAAACAGCAATAACACGCTCCAACTTGTCGCCACCGCGACTGCGGCTGGATTGCAAGTCTATCATGTCGAACGCCCGGAGGAGATCGTTCCTGAATGGTTTTGCAAATCGCAAAACGTTGGGCTTACAGCCGGCACATCGACGCTTCAGGCGACGGTGGGCGCAGTCCATTTACGTCTGGAAGAAATCGCGCGCAAATCATGAATTTACACCGAGGATATGGTCAACGCTTACGCGACCTTTGCTGGGGCGATCATGAGGCCATTGCCCGCTGGCTCGATGAACGCGACCCATCGTGGATGCTCGTCTGCTGCCTGGCCATCATCTGCGGTTCCGGTCTTTACGGCGGAGCGGTAGGTCTGTGGCGGTCGCCAGAGCAGGCAGTTTACACGGCGTTGAAGATGCCTCTTTTGATCTTTCTCACCGCTGGCACAAATGCTCTTCTCAACGGCCTTCTTGCGCAAGTTCTTGGCTCCGGTTTGAGATTTCGCCATTGCGCATTCATCGTCCTGCTCAGCTTCACGCTAGCCTCGATGATCTTGGGTGCGCTGAGTCCTATCATTGTGTTTCTTGTCTTCAATACGCCACCGCTGCATTCAGCGGCACGGTCCGTCGGCCATAGTGTCACCTTGCTCAGCGATGTCGGGTTCGTCGCCTACGCTGGAGTTGTCGCAAATAGACGTCTGCTCCGATTGCTCCAAAACGTCTGCACCAGCACCCAAGCCGGAAGCCAGGTTTTCTGGAGTTGGCTCGCCGTCAATCTGCTCCTCGGCGCACAGCTTTCCTGGATCCTCCGCCCGTTTATTGGAAGCCCGAATCTACCCGTGCAATTTCTCCGCAGCGACCCATTCCATGGAAATTTTTTCGAATCCACTTTCCGGGCGTTGGTCCGGCTTTTCTAACATCAAACCAATAACATATGAACACACCCAAACCATCCACTACTGCAAATTCCACACAGCCACCACTGCCGACTGATCCACCTTTTTCGCCTGACTTCGGTTCGATACTCGAAGCATTGCTGAAGCGCCCGACCCACCTCATCGCGGCGCTCCATCAAACGCGGCAAACCAAAGCCATCGCGATCCTCGCCCTTACTGCTCTCATTTCGTTCGTAGCGTATGGGTTGGTCATCGGAAGCTTTTCCGGCGGATCGCAACTCTATGCTGCTCCACTAAAAGTGGCGCTAGGTTCGGCAAGCGGCATGCTGATTTGCCTGCCGAGTCTCTTCATTTTCGCGTGCCTAGCTGGTGCGAATCTAACATTGCGCAGTTTGTTCGGCGTCATGATTGCCGTGCTTGCGCTCACGGCCATTTTGCTCGTCGGTTTCGCTCCTGTTTCGTGGGTTTTTTCGCAATCCACCGAATCCGTCGCATTCATGGGCGCACTGCACCTAGCTTTCTGGCTGGTTGCACTCGGATTTGGCCTCCGCCTGCTCGGGCTAATGATGAAAATGGTGGGCGTTCAATCGACTTCACACTTGAAGGTGTGGACTATTATTTTCGTTCTCGTGAACTTGCAAATGAGCACCGCCCTTCGCCCCATCATCGGCACATCCACGGATATTTTACCGCACGAAAAGAAATTCTTCCTGGCTCACTGGATCGAAAACTTAAAGTGAGATCCGGCGCACTAATACCAACTGCTTAAATTAAAGTGACTCCTGAATTTGAAGCGAAGAGTTTGCTTGCTGGCGTATCCAGTCTCGTCCAATTAAGCGTAGTACCGCTCCCGCATCTTCCCAGAACCTGCGCAGGGCGGGGATCATGGCCT
>JBBRPA010000028.1:0-48050 GCA_038228695.1 Chthoniobacterales bacterium
AAGCCTAGGAGTTGACTAAACAGGCTCGCATTACGCAAAATCATTGCCAGCCTCCTGAGTGGGTGAAGTTTGGGTTTTTCATCACCTCCATTCCAACCCATTCAGGAGTGCCTTTTAAATCTTATTTTGGACAGGTGTGAGGCCGCGGGTTTTCGGGGTCAGTCCACATATCTTGACAAGTGGCTTTGCGGCGAACGGGTTGATGTCGGTGAGTGGTTGTTGAATCAGGTGATTTAGCGGGCCCACGGATGGTGTGGAAATAATGTTAGGAAAGTGAAACCGCTTCTGGTGCGGTTGTTGGTGTTGATTGAAGAATGTATTTAGTCATATGCTTCGAGATTAACCGATGATCGCACCGGTCGCTCCTTTACATGCCATCCGTGCGCTGCAGCGAACGGCTTTGGGCTTGTCACGGCACCTGCTTCCGCCGCCGCCTTTCCGCCCACCATGCAGGTGCCGCGCCTCACTCCGCTGTCGCTGAGCTTGGGTTCGTTAGCCGTTGCTCGCGTCTCGACACAACGGTTGAACGCGAGTAATCTACCTATATGAAAATCACCGAAGCAAAGCCTCTTGACTGTTTCCGGGTGTCCCTTCGTTTCGACGACGGGGTATCGGGAACGGTTGATTTGAGCCACTTAGCTGGTCACGGGGTATTCCGAGCTTGGTTGCAGGAGGGCGTTTTCGAGCAGCTTTCCATCACCCCGATTGGTGCTCTCCAATGGCCTGGGGACCTTGATTTGTGCCCCGATTCCCTCTACCTCCAGATTGTCGGCAAGACCGCAGCAGACGTGTTCCCAACTTTAAGCCACTCGTTCTCCCATGCCTGAGATTAGTCGATTTTATGGCATCGTCATTCAAATCTTCTACGGCGATCATCCGCCACCTCATTTTCACGCTCTTTACGCAGAGCAAGACGCCAAGATTGCGATTGAGACATTACAGGTTATCGACGGCTCGATTCCGAAGCGTGCTTTGGCGCTCGTTCTCGATTGGACATCCATCCACCAACAGGAATTACTCGAAGCTTTTAACCGCGCCGCTGCACTCCAAGCACCCGGCAAGATTGCTCCCCTAGAGTAGTGCCTAGGTGCGTCAAACCCGAATGACCGCAAGGCAGGATATTGGTATTGGATATTTGTGCGGCGGTTGGATTGATGTCGGTGAGTGGTTGTCGAATTAGGTGATTTAGCGGGCCCACGGATGGTGAGGAGATAGTGTTAGGAAAGTGAGGTTGGGGCGGCAGTTTTTCTCCAAAAAAGCGTTGGTGAGACGGTGGAATCTCGCCTGAGTAAGACCTTCAGACCGGCGCTACAACTGATTTTTGCGACGCCCTCTACGGGACGTTACTGGTAGATACTCCAAAGGGTTTGCCCGCGACCGGATACCGCCCCCCGTACTCAAAGAGGGCGTTGCTGTCCGGGCCCATACCGAAGCGGGCTCCACCGTTGGTAGCGAAGATCACCGGGCCGTAGCGGAAATTCATCACTTGCTTGCCGGTGTAATCCGCGACCGTCACCAGATAAGAAGTCGTTCCCTGGTTGTCGTTATCCTCGACCGAGATGGGGTCGATCATTCGCTTGTCCTTCAACTCTTTGATGAGGCGGGCGACACCGCCGTAATGCTGAACCCACTGAATGGCCCGCGCGCCGCGGGCGGCTACAATCAGTTCTTGGGCAGGATTGTGTTTATTGAACGCGATGCTGGTCGGGTTGAGACCCAGTTTGACGGGAACGAGTTCCTGAATATCGATAGGAGCGCCCCCTGAGGCGGATCCGTATCCACCGACGTAAAAAGTGTGCAACAGGCCATCGGCCGTCGCCACATAGGATTGGTTCACTCCCGGAGCGATGCTCGTCCGAACGGCGGACGGCGGACTCGAGAAATACACCGTTTTAACCACGGTCGGCGCAAAATCGGGTGCCGCCGAAAAGGCGTAAGGCCACTGCGTCGGAGCCTGCCCAAGGTCTCGAGTCTTCAGGAAAGTGCTATACGAACCGAAATACATCGCATTCACTTTGGCGAACAAAGGGCGCAGATTGAGGAAGATTGCTTTTTTTTCGGCTCTGCTGATGACGGTGGCAAACCCCGCACGGGCGTAACGTTCGCGGTTGGGTCCGGTGATAAAGCTCTGACGATTGGTCTCGTTGCTCAGGCTTAACTGCCGGAGTTGGTAGCGGGCGTTTCGTCCGTCGGGTGAGGACATCCATCCTTGGTCCGAATGTTCACCCAACGAAACGGCGAGATCGGCCGAAGCGGAGATCTCGGTAGGTTGCGCCATGCCCGGGAGATCCACGTAACCGAGGAGTTTCATAAACTCCCAGCTTCCTTGGTTGCGCAGCCCCGGATAAAGCTCGGCCCAGTCGCCCCAGTAGGCTTTGCCGGTACCTAGCGCGAGGACCGCGACTTGTCCCTTAACGAGATTCGTATCCCAAATCGTCACGAGCGCGAATTCGTTATTCGAGGTAAGAGCGACCGCCGTGGGAACTTTATTGGGCGGAAATTTATACGCGACTTTGCCACGACTGGTATTGGTGCCGAAGGCCGCGAGCAGTCCCGATTGGAAAGCCACGAGACTATTGGTCCCCCAGTTTGTGAAACCGTAGGCGCGCCCCATGGCGATGGGTGCCTTGAGCGCGCTGCCATTCATTGAAATGTAAGTCGCTCTCAGCGCATCCGGATCGGGCACTCCCGCCCCGTAATAAACCCAGGGCAACTGTGGCATTTCGCAGAAGGTGCCTTTGCCCATGATCAAAGAGGTGATGGCATCGATGCCGGCATTCGAGCTATTGTCGGGCGAGTAAAGGATCTGACCCATATTACTGCTGTAGTTGTCGAGGGCATTGTTTTGCGTACCGAGCTGAAAGAGATATCCGGGCTGGCCGGGGTCATTGACGAGGAGTTTGTCGCTAGGTTTGTAGTAGGTGGGGAAGCCCGTGGTCGCGATTGTACTGGGATCACCGTAACGGTAGCGAAGACCCTCGGGCCGAGAGAGACTGTTCGCGCGATTGAGATAAGCGACGCGATCAATCACGACGGGTGGCACGACCGGAGGATTGGGCGGAGTCGCCAGGGCCGTTAGCACAAAACTCATGTCCGCGACATCGCCGACCGTACCGCTGCTGGAGTTGGTTTCGAAAACAAGTTTCATCACTCGCGTTCCCGCGGTTAATTTGAGACTAGGGATTTTTAACGTAAGGAAATCTGACCATCCTCCCGTTTTTGGGAAAAAAATTGTGGGAGTTTTTTTAACGCCATCAAATTCCAGATGAAATGATCCTCCGGCGACGACCGAGGCCACCGAAACGGACAGCAAGTAAGTACCGGAAGCGGCCACGTTCACCGTATACTTCAGCCACTCACCCGCGCGATTGTAACCCAAATGGGAGCGGGCCGGATCGCTGTAGGCGTCGACGGAGGTTGATTTGCGAAAATTACCGTAATTAGCCGAATCCGAATCATGGTGAGCGACGCCTTCGCCGCCCAAATCAAAGTTCACCGATTTTATTATTCCAGGTAATTTTTGAGGGGTTCCGCTGTATGGCGCCGTTGCCGCCGATGCTGTGGGCAACACCCGCAAGCAAAAGAAAATTACGCTAATGGCGACGATGCGGTTAGAAATATACATGTAAATGAAGCCCTTAGTTAATCCCGATTATCCGAGATCCCATTATGATTAATAAGAGACACTCGATCGCTGGCAACATTTTTTGCCATGAAGAAACGTTAAACGCGGAGGATTCGGGTCACATAAATTGACGGGCGAATTTTTGGCGGGTGGATTGGGTTTGTCGAATGAGATAATTTCGAGGGCCTAGGGCTAGGGTTGGAACAATGTTAGGAAAGTGTGGCTTGGGCGGCGGTTGTTCTCCGCTAAAACGTTGGTGAGACGGTGGAAGCTCGCTTGAGCATTGCCTTCAGGCGTCTGCGGCTTTTCCAGAGTCATCGCCAACGTTCTCAGTTCGACACTTTCAGGCCGCTCCTTTTTCATCGCCTTTGGACGGTAGAAGCTGCTTCTGCGCTTGCTCTGAAAGCGAATGGTACTAAAGTAGCACTTAATGAGAACTGAACTCGTCACCACACTCAAACGCAAGGCTACCGAAATCATCGCCGACCTTGAATCCGATCGAGAAGCTGTCCTCATCACCCAACACGGCAAACCCGCCGCTTACCTCATGGCCGTCGAGACGTTCGAAACGCTCAATCGACGGCTTGGGATTTTGGAGGGCATTGCCCGCGGCGAACGCGCCCTTGAGGATGGACGAGTTCTGACCCACGCTGAAGCCAAGAAACGTATGGCGCGATGGCTAAGCTAATCTGGACCGAACCGGCTCTGAGTGACCTAGACGCTATTGCCGATTACATCGCGCTCGACGACCCACAGGCAGCAAGGCGTCTTGTTCAGCGAGTATTTCAGCACGTCGAACAACTTGTGGAGCAGCCGGAGAGTGGTTCCCGCCCGCCCGAGCTGAAACAGTCCCGTTACCGCCAGATTGTCGAGGCACCTTGCCGTGTCCTCTACCGCTATGACGGAGCGCGCGTTGTCGTTCTCTATGTCATGCGCGGTGAGATGCGTTTCCGCAAGACTCGATTGATTAAGCGTGATCAAGACAACCGAAACGCCTAACGCGGGCGCGTTTGGGGTTTCCTCAGAGTCATCCCGAACTTTCTCAGTTCGACGCTTTTAAGTCGCTCTCATTTCATCGCTTTTGGACAAAATAATGCAGCCTGCACGCCGCTTGACAAAACCCGCGCTTTAACACGCATATCGGCCGTGAAATTGCTTCCCGTTACGCAAGCCCGTTCCAAGCTCTATCAACTTCTCGATGAGGCCGACGATTCCCATGAACCCATCCAGATTACCGGCAAGCGTTCTAACGCCGTGCTCGTGTCGGAGGAAGACTGGCGCAGCATCCAAGCGACGCCTCACCTCGTCTCCATTTGAGGGATGCGCGACTCCATCCGGAAGGGCCTAGCCGAACCACTCAACAAAGCCTCCAAGAATCCCGGTCAGTGAGTTGGTCCATTGTTTACACCAAGCAAGCGCAGACGGATGCTAGGAAGATTGCGTCCTCAATCCTCAAATCACCGGCGCAACGTCTTCTCGACATCATCGCGAAGAACCCGTTCCAAAACCCGCCACCCGCCGAAAAGCTGATTAGCGATTTGGCGGGGGCGTATTCGCGCCGCATCAACTTCCAGCACCGCTTGGTGTATCAGGTCTATGACGCCGAACGAGTCATCAAAGTCATCCGAATGTGGACACACTACGAATGAGCCGAACGGATCCGCGTGTCACGGTAGCAACGGTTTCTAGCTCGGAGTGTTTTCGGCGGATACTTTTTGCGGAAATGGGCGAGACCATACTGGTCTTCTAAGATAAAGTTTCTTCGCTCCGAGGGCGTCGATCTTTTGTCGCCTCAACGTGGCGCTGCGTTATTTTTTCCGGGGAGCGATTTTGCCTTCGAGGGTTTTGTTGTCCGGATCGAGTGCGAGGGCTTTCCGGTAATAATCGAGAGCCTGTTCGCTGTTTCCTAGCTTGTCGTAAGTGTCGGCGATGTGCTCGAAGACAACAGCGTCGTCCTTCTCCAGTTTGCTGGCAGCTTTCAGGAGTTGCTTGAGGGCAAGATCGAAGCGGGCGGTTTTAAAATAATACCAACCGAGACTGTCGAGATAGGCGCCATTGTTGGGCTCGGCGAGCAAAGCCTGGCGGATGAGTTGACCCGCTTGTTCGAGATTTTCGCTCCGATCCACCCAGAGGTAACCAAGGAAATTTTGCCCCTCGTGGGCGCGTTCGGGATCGAGTTCGATTGATTTTTTCACCAGCTCGACGGTCTTCTCGATGCGCCCAGCCTTTTGCGCGGCATCGGCGTAGCTCAGATAGAAGCCGGCGGTGAGATTGACGGCGTCGCCCTCGTAACTGCCGGCCTCCGAGACGGCCTCCTCAAATTTCTGCATCGCCTCCTCGCTTTGACCGTTCTGGCTATACGAAATGGCGAGCAAGGTGGTGAATTCTGGCGAGCCGAAACGCGATCGCGCCTCGATCAGCGTTCGAATGGCGAGGGGGTAATCTTTCAACTGCATCGCGGTCTGGGCGACGCGGAGGTAGTTGCGCGGCTCGGACTTACCGGTGAGCAGTGCCTGTTGAAAATTCGTCAGGGCGGACGCGTAATCCTCCTTATCCACGTAAAGTGCGCCCAGCATGGTGTAGGCCTCGCTCAAGAGCGGGTTGACGCGGATGAGCTTTTGCAGCATCTCGATCGCCTCGGGACGTTTGCCGAGATTTACATAAACCTTGGCCAGCCGCATGCGCAGGTCCGCTTGGAGGGAATCGGGCGGGTTGTTTTTTTCATCGAGGGCGCGGAGATAAAGCGGGACGGCCTTTTTCAAGTCGCCAATTCGCCCAAAGTAATCGCCAACCCGGGCCAGCACAGACGCATCCTGCGGGGCGAGGGCGAGGGCTTTATCGAATAAAGCGGTGATTTTTTGGAGCTTCAGCAGATCGATTTGGTCTTCGGCGCGTTCCCGGCCGTAAAAGCGCAGGTAAAGATCGCCGAGGCCGAACCAGAATTCGGGATCTTTCGAATCCAGATTAGCCGCCTGATCGAGAGCCTGCTCGGTTTTGGCCTCGTTCCCCATCGCATCGAGCACGACAAAGAGGGCCTGGTGGGTGCGCAGATCGTAGGGGGCTGCCTTTACACCCTCATTGGCATATTTCAGCGCTGGCTCGAGCTGGTTCAACTCTTTAAAATAGAGATAAGCCAACGTGATGTAGGGCAGTGGCTCGCTGGGTTGCGCTTGGATGGCGTTTTTCAGCAAGGTCACCCCTTGCGTGACATCGCCCCGGCGGGTGTATTCGTTGGCGATCCGGACCGCGAGCTTCGCGTCAACCCCAGCGGGATCGAGCTGCAGCACGCGCTCGTAAGCAGCGAGGGCGGAGTCGCTGGAACCGTCCTCCTCCGCAATTAATCCGAGAACGTAATTCGCCAGGGCGTCGGCTTTACGCACGCCGGAGTTGCCGAGCTGAAGATCGTCTTTCGCCCGCTCAAACTCGAAAGAAAGCCGGGCGTCGCCCAAAGTCTTTTCGGGCGGATGCGGCACCACGGGCGGGGAGATCGCGAGGGCGGCAGAGATCCCGAAGAACGAAAGGCCGCTGAACAAAAGTCCAGCGGCTTTCCATTGCGGTTTCAGGCAGATCGGGCGGAAGAACGGGATGCGTTGCATCGGTAAATTCCGCAGAGGCCGAATCATCGGCCAATCTAGCAATTACGACTTGTAGCGCAAACGCTTCTTGTGGCGGTTTTCTTTCATCCGCTTGCGGCGCTTGTGCTTGGCGATTTTCGATTTTCTACGTTTTTTCAGGGATCCCATGGGGTTTTCTTACGGTCGGTTACGGTCTTTAAGGTCAGTTTTACTAATACACTAATTTGTTGAGAGGATATTCGATAATTCCCTCCGCGCCCAAGGCTTTGAGCTGGGGAATAATCTCGCGGACGACTTTTTCGTCGATCACGGTTTCCACCGCGACCCAGTCGGACTGCGCAAGATGCGAGACCGTCGGATTGCGGAGGGAGGGTAGCGCGGAAAGGAGGTTTTTCAACTGGTTTTCCGCGATGTTCATTTTCAAGCCCACTTTGTCGCGGGCATTGAGTGCGCCTTGGAGCAGCAGAACCAACCGCTCCAGCTTGCCGCGTTTCCACGGATCGGTCATGGCCTGATGGTTCGCGATGATCTGCGGGAACGACTCGGCGAGGTCGGCAATGATCCGCAGCTTGTTCGCACGCAGAGACGAACCGGTCTCGGTGATATCGACGATTGCATCGACTAAGTCGGGCACTTTGACCTCGGTCGCGCCCCAGCTGAACTCGACTTCGGCCTCGACGCCGTGTTTTGCCAGAAATTTTTTGGTCAGCCCGACGGCCTCAGTGGCGATCCGCTTACCTTGCAAGTCCTTCACGCTCTGGTAGTTCGAGCTTTCTGGGACGGCCAGCACCCAACGCGTTGGTTGAGCCGTGGCTTTGCTGTAAGGCAGCGAACAGATCACCTCCACGTCGGAGCCGTTCTCTTCGGTCCAATCGCGTCCGGTCAATCCGCAATCGAGGTAGCCGTGTTCAACATAACGACTGATCTCTTGGGCGCGGAGGAGGCGCAGTTCGATTTCGGGATCATCGACGGCGGGTTTGTAGTTCCGCTTGAAGATGGTGATCGTAAAGCCGGCCTTCTGAAAAAGATCGATCGTCGGTGCTTCGAGCGAGCCGGAAGGCAGACCGATTTTCAAAATGTTGGCGGCGGCGGACATGATTTAGTGGGCCGCAACGAAAGCGCAGTTTCCAGCGAAAGGCCAGTGAAAAACTCACCCCTGCAGAAGTCCGTCGTCTTCGGCGCTCAATTTTAACTGTGCTGCAAAATGCGCGGTAACGTCTCCAGATAGTTGGCGATTTTTTGCCACTTTTGCGTAAGGTGCCGCTTCGCATTTACATCGCGACGGGCGTTGAATGTTAAAACTTTTGTCTCTCCAAAATTCCACCCGAATTTATTTTATGAAAACTCGTTTCAACACTAGTCTGCTATTTTTAGCCATTATTTTGGTGGGTGGACTGTCGCTGAATGCCCAGAGTTCATCTAACGCGATGTGGCGCGATGTGAGCGAGCCACAGGCGTCAGCCCGACTTTCCACCGCCCAACGTTCCGCCGCAAAGCGGGAAATCGTCCCGACAGCCTTTCGCACGCTCGCGCTCGACCGGACAATGATGGATGGATTACTTAAAGCAGTCCCGCCTGAGGCGAGCACATCGGTCAACAACGGTTTGGAAATTCAACTACCCTTGCCGGAAGGCGGTTTTGGGCGTTTCCATGCCTTGGAGTCACCGATTATGGAACCGGGCTTGGCGGCTAAATATCCAGACATTAAAACCTATGTCATCCAAGGCATCGACGATCCCACGGCCACGGGTCGCCTCGATATGACGCCACGCGGACTGCGTGCGACCATACTCTCAGCCAAGGGCCGCTACTTCATCGATCCTTATTGGAACAACGACGACAGTATCGTGATGTCGTATTACACGCGGAACTTTTCCAATGCAGACAAGCTAAAACAACTTACCTGTGGTGTCGCGGGCAGCACGGTGGACCTCACTTCCCTCCAAGCCCGGGCGGCCATTGCCAGCCGGCCGACTGGCGCTAGTCTACGCACCTATCGACTCGCTCTCGCCTGCACCGGGGAATACGCCACCGCTGTTTCCTCCGGCACACCCACGACGGAAAAAGTGCTCGCTGCCATGGTTACCAGCATCAATCGGGTCACAGCGGTTTATGAACGCGAGTTGGCCATCCGGCTGACGCTCGTCAATAACACCAATCTGCTCATTTTCCTTAACGCTTCCACCGACCCCTACACCAACAGTAGTGGCTCCACAATGCTGGGCCAGAACCAGACCCGGGTCGATTTGGTCATTGGCAACGCCAACTACGACATCGGCCACGTCTTCAGTACCGGAGGCGGTGGCGTTGCTGGGCTGGGAGTCGTGAACGTGACCGGCCAAAAAGCCAGGGGAGTCACCGGCCTTCCTTCGCCTGTGGGCGACGCTTTCGACATTGACTTCGTGGCTCACGAAATGGGGCATCAGTTCGGAGGGAACCACACGTTCAACGGCACTTCGGGCAATGCTGTTGGTAATCGCAACGGTCCCACCGCCTACGAGCCTGGCAGCGCCAGCACCATCATGGGCTACGCCGGCATCTGCGCTCCTCAGGATTTGCAGAACAACAGCGACGATTATTTCCACTCTGCCAACTACACCGAGATCGATAATTATACCTCCACTGGCAGCGGCAGGTTCCCTTTCACCACGACTGCCACGAGCAACACTCCCCCCGTCATCGCGGCCTTGCCCACCACGGTCACGAACATCCCCGCGCAGACTCCTTTCGCTCTCACCGCCAGCGCGACGGATGCGAATGGCGACACCTTGACCTATTGCTGGGAGGAATTCGACATCGGAGCGGCCCAAAGCCCCATCGTCTCACCGCGCGACGACGGATCTGCCTGCATCTTTCGCTCCTACAACCCAACCACCAATCCCACCCGCCTTTTCCCGTCTCTCACGTACATCCTGAATAACGCCAACCTCCCACCTGCCACTTACACCTTCGGAGGCGCCCCTTTCGCGACCGGTGAATTTCTTCCCACCACGGACCGCACGATGACCTTCCGCGTTTCCGTTCGCGATAACCGTGCCGGCGGCGGCGGCCAAAATTGGTCCTCCATGCAGGTGAAGTCGAATTCCAACACTGGTCCTTTCAAAATCAATTCGCCGAATACCGCTACCACACTCACCGCAGGAACATTATTCGCCGTTACATGGGACGTCGCCAGCACCAACCTTTCACCGATCAGTTGCGCGAATGTCAAAATTAGCTACTCCGCTGACGGCGGCAACACCTTCCCAGTAATCCTCGCCGCGAGCGTTCCGAACACTGGCACGGCAAACGTTACCATCCCAAACGTAGGCTCCAATGCCACCACCACCGGACGCCTCAAGGTAGAAGCGGTTGGCAATATCTTCTTCGACATCAACGGAGCCAACCTCACGGTTAATGCCGCTGCTGCCGCTCCGACGGTCACCACCTTCACCCCGACCAGCGGCGTGCAGAACACGTCAGTTGTCATCACGGGCAACGACTTTTTCGGTGCCACCACCGTTGCTTTCAATGGCACCGCCTCCGTCTTCACAGTCAATTCCAACACCCAGATTACCGCTAAAGTCCCCGCTGGCGCGACCACTGGACCCATCGTTGTCACCACCCCGAATGGAACCGGAGCCAGCACGGTGAATTTCACCTTTGTCCCCGGGCCTGCCGCACCAGACATCACCAGCTTTGCACCCACCAACGGTCCTGCTGGGCAGTCCGTCACCATCACCGGCACCGATTTCACGGGAGCCACCGCTGTCACCTTTAATGGGGCCAACTCCACCTTTGCCGTCAACTCTTCCACGCAAATCAGTGCCACTGTCCCTCTAGGGGCCACGACAGGTCCGATTGCTGTCACCACACCTAGCGGCACCTCACCGAGCGCGAATATTTTTACTTTCCTCGCGGGCAACGGCACCCCTGCCATCACTGGATTCAGCCCGACAAGCGCCTCACCCGGGGCCAGCGTTGTCATCGCTGGAAGCAACTTCGCGGGCATCAGCTCCGTCTCCTTCAATGGACAAAATGCCAGCTTCACCACCAATTCCAGCACCCAGATTACCGCCATCGTGCCAAACAGCGCGACGACAGGTGCCGTCACTGTTACTAACACCTACGGCACTGGCACCAGCACCTTCACCGTCAACCCCGCCTCGTTCGCCATCCCGGTCGTGATCAGCCAGATTTACGGTGGTGGAGGCAACAGCAGCGCCCCTTACCAGAATGATTACGTGGAGATCTACAATCGCGACACCCGCGTCATCAACCTTGCCAACTGGTCCCTGCAATACGCCAGCAGCTCCGGCACCAGTTGGACCGTCGTCCCTTTGTCCGGCAACATCCAACCCGCCAAATACTATCTCATCAAACTAGCCAGTGGTGGCTCTGTCGGTTCCGTTCTTCCAACAGCGGATGCCACTAGCTCGGGTTTGAATATTAGTGCCGCCAACGGCAAAATCGCCCTCTTAAATACCGCCACTGCGATTCCTTTCGGCACCTCGAATCCGGCGGGCACCATCGGCTTACAGGATTTCGTTGGTTACGGCTCCGCCAACGCCTCCGAGACTTCCCCCGCCCCGACTGGGGGTAATACATCGTCGATCCTCCGCGCTGGCAACGGAGCGACCGACACCGATAACAACTCCGCCGATTTCTCCACGGGCCCGCCGAACCCGCGCAACTCCGCTTTTGGCAGCATCGCAGCGCCCGTCATCAGCAGCAGCCTCACCGCCACCGGCACCGCTGGTGCAGCCTTTACCTACACCATCGCCGCCTCCAACTCCCCGACCAGCTACAACGCCACCAGTCTCCCTGCCAACTTGACCATCAACACCGGCACCGGAGTCATTTCCGGGACGCCATCTGCCGCCGGAATCAGCAACGTTTCCATCTCCGCGACCAACGCGGGCGGAACAGGCTCCGCCACGCTCGTCCTCACCGTGAACGCCGCGAGTTCTGGCGCTCCAGTGATCTCCAGCGCGACCACCGTTTCCGCCACGATCAATAGCGTGATCACTGGATACCAAATCACCGCCAGCAACACTCCGACCAGTTTTGCTGCCAGCAATCTGCCCAGCGGCTTAACCATAAACTCGTCGGGTCTCATCTCCGGCACGCCACTCGTCTCTGGCACGATACTAACGACGATCTCGGCGACGAACATCTCCGGCACCGGCTCAGCGATATTGACCTTTAACATTTCCCCTGCGGCAGGTGTCTCGACAACCCTCTTGGCGGGATGGGATTTCCAAACCACCACAACCGGGGGAACCGCAGGTGCCGCCTCTCCCAATTCTCCTTCGATTTATATTTCAAACTTTGGAACCGGTACTCTCTACCTGAACGGCACCAATGGCTCTAGCACATGGATTACTGCCTCGACTGGCAACGAAGTGTCTTCATTTGGTGGCACGGCAACCAATGCCGGAACTGGGTTCTCCACCGTTACATTAAGCCCGGCATGTCTGGCATTGATTGGGGGAACTGGAAACTCAGCCAACGGCAAGCGAATGGTTTTGAAATTTGCCATGACCGGGGCAACCAATTTGGTCGCGAGCTATGCGACACAGAAGACTTCGCTGGGCTTCAGTTCCCAGACGTGGGAGACAAGTAGCGACGGCACCAACTGGAGCGCTGCGCAAACCATCAGTTCACTACCATCTTCCTTTGGCACGCAAACCCTTAATGCCATCACCGCCCTCAACGGAGCGGCAAACGCATATTTGCGAGTAACTTTTGCCGATGCTACCGACTCTGTCGGAAATAACCGCCTAGACAATATCCAGCTTAACGCTTCCACCAGTGCCTCCAGCTCAACCGTCACCCTCAGCGGCCCTGCGACTGGTCTCACCTCCACCTACAACTCGCCCGGCACACCTTCCGGCGCCCTCTCCGTGGCCGGCACTAACCTCACCGCCGATGTCATCACCACCGCGCCGACTGGTTTTGAAATCTCCAAAACCGTCGGCGGTACCTACGCTTCCAGCCAGACCTACTCGCCCACCTCCGGCACACTGACTAGTTCGCCTCTCTTCATCCGTATCGCCGCCGGTCCCGCCGTTGGTAACGTCAGCGGCGTCCTCTCCGCCAGCAGTGGCACTTCAATTAGCCAAATTCTCACCAGCGGCACCGTTGCCAAGGCCACCCTTACCCCGGTTTTCAGCGGCGCGACCTCGGTCACCTACGATGGCACGTCCAAGTCTTTGACCGCTGCAACAACACCATCCACCACGGTGGACCTCAGCTACTCCGGCACCGGCAGCACGGTCTATGATCCGTCCACCGCCGCCCCGACCGACGCTGGCACCTACTCCGTCACCGCGACCGTCAACAGCCCAAGCTACAGCGGCACCGGCAACACCACCCTCACCATCGGCAAGGCAACCCAGACGATCACATTCGGTCCGCTAACCGTCAAAACGGTCGGTGATCCTGCATTCGACCTCGTCGCCACCGGCGGGGGTTCCGGCCAAGCCATCGTCTTTGGCAACTCAAACTTCACGGTGGCCAGCCTCTTCGGTTCTACCGTCGTCATCAACGCCGCCGGACAGACCACGCTGACGGCCAACCAAGCTGGCAACGACAACTTCAATGCCGCCGCTCCCGTTGCACAAATACTCACCGTGAACGCCAGCGGACCAAGCTTCGCTAACACCTTCCCCGGTTACGGCGCGACCGATCTTGTCGGCGGCGTGCAGGCCCTCATCGCCTACGCCTTGGGCGGCTCTGTCTCGGGCGACAATACCGCCATCCTCCCGGTTCCAACTTACAATGCTGGCATCCTGCAAATCACCTTCCTCGCTCGCACCAACGACCCGACGATCACCATTTCCGTCGAAGGCAACGCCGCTCTGACCAGTCCGTGGAGCACCCCGATCACCCAAGTCTCGGGTGTGGACCAGACCGGTGTTCCTACTGGTTTCGTTCGCCAAATCTGGACGTTGACCTCCGCAGGTCAGGGCTTCCTCCGCGTGCGTGTGACACAGAATCCCTGATTCTTCCCAACACTCCGACTAACGGTTAAACCTTCAGTTCGCGCAGCGGGCCAGCCGAGCGACCAGTAGCGCGTTTCAGGCGCAAAATCGGCCAAATTTTTTCCAACTCAATGCAGTTGATCACGTCCTTTTTTTCCAGCCAACCCTTCCGCGCTTGGGCCACACCGAACCACAAATGCTGCAAACCCGCCGTCTGATGCGCGTCGGGATTGATGCTGCATTTCACCCCTTTCTCCTTCGCCAACGGCCACCAGCGCCAGTCCATATCCAGTCGGTAAGGGTTCGCATTCAGTTCGATAATCGTGCCGGTCGCAGCAGCCGCCTCGATGACCGCTGGCACGTCCACCGCATAGGACTCACGCTCGAGTAAGACCCGTCCGGTAAGATGCCCAAGCATGGTTACAAACGGATTCTCCATCGCTTTGATTAGGCGTTTGGTCATGTCCGCCTCGCTTTGGGTAAAGGAGGAATGGACGCTGGCCACGACGTAATCGAGTTGGGCAAGAATCTCGTCCGAAAAATCCAGACTGCCATCCTTTAAAATGTCGCATTCCGTTCCCGAAAAAAGCCGGAACCCGTCGAAGGTCGCATTCAGTCGGGTGATTTCCGCGGCCTGCGCAAGGAGCTGGGTCTCGTTGAGCCCGTGGGCTTGGAAAGAGCTTTTCGAGTGGTCGGAGATGCCGAGATATTGCAAACCCAACTCCTGCGCCACCGTCGCCATTTCCTCCAAAGTGGCGCGTCCGTCGCTAGCCGTGGTGTGGTTGTGAAACGTCCCGCGCAAATTGGTCAGTTCGACCAACCGGGGCAGAGTGCCCGCGGCCGCCGCCGGAATCTCGCCTCGGCCCTCGCGCAGTTCCGGCTCGATAAATTCGAGATCGAGCGCGCGGTAAAGCTGCGCCTCATCGCGGATCGTCGGAATCTCTTTCGCCGTGGTTCCGTGCCGTCCGGTAGCCCGCTCGGCGACCGGTGCGAGTCGGTATTCGTTCAGCGTAAACCCGTAATCGAGCGCCCGACTGCGGAGGATGACGTTGTGCTCTTTGCTGCCGGTGAAATAGACCAGCGCAAACGGATATTCCTCGTTCGTGACCACCCGCAGATCGCATTGCATACCCGATTTGAGCCGGACACTAGCCTTCGTCTCGCCCTTGGCGAGGATCGTTTCCACTTCGGCGTGGCTGGTGAAATGATCGATGATCGCCGTCGGATTTTTGCCGGCCACAATCAGGTCGAGATCGTGCACCGTTTCTTTCCGCCGTCGATAACTGCCGGCGACCGCAGCTTGGGAAACTTCGGGGAGCGATTTCAGATCCGCGAGGAGCACTTCGGCGAGCGGAGCGGCATCGCCAAGCAGGAAATAACCCGAGTGCTTTTTTCGGAGCTCAATCGACGCGAGCAAATTCGTCGCCGTCTTCGCACCGAACCCGGGCAGACCGGCGATCCGGCCATCGTTCGCGGCTTTCTCAAGTTCCGCAACGTCGCTGATCCCGAGTTGCTCATAGACCGCCTTGATTTTTTTCGGCCCGAGACCAGGGATATCGAACAGCTCGAAAATGGTCGCCGGAAATTCGGCCCGGAGCGTTTCGTAATAGGGCAGAGTGCCGGTGGTGACGAGTTCGGTGAGCTTGGCTGCAATGGCTTTGCCGATACCCTCGACCGGTTCGAGATCGCCCGCCCGCGCCAAGGCAAGAATATCGCCGGGGAAAACTTCGATCGCCCGCGCCGCATTGGTGTAAGCGCGGGTTTTAAAGGGATTTTCCCCTTTCAACTCGAGCAAAAGGGCGATCGACTCGAGAGTATCGATTAGGGTATCACGCGTGACAGCCGACATAGTGGAAATAAACTACCCGACCCTGCCCGGCGCACGAGCAGATTTTTACATCGATGCCGCTTATTCTGCCCGCAATGTTCTCCGGCAGCCGAAGGACGTTCCTTGTCTGACTCCCTCTTGGTAACAGGAAAAATCCGGTTTTGATCGAAGGCACGGTCCCGTTCCTCCATTGCCTTTTTCGAAAGCTAGATTAGACCTGAGCGTGACTCCAACGCTGAGCCAGCAAAAGAAAAGCAGCTTCATGATCTGGCCAATCGTGCAGCGAAGCGGGATCGAAGTCTGCGCCGCATGGCCAAACAACCGTATGAACCTCTGGGTCGAGAGTAACTTGGGCAAAGACCGCCGGGTCTCGGAGTGGTCCATAAAGTTCTCCTTCGAGCATGGCCTCGAAATCAATCGGCCAGCAACTCATCCGCGTGAAGCTCAGCCCACGCCTCGACGAGACGCTGTTGTTGCTGCAGAACGAACCCGATAATAAGAGCGACGGGCGCGATGGAAAAGACCGCCACAGGCTCGCCATAATAGGCATGGAAATGCGGGACATGATGCTTCTCTGAAGGTTCTGAAAACATCCGAATGATAATACCGTAGAAGCGAGAAAGTTCGGGCATGAAAAAGAATTTACGCCATGAATTATCATCGCCATTCGTGCGAGCAAGCGGGGAATAGGCCTCCAAGGGCGTCTTAAAAGTCATGCAATCTCGGACTGCATCCCGGCTTTTTTTTCGGCTAACGAAATTTTGCTGGAAACGATGGCAACCCGCTGATCTGCGTGCCGATCACGATCCCTTTCCTGCCAAACCATCCTTGGTTCATTTCCAAGGCGTAAGCGATGTTCGACGTAGCGCTCGGAATCGGCGTGTCGTCACGCGGAGCGGCGGCGTGAATTTCGCGAATCTGCCCTTGGCGATCGAGGTAGGCGATGTCGAGCGGGAGGTTGGTGTTATGCATCCAGAAACTCGCTTGCCTTTCCTCCGGAAAAACAAAAATCATCCCGTGATCTTCCGGCATGGTCCGGCGATACATCAGTCCGGTTTGCATGGCATCGCGAGTATCCGCGATCTCGGCCGTGATCGTCTGCCCGGCCACGGTGAGGGTGGCAGTTTTTAAGGCAAAGGCGGAGGTCTCGGTTGGGGCGGGCTGTTTTTCGCAAGCGGCGAGGCTGGCCAGGAGAACGATGCTTAAGAGGAGGTGGAAAATAGGTCTCATCGGTCGTGTGGGTCTTAGGGGTCTTAGGGGTCTTAAGGGTCTTAGGGGTCTTATTTCTGAAACTGCTCCGCGGCCTGGATGGTGTTGGCGATGAGCAGCGCGATCGTCATCGGTCCGACCCCGCCGGGGACAGGCGTGATGGCCCGGCATTTCGGAGCGACTTCGGCAAAAGCGACGTCGCCGACGAGTCGGTAGCCTTTTTCGGCAGCCGGATCTTCCACCCGGTTGATGCCGACGTCGATGACGACCGCCCCTTCGCGAACGTGCTCGGCCTTGAGGAACTCCGGTTGCCCGATGGCGGCGATGAGGATGTCGGCGGACTGAGTGAGCGCGGCGAGATTTTTGGTTTTCGAATGGGCGACCGTGACGGTGGCGTCGCCTCCCGAGCCGCGTTGCATGAGGAGGAGGGCGAGCGGTTTGCCGACGATCATGCTGCGGCCGAGGATGACAACGTGCGCTCCGGCGGTCTCGATACCGCTTTCGAGGAGGAGTCGTTGGCAGCCGAGCGGGGTACAGGGAACGAATCCGCTGCGATCGCCGAGCGCGAGTTTGGCGACATTTTCCGGGTGGAACCCGTCCACGTCTTTGCGCGGGTCGATCGCGTGGACGACGGCGGCCTCGTCAATCTGCGGCGGCGGTGGCGATTGAACGAGGATGCCGTGAACGGCGGGGTCGGCGTTCAACGTTTCGACGAGGGCGATGAGGGTGTCTTGCGTAGTATCGGAGGGTAATTCGTGTCGGACGGAGTGCAGGCCGAGTTCCTGGCACATCCGATCCTTCGAGCGGACGTAAGCGCGGGAAGCAGGGTCGTTGCCAACAAGGATCACCGCCAGACCGGGCGTGATACCGATCGTTTTTAACTCGGCGACCCGGGAACGGGATTGTTCGCGGATTCGCGCGGCGATCGCTTTGCCGTCGATGAGGGAATACGACATCGCGGACTCAGCTCATCAAAAGGGAGTCGATGTATTTTTTGGTGCCCTGACGCAACCGGGACACGAGCACGCGACCGACCGCAACCAGCAGCTTAAACGAGGCGCTCGGATAAACGCCGGCGAGCGCACGAATGGTAGCTTGGGAGATCGAGAGCATCTCGACATCGCCTAAAGCGACGACATCCGCTGAGCGCGGGCCTTCATCGACCAAGGCCAGTTCACCGAAGAAATCTCCTGCCTTCAAAGTCGCTAGTTCGATCTCGCGACCTTCCGCCCGGTGGATCACTTTTACACTGCCGCTGACGATGACATACATGGACTCGCCCGGTTCATCCTGGCGGACAATGTGCTGGCCTTCAGTGAAGCAGGCGCAATCGACCAGATCAGCGAAGGATTCCAGCTCCGTGTCGCTAAATTCATGGAATAAATGGAGCGCGCGGATTTTTGTAACTGTGTTCGAAGATTCGCTCATGGGATGATTTTTCCGTCCCGCAAATGGATCCGGCGCGAGGCGGCGCGGGCGACCTCCTCACTGTGGGTGACGATTACCATGGTGGCCATCCGCTGAGAAGCAATCTTTTCGAGAACTTCGATGATGACGCTGGCGTTACGACTGTCGAGATTGCCCGTCGGCTCATCGGCGAGAAGGAGTTTCGGACGGTGCACGAGGGCGCGAGCAAAAGCCGTCCGCTGCATTTCGCCACCGCTGAGTTGATGCGGAAAATGCCGGGCTCGGTCTTGCAATCCCACAATCGTGAGTGCGGCGACCGCCTGTTCCAGAGCCACCCGTCGATCCGTGCCTTGGAGAAGTAGCGGCAGCATGACGTTTTCTTCGACGCGCATAGTTGGGAGCAGGTTAAAAAATTGGAAAACAATCCCGAGGGTGTCCCGCCGGTAACGGGTGAGTTCTTCCTCTGTGGCTTGGTGCAACGCTGTTCCTCCGACATGCAGTTCGCCGCTGGTTGGTTGATCGAGTCCGCCGAGCAAATGCATCAGGGTGCTTTTGCCGCAGCCGCTCTCGCCCGTGATGGCGACGAACTCGCCCTCGGCGATCTCGGCCGTGATTCCATCCAAAGCGTGAACCCGGCCCGCGCTTCCCTGTTGTTCCATCCCATAAATTTTTGTCACTTCCGCGAGCCGAATCATGCTTTCTCCGATAACATGTGGGTGTCATGCGTCAATCCGGCGAACCAATTTTCATCAATCGCGATTTCCGGGTGATCGCTGAAAATTCCGATTGGCTGGTGGCAGACAAGCCGCCGCACTTGCTCGTTCATCCCACTGCGCCCGAGGGACCTTTTACGCTTTGGAATGGACTACGCGAGCTCCTCGCGTTCGAATTGGCCAATGGCGGTCAAATTTCCATCATCAATCGGCTCGACCGGGAAACCAGCGGGCTCGTCTTGATCGCGAAACACACGGCGTCCGCTCGGATCCTTGCCGGGGCGATGCAATCGGGCTCGATCGAAAAGGAATACCTCGCAATTTTGTGCGGTCATCCGGAGTGGTCGGAGGTCGTGGTGGACGCGCCGATCCTCCGTCAGGGTGCCGTCCAGCCCTCGGCGATTCATTTGCGGCAAATGGTTCACCCTGCCGGGGCGGTGGCGCGCACGAAGTTCTGCGTCGAGCAGCGCTTCCAAGCGTTTGGGCAGCGCCCCTTCACCCTTGTGCGAGCGCTGCCCCAAACTGGGCGGACCCATCAGATCCGGGTCCATGCGGCGCACCTTGGCTTTCCGCTTTTGGGAGACAAAATCTACGGACCAGACGAAACCTGTTATCTCGACTTCATCGCGGAGGGCTGGACGGACGCACTGGCTGGACGGTTGTTGCTGTCGCGACACGCGCTCCATTCTGCGCGGCTGGCCTTGCCGGAGCTGGGTCTGGGGTGGTCAAGTCCGTTGCCTGTGGACCTGCAAACGGTGATCGATTCCGTCGGTTGTTCACAGCGTTAAGAAGAAAGAATTATTTCCTCGAAGACGTTCTTCTTCTTCTTAAGAAAACCAACAACTTGACCCTTTTGCGTTCCACACCCTCTCAAAGAGTGGCCGTTCCACGTGTGAATTGGCAGTGAAGAACTTCGCGGCAAACTTTGAGTAACGCCCGGTAAGTTGTCGGCGAGCGTCTTTCTTCACCGTCGCTCACCGCCGTTGGTTACTTGTTCACCGCTGATTCACAGGGAAAATCAGCTGCGGTTTCGATCAGTCCGGCATCCAGCAAACGACGGGCGGCAACCTCCAGATCGGCGAGCGAAATACCCGAACGTGCGGCGATGTCGTCCAACGAATTGGTCCCGTCGGAGAGGTTGAGGATCCAAAGAAAGGTAAGATTTTCTGCGGGGTTCGCTGCGTAAAGACCGCGCTTGCCGAGCTGAGGTTCGCCGAAGGGGAAGCGATTCCGGAAGGTTTGTCGCGCACCCAGTGCGGTGATGACGGAGCCCACCAGTTCGGTGGATTCTTCGAGTGCCTCGGCTTGCAGGAAATGCAGGTTATCAAGCGAGGTATGATATTCCGGATAGGTGCCGTAGGGCGCGCGGGTTAGACAACCGGCGTCGAGCAGGATTCCTGGGGAATTGTATTGGCGTTCGTCGTAACCATACGGGACGAAAGGCTCGATCTGGTAGCGGGACCCGGATGTCTGAAGAACGTGCGCCGTGACGCGGTCGATCGCGGCATTTCCAGACCGCGATTGCTTGTAGTGGAAGGTGTTGCCAACACCTAGTCCGGTGAGCACAAGGGCATGGTGGATGGAGGAAAGCTTGGTCTGATTGCGGGCCAGCCAAGTGATTGCGCCGATCGTTCCCGGAACGAAAACAAAGCGCACGGAATAATTTGGGGGAGTGGCTAGAAGACGGCGTGCTGTTTCTAGCGCAACCACGATGCCGGACAGATTGTCGTTAGCAAGTGAGGGATGGCAAATATGGGTCGAGATAAGAATTTCATCCTGCACTCTTCCCGGAATTAAGAGCTCGCCGTAGTTAAAGACGCCGGCTGTTAGTTCGGTGTCGATGGAGACTTCGTATTCGCTTTCAGTTAGACTCGCGCGCTGATTTTCGGTGAGACAAAATCCCCACTCTTTTCGGTAGTAGCTAGTTCGGTAGGGAATTGCATCGGGCTGATCGGGTAACGAGAAAAGATGCGCGTCGAGGTCTGCGCGACTAACGATTCCACAGAAGGGCTCACTGTAGTTCAGCAAATGCAGGTTGTGATTTTTGAAGTCAACCAATCGGTTGCCTTTGCGATCTGCCAGCCAAGCTTCACGCACGGTCCACTCGTTAGGAACCACCCAATCGAAAACGGGCGTGCCGCTAGGAACCGATTCGACTGTGAGTGGAATCGTCTCTTGGAGAATGGCTAAGGTTTCGCGGACACCGGGTCCAGTGATGCTGCGGCAGATCGGATAAAGCCGCGCGGCCAACTTATGCAATTCAAGGCCGTTCATAGCGGTGCTAACATGGACTCGTGGAACAGCGTGGCAGCCGCATCTTTCGTACTGAGAGTGGGATTGGCAATCGGCCAAGGAATGGCGAATTGCGGATCGTTCCAAGCAAAGCCCCGTGCGGCAGGCGCATGAAACGGAAGGTTCATCTGGTAGCTAACCTCCGTGTCGTCTTCCAGAGTTTGAAATCCGTGGGCAAACCCGGCGGGAACATAAAGGATCGCCGGTTGCCGCGCCGTGAGGATTACCGCATAACTAGCTAGAAAGGTCGGTGAGGTTGCGCGGAGATCGATAATCACATCGTGGATCGATCCCGCGGTAACGCGAACGAGTTTTATTTCCGCATAAGGTTCCACCTGCCAATGCATTCCACGAAGTGTGCCGCGCCGGAAATTCCGGGACATGCTAGATTGATCGAGAAACGTTTCTAATCCGTGTTCGCTGAATGTCTCCCGATCGATTAGTCGGGTGAAAAATCCCCGCTCATCCGCGATGGGCTCCGCTTCGATCAGCCACGCGCCCGCGAGAGGCAACGGCGTAAATTTCATTGGGACGCAACCGGTGTGCGCCAGAAAAAATCGGCGTCGATGCGACCTTCACGAATCAGTTTTTCGAGCGCTTTCAAACGAGTGAACGGCGCGGCTTGGAAAAGCTCCGTGGTCAAAGGAATGGCATCAAACAACTCGCGCAATTGCCGAGCTCCACGAGCGGCGTCCCACTCGCAAACGTAGTCGGGAAAGCGATTGTGAATTTTGTCGAAGGAAACGCGGTAGCTCCGGTTGTCGCTCGGCTGCGCTCCGAAGGTGAGCGTGCAATCGGGGTATTCTGCAGCGACGAATTGCGCGATTTCGCGGACCTGATAATTGTGGTTCGTATCGCCGACGTTGAAGATTTCGTTATGGATCTGACTAACTTCCGCATTGAGAACGGTTTCGATTGCACTGGCGATGTCTTGCGCGTGAACCAGCGGTCGCCAAGGTGTGCCGTCGCTCATCATCGCAATCGTTTTGGTGGTGTGGGCGAGTCCAGAAAGATTGTTCAGGACGATGTCGAAACGCATCCGTTGCGAGGCTCCGAAGGCGGTTGCGTTGCGCATGAAAACGGGGGAGAAATTTCCGTCAGCGAGCGGGCTCACATCGCGTTCGACAAAGGTTTTGCAGATGGCGTAAGCGGTTTGCGGGTTGGTCGGCGATTCCTCGGTTACAAAGTCGCCGGTTCCGATTCCGTAAACGCTGCAGGACGACATGTAGATAAAGCGCGAGACGCCTGCTGCTTTGGCGAGGGTGGCGAGACGGACAGAAGCTAGGTGGTTGATCTGATAGGTGATATCAGGTGCTAGTTCGCCGGTGGGATCATTGGAAAGCTCGGCCATGTGAACGATGGCGTCGTGTCCCTCTAGGTCGGAAGATTCGATTTCGCGAATGTCCTTTTGGAGGGTGGTAATATTAGAATTTTCCCCGTAGAGAAGTCCGTCGGCATAGAAGCCGGTGTCCACGCAGGTGAGTTGGTGGCCGGAGGCGAGGAGGCGAGGAGCTAGCACTGAGCCGAGATAGCCTTGCGTGCCGGTGACGAGTATTTTCATGAGAGTTATTTGAAGCGAATGCGCTGAGGAAGATGCTCGGTCAGGAAGCTTGGAAAGAAGGTGGCGAGAAAGGTGAGCCAGAGGCGAATGCTTGCGTGGACTTTTAGACCTTCGCGAAGGTACCCACGCGCTCGCACACGGTCGCCGGAGCGGAGCAGAGAAACAGCTGCGTCGCGGTAGTGATCGGCGTAGCGCGGCATGAAGTAGTGTTTGAGTTCCTGCACTCTTCCGTCTTCGAGAATGCGTTGGTAGATAGTGATATAGCCATCGTTCACCCGGACCCTCTCGCGGGTGCTTTCGGAGTTTCCGTGATGGCGGTAATAGGTGAGTTTCTCGTTTACGTAATAGCAGGCCGCCCCATCGCGGCAGGCGAGATACGCCAACCAGTAATCGTAAACCGACGGGAGGTTGGCGAAGTCGTCCCACGGGATGGCGCTTTTGCGGAAAACGGTGGCCATGGCGATAGGCACAGCGAGATCGACGAGCGCGAGTTTTTTGAAAGGCTTGTGCAGCCCGGCTTTGATCTTGGTGCGTGTGTAGAGTCGGCTGTTGCGGAGCGTCGCCTTGGCGTCCTCTTCTCCAGTGGGATCAATGATGGAATGGTCGGAGAACGCGAGCACTGCCTCTGGATGGGCTTCAAGAGCGGCGACCATTTTTTCGATGAAGGTCGGTTTCCAGAGATCGTCGTCATGGAGGTTGGTGAGATATTTTCCCTGCGCGGCTTGGAAACCGAGTTGGGCGTTTGCGGTCATGCCGATATTGCTGGGTCGGCGGATGTGCTGGATGCGCGGATCGTTAAAGCTTTCGATAGTGTCGGTCGTAGGCAACTCGCTGGCGTTGTCACAAATGAGGATCTCGAGGTTGTGATAGGTCTGCGAGAGGGCGCTTCCGATGGCCTCCCGGAGGAGTTCCGGACGGTTGTAGGTCAGGAGAACAACCGTAACCAATGGTGGTGCGGCGCTGGGATCTGTGACTTCGAGCGACATCTGTGAATACGGGCCATCGCCCGCGTTTCTATTAGCAAGTCGCGTGCTAAGAAGAAAGATTAAACGAGGGCCAGACTCGGTTGCTCTAGATACCGCCGGAGTTCAACGAGGAATGCGGCGCCAACTGCCCCGTCAACAACGCGATGGTCTCCGCTGAAGCCAATCGTCATGCGGTCGCCTGCGACAATTTCGCCCTTTGCGTTGACGATCGGCTTTTTGACGATGGAGCCGATTGCGAGAATGACAGCCTGCGGAGGATTAATGATCGCGTAGAAGCTCTCGATTCCGAACGGTCCAAGGCTTGAAACGGTGATCGTCCCGCCTTGGTATTCTTCGGGCTTGAGTTTTTTCGACCGGGCGCGGCTGGCGAGGTCTTTCATTTCTGCGCTGATTTGAGAAAGGGTCTTGGCTTGCGCGTTGCGGACGACGGGGGTAATCAAGCCGTCCTCGATGGCGACAGCGACCGAGATATCGACGCTGCCGTATTCGACGATGGCGTCGCCGGCCCATGCGGCGTTGACTTTCGGGACGCGGAGCACTGCCGCGGCGACGGCTTTGAGGACGAAATCGTTGATCGTGAGCTTGGCTTGGCCGGCGGCTTCGAGTGCGGTGTTGAGGTTGGCCCGGAGTTGGAGGATCGGAGTGGCGTCCACTTCCATCCCAAGGTAGAAATGCGGAACGGTCGTTTTGCTCGTCACAAGGCGCTCGGCAATGACTTTGCGCATGCCGCTCAATGGCACCCGGGTAGATTCGCCTGGAGGCAGAACGGGAATCGCGACGGTTTTTGCGACCGGCTTGGTTTCCGGTGAAGCGGATTTTCCGCCGACTGCGTCGAGGACGTCTTTTTCGACGATTCGCCCGCCGGGGCCGGAACCGGTAACAGTAGAGAGATCAATGCCTTTTTCTTGCGCGACTTTTTTGGCGAGCGGAGAGATTTTTTTGCGATCGGCGGAGCCATTTGCGGTCGGGGCTTTCGCAGGCTCCGGCGGTTCGTTGGTGGGGGCCGCGGCGGTGGCTTCGGGTTTCGACAGAGCTTTGTCTTCGGTTTTGGGTGGGGCCTTTTCCCCTTGCGCGGGTGCGGTTTCTCCGGCTCCGAGAAGCACGGCAATTTTCTCGCCGACGGAGGCTTTGCCGCCCTCGTTGACATAAATCTCGCCCAGAGTGCCGTTTTCGAAAGCCTCCATTTCCATGGTTGCCTTGTCGGTTTCCACCTCGGCGAGTACGTCTCCAATCTCAATTTTTTCGCCTACTTTTCGCAACCATTTGAGAAGGGTTCCCTCGGTCATGGTGTCGCTCAGTTTGGGCATTTCAATATAAGTCGGCATAAAATCAGTGGGGCGTGGGGTGCGGAAGGAGGCCTAGCTAATGGCGAGAACCTTCGCAATGATGCGGTGAACCTCTGGGAATTGCAATTTCTCCACGGCTGGACTGTAAAAAGCCGGGGCGTCGAGGGAGGTGACGCGCTGAATCGGGGCATCGAGATCGTCGAAGCATTTTTCCTGAATCATCGCTGCGATTTGGGCGCTGACTCCGCAGAAAGGTTTGTTTTCGTCCACGAGCACGACTCGGTGCGTTTTCCGCGCACTCGCCAGAATGGTTTCCTCATCGAGCGGTCGGATGCTACGGAGGTCAATCACCTCGCAACTGATATCATGCTCTGCCTCAAGGAGTTCCGCGGCTTTTAGCGCGGTCAGAATGGCCCGACCGTGGCCGATGATGCTGATGTGTTTGCCCTTGCGCTTGATGTCAGCTTTGCCGAGCGGGATGGTGTATTCCTCCTCGGGAACTTCGCCTTTTTCGCCGTAAAGCAGCGTGCTTTCCATGAACATAACCGGATCATTGTCGCGAATGGCGGTCTTCATCAGGCCCTTAGCATCGTAGGCGGTCGCAGCACAGACGACTTTCAGCCCAGGAATGTTCGCCAGCCAGCTTTCGGGTGTGTGGCTGTGAGTGGCGCCGACGCTGGTGCCGCCGTTGGCGGGTCCGCGAATCACGATCGGGCAATTGATCAAACCGCCGCTCATGTAACGAATTTGCGCGGCGTTATTGATGATCTGATCGTAAGCAACGGTGGCAAAACTCCAAAACATCAATTCCATCACGGGCCGCAAGCCCAGCATGGAAGCACCGATGCCCATTCCGATGAAGGCAGCCTCGGAAATAGGCGTGTCCACGACGCGTTTGTCACCGTATTTTTTCCAGAGTCCGCGGGTGACTTTGTAAGCGCCGTCGTATTGGGCAACCTCCTCGCCGATCAGGACAACGTTCGGGTCGCGCTCGATTTCCTCGGCAAATGCCTGGTTCAGAGCCTCGCGGTATTCAATAAGTGCCATAAAATGGAAATGGGAATGGGTTGATTCCGGTGAGAGCTTGTTGCCTAGTCGTTGAAGAAATGGCGCCCCGTGCGGCCCGCCTCGGTGTTGCGGTCTACCTCGTAGTAAACATCCTCGAAAATGCTCGCTGGATCGGGCAGCGGACTTTCATCGGCGAAAACCGCAGAAGCGTCGGCCTCGGCTTTGGCGGCCTCGCTGATTTCGGTGAACTGCTCCTCGGTCAGGACGCCTTTTTCGATCAGGAACCGTTTGTAAAACTGGATGGGATCGTGGTTCTTTTTGTATTCGTCGATCTCTTCCGCCGCTCGATAACCGCCTTTGTGTTTGGCGTCGGCCACGGAGTGCCCGTAATGCCGGTAGGTCTCAAACTCCAAAATCGTCGGGCGCGATTCTTTGTGGGCGCGATCAATGGCGATTTGGGTGACCGCCCGGACTTCGTTAATGTCCTCTCCGTTGGCCTTCGCCCACGCCACGCCAAAAGGTTCACCCCGCTCGGCAAGGCAGTTTTTGACGACGGAAGATCGCTCCAAGCTTGTGCCCATCGAATAGCGGTTGTTTTCAATCACGTAAATCACCGGCAGATCCATTAAGGACGCCATGTTCAGGCTTTCGTAGAAGCAACCTTGGTTGACCGCACCATCTCCTAGGAAACATAAAGCCGCTCCTTTCAGGCCTTTATATTTAATGCCATACGCCAGACCGAGACCTAGCGGAGTCTGGCCAGCAACAATTCCGTGGCCGCCCCAGTAATTTTTGTCCGGGGCAAAGAAATGCATCGAGCCCCCCTTCCCTTTCGAGCAACCGGTCGCTTTGCCGTAAAGCTCGGCCATACATTCGTTCATGCTCATACCTACTGCGAGCGCATGTCCGTGGCAGCGATATGCTGTGATTACGTGGTCATGTTCACCCATTAGCGAGCAGGCTCCAACCGCGACGGATTCCTGGCCAATGTAAAGGTGGATGAACCCACTCATTTTTCCGCCCTGATATTTTGAAAGGCCCACCTGCTCAAACCGACGGATTTGCAACATTTTTCGAAGCAACTCCAGTTGATCGGCCTTGCTTAGTTTGCGATTAATCGGGGCCTCGCTGTAATTAGTGGTTTCGACGGCGGGCTTGGTCTTTTTCGCAAGGGTTTCCATAGAGTGAGCGGGCGTGGCGAGGTAGTTTTTAGTGTGCGGCCGCCGCAACAGGCGCGGTCAGTTTACGATGGCTGACAGACAGGCAGACCAGAAACAATCCGGTAAAGACGAGGTCGCCGATCAGGGTGTTTCGGAAAAAATAAAGGGTCGGCGGATAACCCGGCAACCCGACGGTCATGGCCTGCCACCAGCCACCCCAGGTTTTCAAATAGCCCGGATCGCCCAGCCAACTGGCGGAGTTGGTGGCGAGATAAAAGAACAGTGAAGCGATCACCGAGGCACCGAGGAGCGCACCCTGCTTGCGTTGGAAAAATTCTCGATGCCGTGCCGCCAGAAGGCCAATACCGCCGAAAATGACGTAGCGCGGGAGAATGTCCCAGGTAAAGAGCGGAAAATGATACACTAGGCCATTGAGAAGCACGTCGGATACCAGTAAAATGCTTAAAGGCACCCAGAGCGCGAGGCGTTTAGGGAAGAAAACCGCCCCACACAAGACGATGGCCGCGAGGGGGGAAAAATTGACCCAAGCGGAAGAATAATTCAGCCACGGCGGAACAACGCGATAAAGCATCGCGGCAAGAATGAGAAAAAGGGCTACAGGCACCGCGCTACATTGGGCGCGATCCCTCGAAAAATCAACTGAGAAGTGAGCCAAATCCTGGTGATTTCAACAAGCGTTCTTAGACCCCTAAATTGGTTACAAAAAGCGGAATGTTCCACGTGGAACATCTGGGCCGATTTCCATTTGAACGCCCTTGGACGCTGGCGGATAGTGCCCGGTGTTTGTTTACCCAAAGCATTATGACGTAATCATCGTCGGCGCCGGTCATGCCGGAGTCGAGGCGGCTTTGGCGGCGGCTCGTTTGGGTTGTCAAACGGCGATTCTGACCCAAAATGCGGATACAGTGGCGCAAATGTCCTGCAATCCGGCGATCGGCGGCTTGGCCAAGGGACATATGGTTCGGGAAATCGACGCGTTGGGCGGGGCGATGGGTCTCAACGCGGACGCCACAGCCATCCAATGCCGGATGCTGAATGCCAACAAGGGAGCGAGTGTGCGGGCGCCACGTTCCCAGTGTGATAAAAAAGCCTACCAGTTTCGGATGAAATGGGTTGTAGAATCCCAGCCCAAGCTGGATTTTCTACAAGGGAACGTCATGCGGATACTAGTTGAAAATGAGGAGGTTGTCGGCGTTCAGACCAATCTCGGCCTCGAAGTCCGGGGCGCGGCCGTGGTGATCACTACCGGAACTTTTATGCGAGGCCTGCTCCACGTCGGAATGCAGAACGCCAGCGGCGGCCGGATGGGTGACAGTGTTTCCACGCTGAGTGATAGCTTGCGGGAGTTGGGATTTGAGGTGGGACGCTTTAAAACCGGGACGCCGTGCCGACTTAACGGACGATCGATCGATTTTTCCCGCTGCGAACGGCAGGAAGGGGACGATCCCGCGCCACCCTTCACTTTCCTTGAGGAGGAACTTGCCGCCGGTCCCGATGAAATTTTTAGCCTGAACCCGCTTCGTGACGGAAAGTTCCACGTGGAACAAATGCCCTGCTGGATTACCCACACCAATGAGCGGACGCACCAAATCATTCGGGAAAATCTTCACCTCTCGCCCCTCTACGCAGGCAAAATCGAAGGTGTGGGCCCACGGTATTGTCCTTCCATCGAGGATAAAGTGGTCAAATTTGCCGAAAAACCCCAGCACCAACTCTTCCTTGAGCCGGAGGGAAGGCAGACGCACGAATATTACGTCAACGGCATCTCCACAAGCTTACCTTACGAGGTGCAATACGAGTTTATTCGGTCGGTGGTGGGATTGGAAAACGCGGAAATTATGCGCCCGGGTTACGCGGTGGAATACGATTACTGCCCGCCGACGCAGTTGAAGGCGACGTTGGAGACTAAAAGGGTGACCGGACTTTACTTCGCGGGGCAGATCAACGGGACCTCCGGTTACGAGGAAGCGGCTGCTCAGGGTTTGATGGCAGGGACGAATGCTGCGCTCAAAGTGCAAGGCCGGGGCGAATTTGTTCTCGGGCGAGAGGAGGCCTACATCGGGGTGATGATCGATGATTTGATCACGAAAGGAGTGACCGAGCCCTATCGGATGTTTACCAGCCGGGCCGAATTCCGATTGTTGCTGCGCCAAGACAACGCGGATTTGCGACTGACCCCACGCGCCGCCGAAGTCGGCCTAGTTTCGACCCGACGGATTGCGAAAGTCGCGGAGCGACAAGCCAATCTTGCGGCAGCCTTGCGTATCTCTCAAACCCAAAGCTATGAAGGGGTGCGGATCGAAAAGCTCCTTCGGCGGCCGGACTTTACGGTGGGCAACCTTCCCGCCGAAGTCGTCGAGGGAATCCCGGTTTCAGTCTGGGAAATGCTCGAAACTGACTTGAAATACGAGGGTTACATTCGCCGCCAGGAAGGCGCGGTGGATCAGGCGAAGAAACAAGAAAGCCGGAAATTTCCTGACTGGCTCGACTTTAACGCGGTCCACGGATTGCGTCTGGAGGCGCGCCAGAAACTATCCACCATCCGTCCGGAGACGCTGGGGCAGGCAGGTCGGATCAGCGGGATCACCCCCTCCGACGTGGCGCTGCTCACCGTCTGGATGGAGCGGGGAATGCCCCGCGTAGCCTAGAATTTCAGGGCTCAAGAGCGCGGGTATTGCGCGGCGTTTTCTGCGAACAAAAAGGATGGGATGTTTCCACCCCATCCTTTTTGTTTGAACCCGTTCCGTTATTTCGAGACCACGTCGCTGAGTTTGAAGATCGGTAGGAAGAGGGCAAAGACGATGAACCCGACGACCGCACCGAGGAAGACGATCAAAAGCGGCTCGATCAGCGAGGTGAGGGCGTCGAGTAAGGCCTCGATTTCCTCGTCCCAGAAGTCGGCCATTTTTTCGAGCATGGTGTCGATTTTGCCAGTGGCTTCACCAGCGGAGACCATCCGCAGAAGCATCGGTGGAAAAATGGGTTCGCGAGCAAGGGAGCTGGCAAGGGGGTCGCCCTTTTCGACGAGAACACTGATCCGTCGGATGGCCTTTTCGACGACCGTATTGCCGGAGGTTTCCGCGATGATCTCGAGGGTTTCGAGAATCGGAACGCCGCTTCGGATCATCTGAGCGAAGGTGCGGGCCATCCGGGACATGCAAATCTTGTGGATGAGAGGTCCGAAGATGGGAAGTTTGAGGCACCATTTGTCCCAAGTTTCGCGACCGGCGGTCGTTTTCATCCAGGATTTGAAGCCGTAGTAAATGCCGGCTGCAACAGCAAAAATCAAATACCAGTAGGCGCGCATAAAATCACTGATATTGATCAGAAGTTGCGTGGGTGCAGGGAGTTCCGATCCGAAGTCCTTGAAGATTTCAGCAAAGACGGGGACGACTTTCATCACCAGAAACATGCTGATGCCGACCGCGATGCAGATGACGACAGCGGGATAAGTCATGGCGCTTTTGACCTTTTTCTTAAGGCGGGCACTGGCTTCAAGGAAGGAGGCGAGGCGGTCGAGAATTTCCGAAAGGAGACCGCCCGATTCACCTGCGCGGACCATGGCGATATAAAGGCGGGAGAAGGCGTTGGGAAACTTAGCCACTGCTTGGTTGAATTGGTCGCCGCCTTGCACGGAGGTGATCAACTCACCCGTGATGCTATGGATGGCTTTTTGTTTTTTCGGGTCCATTTGCTCGTAAAGAGCGGTCAAGCCAGTCACGAGTGGGAGACCGGCGTCCACCATGGTGGCGAGCTGCCGAGTGAAAATGACCAAATCCGATTCCTTCGGACTAAGAAATTTCGCGGTGATCTTTCTGCCCTTCGTCTTCTGCTGAATGGAAAGCACCATCAATCCCCTGGACATCAGATTGCTGATCGCGTTGTCCTGGCTAACGGATTCGATGACTCCGGAGAGGATTTTCCCGCCGTTATCGCGAGCTTGGTAGGCAAATGTAGTCATGGTGTTTTTCGAGGCGGAATGGAGCCGCTTTACGAATAAGCACATCCGATGCCACGGATGGGGCTGCCAAGAACTGGAAACGATTACTCCAGATCCTCGGCGATTACACTGGTCTGCTCGCGCGTTCCGAGGAGAGTAGCTTGGGAAATAACGCGCTCGGCGCTCCCATCGAAACGGTAACCGTGACAGTTCGGGCAACTGATAACGCGCTCCGCCACGATGGACTCGCATCCTTCACAGACCTTGTAGCGGTCGGCTTGAGCGGCGATTTCTAGGGCTTTTTTGGCGCGTTCCTCCAAAGTCATGTTGCCTAACTAACACGAGCCGCGCAGTCCGACAAATTGGAAACCTTGTCGTGCCGCTGTTCACGGCGTAAAAACGTTCTGTCCTCCAATGAATCCGCTTCATATCGACCTCCTGACCCTCTTTCCGGGGATATGCTCCGGGCCGATGACTCAGAGCATGATGAAGCGGGCGCAGGAAAAAGGACTCTTTAGCTTTCAAGCCCACGACATCCGGGAATGGACCACCGATAAACACCGCCTGACCGACGATGCTCCCTACGGCGGCGGGGAAGGAATGGTGATGAAACCCGAGCCGATTTTTGCGGCAGTGGAATCCCTCAAGCGTCCCACCAGCCGCGTGATTCTGATGTCCCCCAGCGGCCATTCTTTTTCGCAAGCGCACGCTGCGCAACTCGTTGTTTATGAGCATCTTATCATTATCTCGGGTCACTACGAGGGCGTTGACCAGCGGGTCATCGATCATCTCGTGGACGAAGAAATTTCGATCGGAGACTACATTCTTACGAACGGCACCCTCGCCGCGCTGGTGGTCATCGATGCGGTCACTCGCCTCATTCCCGGGGTTCTTGGGAATGATCAATCCGCCGTGCGGGATTCTTTTAGTAACGGCCTCTTGGAACATCCCCAATACACCCGGCCAGCGGAGTTCCGTGGTTGGAAAATCCCGGAAATTCTGCTCGGCGGCAACCACCCAGCCATCGCCATTTGGCGTCACGAGCGCAGTCTCGAAAAAACCCGCCGGGTCCGGCCCGATTTACTTTCGCCGCCAACCGAAAACATCTCATCTTTGGAATAAACACACCGTTTGTCCCGCAAATTTGCGAATCTCTGAATAGACTGAAATAACCCGCGTCCACCCAATACCCCATCCTTGTTATGAAAAAAACGCTTCTTGTGCCCTTTGCCTTGGTCGGTGCCGTTGCCCTCGCCTTGTCGGCCTGCGACCCAAAATCCAACAGCGCCGCCGATGCTGCCCGCGAAAAACAGCTCCAAGACATGCAGGCGAAAATCGACGCCTTGAGCACGCAATCCGCCGCGCTCAACCAGCAAATCGCCGATCGAGACGCTAGCGATCTAGCTTCGAAACGTGACCAACTCGACAAAGAGCAAGCCGACGTGGAAAATCAGCGCGCTAAACTGGAGGCCGACCGAAGCGCTCTCGCTGACGCCACGCCCGTCGCGCGATATGTCCCAGACGAACCGATCGCCCGCGGCACCTCCGACTCTTCCAACGAACCGATTTACCAAGGCAAATCGGAGACTTACGACGAGCCTGTTTACCAAGGTAAACCCGCCACCTACGACGTATTTTATTCCAAATTGGATGATGACGGCGACTGGGTGGATTCCGACCAATATGGATACATCTGGCGTCCGAACGTGGCACGCAACTCGAGCTGGCGCCCTTACACCGATGGCCGTTGGGTTGACACCGACCGGGGTTGGACATGGGACTCAAACGAGCGTTTTGGCTGGGCGACTTATCATTATGGCCGTTGGGTGAATTTGAACCACTCGGGCTGGTGCTGGGTTCCCGGCAACGAATGGGCCCCCGCCTGGGTCTCTTGGCGCACCAGCGATCGTTACGTTGGCTGGGCACCGCTCCCACCCGAAGCCCGAATCGAGCGCGGGGGCAGCATCACCGCCGCCATTGACATCAGCTTCGGCACCGGCCCGGCCTTCTTTTCCTTCGTGGATAACTCCGATTTCGGCGACGAAACCTATGTGGGTCGCGTGGTTCCGGCGGAGCAAAACATCACCATCATCAATCAGACGACCAACGTCACCAACATCACCTACGTCAATCGCGTGGTAAATAACTACGGCCCCGATTACGATCAGATCGCCCGTAAAAGCCGGAAGCCGGTTAATCGCTACCAGCTCGATCTCGCGCGCGGCGCGCAGTTTGATCGGAACGCCGCCCGACCCCGTGCGAATGGCAACCGGTTGACCGTCGTCGCCCCCGTTATCAACGTGAACCAGAAGGTCAACCAGACCATTCGCCCCGCCAAGGTGGGACAAAAAATCGTCCAAGCCGATCGTGAAAAAGGCTGGAAGGGATTGAACCCCGCGCAGCGGAAAACGGCTCAGGAAAATCTCGCTCGCCAAGCGGATCGCCAAGCGCAGATTCGTCAGGCCCAACAGGAACAACAAAAAGCCCGGAACGTAAAAGCTGGGAACCCCGCACCCGTGCCTGTGGTGAATCCTGCGACAACCCCAGCCCTGGTTGAAACCGTTCCGACGGCTCCAACCCCGGCGCCAGTCGTTGCCGATACCACCCCGACTCAACCGCCGCCCAATCCCGCTGCCCAAAACAAACGCCCGAATTCCGGCCAGCCCCTCACGCCAGAACAGCAAAAGGCGCGCAACGCCCAGAACGGGAAACCAAATCATAAACCTAACGGCCAACCGAATGCCCAGCCCAACCGGCCGCAAAAGCAGACGCCGGTCATCCCTCCACCCGTTACGGAAACTCCCGTAGTCGCGACGCTGCCTGAAAACACCCCACAGGCCACTCCCGATGCGCCCGCCGCTCAGGCGCAGGAAGCCGTTCGTAAGCAACGCCAGAACGATGCCGCCCAACAAGCGCAGCGGGAGCAACAGGCCCAGGCCGCCCGCCAGCAAGCCGCAAAACAGCAGCGAGAGCAACAAGCCCAAGAGGCGCGTCAGCAAGCCGTGCAACAGCAGCGAGAGCAACAAGCCCAAGACGCGCGTCAGCAAGCGGCCCGTCGCCAACAAGCCGAAGCTCAGGCCGTGCGTCAGTCCGCTGCTAACCAAGCGGACCGCGAAAACGCTCGCCGCCAGCAGGCTGAAGCTCAGCAAGCCCGCCAATCAGCCGCTGAACGCTCTGCGCGACAGGCGCAAGAAAATCAACCTCGCCGCGAAGTGCAACAGCAACGCCAGCCTCGCGAGGACGCCCCGCGCGACCAGAAACGCAGCAAACCAACGCCCACGCCGGACGACGGCAATCCGCGCGCCAGCCGCCCACAATAACGGCGCAATCCTTCGCCGTGCTCCTTACCAGGTGTATTTCACCGTGTAAGTGATCACTTTTTCGCCGTCCTTCTCAACGGTCACGGGGAAATGGACCGTGTTGCTATCTTCCTTCACCCATTTGTCGCTCGATTCCGTAATTTCCCACTGGTTCCAGCGATAGAGCGTTTCCTTCACTACCACCTCGACGGGCGTGTCCTTGTGATTACGGACCTTGATTTCGAAACTCTCCGTCGCCACGTTGCGATTCGAGTTGACGGTAAAATTCGTCCGCTTCCGCTCGCCGACAATGTCGAAGGCGTCGCCCGTTGTTACCCGGATTTTCTCGTCTTTCGGCGTGTGATCGATTTCGTCCTCGCCGACAAATTCGAGCGAATTATCCGCCGGATCACGCTTCGAGATGCGGATTTTCCCCTTCGGTAAGGCCATGCCAAGGTGATTCCCCTTCGTGTTCGCGATCTCAAAAAAGACCTTCACTTTCTTGTTCGCGTTCTCCGAGCCAAAGTCGTTGCCCATTTGCAAGCCGCCGTAGAAACGAAACTGCGGCTGGCCGTCGTAGAGGTAGATTTTCTTAAGCGGAATAGCGTTCGCGCTGAGAAGTTCGATCTGTTTCGTCTGGCTATCGGCGACGGTGGCTGGGCGTCCGAGGGTGTAGAGGTGGTATTCAAAAAACGATTTCTCTGCGAATCCAGCTTCGTCCGCCACGTTGCTTCTCGAACCCATGGCTAACATCGCTGGCGCCGACACAACCTGCGGTTGCACCCGGTTTACATCGCCCGCGACCAACTTCAACCTTGCCTCCTTGTAAGTCGCGCCGGACTGATTATTGATCGTCACCCAACCACCGAGATCGGCCTGCGTTTCGTCACCGTTCAAGACCAGATTATAGTCCGCCGTCCAACTGATTCCCTGCGTCTGATACGCGATCTCCACCGTCTGGTCGCCTGGTTTTTCCGTCGCCACTTTCCAGACCAATGAAGGCCGCGTGATCAGCCCCTCCGGTAACGACCCAAACTGGATGTCCACCACATTTTGCGGACGCTGGATCATCGCCAAGCCTTTCTCGCCGCCTTGGTTGAGCACGATTTGCCCGGGGTCGAAGCTTTGCAATTTTCCGGAATACGTCACCCCGCCCGCCGTCTTCACCGTGATGTCGCGGTCCACATATTTTTCGAGCAACTTATCCGCTGAGACCAAATCGTATTCGTAATTTTGCTCTAGCACTTTTGCTTCCGGATCGGTCAGCGACAGAAAATGTACACTCGTCGGGTCGATCTGTTTCGCCACATCTTGGAAGCGCACGAGCCCGTCCTTGATTGAGAGTTTCCGCGTCTCGCGGACCACGCCGAAGTTTTGGTTGTAGATGGTGAGCGCCACCCCGGGATCGCGATCAGCGGCTGTGGCAACAGTGAGGGTGGCTAGGAGGGCGAGGATAGTTTTCATAGTTAAAGAACGCGTGGAACGGCGAATCCTTAGACGCTACAGAAAGTTTGCCGAAACTTGAAGGCGAAAACGTTAGACCCGGAAAATCGAGCCCAGTTTCTTTCCTAAGATCACGCTCGCCCCGAGGATCGTCACCCCGAGAAAAACCATTGCCCAGACACCGAGCGCGGAAGCGACAAAACGGCCCTCGCCTAACAATTGGAAGAGTTCGTAGATCGCTTTGGTGATCGGAAAGTGCTGTTGTTTCTGCGCGAGGATAAGTGAGTCGGAGACTTCAAGCATCGCGAAGGAAAAAGCCAGCAACCCACCAGCGAGCAGGTTCGCAGTAATCAACGGCAGGGTGATTTTACGCAACGCGCGCAATGGAGACGCCCCGAGATTTTGCGCGGCTTCCTCCAGAGTCACGCTGGTTTGCTGGAACCCGGCCGCTGCCGAGCGCACAACGTAAGGCAGACGGCGGATGGAGTAGGCGATGACTAACAAAAGCGTCGGATCGGCTGTCGGATTCATCCAGGAAAATGGGCGGCCTTCTTGTGTCATAGCAATGTAGCCGAAGGCTAAGACCAACCACGGAACGGCAAGCGGGAGCATGGCAATAGCGTCGAGAATATTTCTTCCAATTAACGTGGTGCGGACCACGACATAGGCAACCGCGGTGCCAAGAATGATGTCGAAGAAAGTGGAGAAGGAGGCGTATTTCAGACTGTTCGCAATCGAGGGCACGGTCAGCCCGTGGCCGAGGGCGGCGTGGTAGTGATCGAGAGTGAAACCCTCCGGGAGAATCGTGGCATACCAGTCGTGCGAGACGGAGACGAGGATGACCCCGAGGTGCGGAAGCATGGCGACGAGGGTGACGGCGACAAAGGTTAGCAAACAGAGCAGTCCACCGATTTTCCCCGTTGGTTTCGCGCCGCCGGTGCTGGTCGCTTTCGACATCATGGCGTGGCTGTTTCTGCCGAAAAGGAGTTTGCTCGTGAGGTAAAGCAGGATGGTGCTAACTAACATCACCGCGACCAAGGCGTAAGGAAACGGGTTCCCGGCGATGTCTTTGATTCCATAGAAAATCTGCACCGGGGTGACGCGCGTGTAGTCGAACATCAGCGGCACACCGAGTTCGGTGAAGGCCCAGATGAAGACGATAGTACCGCCCGCAAAAAAACCGGGCATAATCAGCGGGAGAGTAATTTTCCAGAATTTGCGGAAGCCGGTGCAGCCGAGGTTTTCAGCGGCCTCGTCCAAGGCCGGGTCCACATTGGCGAGGACGGCGGTGAGGTTGAGAAAAAGAATGGGGTAAAGGTGCAGGGCATTGAGCAAGACCACTCCCCAGAAGCGTCCGTTGCCCAGCCAGTCGAAGGGATGCGCGGGATCCATTAGGCCAAGATATTCGAGCAGAACATTGAGCGAACCTTGCAGACCGAGGATTTGTTTGAGCCCGATCGCGCCGACGAAGGGCGGAAGAATCATCGGCACGAGGACAAGCGCGGTGAGGAGTTTTTTCCCCGGAAACTCGAAGCGGTCAGCCAGCCAAGCGAGGGGTAGGGCGAGGGCGATGGTGGCGAGTGTGCTGCAGATGGCGAGCAGGAAGGCGTTCTGCAAACCCTCGCGGTAAATCGGGTTTTGAAACACGCCGAAGATGTAATCCAGAGTGAGACCGCCGTTGGCATCGCGGAAGGCACCGCCAACCGTTAGCGCAATGGGATAAAGAAAAAATGCGCCGAAAAAAAGGCCGACGATGAGATAAACCGCGATGGCAAGCGTCCGTGACACGCGGAGATCCCTAACAGCTTGCGGAAAGTTAGAAAACCGATTTCTCTTTTTCAGGGATGCTTTTTTCCGGGAGGAACTCTGGATTGTCCGAGATACGATACATCAAATTCCAGAACCAGCCGGCGATGCGTGGGGTCATTTCGTCAAACCATTGTGCGACCCGGAAATAGAGCGAGAGCCGCGAAAGGAGCATCGAGGTGGAACCGATCGCGAGCAGGCCGCAGAACCATCCGGTTAATGACGACAGACTCAGGTCGAGCCGGGCAGAAAACCAGAAGATCGGAATCCAGCCTACTGGCATCAGGATCGCACAAAGAATAATCTGCCTCCGCCAGCGCGGACGGACGAGGTTCCATTGAAAAAACTCCGGTGGCACGGGAGCCCGGTCATGCCCAACGCCATCAAGAAAATTCCCGGGCAAGGCGACCTGGTAATCCAGCCAAGTTAAGAGCGGGATGGAGAGCAGCGCCGTTAGCAGGGTGGGAAAAACGGGGAGGGGAAAGAGATACTCAAAAAGCAATTCCATCATCCACGCCAGAACGCCGATGATGAAGAGAATCTCGAACACAGGAACAGCTACGCCCGCCGTTGGCATTCGGCCACAAAAAAACCGCGCCCGGTGAGGGGCGCGGTTCCTTTTTAAGAATCCAGAAGGTGCTCTGAATTAGGCTGCGGGCGAAGGGCTCGCTGTCGGCGCAGGCGGCATTGGGCATTTCGGAGCATCGCCGGGTCCATGTTCACCGTGCTCTTTGCGGTTTTTCTTCACGGTTTCCCACTTGGTTTGCTGCTCGGGTGTGAGCACGGCTTTGACGGCAGCATCGACTTCAGCGCGAGCGGCTCCCATTTTAGCTTTGCGGCCGCTTTGGTCAGGCGCAGCGCCTTTGTTGGCTTTGTATTCGGCGCGCATTTTCTCGGCTTCGTTTTTGAAGATCTGGCGGATTTTTGTGACTTGATCCGGTGTGAGCGCGAGGGCTTCGGTCATTTTCTTGAGACGCTCCTCGGGAGAGGGTCTGCCTTTTCGGCCTCTGTCGCCTGGTTCACCTCGACCTCCGTTTCCTGGGCCGCTTTTTTCAGGACCGAACTTGGGCGGTGCGCCCGGTGTAGGAGTCGCCACTTCTTGGGCAAGGCTTTGATGGAGCATGGCACTGGTGGCGATGCATGTGGTGATGATGAAGGATTTGAATTTCATAGTGCAGTTTGGATAACTGTGATTAGAAACTCGCCGGGCCGCAAAAAGTTGCGGAAATGTTTTATGATCTGAGCCAGCCGGGAATTTGCGCAGCCCAGTAAGTGATAATCAAATCGGCTCCGGCGCGGCGAAAAGCGGTCATGGTTTCGATTACAACGCGTTGTTCGTCGAGCCAGCCGTTGGCAGCAGCGGCCTTAACCATGGCGTATTCACCGCTAACATTGTAAACGGCGGTCGGGCGCTGGAATCTTTCTTTCACGCGCCAGAGGATGTCGAGGTAGAGCAAACCCGGTTTGACCATGATAATATCTGCGCCCTCCGCGAGATCGAGGGCCGTTTCGTGCAGCGCCTCGAGTGCGTTGGCTGGGTCCATTTGATAGCTTCGGCGGTCGCCCATGAGCGGAGCGCTTTCCGCCGCATCGCGAAACGGGCCATACATCGCGGAACAAAACTTCGCCGAGTAACTCATGATCGGGAGATGCTCGAAATGCGCCGCGTCCAAGGCTTGGCGGATCGCGCCGACGCGCCCGTCCATCATGTCGCTCGGCGCCACCATGTCCGCTCCGGCTTGCGCATGCGAAACAGCGACGCGGGCTAGAATCTCGACCGACTCATCGTTCAGAACCGCAAAATGTCCGTGCGCTTCGTGAACCACGCCGCAGTGTCCGTGGGACATATATTCGCAGAGACAAACATCCGTAATCACGAGCAGGCTGGGGACGGTTTGCTTGATCACGCGCACCGCCTTTTGCACCACACCTTCTTCAGCGGAAGCTCCGGAAGCGTGAGGGTCTTTTTCCGCTGGAATACCAAAAAGCAACACGCCCGCCACCCCGGCCTCCGCAAGGCGCGTAGCTTCAGCGGCGACTTCGCTCACCGGGAGCTGAAATATTCCCGGCATGCTAGAAATGGGACGCGGCTTCGTGATGTTTTCGGAAACGAAGAGCGGTTGGATGAAGTGGTTCGCGGAAAGCCGCGTTTCCGAAATCATCTCTCGCAAAACCGCATTTCCGCGCAAGCGCCTCGGACGATGAACCAATGGTGACATGGGTCAGATATAAGGCCGGAACGGAAAACGTAAAATTGGAAAATCAACCCGCCGTCCCATCTCGGGTCACCGCACGGTAGGAGGGGAGGAGAATTAATCCGCCAAGACCCCACGCTGTCGTGAGCAACGCCCCGCCGAGCGAAATCAGCACAGCTTGCGCCTCGGGCACGTGGCACAGATCGCCGAGCAGGACCGTGAACAAATGTTCGCGCACCCCGAAGCCAGCGACGCTAACCGGCATTGCGGAAACAATGTCCACCGTGGGCATGATCGCAAAAAAATCGAGCAACGGAATCTGCACCCGGAACGCTCGGGCTGCGCAATAGAACGTCATGAAATAGGATAGGAAAATAAAAACCGACAGGCCGGCTGCCACCAGCGCCTCGCGCCAATGCACCAGGAATTGCCGGTAGGCGGTGGCGAATTCCAACGCCTTTTTCCGGCCCGGTCCCCATTGCGGAATGCGCTCCGCAACACCTCGTAATGAGAGCAGGAGCGAGAGTGCGAATAACGCTCCGATGACGATCAGATAGAGATAGATAAAACGAATCAGCCCGGCGACCGCCACACTTCTGCGGAGCCAATCCAAACGGTCGGTCATGAACAGCAACGAGCAAAAGACCAGCGCGCCCACCCCACTCATCCGATCCATCGCTACCGACATCAGTGCGGCCGGTTTCCGGCAGCCGCGAGCCGCGAGCCAGATCACTTTAACCGCATCGCCACCGACCGCTCCGATCAGAAAGCTGTTAAAGAACGCTCCCACCATTCCAATCCGGAAAACTTCTCGCGGAGTCACCGGCAGCCCGAGCATTCGCACAAAAATACCCCAGCGAAAAATCCCGATGAAAATCCCCAGCCCAGCCACTAGCCCACCGGCGAGCAACCATCCGGGTTCGGCCTCCTCCAACACGCGACCGAGATGAGCACGCAAATCCGCCCGCGAAAAAATCCAGATGAGCAGTCCAAGACTGACGAGGATTTGAAATCCGAAAATGAACTTCTTGCGCATGCGAACCACAGAGCTACCGACAGAGCCGCGCAGAATCTAGGATAAACCGCGCTCGCAGAACGCGCCGCTTTCGATATTCTTCATAGGCCCATGCGATTTTCCCCCGTGCTCCTCTTCCTATCATTGCCGATGTTCGGCGCCGGGACGGTTAATCTTGCTCCCGTCGGAAAGTGGATCGCCGGTCAGCGCGAACTCCAATCGCTGACCGCTGACTTCGTCCAGACGCGTTCTTTGAAAACCTTGCGCGACCCACTCGCCAATCCCGGTCGGCTCTACTTCCGGGCACCGGACGCCTTCCGTTGGGAACTCGGCCAACCAGCCCGCGCCATTCTCCTCCGGAATCGAGACCACGTGTTTTTGATCGAACCCGCGAAGAAAAAAGCGACCCGGTTTTCCGCATCCGCGCTGGAGCCTAAATCTGGAACGCAAGGACTCTTGATGATGAAATTTCCGATGGCGAAAAACGTGGAAGATTTCAAGGCGCAATTCGATGTCATCGACCTCCAGGAGATCGAGAATGATTGCGAGGTTTCGTTGCTCCCGAAAGACGCAAACGCGCGCAAGTTTCTCCAGTCGCTCACCTTTCGCTTCGTGAAATCCACTGGCGAACTCCGCTTCTTTGAAATGACCACCCGCGAAGGCTCGAAGCTGCGGAATGATTTTTCCCATGTCCGGGTGAATGAAAAAATCGACCCTGCGATTTTTGAATACGACTTAGCTGGATTCGAGATTACGGATGCGAAGAACTAACACTTCCCGGATGGCGCTCATTGCCGCGCTTTTTGTCTTCGTCGCTGCTGGTTTGTCGCGAATCAGCTTCAACGTCGATATCCTCAAGCTGCTCCCAATACATCTTCCACAGGTCGAGGGACTCGGGATTTTTCTAAAAACCTTTTCGCTCCCGAACGAGTTGATCGTCACAATCACCGCGCCGGATTCTACTTCCGCCGGCCAGGTGGCCGAGGAACTAACGGCCCGTTTGCGAGCGCGTCCAGATTTGGTTCGCCGGGCGGTTAGCGAGGCGCCTTGGGAAAAAAATCCGGGCGACATGGCGGAGCTGCTCGCGGTCCTTTTGCTGAATCAGCCGCCGTCCGAAGTGCGCGCTTTGGTGGAGAAAATGTCCTCAGAGAACGCGCCCGCCACTGTTCGAGAGACCCTCGAAAAACTCAATGATTCATTCTCGCCGCAGGAGGTCGCGTTGCTCAGCTACGACCCCTACCGGTTGTCCGCCGCACTCTCCGAATCTGGGCTGATGGCGACCGCAAGCCAATCCGAATTTTCCTCGGCCGATGGCACTTTCCGAGTCCTCTATGTGGAGGCCGCGCCAGTCCTAACCAATTACAAAAAAGCAATCGCTTGGATCAACGAGATCAAAGGGATCGCTCGCGGAGCCAACCTGCCTCCTAACATCCAGATCGGCTTCACCGGCGAGCCCAGCTTTGTCGCCGATATTTCGAGCACTATGGAATGGGACATGGCCTCTTCCGGATTCATCACCTTGCTCGTTATCGCGCTCATTTTCTGGTCGTGCTATCGCCGCGCGAAACCATTGCTCGATCTGCAATTCATGCTCGCCCTCATCTTCGCGATCTCGCTTGCGGCGGCCGGACTTTTCCTCAAACAACTCACCGTTATCGGCGTCGGGTTTGCGTCCATCATGATTGGTCTGAGCGTCGATTACGGCTATCTCATTTACCAGAAATCACTCCGCCACGAAGGCACCCTGCGCGAACTGCAAATGGCTTGCCTGCAAAATATTATGTGGACCGCCGGAACCACCGCTGCGGCGTTTTTCGCGCTCAACCTGAGCAGTCTGCCGGGCCTGTCGCAGTTGGGAAATCTCGTCGGCATCGGAGTGATCGTGGGCGGCGCGGTCATGCTCCTCGTCTTTGCGCCCATCGCCATGAAATGGAAAAAAGTAACTCCTCGCGAAGTCTGGTTGGAGAAGAAAATGCGTTCGCCGGAGTTTTTGCGTGGAGCATTTTGGCTGACCGTATTACTTGTTGCCGGGCTCGGTTCTGCGCTCGTATTCCGTGGTCTGCCGCAAGTCGATGCTTCAGCGCAATCACTTCGACCACGCCACAGCGAGGCCTACGAAGCAATGGACGTTCTTTCGGCGAGACTCACGGATGAAACTAGTTTGCTGAGTCTTGTCGTGACTGGGTCGAGCGAGCAGGAAGTCTGGGAAAAGCTAACTCTCACAGAGAAAAAAATCCGCGAAGCTAAGGCCGCCGGCGACGTGCTCAACTTCCGCTCACCGTTGCCACTCTGGCCCGCGCCGGAGAACCAGCGGATCAACCTAGCCGAGCTCCAACCTCTGGCTCACGAACTTCCGCGCTTGCGCGAAACGGTACTTGCGGCCGGGTTCACCGAGCCGTCATTTCTTCTCACGGCAAAAGTGTTAGAAACAATCGCCAACTGGAAGAACCCGCCGATTTGGCCAGAGAACGAAGCAAGCCAATGGATTTACCGCCGCATCGCGAAACGCACCGATGGAAAATTTGTCGCGCTGGGAATCGTCACGCCTCTCGCAGGTCGCGAGGACGCTGTGGTGCGCGCGGTGCAAAGTCCGGGCGTCTGGCTGGTGAGTTGGAACCAATTGGGCTCGGAGTTGCAGCGAGTGATTCCGGGTGAGTTTCAACGGCTGATCCTCGGTTTGCTCGGGATCGTTTTGCTGCTGCTTGGTTTCGCATTTGGTGGGGTTCGCGATTTGCTCGTCCTCCTAACCACGCTGGGTTTGGTTTTCATTTCCTTGCTCGGCGCAATGAGTTGGCTGGGGATGAGTTGGAATTTCTTCAATCTCGCTGCGATCCTGCTCCTTCTCGGAACTGGGATCGATTATGCGATCTTGCTCCTCCTCGCGCTGAAACGAAACGGTGGCGATATCCCAGCCGCGCGGCAATCGCTCGGGCTGGTGATTTTTCTCTGCGCCGGATCAGCCGCTGCGGGTTTCGGCACGATCAGTTGGGCGAACAATCAGGGCCTCGCTAGTCTAGGTCAAACCTGCGCTCTGGGTCTCGCGATTGACGCGCTGGTCTCTGTTTTTCTGCTGCCGGAGATCTGGAAACTGAGCCGTTGGAAACGAGGCTAAGTCTTCGCTCTTTCGAAGAGGAAGAGATAGCTGTTAAATGGGGTGCGTCCCCAGAGCGGCCGGATTTCAGATTGGAAGCCCGCCTTGATGAACGGTGCGGCGATTTCCTCGATGCTTAAGTAGTGAACGGCACGGTTTTTCATCCAGCGAATATGATGCACGACGCGATCCATGAGCCGTGTGAAGTGAAAACGCCAACTCTCATCGCGAGGGGTGCCCCGGATGAGGCATTTCCCCCCGGGAGGAATCAGCGCGACGATTTGGCTGAGAAACTTTCTTTGTTCCTCGGCGGTCATGTATTGCAACACGTCGAGAATCACTACGTTCCCGCGAAAATCATGCTCGCTGGCGGCGTCCTGCACTCGGAAATCAAGATTGGCGTAGTGTTTCCGGGCGATTTCCTGAGCGCTGGCAATTTTCGGGGCATCGTAATCGAGACCGAGGATGGGCGGAGAGAAGCCACGTTCCCGCAGGTAAAACGCCAGAAATCCCATGCCGCAACCGATGTCGAGCACAGGCAAGGGTGACCCGCGTAAGGCGTCGAGAGTGATGTGATACGCCGGATCGCTGCGGATTTTACCGCGAACGTATCCTCGCGTTACACGACTAGGGTAACGGCGGGCGATCCGTTCGATAATGGTAGTTAGTTCCTCCATTATCGAATCGCTAGGGTGGCCGGATCGGTTTGCCAGATACCGTGGCGAGCCATGAATTGGATGAGCCCGCGACCGTAGCGCGAAAGGGTGGTGCCGCCGGAAGCCATGCAGGCAATGTTAGATTCGATGTGCCGATTCATCAGACGAGTGAGTGGTGAGTTGAATCGGCGGATGATGTCCTGACCGGTGTGATACATGGCAAACATCCTCCCGTCGTAGTAGTAGCCGATGAGGTCCATCCAAGCGGTGAGCAACTCGTGAATCTGCCGCGAATACTCCGGGAGATCGTCGAGCTTCTCGGAAAGAATTTCCGCTGAGCGCAGCGCGAGATACATTCCCGGAGAGAGCATTGGATCAACGAATCCAAAGGCATCGCCGGCCAGCACCCAGCCGGGTCCGTGCGCCCGTTTCGAGATGAGCTGGTAGTTAGTATAAGTCGCGACGGTTGTGAGGAGGCGGGCATTTTTCGTCACGGCGGCTAGTCTGGGATCGGTGCGCAGCGCGGTCCGTAAGCGTTCCTCTGGGGTGGTTCCTAACTGGGCGGCGTCGTCGCGCTGGAGCACGATTCCGATCGAGAGTTTGCCCGGGAGCGGAATCCGCCAACTCCAGCCCGCTTTCATCCGGCCGATCAGCACCTGTCCGAGCGGACCCTCCGTTTCGCATCCCTCGAAATGGCCGAAGTAGGCCACATCTTTCCGCGGCCCAGTTTCGGTCGGGATGTCGAGGCTGCGGGCAAAGAGCCGGTTTCGGCCCGTGGCATCCACGAGCAGATCGGGGTGTTTTCCGCGCAGCGACGGCGCCGCGGCGACAGTGTCCGCGCTAAGGGTGATGCGGTCGGGCCGATTAATTTCGAGTTCGGCGCGGAGCGGCACGCGGGTCGCGCCGACCTCGAGCGCGCGGTCGAGAAGGATGCGATCGAACTCCATTCGCGGGACGTTATAGGCGTAAGTGGGCAGCCCGCATTTCCGGACGGGATCGAAGCAAAAATTAATCGTCTCGTGTTCGTTCAGCAGAAACGAAACGCCGGGTTTGCGTAGACCGATCGCGGCCACCTGTTCTTCCACGCCCAGTTTGCGGAGGATCGGAATGAGCGCCGGGATGAGCGATTCTCCAACGATGAGTTCCGGACGTTTTCCGTCGTCAAAAAGCGTTACCTGATGTCCGGCTTGTGCCAGAAAAATCGCGAGCGCAGAACCAGACGGACCGGCCCCGAGAATGGCGACGGATTTTTTCATAACGTCATGGCCCGCTTAATTTTTCCACTCGGGGTCAGCGGCAATTCTTCGACAAAACGAAATTCCACCGGCACTTTGTAACGGGCGAGGGACCCGCGACAGGCCGAAGCGAGCGCGGCGATGGACGGCGGAGCAAGCGGATCGGCTGCGATGATTTCCGCCACCGGCACCGCTCCGACCTTGGGGTGTTCGCGACCGAAGACGCGCACCGCACGCACCCCAGGATGCGTGCCGAGAACCGCCTCCACTTCTTCCGGGAAACATTTCATGCCCGCCACGTTAATCACAGAATGCGACCGGCCTTCCAGATGAAAATCCCCGTCCGCATCCAGCCGCGCGATGTCGCCGGTGCGAAACCAGCCCGCTTCCAAAATCTCAGCGCGCGTTTGCCACGGCGTTAGATAGGCGTCGAGCATCCCTGGGCCGCGCAAGTAAAGCTGGCCATCGCGCAGGTCGGCAGAAAAATCGGGAAACGGTTGGCCAATCGACCCGGGCTTTTCCTGTGCGGCATGAAGATTCAAAAACGAGAGCCCGACCTCGATGATGCCAAGCCCTTGCGAGAGCGGAACCCCATAACGTTTGGCAAATGCCGTTGCCGTGGCCAGCGGGAGCGCCGCCGCCGTGGACACCGCCAGCCGCAGCGTTGGCCAGTCGCGTCCGGAGGGTTCGGCGGCGAGCAATCCGTGATGAAAGGGCGCGCCGTAAAGGATCGTTCCGCCATGTTCACGGGCGGCGGACAGCACATCCTCGGCGAGGTGCGATTTTACAATAATCGTCGTCGCCCCACGCCAGAGATAGAGCACGATCGAGACCGCAAAATGATGCGCCATCGGGAGAATCCAGACGATTTTATCGTCGGGCGTGATCTGCAATCCGCGATTCGCCGCAGTGATCCGCTCTAGCAAACTTTCTTGTGAAAGCACGATCCCTTTGCTCTTCCCCGTGGTGCCGGAACTAAAACGAATGAACGCCGGATGGAGTGCCGCCAAAGCCGTTTCATCGAACTCGAGCGGATGGGCCATCGTCACCTCCAAGACCGCCCCATTTTCCTGCACAATCGCTCCGATCCCGGTCTGACGAATGATTTCTTCCCGCTCCCGCGCGACCAACTCACTGGCCAGCGGAACGAGACATTTTCCTGCTTTTACAATCGCCAGCGCCCAGACCACATGTTCGATCCCATTTGGGCAATCCAGCCCCACGCGTTGCGCAGAGAGTTTACTGATCCGCTCCGCTGCGTCCTTTACCCGATTCTCCAATTCGCCATAAGTGAGCGTCTGCTCGTTCCCAATTAGCGCGACAGCATAGCGTGTCGCATTCAGAAAAATGAGTTCGACCAGATTCACCTCACAAATTTAACCACTAAGCGACACGAATGGGCACGAATAAAAAGTGAACGCGAGATCCCCGCCTTCGGTCAAGGCCAACCACCTACGATGGCGGGCATTGTGCTCATCATCCAACGGCAATAAGAAACGACGCGCAGCATTCGCATGGAAGATCCAAAATAAAGGGACAGAAAAACTTTCTGACAGAGTTATTTGTCAAAATATGTTGACTGACCCGTAAAACTCCGCAGTCTTCCTCGCAAAAGCCGGGCTTGGGGTTTCCGCTGCTCAAGCTGGTGGGTCTCTTCTCCTTGGCCAGCGGTGCCTTGCTGCAAGTGGCTCGGGGCACTTTGCGCAACCATGAGAGTCTGCTCTTTCGTCAACT
>JBBRPA010000029.1:0-43812 GCA_038228695.1 Chthoniobacterales bacterium
AATTTGACCGCGTTGATCTTAAACTCCTCGCTGTAGCGTTTGCGACTGGGTTTTATTTTGGTTTCACCGAGAGTTTGATGGCTCATTTAATTCACTTTCAGGTTGCTTACCCGTGTCCGCAAGAGCGAGGCCACTTCACTGCCAGTTCCCAACCCAGTCATAGATGTCATAGCGACAAACCTTATGACACTTATGATCCCGGCCGATAGAGGCACTCCGTGTGACGCTTACACAGTTTCAAGAGCCGCGGATTCATCAGGTTGTTCAAGACGCTGCGGCGATACGGGCGACGAAGGTGATGGAGCGAAGCGGAATCGACCGCAACGCTCCAAAACCGGATTCACTGGTGTCTTTGGCTTTTACAGACAAGATGTTGCACTACCCGCGGGCATATCGTGATGACCAACGGCAAAGTCCGATTGGTGATTCCCAGACATAATCCGATCAATGCGATGACGATGGGAGGAATTGCCAAGGCGGCCGGAGTGACGCCGGAGCAATTTAAGGAATTGCTGTAAAGTTGGGGGAATGTCAGGCGAGACGAAAAATTCTCACCACTGGATGACGGAGCTGGCCCAGGTAAGGCCGCCGCCGAAGACGACGAGGAGGACGTAGTCGCCCTCTTTGATGCGACCGCTGCGATTGGCTTCGTCGAGGGCGATGGCGACGGCTGCGGCTGAGGTGTTGCCGTATTTGTCGAGGTTAACGAAGAAACGGTCCATGGAGAGTTTCATCCGGTCGGCGATGGCCTCGATGATGCGAACATTGGCTTGGTGAGGGATGACGCAGGCGATTTGATCGGAGGTGATTCCCGCTTCGTCCATTGCGGTGTTTGCGGCCCGGAGCATGGCAGTGACAGCCTGTTTGTAGGTCTCCTTGCCGTTCATTTTGATCGTGTTGAGATGCTGGTCGAGGTTCTCCGCAGTGACCGGGCAGGCGGATCCGCCACCGGGCATGATCAAAATATCGGAATAATTGCCGTCGCTCCCCATGTCGGTGCTGAGGATGCCGTGGGTGCCTTCGCGGGATTGCAGGACTGCTGCGCCGGCGCCGTCGCCGAAGAGGACGCAGGTGTTGCGATCCGTCCAGTCCACGCAACTGCTGAGTTTGTCCGCGCCAATGACGAGGATGGTCTCGTAGGTGTGGTTACAGATGAATTGCTGCGCGACTTCGATGCCGTAGAGAAAGCCGGAGCAGGCGGCGGAAAGATCGAAGCAAGCGGCGTTTTTGGCCCCGAGTTTTTTCTGGACCCAGCAAGCGGTTGCAGGAAAAAACGTGTCGGGCGTGACGGTGGCGACAATGATCATGTCGATTTCCTCGACGGTGATACCGGCCTGCTCGATCGCTTTTCTCGCAGCGGCCACGCACAAGTCGCTCGTATTTTCGCCCGCAGCAGCGATGCGGCGTTCCTTGATGCCGGTGCGGGAGACGATCCATTCGTCGGACGTTTCGACCATAGTCTCCAATTCGCCATTGGTCAGGATTCGCTCGGGCACATAACTGCCGGTGCCGATGATGGAGACGGGCCTACGCGGTTGGATCGGACGAAGTTTCATGGGCAAGGGAAAAGCGGGCATTGTAGGCACCGATTTCCTCGATAATACGAGGATTTATCTTATGAGAAACCGATTCCACGGCAACACGAATCGCATTTTTCAGGGCGTGCGGACTGCTCGAGCCGTGGGCGATAATGACGATCCCGTTGACTCCGAGGAGCGGGCTGCCGCCGTATTCGTCGGGGTCGATTTTTTTCTTCAAAGAGCGAAAGGCCCCGCGCGCGAGCCAAGCCCCAGCCATTCGGACGGGAGTTTTTACCAGCTCGTGTTTCAGCCAACTCATGATCGCGATCGCAATGGATTCGCAGGTTTTCAAGACGACGTTACCCACGAAACCGTCGCAGACGACGACTTCAACTGGATCTTCAAAGAGATCGTGGCCCTCGACGTTGCCGCGGAAGTTAAGGCTCGATTGTTTCAGGAGCTTGAAGACTTCTTTGGTGAAATCAGTTCCCTTGGTCTCCTCGCCGCCGATCGACATCAGTCCAACGGAGGGTTTTTCGTATCCGAGAACGTGTTCGGAATACACCGAGCCCATGATCCCGTATTGGAGCAAATGGATCGCTTTCGGGTCGGGATTGGCCCCGGCGTCGATGATTAGGAAAAGGTTGGTCTCGGTCGGCATGACCGTGGCGATGCCCGGGCGATCGACGCCGGGAAGGGTGCGCAGTTTGATTTGCGCGGCAGTGACGACGGCACCGGTGTGTCCGGCGGAGACAAAAGCGTCGGCCTGGCCGGATTTCACGAGTTCCATTGCCCGCGACAGCGAGGAATCTTTCTTTTTCCGAATAGCGTCGAGGGCACCATCAGTCATCAAAACGACCTCGGTGGTGTGCAGAAACTCGATTCGCGGATCGGAAAAACCCGCAGCAGCGAGTTCGGATTTGATCGTTTCTTCGTTGCCGACGAGAAACAATTTCTCGATCTCAGGATAGGCTTGAAGCGCTTGGATGGCCCCAGCGACCTCATTTTTTGGGGCGAAATCACCGCCCATAGCATCGAGCGCGATCTTCATTGGGCGGAATTCATTCTCTTACCAAAACAAAACAAGATGCCAGTGAATCAATCACCAAGGCATCTCGCAAGTTTAGTTTCGGAGTATTTTTGGCTTAACCTTCGATGGTCAGCACTTGGCGGCCTTTATAGTAGCCGCAGGATGGGCAGGCAATGTGCGAAGGCTTTCGGCTGCCGCACTGGCCGCATTTGCCAAATTGAGGGGCATGCCAGCGGTTGGCGGCCCGGCGGGTGCGCAGGCGCATTTTCGATGTTTTACGTTTTGGGACTCCCATGGTGAACTCCTAATCTGTCTAAGGTCTGATTTTTAATTTATCGAGCGCGTCCCACGCTTTGGCAGCGTCGGACGTTGACTCTTCGGTTAAATTGTTTCCCTCCGTAGCCAGACGAATGCCGGAGCAGGTCGTCTCACCATCCCAGTCGCAATGCGGATGGGTCGGAAGGGCCAACAATATGTCTTCCCTCATGGCAGGCGTCAAGTCGATCGTTTCAGGTCCCTCGAGATCGATTTGCATGGCGAATCTATCGAGCGAAAACGTCCGGCGATACCAGTTCAGACAGCGAACGCATTCCATCTCAAGATCGACCTCCAACGTCCCAGTGGCAAACAGGCCGCCCTCCGAAAGGCCAACGTCGATCGCGTAGCTCACGGGCGAGAGCACTTTCATCAACGCATCGTTTAACTCCAGAATGTCGTGGTCTTCCACTCCTTCGAGATGCAGACCTTCCGCCGGGATTTGGTTCAAATGCACTTTCATACGGGTAATTTCTGGCAAAATGCGCGAATTGCCAGCGGGAATCGTTATCTCGCCACTTCGGCAACCTTTCGGACCAGAGCCTCCAAGACCACTCCGGGAACGAAACTCGCCACGTCCCCGCCGAGTCGCGCGACTTCCTTAACGATTCGCGAACTAATGTAGGTGTAATCCTCTTTCGGGGTGAGAAACAGGGTCTCAAACGACGCCTCCAGTTTCCGGTTCATCAACGCCATTTGAAATTCAAACTCAAAATCCGACACCGCCCGCAGGCCGCGAACCACAGCGACGGCCTTTTCCTGCCGCACCAGATCGACCAGCAGCCCGTCGAAACGGACGACCCGCACATTTTTTAGGTGCGCCGTGCATTGCTCGATCAGTGTGGCCCGTTCTTCCGAGGAAAAAAGCGGGCCTTTCGAGCGGTTGAACGCGACGGCGACGATAATTTCATCGAAAAGCTGAGCCGCCCGCTCCAAAACATCGAGGTGGCCGAACGTCATCGGATCGAAACTGCCGGGGTAAATCGCCTTACGCACGGCCTGACTCTGCGCCGTCGCCATCCTTTCGGAAATAAAAAAAGTTCAGTCGAGATACTTCGCGAGCGATTCGCGGAGAGCGGTGCGTGCCCGGAAGAGGAGACTTTTCACGCCCGGCACCGTCTGCTTCAGGACCACGGCCATTTCTTCATAGGGCATTTCCTCGTAACGGCGGAGGATAATCGCGAGTCGTTGTTGCTCGGGCAGCGCTTCGATCGCAGCCTGGATCGCGGTCATTTTCTCCGTGTCGAGCACCTCGGTTACGGGCGATTTTTGGCGATCGTCACGCAGATCGTCCTCCACTGGTTGGCCTTGGTCGGCGCGAATCCGACGCCGACTTTCGTTGAAGACCAGATTCCGCACAATCGTGTAAAGCCAGGTGGTAAACTTCGCGGTCGGCTGGTAACGCCCCGCCGATTTCCAGACCCGAACAAAGACCTGCTGCGCGAGATCCTCTGCGTCCCGCTCGGATCCAAGCATCCGCACAATCGTGCCATAGACCCGGTTTTGGTGGCGCTCCAGGAGCTCGCGCATCGCCTCCTCGCTCCCGTCCGCTATCGATCGCATGAGGGCGATGTCGCGATCGTTCTCGGCATCATTCTGTTCTGGGGAACTCAAGTTCACGAGACTAGTTCCGGCGAAGGGCAGTGCACAAGTCATTCCCTCCCATCAACTGGCCGGACGACTCAAAGTTGCGCCAAAATCCGCTGCCCGTGCGTAACTAGTTGCAATACACTCAGATTGTGAAAAATTTCACAAACTCCATGCCTGCCCAACTCGAACGTCGCCTGCCCGACGCCTTGCGCCCAATTTTCGCCAAGGTCGTCGAGGGCGTGCGGATCAGCGACGCCGACGCGCTCACCCTCTACCGTTCCAACGATCTTCAGGCCCTCGGACTCATCGCGGACCATGTGCGTCGTCAGAAAAATGGCAACCGCGCTTCATACATTCTCAATCGTTACATCAATTACTCGAACCTCTGCATCCTCTCCTGCCAGTTTTGCGCCTTCGCTGCCCGTAAACGTGACGCTCACGCCTTCGAGATGGTCATTCCGGAGATCGTCGAAAAAACTCGTGAGGCCCTGACCCAAGGAATTACCGAGATTCACATGGTCGGCGGACTGCATCCGACGCTGAAAGGCGACTGGTATCTCGATCTGCTCGGTTCGCTCAAGGCGCTCGATCCGGATCTGCATTTAAAAACTTTCACCGCGATCGAAATTCGTCATCTCGCCCAGCGCGTCTTCAAAAAAAGCATCCGCGAAACCCTCGAACTCCTCCGCGAGGCCGGTCTCGGCTCGCTCACTGGCGGGGGAGCGGAGATTTTCGATCCCGAAATCCGCGATCAAATCTGCCGGGGCAAAGAAAGCGGTGAGGAATGGCTAGAAGTCCACCGTATCTGGCACGAAATGGGCGGACGCTCCACTTGCACAATGCTCTTCGGCCACCTCGAAACCGCCGCGCATCGGGTCGATCACCTGCGCCAACTGCGCGCACTGCAGGACGACACCGCCGGCTTCACTGGATTTGTTCCCTTTGCCTTCGTTCCGGAGACCACCGAAATGTCGCACATCCCGCCGGCCACCGCGTTCGACGAACTCCGCAACCTCGCCGTCAGCCGCATCTACCTCGATAACTTCGATCACATCACTGGTTACTGGATTGCGATGGGCCTGCCGCTCGCGCAAATCTCGCTCAACTACGGCGTGGACGATCTCCACGGTACGATCATGGAGGAAAAAATCTTTCACATGGCTGGGGCGAAAACCCCGCAGGCGCAAACGGTTAGCACCATGGAAAAAACCATCCGCGAAGCCGGCTTCGAGCCCTTCCAGCGCGACACCTTCTACCGGCCGATTCAAAAACTGGAACCCGAGTTAGTTGGTTAGCACAAACTTACTCGTTCCCAAGTTGCTGAGGTTGTCCCGGTATGGCGGACATGATGGGGAATGGGAACGAGGAGGATATGCATAATCTGCGGACAAAAAACTCTGCGATTTTACACCGCTGCCCAGCGCAGCTTGGCCGAGGTCGAGCGCGGATTGTGGTGTTGCTCCTCCGGCGATGCCCGAATCACATCCCGACTAACAGCCCGGTAAGTTCCGTCGCGCACCCCTGCCTGAAACGCTTTTTTCACGCGGCGATCCTCGCCCGAATGAAAGGTTAGTATCGCCACCCGCGCGCCGGGATTTAGACAGAATGGAAGATTCCTCAGAAACGCATCGAGCGCGGAAAATTCATCGTTCACCTCGATTCTGATTGCCTGAAAAACTCGCCGCACTGCTTGTTCCACGTCCTCTGCTTTCCTCTCCGGCATGGCCCCTTTGATCGCTCGCCGCAACTGCAACGTCGATGTTAGCTTTTTCCCGGCCAACTGCTGCGCCAGTCGTTCCGCAAATGGCTCATCCGCATTTTCGCGCAGGGCATTTTCCAACTCCAGCGGACTAACTTTTTCCAGATATTGCTCCGCCGAAAATCCGCGCTTGGGGTTCATCCGCATGTCCAACGGCCCATCGAATTTTACTGAAAATCCCCGCTCCGGATCGTCGATCTGCATCGATGACAGCCCCAGGTCCGCCAACACCCCGTCGAGGCCCGGCCAGCCCAGTTCGCCAATGGTTCTCCCGAGACCCGCATAATTGCTCTGGCGAATGATCAGACTCGCCTCTGGAAACCCCGCCGCACGCAGCCGACTCTCCGTCTTTGGTAATTCTACCGGGTCCACATCAAGTCCTAACAATACACCGTCTGGCTGCAAAAGTTCCAAAATCTCCCCTGCGTGACCTCCAAATCCCAGCGTGACATCCGCAAATCGCTCGCCCGGTTCCGGCTTCAGCACTTCCAGGATTTCCCGCACCATGATCGGACGATGTGCCCCGGCGGGCGTCTTGCCGGCCTCCAACACTTTCGCCAGCGTCTCAGCATCGCCACGATGTTCCTTGTATTTCTGGTCAAACGAACGCGGATTTTTTCCGCTGTATCGCACCCGGCGTTTATGTGGTAATTCCGACATCCGATCTGCATTCTCCCGATTTCCCGCGCCATGTCCACCGTTCCCAAAAAAGTCATTGTCATCGGGGGCGGTGCGGCGGGATTTTTTGGAGCCATCGCTGCTGCGGAAAACGGGGCCTCCGTCACGCTGCTCGAAAAAAGCTCCCACTTCCTTTCAAAAGTTCGCATCTCTGGCGGCGGTCGTTGCAACGTCACCCACGCTTGTTTCGATCCGCGCGAACTTTCCCAACGCTACCCGCGCGGTGGACGCGCCCTCATCGGTCCCTTCACCCGCTTCCAGCCGCGCGACACGATGGAGTGGTTCGAAAGCCGGGGCGCCGCGCTAAAAATTGAAAACGACGGCCGCATTTTTCCGGTCAGCGATAGTTCGCAAACCATTATCGACATCCTGCAAAAAACCGCGCGTGCTGCTGGTGTGGTCTGTCGTACGAATTGCGCCGTTACTAACATCGCAAAGACGCCCGCCGGTTTTCTTCTAACCATTGGCAAAGACGAAATTTTGGAAGTAGATGCCGTTCTCCTCGCCGCCGGCGGCACCCGGGCGGAGAGTGCCGGTCGCCTCGCAGCCAACCTCGGTCACCAGCTAACTTCTCCCATACCTTCCCTTTTTACTTTCGAGATTGACCTTCCCTGGCTTAAGGAAATTCCCGGTGTCGTTGCCGAAGTCGAAGTTAGTATCCCGACCGTCGGACTCCGGGAGCGTGGCCCGATGTTAGTCACGCATTGGGGTGGGAGCGGTCCGGCCATTCTTCGCCTGTCCGCTTGGGGCGCGCGCGGACTTGCCAAACTCGACTACCATTTCCCATTGTTAGTTAACTGGCTGGGCGGACTCCAGCGCGAGGAAATTGCCGCTCGCCTCGCTGCTTTGCGCACCGCTCATCCCGGCAAACAAGTCACCGGCTTGCCGCCGTCTCCACTTCCTCTCCGCCTTTGGGAAAAACTAACCATTGTCGCCGGAGTCGAACCCGGCACGACTTGGAACCGCCTCCCGCGCACCCAGACCCAACGCCTCGTCGATTTGCTCCACCGGACTGAATTACCCGTCACCGGCAAAAGCCTGAACAAGGACGAATTTGTTACCTGCGGCGGCGTGGTTCTGCAAGAAGTGGATTTTCGCACGATGGAGAGCCGCGTCTGCCCCGGCCTCTACTTTGCGGGAGAGATATTAGACATCGACGGCATCACCGGCGGTTACAATTTCCAGGCGGCCTGGACCACCGCGCACATCGCGGGCCAATCCTTGGCGGGATAGGGTGTTTTTCTGATGCCGATCAATATCCGACGCGGACTAGGTAGAGGCCTTCCGCCGGGGTGGAGGGGCTGGATTTTGGGGAGAGGGGGTCGTGGAGAAATCGTTCGATTTCCGCCAAGCTCGATTTTTCCTGAGCGACGCGGATAATGTTCGCAGTGAGCATCCGGACCATTTTGTAAAGGAACCCTTCGCCGTGAAACTCGAGCGTGATGATCGGGCCTTTCCGTCGGACCGAGACTTTCCAAATCTCGCGAACGGTGGAGCTTTCCTTCCAGCCGCGATTGGCGCAAAACGCGCGAAAATCGTGTCGTCCGACAAAGAGGGCTGCCGCTTTTTGCATGAGAACGAGATCGAGATCCTTCGGCACGTGCCAAGCGCGGTTGATTTCGAGCGGGTTCAAACAATCGGCGTTGAAGAGGCGGTAGCGATAGAGCTTGGAAGTCGCGCAAAAACGAGCGTGAAAATTAGCGGGTCGGGCGCGGAGATGGGTGATGCGGATTTCCCTGGGCAAATGCGCGTTGAGGGCGAGCGGCCATTGCGCGAGCGGCACACTGTGCAGCGGGAGATCGAGATGGGCCGACTGGGCGAGGGCGTGGACCCCGGCATCGGTGCGGCCTGCGCCATGGACGGCGGTTTTTTCTCCGATGATTTTGGAGGCGGCTTTTTCGAGGTGATCCTGCACGCCGTTGCCCGACCGCTGGGACTGCCAGCCGTCGAACGGCGTGCCGTCGTAGGCGATAAAAAGCTGGACGCGTTGGAGCGGGGTCGGGTTCATGGCTGAGAGGCGCATCCTGCCGTTTGGCGACGGGTTAAACAAGCCCGGAGGCGTTGACTTGGCGGCATTCTCCTCTACGATCTTACGACCGTGAATCGACCCATGAAAAACGTCCTGTTTATCTGCACCGGCAACATTTGCCGCAGCCCAATGGCGGAGGGGCTTTTTCGTCATCTCGTGCGGTCGCGGGAGGACATCACGGTTGATTCGGCTGGAGTGGCCGCGATGGCAGGCCAAGGGCCGAGCGCCCATGCGGTGGAGGTGCTGCGGGAAAAAGGCTTGGATATTTCCAATTATCGCAGCCAGCCGGTGACGGAGGAGTTGATCGAGAAATCTTCCCACATTTTTGCCATGACGCAGGGGCATCTGGAGACCATCGCGATGATTTTTCCCGAAGCGGTTGAAAAAACTTTTCTGCTGACGGATTTTGACCATTTCCAGCCCGGCCGCGATATTGGCGATCCCATTGGCATGGGTATCGTCAGTTACCGCGAATGCCGCGACGAAATCCGCGCCACCCTGCCACGCCTCCTCGAAATCATCGACCGACCCAATTCCATGTCCGCATCTACCTCATCCATTCCATCGCCCAAAACCCGCCCACTCACCATCAGCCTGGGAGCCGATCACGGTGGGTTTGAGTTGAAACAGAAAATCCAGCGCCACCTCAACCAAGCGGGTCACATTTTGCACGACAAAGGCGTGAACGCGCCCGACTCGGTCGATTATCCGGACTTCGCCGAGCGCGTCTGCCGCGAAATTATCGACGGACAGGCCGAGTTTGGCATTCTTTTTTGCCGCACTGGCATCGGGATGAGTATCGCGGCAAACCGTTTCCCGCAGATTCGCGCGGCCCTCGTCAAAGACGAAAGCACCGCCCGCACCACGCGGCATCATAACAACTCGAACGTCCTCTGCATCGCGGCAGATTCGATGGACGAGCGGACTGCGGCCCGGATCGTGGACGCTTGGCTGGAAACGCCGTTCGACGGTGGACGGCACGCGGATCGCATCGGAAAGCTTGAGCATCTCGGCAGCCCCGAGAATGGGCGCGCTTTGGCCGAGACCGATCCCGAGATTGCTGCGGTGATTCAGCGCGAGGAACGGCGCCAATCGGAAAACATCGAACTGATCGCTTCGGAGAACTTCACCAGCCGTGCCGTCATGGAAGCGCAGGGTTCTTGCCTCACCAACAAATACGCCGAGGGCTACCCCGGCCGCCGCTGGTATGGCGGCTGCGAAAATGTCGATGTCGTGGAGACGCTAGCCATTGAACGCCTGAAAAAGGTCTATCCCGGCGCGGAACACGTCAACGTCCAGCCCCACAGCGGAAGTCAGGCCAATGCGGCGGTCTATTTTTCCGTCCTCGAACCGGGCGATAAAATTCTGACGATGGACCTCTCCCACGGCGGACACCTGACCCACGGGATGAAGATGAATTTCTCCGGGCGCCTTTACCAAGTGTTGCATTACGGGGTCAGCCCGACCGATTTCCGCATCGACTACGACGCGCTCGCGAAACAAGCCCTCGAATATCAGCCCAAAATGATCACCGCCGGAGCCTCGGCTTACCCGCGCATCATCGATTTCCAGCGGATGCGTGAGATTGCCGATTCCGTGGGCGCGTATCTCTTCGTCGATATGGCGCACATTGCTGGTCTCGTGGCAGCGGGCGTGCATCCGTCGCCCGTCGGCATCGCCGATTTCGTCACTTCCACCACGCACAAAAGCCTCCGTGGCCCGCGCGGCGGCATCATTCTTTGCAAGGAAAAATACGCCAAGGGCATCGACAGCCAGGTCTTCCCCGGCGTCCAGGGCGGCCCGCTCATGCACGTCATCGCGGCCAAAGCGGTTTGCTTCCTCGAAGCCTTGCAACCGAGCTTCAAAACCTATCAGCAACAAGTCGTCTCCAACGCCAAAGCTCTCGCCGCCCGGCTCGCGATGAACGGCTACGAAATCGTCTCCGGCGGCACCGATAATCACGTGATGCTAGTCGATCTGCGGCCCAAAAACATCACTGGCAAAGACGCTCAGGAAACGCTCGACGAAGCGGGCATTACGATTAACAAAAATTCCATCCCCTTCGACACCGTCTCCATCGTCAAATCGGGCGGCATCCGCATCGGCACCCCAGCGGCGACGACCCGTGGCATGAAAGAAGAGGAAATGATGGAAATCGCGGACCTTATCCATCGCGGCCTGCAAAACGTCGGCAACTTAGAAGCCCTCCACGCCATCCGAGCAGAAGTGAAAAAGTTGACCGCCCGCTTCCCGTTGCCGAGGTAAAAATAGCCTCGCTCCAAAGCCACGGAGCACCATAATAGGTTCAGTGTTTTTTCCGGCAGTCACAAAGATTTAATGAAACGTCGTTTGAGAAATATCTTAACCTGTCTGCTAGTGCTATTTGCGATCTCGCAGATGCCACTTGTAGCGGAGATTTTAACACTCTCTTGGCAGGGAACTATCACGAGTGTAACCGCCTATAAAGAGGGCGCCGTTCCTGAAGGAGTTAGCCAAGGCGCAGCCATCTCTGGCAGTGTCGTCTTCGACACGACTAAATTTGCTTCCCGCTCATCAATTCTCGGAAACGTGGCTTCCGGCGATATTTATCGTTATCCTCAGAACATGACTGAGTCTATTCAAGTGGGCTCGTTAATATGGACTGGTCGTGGCGGAGAAGTTATACTAACCCGTGATTTTTCGACCACATCTACTCCACCCATTCAGGGTTTTGATGTGGAAACTAAGGAGACTTCTAGTTTCACCTCATATCCAAAAAATGTCGGAAGCCCTCATTGGGGTTTTGTGCTCTACGACGAGTCTGAACCCTATGAGCTTTTCAATTCTACCGATCTAGACTCAACTACCTTAAATTTCACCCAGATTACAAAAGGTAACGGAGATTTATCTACTAGATCTCTGGATCAAGCATCTGGAGACATCATTGATGGATACTTTTTTACTTATGATATCCAGAGTGTTTCATCTGAGACTTCTCCTTCGTTAATAGAGATTCTGGCTCTGGCAAAACCCGCTCACAAAGGTTCTGTAGTTGGTTCGGGCGGCTTTGCTCCCAATTCTTGGAGGAGCTTGGTAGCTCGTCCCCGTCAAGGGCGAAGGTTTATTGCATGGACCGAAAATGGGAGAGTAGTGTGTCGTAAGCAGACAATTCGGTTTCATGTGACGAGGCAGCGAACTTTAATCGCCCATTTCAGGTAGGTTACGTTTGTAATTAGCAGGATGTCAGTATGCCCAGAATTTACGCTGGGAGTTAGATAGCACAGGTTCAGTTTAACACGTTCAGTGCCGACACCAGCTCCCTACGCGATTCGGGGAGTTTGTGGAAATGGCGGAGCAATTCGCGGCTGGCTTGAGCTTCATTTCCGGGGTCGATGCCAGTGGCGCGGCAGATTTCCATTTCGAAAAAAGACAAGGCCCGGCGATCCGGTTGCTTTTCGGAAAGGTATTTCAAGAGCCGTTGCATGAGATGAAAAAGTTCCGGACTGGGATGCTCCGGTTCCGTCGCTAATTCGATCATTTCAGAGGCATAAGACGCAAAAAGCAGTCGCAAATAATGTTCGCGTATTGCCGGGTGTGGCTCTACCAGCCGTGCATCCAGCAGAGTGTGTAATTCGCTTTTTTTGCTGGCTCGCAAGGTGACTTCGCAGAGGTAAAACAGGTCGATCTGCCCTGCGAGCGGACCTTTCGTTTTGCGCGCCCCTTTCGCTACCGCTTTAACGCGACCATGAGACGCCGTCAGCAAGCTCAAAATCAAGCTGGTTTCAGTCAACTTGGTCTTGCGCAGAACAATCGCAGGAGTCGATGAGTGAAATTCCAGCATGACAAGGTCAGCGTAAATGATTTCGCAACGGATTGGCACTCGCGAAATTTGCGGAATAATCAACTGTTCAATGATGTATGGCTTTGCTTTGGCGGAAATCGGCTATTATATAACTTCGTTTTGACCCCAAGAATTATGAACTATCTCCTCCAATCTTGTTTTTCCCAGCCTCTCAAACTCATTGCCGCTGGTGTCTTAGCAGCCACATTCACCGCCGCAAATGCCTCGACTCTAGCGACAGATAATGCAGCCAATGCGGCCTATACCTCCGGGTGGGCCAACGGCAGTAATGGTGGCTCTGGTTTTGGTGCGTGGGCTTTGACTAACGACGGAGCATCCTCCGGAAGTTTCATTGGAGATTCTACGACTTTGAACGCGGCAAACACCGGAGCCAACATCAATACTTCCGGTAAATCGTTTGGAATGTTTGGTCATACGGGACAAACTTCCAATGCTATTCGTCCTTTCATCGGTGATTTGAGCGTAGGCCAAACCTTTTCGATTGATATTGCGGTTAACTTCCGCAATGGCAACAAAGGATTCGACCTTCGCAATTCAAGTGCGGCTGCGATCTTCACCTTCAGCATAACTGGCAACGACTATGTGGTTAGCAATGCCACGACGGGCAACGGTTCGATTGGAAGTGCATTTAGTACCAACACCAAATTTACCATTTCCCTTGCTCAAACCAGTGCAGGCGCCGGCACTTGGACCATTACGAGAAGTGGTGGTGTCTCCGATTTAGACACGGGCACTTATACCGGTGCTGGAGCCAGCATCAAACTTTTTGAGTCGCAAACAACTGGTTCAGGGGCAGCTGAAGACAATTTGTTCGCTAATAATTTGTCTATCGTTCCTGAGCCATCGACGGTTGCTTTACTCGCGTTGTCTAGCCTTGGGATGATTCAAATGTTACGTCGCAGAGCGTAACAGTAACTCTCTTGTTCTAACTTTCTAAAAGCCCCGCTTCGGCGGGGCTTTTTTATTTGGCAAAAAAACCACCCGTGGCTTGGATTGGGGTGAGCTCCCCCGATTTGGTGATCCAGGCGACGAGGCCTGTTTCGGTTGGGGCATTTTTGCCGAAAGGCGGCAGGGTCAATTTTGCAACGTAGATATCGCCCTGTAGCAGCGGGGTTTCTTGCAAAGACAAAGCGACAAAATCGTGGCGTAATGTGCGCCCCGCATTTTCTCCAGCGCGGATTTTGGTTTCGACCTGCCCACCAATTTCCGCAAGGTGAACCACGTAATCTGCTTTCGTTCCAGTCTGGAATGAGACTTCGACTTCCTGGTTGGCAGTTGTTTTGACCGTGAGCGTCCCGATTTTTTCTTCGTTGGCAGCGAGTTTGCCATCGCGATGCCATTCCTCCCCGTTGCGCACGAAGCAGGGAGTATAAACTGAACCGGATTTCCAACTCGCTGCATACTGACGTTGACGATCGTTAAACGCCTCTTGCGAGGCGGCATCGGTCCAGCCAAGGTAGTTCCAGTAGGTGACATGAAACGCGATGGGCACAAATTTTTTCCAGATATCATTGCTATTCTGTAGATCGCTCAACCACGTTTCGGCAGGCGGGCAACTGCTACAACCTTCGCTTGTGTAGAGTTCCAAGAGTGAGACCCGTTGCGGTCCGCTGGTGAAGGTTTCCGCAAAGGATGGGGTTGCCATAAAGCAGGTTGCTAAGAGGATGCAAAATTTCATACCCATTTGAGAGGCGAGTGCTGGGATTATTCCAGTGCCAATTTCTCGGTTTTTGGGAGGGAATAAATGCGACTGCCGCGACTCATACTGTTAGGTTTAATCCAAATTTGTGTCCGCTGACTTTTTCCAACAACTTGTCGATGCCCACCACGCATCATTGTATCGTTTTGCCTATAGCCTGGCCCGGAGTGAGGCGGCGGCTTCGGATTTAACCCAGCAAACTTTCTACATCTGGGCGACCAAGGGTCACACTTTACGCGATGCTTCGAAGGCCAAATCGTGGCTATTCACCACGCTGCACCGGGAATTTCTGCGAAGTCGCAACCGGGATCAGCGCTGGACGTCGCTCGAAGATCTGCCGCCCAATCTTGCGGATGTGCCCAGCGAGCAAATCGAGCAGTGGAGGAAACTCGATGGAGCGGGTGTCCTTGAAGCCCTCGCAAAAGTGGATGAAGTCTTCCGGGTGCCGCTCTCGCTCTTTTATCTCGAAGGTTTTTCCTACGCGGAAATTGCCGAAACCCTTGGTGTTCCAGCGGGCACCGTCATGTCGCGCCTCTCGCGAGGCAAGGCGCAACTCCGAAAATTGCTCAGCGAAACGCACTTAACCTACCAACCCGAAAACAAAATCGTCGCCTTTCCTTCGCCCGACGAGAAACCCCGGAAAAGCTCATGACCCGAGAAGAAGCCCAATTCATTTTGACCGCGTATCGTGCCGACGGCAGCGACGCGCTCGATCCGCAGTTTCAGGAACCGCTTCAGTTGCTCGCAACCGATGCGGCACTCAAGGAATGGCACGCCCGCGAACAGGCAATGGATCTTCTGGTGATCGAAAAACTCGGCCGCGTTGAGCTGCCGGCGGGATTACGCGAGCAAATTTTGATGGGTGCGCGAGTCAGCCGGAAGCCAGCTTGGTTTCGGGCCGTTAAATGGATGTCGCTGGCAGCGGCGTTGCTGATTTTTTCGATTTTGGGCAGCTATTATTTTCACTCCGTCGATCGGGAGAAATTGGCCGGTTTCGCTGCTGACTATGCGGCGGGCGGGATCGATTTGCAGAAGGAAGCGAACAACCTCGGGCAACTCACTGGCTGGCTGCAAAGCCGGCATCTGCCCACGCCGCGTTTGGTTCCGTCCCGGCTGGCCGAGTTGAAAAAACTGGGTTGCCGCGAGGTTAGCTTTAAGGGGCGCAGTGTTTCCATCATCTGTTTCCAAGGCGGAAGTGAATTCCATCTCTTCGTTGCGAAACGCGGTGGGCTAGGCTGGTCAGTCATCGAACCGGCCCGAACCGTCTCGACCCACGGACATTGGACCACGGCCGCGTGGTCCGACGCGGAAAATGATTACGTCCTAGCGACTGAGCGCGACCGCGCGGATCTCGAACGCCTACTTTAGCCGATCTAGCCCCGCGTCTGAGTGAGGCTGACCGGCGTGCCGATCGGAGCGAGTTCGTAAATCAATGGCGTGACTAGACGCGGCATCCGGATGCAGCCGTGGGAAGCAGCGTAACCGGGCAGGTAGCCGATGTGCATTCCGACGCCGTCCGGAGTTAGCCGCATGTAAAACGGCATCGACGCACCCTCGAACCGACTGCCGTCTTCGATCGAGTGTTTTTTGATGTCGGCATTCGCGTTGGTAACGTTGCCCTCCGCATCGAAAATCTTCCCATAGAGGCTTGACCGGTGCTTAAGTTCCTTGTCGATGATTTTGAAATTTCCAGTCGGCGTTTCCCGGCCCTTTCGTCCGGTCGAAACCGAAAAATCGTAGGCAATCTCATCACCCACAAAAAGAAACCCGCGCTGTTCGTCGAGTACGATCTGCACGCGGATGTTGTCAGGTTTGGCCCGGGCGAGGACCTCTTCGTCCTTGAAAATTTTATGCTTCCAAGTCTTGGTTTCGCGAAAGGCAGCGTGGCGCCCAGCGTTGGTCCGCAGGTCGGGGGTCGCTCCAACCACCGCCGGTTTCGGACTGGGCTTAGTCCCCGGCAAGGTCAGCGAGCAGGCTCCGAGCAGAAGCGGGAGACTGAGGGCGAGGAAGAACCGGGAAGACATGACGAAATAATAATGAAAACCCGCAAAAAATCCCGCAAATTCTTTATTTCCCGGAGGGCGAACCCGCCGTATGGGTTCACGATGATTTTCCATGACAAAGACGAAGCAACACCGCACTCCACTCCGCTCCGGACCGAGATACCCCTTACTGATACCTGGGACCTGACCCATCTTTATCCGACTGACACCGATTGGGAGGGCGCTTTTGCAAAGATCCGTGGGGAATATGGCGCGATCGAAACCTATCGAGGCCGGGTTGGCGAGTCGCCTGAGCCATTGCTCGCACTCCTCGAAAAAGAAAAAGCCCTCGACCTCCAACTCGAGCGCCTTGGTCACTACACATCTCTGCGTAACTCGGAGGACAGTTCGGACAACACCCACCTCAGCCGGATGGCCCGGTTGCAAAATCTCTGGACGCAAATCGCCGAGGCGCACGCGTTCATCGTGCCAGAAGTGGTCGCCATTCCCGAGGACGCGTGGACGAATCTGGTGGCCGATTCCGGGTTCACTCCGTGGCGCAATCGGCTCGAACGCGTTCGCCGCAATAAGCCGCACACTCTTTCCGCTTCGGAGGAACGCCTCCTCGCTCTCGCGGGCAACGCTCTCGGCGGCCATCGCGAGACGTTCTCCCAACTAACCAACGTGGACATGAAATTCGGCGCCCTGCGCGACGCGAAAAACGAGGAACGCGAGCTCACCCAATCCAGTTTTTCCTCCTTTCTCATTTCGCCGGACGCGGCGGTCCGCAAGGCGGCTTTCCACCAGTTTTACGCCGAGTTTTCCGATCATCGGTTTACCATCGCTTCGACCCTCGCATCCTCCATTCGCACCGATGTCTTCGAAGCCCGCGCCCGCAATTATTCCTCGGCTCTGGAAGCGTCACTCTTTCACGATGCCATCCCGGTTTCCGTTTACGACAATCTCATCGCCACGGTCCGCGAGTTCTTACCCACGCTCCACGACTACTACGATCTTCGGCGCGAGGCGCTCGGTCTTTCCGAACTCCGCGCCTACGACACTTACGTTCCGCTGATTTCCGAGATCCAGACCCAGACCAGCTTCGATGAAGCCATTGATCAAGTCGTCTCTGCCCTCGTCCCGCTGGGCAGCGAATACTGCACCGCGCTCGATTTGGGCATGCGGCACCAGCGCTGGTGCGATCGTTACGAGAGCAAAGGCAAACGCTCCGGTGCCTTCTCAAGCAGCAGTTACGGCAATCCGCCTTACATTCTGATGAACTACAAGGCGGACGTTTTTTCCGACGTTTACACGCTGGCCCACGAGGCTGGTCACTCCATGCACACCTGGTTTTCCCAGCGCGAACAGTCGTTCCAAGATTACAACTATCCTATCTTCCTCGCCGAGGTCGCTTCGACCTTCAACGAGAACCTGCTGACGCATCACTTGCTCGGGAAAACCACCGACAAAAAAATGCGCGCTTATCTCATCAACCGCCAGATCGACGACCTGCGCGGTACTCTTTTCCGGCAGACCATGTTCGCGGAGTTTGAGAAAAATACCCACGCCCTCGAGGAAAGCGGCGAGGCGCTCACGCTCGATACTTTCAAGGCCGTTTACCAAGAATTACTCACCGCCTACTTCGGTCCCCGCGTCGTCCTCGACGAGGAACTGCAGCTCGAGTGCCTGCGTATCCCGCATTTTTACAACGCCTTCTACGTTTACAAATATGCCACCGGCCTAAGCGCCGCGACCGCGCTTTCCACCCGCGTCCTCGCTGGCGGAGAAACCGAGCTGCGAGATTATCTCGGCTTCCTCAAATCCGGCGGCTCGAAATATCCGCTAGAAACGCTCCAAGCCGCAGGCGTGGACATGTCCGATCCGGCGCCGATCCGCGCCACTCTCGAACTTTTCAAGCAGCGCGTCGCCGAGTTGCGCGACCTGCTCGGATCAGCCTCCTAGCAGAGTCGAACAGCGTCGCGTTCTAAAAGCTCTAACAAAAAAGGCAGACCCGGAAAATCCGTGGTCTGCCTTTTTGTGAAGGGGCGAGAAGGTTAGTAGGAAGCCTGACTGCCCTTGATGTTCTTCTTCGCGATGAAGGGCATCAGGCCGCGGAGGCGGGTGCCCGTTTTCTCGATGGAATGTTTTTCGCCAGCCTTAAGGAGGGCGTTGTAGTTTTTCAAGCCACCTTTGTATTCAGCAACCCATTCCTTCACGAACTTGCCGGTCTGGATTTCCTTGAGGATTTTCTTCATCTCGCGCTTGGTGCCGGCGTTGATGACGCGTGGGCCGCGGGTGATGTCGCCATATTTGGCGGTCTCCGAGATGGAGAAACGCATGCCAGAAATGCCGGACTCATAGACAAGGTCGCAGATGAGTTTGAGTTCGTGGAGGCACTCGAAGTAGGCCATTTCGGGCTGGTAACCGGCTTCGACGAGGGTTTCGTAGCCCGCCTGAATCAGAGCGGCAGCGCCACCGCAGAGGACGGCTTGCTCGCCGAAGAGATCGGTCTCGGTTTCTTCCTTGAAAGTGGTCTCGATGACGCCGGCGCGGGTGGAACCAATGCCTTTCGCCCAAGCGAGAGCGGTTTTTTTGGCTTTCTTAGAAACGTTTTGCGCAACCGCGATCAGCGCGGGCATCCCTTTGCCTTCGGCGTAGAGGCGGCGAACCATGTGGCCGGGGCCTTTCGGCGCCACCATGATGACGTCGATCTCGGGGTGCAGGTCGATGAGGCCGAAGTGGACGGAAAGGCCGTGGCTGAATAGGAGGGTCTTTCCTTTGCTGAGATTGGGGAGGACGTCGTTGTTGTAAACGTCGGCCTGTTTCATATCGGGCACGGCGATCATGATCACGTCCGCTTTTTTGACCGCGTCGGCCGTGTTGAGCACTTCGAAGCCTTTTTCCTTGGCAACGGCCGCCGACTTGGAGCCGGGGTAGAGGCCGATGACGACTTTGACGCCGCTTTCCTTGAGGTTAAGTGCGTGGGCGTGGCCTTGGGAGCCGAAGCCGATCACGGCACAGGTTTTGTCTTTGAGGAGGCTGAGATCAGCGTCTTTGTCGGTATATACTTTTGCGGGCATGATGTTTGGGTTGGTTTGAAAATTAAAAAATTATTCGACGCGGGCGAGGGCGACCTTGCCGGTGCGCGTGATGTCGCTGATGCCGAAGCCTTCCATCAGCTTGAGGAACTTATTGATCTTGCTCTCGTTGCCCGTGATTTCGATGGCGAGTTTACGGTGTTGCACGTCGATGATCTTGGCGCGGAAAATGTCGCAGATTTGCATGACCTCGGCGCGGGTCTTCGCATCGACGGCGACGTGCATCATGACGAGTTCACGATCGACATACTGCCCATCGCGGAAGTCTTGGATATGGATGACGTCGATCAGCTTGTTGAGCTGCTTGGTCACCTGTTCAAGCACGGTGTCGTCACCGCGGACGACGATGGTCATGCGCGAGGTGTTGTCATTGCTCGGGCCGACGTTGAGCGAGTCGATATTAAAACCGCGACCGCTGAACATGCCGGCGACACGAGCCAAGACGCCGAACTTGTTTTCGACGAGGACAGAGATGGTGTGACGCATAAAGTGGGACAATCCGGGCCGCAGACTGTGGGGAGGTTTGCCCGGTTCGTCAATCGAAAAAACGCCAACTTTGGAAAAGGCGGGTTTTTCGCCGGTTCCTCATTCCCCGTGGGGGCGATCCGTGCTTTTCTAGCGCCATGTTACAACTACCGGCAGGAGATTTTGAGGCTTTTATTTTCGATGTGGACGGAACGATCGCCGACACCATGCCGCTCCACTTCGAGGCGTGGCAGGCTGCGCTGGGCGAGTGGGCGCCGCATTTTCCGGAGGACGTGTTTTACTCACTGGGCGGGACGAAGACCGATCGTGTCGCGGAGATTGTCCGCGAGCGGGCCGGGGCGGATTTTGCGGTCGCCGAGATGGTGCACGCGAAAGAACGCTACTTTATGAGCCGATTAGGAACAGCCACTCCCATCGAGCCGGTGATGGAAATTATCGCGGAATGGCGGGGAAAAATCCCCATGGCGGTGGCCTCGGGCGGATTGCGCCACGTCGTCACGGAAACCCTTCGCGGATTGGGCCTGCTGGACAGTTTTCAGGCGTTTGTTGCGGCCGAGGATGTGGTCCATGGCAAGCCGAACCCGGAGCCTTTTTTGAAGGCGGCGGCGTTGCTGGGAGTGGATCCGGCAAAATGCCTCGTTTTCGAGGACAGCCCGACCGGCATCGAAGCTGCGCGCGCTGCTGGCATGCAGTGGGTCGAGATTACCCGGGAGATGCGGTGAAAAATTCCGGCCGAATCGAAAACCCGCGCTGCAAGGTGCCCCGTGCCGGGATGGTCTGAATGCCAAGTTTTTCCTCAAACGGCCGCTGGACCTGATGATCGGGCAGGCCCCAGCACGGCTCGATGCAAATGAAGGGGTGGCCATCGGACCATAGCGTCATATACGGGGCTTCGGAAAAATCCAAAACGGTCCGGCGACCCGTCGGCGGATCCTCGAGAATGATAACGCGGTCCGGAACATCGGCGAGATCGAGGAGATAGGAATCGGGCAATGCGCCGACAGCAAACGGCATCGGGCCGCCCGGAAAATCGAGTGTCACAGTTTCTCCGGAAAGAAAATTGCCCGGGGCGAGATGGCGGATATACCGGCCGGCGGGAAGGAGCACGTGCATCAATTGCAAATCAGCCACCGCAAAACCCGGATGCAGACCAAAGGAAACATGCGTCGGAAAATCCTCGCGACTAACCATGCGGAAATCGACCCGCAGCCCGGCTGCTGTCAAAGAGTAGATGATCGCAAAATCGACCTGGAACGGATATTCGCCGGGGGCCAACTGCTGCGCGTCGAAGTGGTAGGTCATAGAGTCGGCGCTGAAATCCGGTGCGGGAAAAACCCGGTGCCGCAGAAAACTATGTGTGCCGCCTTCAACGGGGTGGCCGTGATAGGTGGATTTCCCATCGAGCAGGCGGTGGATGTAATAACCCATCACAGTCGAATGATTGTTCCAGCCATCTGGGTTTTTACTAACATCGCCGTCGCGAACGAGGAAGCCGTGCCACTCGCCGCCGGAATCGCGCCGTGCTAGGCTGACCAGTTCCGCGCCGTTCCGGCTCACCATCATGCGGAGATCTCCGGAAGTTAGGACGTCCAAGGTGTGTCCGTTGCGGGAGATGGTCTCAATCATGGAGTTGGTGAAGCGGCAGGCTTGGCTGGTTCGTAGGATTCCTTTTGCGAGGAAATATTCCCGAGAATGCCGGGAGGAACCGCAACCACAAATGGTTCCTCGACGACGCGGGCGTAGAGTTTGTCGCCGTCCGTTTTTCCGAATTGGATCGTGGCCAGCGGCGTTTCGCCCTGGGCGGCCTCGGCCGTGTTTTCGGTCGAGAAACTGCTGAGTTTGATAGTTAGCACTGGCTGATCCAGTCCATAGGGAGGAAGCTCGGCGGCGGTGTCGTCCACGAACGCTCTCGTTTCCGTGTTGTTCACCACGTCGATGACGCGCTGGACTTCGGTGTCGTTGGCTGGCTTGCCGTCGCTAAGAAATTTCCAGTGGTCTTCAGTGCGAGCTAATACGACGGGAGGCTGTCCGGGTTTTTCAATGCTGATGCGGTCGATCAAATCGTCCGGCACGCGGATCAGTTTGTTGTCGCGGATATCGTTAGGTTTGACGTCGAGGGCGACGCCAAGGTTTTTTGGAATAACAAATACCGATGGCCGTCCAGGGACGCGGGCCTGGATTTTTTCCGGGTCCTGCGCTGTGGCCGAGCCGATTTCGATCGTTTCCCATTGGTCGCTGTCCTGCGCTTGGAAGGAGATGGAGCCGCGCGGTTCGGCGAGCCCGTACTTGGCAAGATTGGTTTCTTCGGGCGCGATGAATTCGGAGATGGTTAGGTTCGAGACATTCGATAGGAGGTCCTGCACCTTGGAATTGGCGGCGCGGGCTTTGATCGGAGTTTGCAACGTCCAGTCGGTGCCATTCCGCTCCAAATCGATTTCGCCGGCCGGCGTTTTGAATTTAACCCGAGCGATCTCACTGGAAGCGGCCCGGATCAGGTGGCGGTCGCGGAATTCAGACACGTCTTTGGTGAGGAGATTGCGCAAGTCTGAGCGGATGACTGAAACCTCGTCGTCGGAATCGAGGCGGGCGTAGATTTTGCCCTCGAAAGCGGTGTCCTTTCCGAGGTGAATTTCGCCCGCGACACCGTCGCCGATGATTTTCAGGCGGACCTTGCCTTTTTGCACGCCGTATTCCTTTTGGTTTTCGCTCGCCTTGTCTTTGCCGTGTTTCTGAATCGTGCTGAAACGGCCGAGGTCGGAGATGGAAGTTAGGATTGGTGTGATCGCGGCGATGTTCACGCGATCCGGCACGGGACTGGTGAGCAGCCACGCGCCGCTTTTTTTGCGGAGCTGAATGGTGGAATCGCCGTTGGTGATGTCGAGTCCGGTGATCTTCGTCTCGTCGAATTGGGCGAGGGTGTATTCGTTTTCGCGGGCTTCGCGAGAAGTGGGTCGGTTGCGCTCGAAGAAATAGACGTAGGTGGCCAAAGAGGCGACAGCCAGCAGCAGAATCAACGTGGTGCGCGTTTTCATCAGGGGCTAACGACGGCGGGACCAGCAGACCGTGAAACCAAGCACGGCGACGATGGCGGGAATGACGATGAGGACGTAAAGACTAAGCCGGCTGAGTTGGTCTTGAGTTAGGCCAAGTCGGACGTTCTTCTTTTCAATCGGCGGAATCGAGATGAGTTCCTCGCGACTGACTAACCAGTTAATCGACGCGATCGAGAAATCTAGGTTCTGCGCTACGAGTTGCTTATCGTTGAGAAAGTCTGCGTTGGCTAGGCAAACTAGGCGCGCGGAATCTACTTTGACGCGGTTGTCGTTGACCGCGCCCTGCTCAACGGCGGCTGCTAGAACGAGCGGGCCCTCGTGGTCCACGCCTTTGTTAAAAACAATCGGCTCGTCCTCGGTCACCGCGTAGTTAGTTTCGCCCCAATAACCCGCGTCGGCCGTGAGCAACGGGGTGACGCGGACCTGCGCGGCTTGCGCCTTTGCCTGGTCGATGCGGAGGGACGAGGTCGGCCCATCGAGGCTGGTGCGAATCCCGGCGAGTTCCTTGAGGACGGGGTGTCCGGATTGGAAATTGGCGATGGTGTTTTTGTAAACACCTAACAAACCGTTGCCGAGGTTCTCGGTCTTTTTCACGCGATCGTCTTGGACCATGACGCCAAGGTCAGCGAGCCATGCGCCGAGGTTAGGAGTGTGTTGATTCGGATCGACAAAAACAAAAAGGCGACCCTTTTTATTCCAATAATCTTTGAGGAGAGCAAGCGCCCGATCCGTCGGGTCGTATTTCGGCGCGGTGATCACTACCGCCTTGGCGTCATCAGGAATTTTTTCGATATTGAGCAGGTTGAGCGGCGCGGCGAGTAGGTTCTGCCGTTCCAGATAGGTCATGAAGGTTTTTTGGTAGGACTTGTCGATAAAATCGAGCCCGCCAAGACCTTGCGTGAAATAGATTTTATTTTGATTGGGTTCGATTACTCCGAGCAACCCTTGGGTGATCACCTGTTCACCCTTGAAAGATTTCATCTCCGGGGCCGAGATCATTTTCTCCGTCTGGTTGAATTCCACCATGTCCACCACGCTGACGAATTTGGTGCGGTTTTCGTAGTCGAGAATGATGATCGCCTCTGCGCTGCCGAATTTGTATTTCTGCTGGAGTTCCTTCGCGCGATTCAAATCCTGAAAGGGATTGACCGTTTCGATATCGATTTTTTTGCCCTGCGACTTGGCGTTGATCTGATATTCGGTGAGCAGGTCTTTGATGTCGACCGCTACCGGAGTGGCTGGCGCGACTAGGACTACGACCCGTAATTTTTCCCGCAGCTGACCAATGACTTTTTTCGTCTGCTCCGAGATCGAGCCTTGGCGGGTGCGGGAGAAATCCCAGCGCTTGAAATGATTAAAGGCGAGATAATTGACGAATCCGAAAAGGATTAGTCCAAGGAGAATCTGGACGGCGACATTGATGCCGATGCCGAGGCGGTTGATCCGGTAGGGCCCGGGTGTTTTGGAAGATTCCATGACGTAGTTAGGAAGAAATTAGGCCTTCCATTTCCGGCGTTGGAAAATGTGATAGGTGAATGTTAGAAAGAGAGCGGTCATGGAAAGGTAGAAAACCACTGGGCGCGAATCGATGATGCCCTTGGAAAAGGTGCCCATGTGGTCGATTGCAGAAAAATAGGAGAGCACGTCGCGCAGGGATTGATTCATGTCGAGGGTGAAGAGCGACACCACGCCGAGGAAGAAAAAGAGCGCGACGGATACGCCCGAAATAACTGCGGCGATGATTTGGTTGTTCGTCAGCACCGAGGCGAAGCATCCGATGGAAATGTAAAACATGCCGAGGAGAAGAATGATCGCGTAAGATCCCCAGACTGAACCGGGGGAGACCGCTGCGCTGGCCGCGGTGACGCTTTGGAAAATGACAAAGTAAAGCAGGCTCGGCACCCAGAGGATGAGGTAGAAAACCACCGCACCGGCGAACTTCGAGAGCACGACTTGGAGGTCGGTCACCGGCGAGGTCATCAGCGTCTCAATCGTTCCCATTTTAAACTCCTCCGAAAAGGTCCGCATCGTGATCAGCGGAAAAATCAGGACGAAAGGGAACCAGAAAAAGAAGTTGTTAAAAAACCCTTGGATCACACTAACATCGGTCGGCGCAGTGTTGATCAGCGTGACGACCCATTGAAAATTCCAGCCTGTGGCGAGGAGGAAGAAAAACAGGACAACGTAGGCGATGGCCGATTGGAAATAGGAAGCGAGTTCACGATTCCAGAGAGTGAGAAATTTGAACACAGTAGGGAGGTGGCGGTTAGTGGTCGGCGTGGGTGAGTTCGACGAAGACATCCTCGAGCGTTCCCTTCAGTCGGGAGAGCTCGCGGAGTTGCCATTTTCGATCGACGGCAAGTTTGTAGATGGCTTCGCGCGGATCGGCTTGAGCGTCGAGTCGCAGGCGGAATTGATTCCAGCCGTCCTCGGTAGTCACGGCGACATCTTTGACTCCGGGGATCGCTTTTAAGCGCGCCAGACCGTCGTCTTTTCCGGTTTTTGCCTCCAGCAAAATTCCGCCAGCGGTTCGCATCTGTCGGACGAGATTTTCCGGGGTGTCGGACGCTTCGATTTTACCGTTGTTGATGATGATCACGCGGCTACAGGTCATTTCCACTTCGCTGAGGATGTGGGTTGAGAGCAGGATGGTGTGGGATTTGCCGAGGTTTTTGATCAGGTCGCGGACTTGGCGAATCTGGTTGGGGTCGAGTCCGGCGGTAGGTTCGTCGAGGATGAGGAGATCAGGTTCGTGCAAGAGCGCGTCGGCGAGTCCGACTCTTTGCCGGAAACCGCGCGAGAGGGTGCCGATGATGCGGTTTTCGACTTCGGTGAGACTGGTTAGTTCCTTGGTTAGAGCGAGGGAGTCGCGCAATTTCCTTCCGCCCATTCCTTTGAGGGCACCGCGATATTTGAGATATTCGGTGACCCGCATGTCGGTGTAGAGCGGGACGTTTTCGGGCATGTAACCGATGCGACTGCGGGTCTTGAGCGAGTCTTCAAAGACGTTATCGCCTCCGATCCAAGCGGTGCCGCTGGTGGCCGGGAGATACGACGCGAGAATTTTCATCGTCGTGCTTTTACCCGCACCGTTGGGACCGAGAAATCCGACGATCTCGCCGGCCCCGACCTCAAATGAAATATTGTCCACGGCGGTGCGTCCGCCGTAGCGTTTAGTGAGATTTTCTACTCGAATCATTGGGGCAAATGGAACTTCCTGACCTTTCCCGGAGCGGGTCCTCGCAGGAAGGACCATCAAGCGCGGAAATCAGCGTGCCGTCAAGACTACCGTATCGATGTTTCGGGCGAGGAGCCGACCTTGGCGGGTGATGGAACCGACTGAAACGGAAACCTTAGTCCCTGACCTCGCTTGGGAGAGCACTTTTTCCAGGTCGTCATTGCTGCGAACCGCGTAGTCGCCCACTTGGTAGATAACGAGACCGCGCCGGATGCCCGCTTTGGACGCCGGGCTGCCGTTTTCCACATTGGAAACAAGCACGCCGGAGAGGGAGCCGAAATTGAGCGCGTTCGTTAGGTCCTCAGTCAGGTCTTGGGTTTCCAAGCCAAGCAGGCGCTTAGCGAGGGGCGCGGCGGCAAGCCCGGGCGACTGGCTCGCTTGGCTGCGAAATTCCTTGATCGTGTCCCGCACTTTTTCGGCCGCGATGGCGAATCCGATTCCCTGAGTGGGCACGCCCTGAGGAGTGTAAGCCATTTTTACCGAACTGACCCCGACCAGTTTGCCGCTCAGGTCAATCACGGGCCCCCCCGAGTTGCCGGGATTGATGGCCGCATCGGTCTGGATCAGTCCGGTATATTCGTTGCCGTCCACCTCAATGGAGCGGTCCTTTGCGCTGAGGATGCCGCGGGCGACGGAACTGCCGTAACCAAGGGGATTGCCGAGAACGAGCACGGTCTGGCCGAGGTAATTGGACGATAGATCGGAGAGGCTGATAAAGGGCAGGGGCTTTTTCGAGTCGATCTTGATCAGGGCCAGGTCCGCACCAGGGTCGCCCGTGATGTAGCGGGCGTTGTAGGTCTGGCCATCGGAGGTGGTGACGAAAATTTTCAGGTCAGCGGCGCGCTCGACGACGTGCTCGTTGGTCACGATATAGCCGTCGGCGTCAACGATAAACCCGGAGCCGAGGCTTTGGACTTTTTGTGCGACCGAGCGCTGGGAGCGTCTCTGAAGGCCGAAAAATTGTTCGTAAATTTGATCCGCCGGGTCGTTGTAAGGTCGGCGCACAATGCGTTCGGTGTTGATGTTGACCACGGCTGGCATGGCTTTGGCAGTTGCGACAACGGAGGGTTCGCCCGCCGGATCGGTCTGGGCAGAAGCGTTCGCGAGGAAAATCAGGCTGGAAGCAAGTCCGACAAAAAAGAAGTGTTTCATGGAAATAGAACGGCGCTGAAATTGACAAGCGACTCTGAAACTTGCTCAAAAAATCCGCGATTTTGTTTTTGTCCCTGCCGGAAATAGGTTAGTCTCGCCGTCCATTTGCACCCATGAGATTCTCCATCGCCAACGCGTCTAACGCGCAGCTCCTCGACGAAAATTACGCCAACTGGCGACGTGACCCCGCCTCGGTCGATCAGACTTGGGCCGCCTTTTTTGAGGGATTTGAATTTGGTTCCGCGCAACTGGCATCCGTCGCTAAGGACGGCCAAGGTGAGCCGCATTATTCCGCGGCCGATTCTTCGCTGCAAACCCGTGTGGACAGTCTCGTCTATGCCTATCGCACCTTAGGACACACCATTGCCTTGATCGATCCGCTCGGCGAGAAACGCCCGGAGCAACCTTTGCTCACCCTTCAGGAACACAAACTCGCCGACGTTAGTCCCAACACGCCAGTTTCCTCCCGCTACTTCTTGAGCGGACGAGTCATGCCTCTCGGCGAATTGATCGATGCGCTGCAAAAAATTTATTGCAACACGATTGGAGCCGAGTTCATGCACATTCAGAATTTGCGGGTGCGGAACTGGCTGCGTGAGCGGATCGAGGCTTACGACCCGAAAGCTCCTGAGAATGCAGGAAAACAGAAACGTCGCCTCCGCTCCGTGCTCAAGGCCGAGACTTTCGAGCAGTTTCTCCACACCCGTTTTGTCGGGCAAAAACGCTTCTCTCTGCAAGGTGGCGAGTCGCTCATGGTCATCCTGAACACCGTTCTCGACCGCTGCCCCTCACTCGGTGTCGCCGAAATCGTCATGGGCATGGCGCATCGCGGACGTCTCACCGTGCTCGCTAATTTCCTCCATAAATCGCTCGGACACCTCTTCACCGAGTTCTCCGAAAACTACATCCCCGACCTCGTGGCGGGCGACGGCGACGTGAAATATCACCTCGGTTACGAAACGGTCCGCTCCCTCCCCGACGGCAGCAAAGTTGGCATCCATCTCGCCTCGAACCCCAGCCATTTGGAGGCCGTTAACCCCGTCGTCGAAGGCAAAACCCGCGCCCTCCAACGCATCCTTGGCGACACCGTCAAACGCAACAAAGTCCTCCCCGTTCTCATTCACGGCGACGCCGCATTTGCCGGTCAAGGTCTTGTTGCGGAAGTCTTCCAAATGTCGCAACTCCCTGGCTACGAGACCGGCGGAACGTTGCATCTCGTCATTAACAACCAGATCGGCTTCACCACTTTGCCCGCCGATGCGCGCTCCACGCCCTATTGCACCGACATGGCCAAAATGGTCGAAGCGCCCGTTTTTCACGTCAATGGCGACGACCCCGATGCGGTTGCGTTCGTCACCGAACTCGCCTTCGATTTCCGCCAACAATTCCGCCAAGACGTCGTCATCGACATGGTTTGCTACCGGCGTTACGGCCACAACGAAGGCGACGAACCCGCCTTCACCCAGCCCGACATGTATGGGAAAATCAATTCCCACCCCTCCGTCAGCCAGATTTATCGCAAAGAACTCCTCGCCGCTGGTGCCTTGACCGAGCAGGAAATGGCCGAAATCGAAAAACTTCTCCAATCCGAGCTCGAAACCGCCCTCGCCGAAGTCAAAAACCAAAATCAAAACAAAGGCGAACGCAAAGACTCCGAAAGCAAGGAACGTTTCGCCGGATCGACCGCCATCTTCCAGCCGCCCTATTCGCACGCCACCGTCGAAACGAAGATCACCAAAGATATCCTCGCGCAAGTTTTCAAGGCACTCACCACCGTTCCCGAAGGCTTCCGGATTCAGCCCAAAGTCAAAAAAACCGTCCTCGATCCCCGACAGAAAGCCTTCGAAAACGGCGGACCTTACTTCTGGTCACACGCCGAGGCGTTGGCCTTCGGTTCCCTCCTCATCGAGGGCACGCCCATTCGTTTGTCAGGCCAGGACAGTCGCCGCGGCACCTTCAGCACACGACACTCCGTGATCTACGACGAAGTCACCCGCGAACGCCACATCCCCCTCCGCAATCTCGGGGAAAGCGCCGCCCGCTTCTGCGTCTATAACTCCTTCCTCTCCGAAGCAGCCGTCCTCGGCTTCGACTACGGTTACACCCTCGATTACCCCAATCTACTCTGCCTCTGGGAAGCGCAATTCGGCGACTTCGCCAACGGCGCCCAAGTCATCATCGATCAATTTATTGTCGCTTCCGAGTCGAAATGGCAACGCCCCAGCAGCCTCGTCATGCTTCTCCCCCATGGCTACGAAGGCCAAGGACCGGAACACTCCAGCGCCCGCCTCGAACGCTTCCTCCAACTCTGCGCCGAAGACAACATCCAAGTCGCCAACCTGACCACGCCCGCTCAGTATTTCCACATTCTGCGTCGGCAAATGAAGCGCGACTTCCGCAAACCGCTCATCCTCATGGCCCCCAAGAGCCTTCTGCGCAACCCTCTCTGCGTCTCCGTCGAAAGCGACTTCACCGAGGGCCATTTCAACGAAATCCTCGACGCTCCGCTCCTCGGCAATCCGGAAACCATCCGCCGCGTGATCTTCTGCAGCGGCAAAGTTTACTACGACCTCCTCACCTACCGCGACACGAACAAAATTAAAGACACCGCCTTCATCCGCGTCGAGCAACTCTACCCCGTGGCCCTCGATAAACTGCAAGCTGTCGTCAACCTCTACCCGAACGCCACCAAATTCATCTGGTGTCAGGAAGAACCCCGCAACATGGGCGCATGGACCCACATCGCGCCGAGCCTTAGCCGCACCACGGCCCACGGCATCCATTATGCAGGCCGCAACGCCAGTGCCAGCCCCGCCGTCGGCTCCAAAGCCTGGAGCGACAAACAGCAAAAAGAATTCATCGAACACGCCTTCTCGGTCTAATATCGCAAAAATCTTCTCCAAACAAAACTCATGAGCATCGAAATAAAAGTCCCCACCGTCGGCGAATCCATCAGCAGCGGCCTCATCTCCGTCTGGCACAAAAAAACTGGGGATATCGTCAAATCCGGCGAACCTCTTTTCACCCTCGAAACTGACAAAGTTTCCACTGAAATCACTGCTGAAAAAGGGGGCCAACTCAAGATCGTCAAAGCCGAAGGCGAAGAAGTGAAAATCGGCGAAATCGTTGGCACTATCGACGACTCCGTTGCCGCACCTGCCCCTGCCGACGCTCCTGCAGCCGCTCCTGCTTCCAAAGCCGAAGCGAAAAGCGATCGCTCCGACCGCCTCAGCCCTGCCGTTCGCGTCGCCGTCGAAGAAAACAAACTCGACCCCAAAGCCATCGCCGGCACCGGCAAAGAAGGCCAGATCACCAAAGCGGATGTCGTCGCCCATCTCGAAAACAAAGCTGCCGCGCCAGTCATAAGTCCTATAAGTCCCATAGGACCTATCTCCGGCCCCCGCGAAACCCGTAAAAAACTCTCCCCGCTCCGCCGCAAGATCGCGCAGCACCTTGTCGCCGCCCAGCAAAACGCCGCCATTCTCACGACGTTCAACGAGTGCGACATGACCGCCATTCAGGAACTCCGGGCCAAAGCTCAAGACAGCTTCACGAAGCGTCACGGCGTCAAACTCGGCTTCATGTCCTTCTTCATCAAAGCCACCGTCGAGGCCCTCAAAGCCGTTCCCGCTATCAATGGCCGAATGGACGGCGATGATTTCGTGCAAAACCATTTCTACGACATCGGCGTTGCCGTTGGCACCGAGAAGGGTCTCGTCGTCCCGGTCATTCGCGACGCCGACCAGAAATCCTTCGCCCAGATCGAGCAAGACCTCGTCGCCTACGCCAAGAAAGCCCGCGAAGCAAAAATCACTATCGACGACCTCAGCGGTGGCGTCTTCACCATTTCCAACGGCGGCATCTATGGTTCCCTCATGAGCACCCCGATTTTAAATCCTCCGCAGAGCGGCATTCTCGGCATGCATAAAATCCAGCCGCGCCCCATTGCGCTCGACGGCCAAGTCGTCATCCGCCCCATGATGTATCTGGCATTGAGCTACGATCACCGCGTCGTCGATGGCAAGGAAGCCGTCACCTTCCTCGTTCGCATCAAAGATTGCCTCGAAGATCCTGTCCGGTTGCTGATCGAGTTTTAAGGCGAAGGTTGGTTCGGTTAGGTGGGGTGTCGTGACTTTTCGGGCAGAGCCACTGCCCAACGATTCCTCAACCAACCGCAGTCTAAGTGTATGGAAGTTCTACCGCTACGGACCAGTATTCCGAGGCCGGTCCGCCCACTCCAAACCGTCGGCGACTAGTTGATACTCCGTGCTGCTACTCACGAAAAAAATCTCCCCGAGCTGACCGATCGTGACGGTGGCGCTCATTCCTGCCTCCGAGATCTCGACGACAAAACCTTCGATCCGTTCGCCGCGCACCGGAAACCGGGTTCGGTTGGCGCGAGTCTCCAGTGATTTCAGCAACGATCCGGCCGAAATCGGCAGCGCGGGCAAGCCCGCCAAATCCGGCGCGAATGCGGCCAGCGCTCCCGCTGAGAGCGGAAGCTCTTGCGTGCCCAAGTCCTCGTCGCCGCTTCGCAAATGATAGCGGATTTTTTGCTCCCGCAGGAGAACTTCCACGAGGGCGTTAAGCGCGGGTTGACGGCGGCTGAGACGCAGGGTGATCAACTCCGGCCGGAGCGATGATTTTTCCAGATCGATCCGAATCGAGAAACTGAACATCCCGCCGGCCTCGGGAAGGGAAATCGTGCCGTCGAGACTGATTGCGTCGGACGGAGCATGCACTGGCGTCACGGTGACGCTGCCGATCCGTTTCGGGCCCCGATAGATGCCTAGCGTTGAGGTCACTTCATGCTGCAGGATCTGGCGAAGCACCTGCCGCGGAGGGAGTTCGGAGAACGGCATTTGCCCGCGATTGGCTTGGATCAGCCAGCCGGTCATCACGGCCCAGAACGCGACAATGGCTAGGACGACCGCCGTTTTCCCGATCCGAGCCACAGGTCAGGCAGCGGGCGGTTTTTCGATCAGCGCGTAGGCGTTGTGGCTGTGAATCGACTCGTAATTTTCCGCCTCGACGCGATACCAAGTGATGTTTGGATCGAGGTTGGCGCGGGCAGCGACGTTGCGGACGAGGTCCTCGACGAACACCGGATTTTCGTAGGCGCGCTCGGTCACGGCTTTTTCGTCGGGACGTTTCAGCACGCTGTAAAGTTCCGAACTGGCGCAGGTCTCGACCAGCGCGATCAAATCTTCGATCCAGATCGGTCGCAGCGAACGGACCGCGAAAGTCACTTTTCCCCGTTGATTATGCGCCCCATGGACCGAGATCGCCTTCGAGCACGGGCAGAGTGTGGTCACGAGCACACCGACGGTGACGACGAAATCCACCACGCCCTTTTCGATCGTGGCGTTAAATTTCACCTCGTAATCCATCAGTCCAGGCGTCCCAGTGGCAGGAGCTTTTTTCTCGATGAAATAGGGAAAGGCGAACTCGACGTGAGCCTTCTCCGAATCCAGTCGCGCGACCAGTTCCCGAAGGATTTCGTGAATGTTCTCCACATGCATCACCGGCCCGTGGGCGTTTAGCACTTGGACGAACCGACTCATGTGCGTGCCCTTGAAATGGTGCGGCAGATCGACCGTCAACGCGCAGGTCGCCACCGTGCTTTGCAAGGTCTGGCCGCGATCGCGAATTTGCAATGGGTAACGCAGGTTGGTGATCCCGACGCGATCGATGGCGATCTTGCGGTGATCCTTCAGATTCTGGGTGTCGGCGAGAGGTGAGAGCGGTTGCGGGTCCATGGAATTTTGAAATGTGAAGCCGGGTCGAAAAATAAGGCAACGGTATTCTTCGTTCGCAGCTTGTCAGCAACGTTACGTTCGATAGATAGTGACGGACTTATGACGGACAGTTCCATTCGGATCGGTGTGGTCGGCCTTGGCATGGGGAGAGAACATCTCTTGCGCTACCGAAATGTGCCCAATTGCATCTGCCAAGCGATTTGCGACACCAGCGGCACGCTCGTCCAACAAATCGGCGATGAGTTTTCCGTGCCCCAACGGTTCACGGATTTCGCTGCGTTCATCGAGCAGGCGGAGGTGGACGCCATTTCTCTGGCGGTTCCGAATTTTCTGCATAAGGAAATGACCCTCGCCGCTCTGGAACGCGGGCTTCATGTCCTGTGCGAAAAACCGATGGCGATGAACACGGCGGAGGCGCGCGAAATGGAAGCGGCGGTCCGCGTGTCGGGGAAGAAATTCATGATCCATTTCAACCAACGCTTCCGACCCGAGCATCAGTATTTTCGCGAGATGATCCGGAGCGGGGAATTAGGGAATGTCTATTACGCGAGTGCTGGTTGGCGGCGGATGCGAGGTATGCCGCGCTTCGGCGGCTGGTTCGGCCAGAAGAAAATGAGCGGTGGTGGTCCATTGATCGATCTCGGAGTGCATATGCTCGATCTCACCCGCTGGCTGATTGGCAATCCCAAGGTGGTCACCGTGTCCGCGAGCACCTTCGCGCACATCGGACAAGCTCTCGCGCGTGAGCAAAAGAAAGATTTCGACGTCGAGGATCTGGCCTCGGCGCTGATCCGTTTCGATGACGGATCGAGCCTGGTGATCGAGGTCAGCTGGGCACTGAATTTCGAGGAGAGGGAAAAAATTTACCTAGAAATGAGCGGCACCAAGGGAGGACTTTCGAGTGTTAGCTATGATTATCGCGATAACACGGTATGCATTTTCCGCGAGCAAAACGGGGCGTTGGTCAAGACCGTTCCGCTAAAATATCCGGAGTCGGTCGAGAGCGCGCAATCGTATTTTCTCCGCTCCATCCGCGAAGACTTCGAGCCCGAGGCGAACGCTGCCGAAGGGGTAGAAATTATGCGCATCCTTGACGCCATTTACGAAAGTGCCCGGATCGGTCGCGAGGTCGAGACGCGACAAGTTGATCTGAGCGCACCTTCGCTCGATGGCTCGGCCATTTCCCCAAAATAGTAGGGATGAAAGCTTATCACGACTTGCTCCGCCTTGTGCTGGAAACCGGCACTCCCAAGGAGGATCGCACCGGCACCGGCACCCTTTCCGTTTTCGGCGCGCAGGCAAGGTTCGATCTCGCTGCGGGTTTTCCGTTGGTTACGACGAAGAAAGTCCACCTCCGCTCGATCATCTACGAATTGCTCTGGTTTTTGCAGGGAGGAACTAACGTAAGATTTCTGCAAGAAAACAAAGTCACAATTTGGGACGAATGGGCCGACGCTAACGGTGATCTAGGCCGCGTTTATGGGGCGCAATGGCGCGACTGGCTAACACACGACGGTCGCCACATCGACCAGATTAAAAACGTCGTGGAGCAGATTCAGGCGAATCCAGACAGTCGCCGGCTCATCGTCTCCGCTTGGAATCCCGGCGAGATCGACGCGATGGCGCTCCCGCCGTGTCACGCTCTTTTCCAGTTTGTCGTGCTCGACGGCAAGCTCCATTGCCAGCTCTATCAACGCAGCGCCGATCTCTTTCTGGGCGTGCCCTTTAACATCGCGAGCTATGCCTTATTGCTCATGATGGTGGCGCAGGTGACGAATCTCCAGCCTGGGACGTTTGTGCATACCTTTGGCGATCTGCATATTTACCGGAATCATCTCGACCAGGTGCGCGAGCAACTTTCCCGGGAACCCCGTCTGCTGCCGCAAATGCAAATCAACCAGGCAGTGCGCGATATTTTTGCTTTTCGTTACGAGGATTTCACCCTCGAAAACTACGACCCGCACCCGGCCATCAAGGCGCCCATCGCGGTATGAAACCGATTACCGCAATCGTCGCGATGGCCCGCAACCGCGCTATCGGACGCGACGGTAAAATGCCGTGGCATCTCCCGGAGGATCTCCGCTGGTTCAAGGAAAAAACCCTCGGCGGCGCTTTGGTGATGGGACGCAAAACTTACGACTCGATTGGCCGCCCGCTGCCGGGTCGTGAAACGTGGGTTGTCTCGCGAACTGCCGACATGGAGGGGGTGCGCATGATTCGCGATCTGGACACTTTCGATCTTGCGCAAATCGACCGACCGGTTTTCGTGGTTGGCGGCGGCGAGATCTACCGGCAGATGCTTCCGCGCTGCACCGATGTGTTTGTGACCTTGCTGAACGATGAGCATCTAGGCGACGCCTTCATGCCCGAGTTTGAAAACGAATTTCCTAATGTCTCGGTGGTTCGCGAAGCCGAGCAGTTCCGCATTTTGCATTACTCGCGCTAACCGTTCCCGCTTGACGCGCTAGACCGAAAACCTAATTCTCGCCCGCATGTCCCAAGAAACCACTGTCCCTCTCGCGGTCAACGGTACGCTCATGCGCGGCCTTGAATTAAATCCTAACATGCTCGCCGCGGGAGCCGAATTTCTCCGCGAAGACGCAACCGTCCCCGCCTATCGCCTCTACTCGATCAACGACCGTCATCCCGGCATGGTTCGTGTCGCGAGCGGCGGCGTGTCTGTTGCTCTGGAAGTTTGGTCGGTGCCGCCCGCCGGTCTTGCCGGCATTTTGCTCAAAGAGCCGCCCGGATTGAGCATCGGGAAAGTCTCGCTGGCAAGTGGCGTCGAAGTGTTAGGAGTTTTAGCCGAACCTATCCTCTGTGAGGGACAACGGGAGATCACCGAGTTCGGCGGTTGGCGGGCTTATTCCGCCTCGCGCTAGTTTTCGACTAACACGAGAAGGTGCTGACCCGGGTCCACCGTGCGGCCTTGCGCAGTGAGGATTCGCTCGACGCGACCAGCGCACGGGGCGGTGATGGCGGTTTCCATTTTCATTGACTCGAGAATGAGCAGTCGGTCGCCTGTGGACACAACCTGTCCGACCTCGACGAGAATCTGCCAGACACTCCCGGGAAGATGCGCGTTCACACAACGACCGCCCTCGGGGAGAATGAGTTCCTCCGTTACGATTTCTAGCTCCGGCTCGCTCGCGATTAGGTTTTGACCTGCTGCCGCCCAGCGTTCTCTTTCCTCGGAAAACGCCGTTCGCTGTTTGTGGCGAAACTCGGCGATGGACGCGGAATTTTGCTCCAGAAACTCGGTGTAATCGTGCAACCGGAAACTCTGCTCCTCGACCCGAATCTCAAAGCGGCCGGTGGGGAAATCCGCGCGATGTTGCAGGAGTTCCTCGGCAGTCACGGGATAGAACCGGACCTGATCGAAAAAACGGAGCAACCAAGGAGTTCCAGCGGTAAAATTGGACGTGGTGCGCCACGGATTCCACATCTGAATCGTCCGTCCGACGAACTGATATCCACCCGGACCTTCCATGCCGTAAACGCACATATAAGCTCCGCCAATGCCGACCGCGTTTTCCGGTGTCCACGTTCGTGCCGGATTATATTTCGTCGTCACCAGACGGTGCCTCGGATCGAGCGGTGTGGCGACTGGTGCGCCTAGATAGACGTCGCCTAGGCCAAGGACGAGGTAGCTCGCAGCAAAGACGATCTTCTTCACCTCCTCGATGTCTTCCAGTCCATTGATTCGGCGAATGAATTCAATGTTACTCGGGCACCACGGTGCGTCTGCCCGCACCGACTGCATATATTTTTCAATCGCGAGTTGGGTAGCAGGGTCATCCCATGAAAGCGGTAGATGGACGATACGCGAAGGGACTTCGATCTGGTCGGTCGGAGGAAGCTCGGTCTCCGCTTTTTGCAAGAGTGAGGTAAGGGTTTCTAGCGGAAGTTGACGGGATTCGTAGTGAATCTGCAGGGAGCGAATGCCCGGGGTGAGGTCGATGATGCCCTCGATCCGTTTCGATTCCAACCACGCCATCAGCGCGTGGACTCGGAAACGCAGGGCGATATCAAGCACAAGTGGTCCGTATTCCACTAACAAATACTTGTCGCCCGACAGCCGATAGCGCACGTCGGTGGAAGACGAGTTCTGCGACGGCGCAAAGACGCAAAGATGTTCCAAGGCAATGTTTTCTTCTTCCCTTTGCGCCTTTGCGCCTATGCGGGACAAGTTTTGAACATATTCATCTTGATTAACCTCCATTTCCACAGCAGCCGCATGGCTCAGTGGAATAAAACGCAGTGTATCACCGGCCTTGAGTTGGCCCATTTTCCAAAGCTCCGCGTTAATGATAGTCGCCGGGCAGACGAATCCTCCAAGGCTCGGTCCATCTGGCCCAAGAATGATCGGCATGTCGCCTGTGAAATCCACCGTGCCGATCGCATAGGCGTTATCGTGAATGTTAGAAGGGTGCAGTCCCGCCTCGCCGCCGTCTGGTCGGGCGAATGATGGCTTTGGCCCGATCAACCGCACGCCCGTGGGATTCGAGTTGTAATGCACTTTCCAATCGGTGGCGAAAAACATCTCCATGTCCGCTTCGGTGAAGAAATCCGGAGCGCCATGTGGTCCGTAAAGCACCCCGATTTTCCACTGGTTAGTGTAAGTCGGCGGTTCGACCGTGCGGATTGAGCTCGTTTCGCCACCGAAGAAGTGCAGCACGTCGCCCGGCCGCAGTGCCCGCCCTCCGTGACCGCCAAATTTTCCCAACGTGAACGTCGAGCGGCTACCGAGATAGAGCGGCACATCGAACGCGCCCCGCACTGCGAGATAGGCTCGCGCTCCTGGGCCGGTGAGCGGTCCAAAACGGAGTTCGCTGCCCGCCGGAACTTCAACCGTCTGCCAAGCGGGAAGGGGTGTTCCGTCGAGCTGCGCGGAAAAGTTGGCCCCGCAAAGCGCGATTTGCGTTTTTCGGTTAAACCGAAGGACCGGACCGGTCATAACGATTTCCAAAGTTGCGGCGTCCGGTGCGTTGCCGACGAGTTGGTTCGCCAGCCGGTGGGCGAGGGGATCCATCGGGCCAGACGGCGGCACTCCGACATTCCAGTAACCGACGCGTCCGGGATAATCCTGAATCGTGGAGATTGCGCCGGGCTCGAGCACATCGATGGTGGCGGGAGCGTAAGTGATTTCTGCGAGGCTTCGGGTGAGGATCTGACCCGTGGCAAAATCTTCTGTCGCGACGACAGTCCGAAGATAGTCGAGATTGGTCTCGATTCCGGCGAAACTGGAGTGGGCTAGAGTGTTACGGAGTTTCTCGATTGCCTCCGATCGGGTTTCCGCAGTGACGATGATTTTTGCTAACATCGGATCGTAATAAGGGGTCACCTCGGTTCCAGGTTCGACCCAGGTCTCGCAGCGTGCCGAGGCATCAACTTTTACCTCCGTGAGCAGTCCGCAACTGGGCTGAAAATTCTTCGCAGGGTCCTCTGCGTAGATCCGCACCTGAATTGAGTGTCCGCTCGGCAATGGTTGTGACTGATCGAGAAACCCGGTGTCTCCCTGTGCTAAGCGCACCATCCATTCCACCAAATCGATTCCGCAGACCTCTTCGGTAACGCCGTGCTCGACTTGCAGACGGGTGTTCACTTCGAGGAAATAAAAGAGACCGGTCTCCGCGTCGAAAACAAACTCGACCGTGCCGGCGGACCGATAGTTCACTTCCTGCCCAAGTTGAATCGCGGCTGCGAATAATGCGCGACGCTGGTCGTCGCTCAATCCCGGCGCGGGTGTTTCCTCAATCACTTTCTGGTTGCGCCGCTGGGCCGAGCAATCGCGCTCGCCGAGAGCTAGCACCCGGCCCTTTCCGTCGCCGAAGATTTGCACCTCGATATGGCGGGCGTTTGCGACAAATTTTTCCAGAAAAATCCCGGACTCCTTGAAGTTGTTCCGGCTCATTCGTTCGACTGTGGCAAATGCATCCACCAGGTCCGTCTCGTTCCAACAGACTTTCATTCCGATCCCGCCTCCCCCTGCGGTGCTCTTGAGCATGACCGGATAACCAACCCCAGTCGCCGCACTTGCAGCCTCCGTCACGTTTCCTAACAAACCCGTCCCAGGCAGAAGGGGAACACCGCATTTTTCCGCGATCTCGCGGGCTGTGTGCTTGAGGCCAAAGAGTCGCATTTGGCGCGGCGTTGGTCCGACAAAAGCGATGTTAGCAGTTTCGCACGCCTCAGCGAAATCAGCGTTCTCGCTCAGGAATCCGTAGCCAGGATGGATTGCTCCCGCACCGGATTCGAGGGCGGCGGCAAGAATTCTTTCCACCGCGAGATAGCTTGCGGTGACTGGTGCCGGCCCTAGAAGAATTGCTTCATCCGCCTCTCGAACATGAAGCGAATCAGCGTCCGCCTCCGAGTAAACCGCGACGCTACCGACGCCCATCTTTTTGAGGGTCCGGGTGATCCGCCGCGAGATGGCCCCACGATTGGCAATGAGAAGTTTGTTAAACATAAAATAGTGGCCCGCAAAGACGCTAAGTCGCAAAGATATTAGAAACTATGCGTCGTCAGGCAGACCGTTTACAACGCGCAGGATACCGTCTTTAATCAGGGAAGAATTGAAGTTGATTAGCAGGTCGATTCGTAAGCCTGCCAAGCGCAGGTAGGTTTGGGTTTGTTTCTTGTGAACCGGAAGCATTTGCTCTACGGACTTCAATTCGATGAGGAGCAAGGAATTGACGATGAGGTCTGCCTTAAAACCTTCCATAAAAGTTTTTCCTAGAAACTTAATCGGAATGGTTTTTTGACGCTCAACCACAAGTCCTTGCTCTGTCCGTAAATGCGTCAGGGCAATCTCATAGACCGACTCCAACAGGCCGGGTCCCAGTTCCTGATGAACTTCGAAATCAGCGTGAACCGCTTTCTTTGCCAACTCATTTTCAGTCATAAGGACTTTGCGCTTTTGCGTCTTTGCAGGCCATTTAATCCCAGATGAGCAACTGCACCGGGGTCGGGTTGTAGGCGTTGCACGGGTTGTTAAGTTGCGGGCAATTCGAGATCAGGCAGATCACGTCCATTTCTGCCCGCATTTCCACGTAACGTCCCGGTCCGGAAACTCCATCCTCAAACGTAAGCCCGCCTTCTGGCGTGACGGGCACGTTCATGAAGAAGTTAATATTATGGGTGATATCCCGCTTATCCCAATGCGGCTTCCACTTTTGGATTCCCTGCAAGAAGACATCCCTGCAAGCGTGCATCGAGCGTTTTTCGATCGCATAGCGCACCATGTTGCTCTCGCAGGCGCAGGCGCCGCCCAAGGTGTCGTGCCGTCCGCAAGTGTCGGCAGTAATAGTTAGAAGAACGTTGCCTCGCGTGGACATCAGACGGGTTCCGGTAGTTAGATAGAGTGAACCCTGTTCGCGAATGGTGTCCTGTCCGCTATAACGATCGGCCGGATCGGCCGCGTTATAAAAAAGGGTGTCTGCTGCCTGATTGCCTTTGAGATCGAGAATACGCAGGGTCTGGCCGCGTCTAATTTCATGGAGCCACGGCTCGCCCGCAGGCAGCGTGAAATCAACTGCGGCTTCCGCTGGGTTCAATGAGCTTTCGATTAAAGTGTTCATAGAAAATAGCGCTCGCTGAGGATGAATCCGCGTTCATTTTCTGGACAATGCTTTCGACAAATATCGTCCGCCCCCGGCGGCGGGCTTGAGAAGATGGTTAGCCTGACTGGCTTCGGCGCGTATTCCGACGACGGATCGAGCGGATGAACACAGGTGTTGAGAATAACGAGAGTGTTCATTTCCGCTCGGAGATCCACATACGAGCCTGGGTGGGAATTGCCCAGATGATAGGTGAGTCGGCCCGTTTCATCGGCGGTGACTTTTTGGAAAAAATTTACGTTCATCATTAGATCGCGTTCGCCGAGGCCATATTTGCCCATCTCGGTGAGTAGCTGATCGCGTCCGTTGCGATGCCAGTCGTTGCGTGCGGTCTGAAAGGTGGATTCGCCGTATTTGGTTCGAACCATGGCTGCGTTGGAAACGCCGGCGAGCGGGTCGTGCCAACCACAGGTATCCGCCGTGATCGAGACGAGGATGCGGCCCATATCCGTGTAAAGGCAGTGGCCGGTGGTTAGCCTCGCGGTGTGCTGGCACTTCAATGTGTCCGGAAGATTCAGTCGCTCGACAGGCAACTCGAAATTTAGCATCACCGTGGAGACATTCGCCCCACCTTCAAGATCGGTGATGCGCAGAGTCGTTCCCCGTTTTAGGACATGCGACCAATTCGCAGCAGCGGGGACGTGTTCCTCGAAACGGATCAGGGTGGAATCAATGGTAGACATTAGTATATCGGCGGAAGGATCGTAGAGGTGACGGTGAGGTAGCCGTGCTTCACGCCTTTGCAGGCGATCAATTCGGCAGCGATTTGTTTCAACCGGTAGCCCGGCCCCTGAACGAGTAGAACCTCGAGGCTGTGGTGATTCTCCAAGTGGACACGCTGCGAGGAAATCACTTCCTTTAGCCATTTGTGCTGGATGTTCAGCAGCTTGGTGGCGAGTCCCGGTTTGGCGTGATCGTAAATCAGCGTGATCGTGCCTGCCATGATCTGCTTTCCTAGGTCTTGCTTGTGCTGGACTAACTGCTCGCTAATCATCTTGGAAATAGCCTCGGATCGACTCGCAAAACCACGTTTCGCCACCATACTATCGAGTTCATCGAAAAGCGTGACGGGGAGGGAAATCGTCATTCGCGTAGCGTTAGCTTCCTTTTTCGAGACAGAGGATGGCATAGAAAATTTTGTGTGGGATAAGCACTTTTTGTGCAACGCCCAAAGGAATCTGGCAAGTAATACTTTTGCCGCAGTAAATCATACTGACAACATTTAAGAAGGGTTGGTTTTACTCAGTCGAAATGGCTATTTTTGCCCACTGTATGAATATTTGCCCATTTCGTATGAAGAAGTTTTAGGGATTAGGCAGGAAGCCTTAGGCGGTTTCTTCGTATTCCAAGAGAATTCGGATTTTGGCACAGGGATTGCAGTCAGGCCGAGCGGTTAAGTAACGCGCTGAATTCTCAACTCACTCTATCCACTCGTGAAAACTCCTCTTCTCTGGCAATCCATGACGTGGGAGGAAATTAGCACGCATACTGTTTCCGACATGGACACCGCTCTGTTGCCGGTAGGCAACGGACAAATACGCCAGACTTTACTACCCAACCGATAAGCAACCACCACAACCAACCAAAAAAACTAACATGAAAATAAAACCACTCGTTATCTCCGCGCTCAGTCTCCTCTGCGCGGCTTCACTCCAGGCAGGCACCTTAAAAATCGGCTACTCCGATTGGCCCGGCTTCACCCTCTTTGAGTTAGCCAAACAAAAAGGCTGGTTCAAAGACGCCGGTGTCGATGTCGAAATGGTCTGGTTCGATTACCTGCCTTCGCTTGACGCTTTTGCTGCCGGCAAAATCGACGGAGTCACGGTGGTCGCCACCGACGCTCTCGTTAACGGCTCTAACGGCGCAAAAAGCAAACTCATCTGCCTCCTCGATTTCAGTGAGGGCAGTGACATGATCATCGGCAAACCCGGCATCGAATCCATTAAAGATCTCAAGGGTCAGAAAGTCGGCGTCGAAAAAACGCTCGTCGAACATTTGCTCTTGCTCAAGGCACTCGAAGTCAACGGCATGAAGGAATCCGACGTCGAGTTGGTTAACACCGCCACCAACGAAACGCCTCAGACGCTCGCTTCCGGCAAAGTCGCCGCCGTCGGTGCTTGGTATCCTGTCTCCGGTCAGGCTCTGAAACAAGTCGCTGGCTCGAAAAAGCTCTTCACCAGCGCTGAGGCGAAGGGCCTTATCTTCGACGTGTTAGCAGTCAACCCAACTAGCTTTGCCAAGAATAAAGAAGACTGGGCCAAAGTCGTGAAGGTTTACTACAAGTGCGTCGATTATATCTACGATCCGAAGACCAAGGATGAAGCCATCAAAATTCTCGCTGCCAAAGTGGGAGCCAACCCAGCGGAATACGCTGAGAACATCCCTGGTACGCACTTTCTAACCTTGGCTGAGGCCAAGGCCGCATTGGTGAAAAGCGACGACCTCATGTCTCTCTACGGCTCGCTCGAGTATGGCAACAAATTCAACCTCGAGAACAAGGTTTACAAAGAATCGCAAAATGCTGACAGCTACATCGCGCCTAGCATTGTCCTCGGCATGTAGAAAATACTAACAACGATGGCGATGAACGACTGGCTCGGTCTGAAGAATGAGTTGCCGCACAACCGGCGACTTATCCTCACCGTCTTCTCGTTCATCGCCCCGTTGCTTCTCTGGTCGGCGGTGAGCTACATCCCGTGGCTTTGGCATCCCTCGATCAAAATCACCGCGCCCGGCGGGGTGGAATACTTCATGGAAGACATGGAGGTGCCCCGTGCCGATTTTGAAAAAGAATCGGCCGCCATGCAAAAGCAAGGACTCGCCTGAATGGCACTGACTTAAGGGTGATTTAGGATGGATTTGGCTGGGCGGTTTCGGTGTGGCAGGCGACCCATTTGGTGTCGTGGCTTGGTCAGAAGCTGATAGTTTTTGGGCCTTCGTTTTTTAGCGCGGGGTTCGCTGCGG
>JBBRPA010000030.1:0-41454 GCA_038228695.1 Chthoniobacterales bacterium
ATCTCCGATCACGGCGAAGAAGGTTACATCAGCTAACCCGTCGCACGTCACCCACTCAAACAGCGCGTCTGGAGAAATCCAGGCGCGCTTTTTGTTTGGTCAGCAGTTTATCTACTCGTCAGCCAAGGCCACACTCGCTAACCCGGATATTTCATAGGTGATCTTTATTTGGCGATGAAGGGACTTGGCGTTTGAGAGTGGCGGGAGAGACGAGTTTGAAGGGTGTTTTTGCGGTTTTGCGCAGCGTGTGCCGACAGTTCCCCCAACCCCCATCGGCCTTCGGCGCCGGGGCAGCACCACTTTTGGCTCAGGCCGAACTGAGGGATCGGCAGACGTTGCGCAACAGTTCCTGATAAGGATAGGCGCTGCTAAAAAACAACCGGATGCGCCGGGTGTTGCGCACGATGACCGTGCCGATTTTCAGCAGCTTCAAGCGGATGGTGCTCACCTGTGCTCGTGCTAGTTCGGTACCCGACAAGGCTACCCGCCGGATCGTTTCCACTAACACATAGGCTGCGCTCGAAAGCAGCAACCGGAACTGATTGGCCCACCAAGCGTGGCAGGAGGTGCGATCACTAAAAAGTCCTAACTGTTGCTCCTTGATCCTATTTTCCATTTCCCCGCGAGCGCAGTAAACTTCGTCATAGAGCGCCTGCGCATCGCCTGCGAGATTAGTCACCACGAAGCGCGGGTTGGCTCCCTTGACGCCATACTCGGCCTTGGCGATGACCCACCGCTTTTTGTCCCAGCTGCCCGCCTTGTAATCCAGCCAGGCGAAGAGCCGCTGCTTTTGCTGCGAAGCTGCAAAGGCAGCTTCAGCCTGCTCCATGAGGGGATGGCCGAGCGCCTGCAAACGCGTGTTGCGTGCCAGTCCAACGATGTAATGCACCCCTTCACGCTCGCACCACCGCAGCATTTTCCAGCGGCAAAAACCGGAGTCGCCGCGGAAGATGATTTTCACCTCCGGCCACGTCTTCCGCAACCGGCGGGTGAGCAGCTTCAAAATCGCCCAGGCATGCTGCGCCGCGTCGATCTTGCTTGGGCGCAGATAGGAGATCAGCAGCTGCTCTCCGCAAAAGACGTAAAGCGGCAGGAAGCACCAGTCGCCATAATAGCCGTGAAAGTGCCGCCCCTCCTGCTGGCCATGCACCCGGTCATCGGTGGCATCGAAGTCCAGGATCAACTCCTTGGGCGCACTGGCAAAGGAGGCAATAAACTGCTCAACTAACACTTCATGAAAAGCCACCGCAGCTTTGCGATCCACCCGCTGTTCCAGCCGGCAAAGGGTCGGGCTGGAAGCCAGCGCCTCGTCGCGTTCCACCGCTGTCTGCCAGGCCAGGTCGTGCCGCAACGTGTCGTGATCATTGAGATCCTCGTAACCCAGCGCCAGCCCGTAAATGCGCTGCCGCAACAAGTCCACCTGCCGATGGGTGATTTGCAACGGATCGCGCGGATCAGTCAACACCGCGTCCAGCGCCTTGATCAACCCCAGTCGCTGATCCGCCGCCCGCAAGAGCAGGATGCCCCCATCGCTGGATACCGCGCCACCCTCAAAATTAGCCTCAATTTTTCGACGATCAAAGCTTGGAAACCCGAGTTCTTTCTGATTACATTCTGACATTAGCGAAGTCCTTTCTGGTGAAGTGCTCAACACCTTCAACCGTAGCGGGTTACCCCGCGGACTTCCCTATCTTTTTGCTCTAGCTATGAAATATCCGGGTTAGAGCGCTTTAAATGCGGTGTATCCGATCGGACCCGAGACCAGATCGCCTTCGCGAAATATCCGGGTTAAACCAATTCGTCGGTGTTGCCTCAGGCTACGGGGCTGGGGTGACGGTTCCTGCGAGGGACAGCCTGACCGTGTAGGAAGCGAAATCCCCGGTCTTGGTATTGACGGTTGGAAGGTAAGCCTCAGGCGGCCAAGCCTTAAATTCTAGTCCTCCGGTCGAACTCACCCGGATGACGATGCTGGTCGAGTGGGCGTCAGCCACAAAGCTGATTGGGGTATCGAAATTCACATAATAGGCATCGGGTCCACCATCCGTCGGAAAAACGGCGGTGGCCTTTCCGATCGAAGCGAGGCCGCCCACGCTGGCGTTTCCCGTTCCTCCAGCGCCCTGCCGGACTTCAAAGGTCAGCGTGCCGCTCGTGCCAGCTCTGAGTGATAAGGCAATGCCAGTGATCTTAACTGAGTCGCCCACATTCCAAGAGGTGCTGGCGTCGAATAATACTTCGAAGGGACCTCTTGGATCGAGGTTGCCTCCGTTCTTTTCCGTATCATAAAAGAGGACCGTGTTAGTATCGCCGTCGGTCGAGAGCAGCTCGCTTCCCGGACCCATGATGTATCCGGGGGTCAAGGTGGCCTCGTGGTTCGCTGGGGGATGGACTGCTGGCGCTGGAGTTGCGGATTTTTGGGGCAGAAGTCGTTGGGTGGAGAATTTTGGTGCTTTGGCTCCTACTTTGGCTTTTGGAGCTTGGGCTTGGCTTTGGGCCTGTAAGCCAACCAGAGATGTTGCAGCGATGAAGGCTAAAGTGATCGATACTTTCATGGTCTTTGTTTTCGAGGGGCGGGGTGATTTTGGGGAATTGAGAATTTTTTGTGCTAGCCGAAGCAAAGCCGGGTAATTTTACAGTTAGCGAAGGGTTTTTCCGCCGCTGCAAAAATTTATGCGTCGCGGTAGAGTTCTCCCATCCGGGTGAGTGTGCCATCGGCTGCCAGTAAGCTGTGGGGTTTGCCGGGCGTCGGGTTGAAATAGGCGTAGCGTTCGACCTTGGAACTGCGTTCGAGGAAGCGCAGGGATCCCTTGAGAAAAGCGTAGTTTTCCTGTTCTGTTCCGCTCCAGCCATTGAACTCGGTAATCCAAACCGGTAGCCGATGATCCTTGGCGAGTCCTTCGATAAACTGCTGGAATTGGGTCGCGTCTCTCCCACGATACCAGTGCATGGCGATGAAATCGACGCGTAGCTTGCGACGCTTGGCCTCGGCCATGAAGGCTTCGAACCAGTCGATGCCAAGCTTGTCGGATGAAGGAGCTGGCGAGCCGAGGCGCAGGTTGAGCTTTTCTGCCAGCACGACCAACTGCGGCCAAAGGTCGAGAGCCCGTTCCAAGGCAACATCTCCCTGTTTTTCCCGTTCCGGTTCGTTGAAGCCGAGGACATGCGTAACGCCCGTCATTTGCTCAATGAACGCCATGTCGCCCATCTTGCCCTCGGATTTGATTAAGGGAACGAACTCGACCTTAGTGATTGCACGCGGTAGTGTGGTCCAATCGTAATACCACTGAACTTTGAAGAGTTCGTGCATTGCGGTATCGCCTCCGCACCAACCTTTCTTTTTTGGGCGCGGGGTGGATTGTGCGAAGGTGGCCCACGGAAACGCTGCACTCGCCGCGATTATTTTAAGGGCATCCCTCCGTGAAGTCATGGGAGGATGATTGCTCGCTCTCTGTAGCGCTTTCTCAAGGTGCAAAAAGGCCGCTCGCCTTAATTAGACGCCAGGAGCATTGATATCGATCGTCCATTTGGCCATGGGCGGTGCGACAGAATCGACATGCCCATCGAGAAATCCGATAATTGCTTTTTGGGAGGGCAGAAAGTAGATCGGCTTCGCGGGCAGTTTTTGGTAAGCTTGGGCTTGAGTTTCATCAAAGAAAGCCCACCCGTAGGTAATGTAGGCCGTCGTCGAGAGCCGGGCGAGTTGTTGTTGCCTCGCCCAATTACCCCAAGGGTAGAGATATTTATTGAAACTGAAGGGAACTGGTAAGCCTGAGGTGTCGTAGTAGGTGCTCGTGCCAGCGAACGGCGTTCCCGGCAAGGTCCTCATGTCCGAGGTTCCAAAGAGTTGCTTCATATTGCTGAGCAAATCCTTGTTTAACGTGCTTTGGTTACTGGTTTTGAGATTGGTGAAGATGTAGGGTTGCATACGTCCCCAGAAGGTGTCCCCGACCCATTGGCCTTTTTGACCCTCAAGTGGATCACCTCCCCAGCGCAGGGTATTGATTTGGCCGTTGTTGTCGGTCGCGTAGCTGAGGTTGGCTGCGGTAACGGTTCTAATGACTGCGAGAGATTTGGTCTGAGCGGCAGTTTTTTTGGCGGTTTGGGTGACGCCGAGGAGAATGGAGGCCAACACCGCGATGATGGCGATCACCACCAAAATTTCAACGAGAGTGAAAGCGTGGACCGCCGTGACGTGCATGCCGGGTCGAGAAACTGACTGCGGGGAGGGGAGTTTTTTTGTCTTGTTCGGAGAATAATCGAAAGTGGGAAGGATCATAATCTAACGATGGCGTCCAAACGGAAAATGTCAAACAAGAATCAAACAAACGTCGGTTGCTTCTTCATTTTGGTAGGGTTTAGAAGCGATTTGAAGCGGCAGATTTGCCAGCAAAGAGCTGAGGACGGTTACTGCAAAGCCGTCGCCAAGGCTTGTTCGATGGTTAGCGCGGACATGCTGGCAGATTAAAGAACGACAGCGCTTTCCTGCAAGGCTTGCTCGCACCAAGTCCGCCACATTTGGCGGTAGGCCGCCTCGATGTGGCGAGTGAAGCGCGGGGCATCCATTAGCGGAGAGGCTTCCATGCGTTGGCGCAGGGTGGAGCGGAGATTGGCTAAGCGGGGCAGGTCGTTGGCTAGATTCACTGCGATCTGCCGATACTCCTCTACGGAGTGGGCGACCAAGTCCGGCAGGCCGACGTTACTCAATAGGCTCACGCCTACCCGGGACACGTGACTCTTTCCCGCTAGGCTGACCACGGGGACCCCTTCCCACAAAGCTTCGCAAGTGGTAGTGGTGCCGTGGTAAGGGAATGTGTCCAAGGCGATGTCCATTTTGCGATAGTGGGCGATATGCGCAGCATGGGTGGCCTCTGGATACAGCAACTCCAGACGTTCTGGAACGATCCCCGATTCGCTTAATATTTTCCGAACGCGCTCACGGACCGTTTCGCTGCCCAAGCCTGCCGCCTTGAGCAGCAAGCGGGACTCAGGCACGGCCAGAAGAATTTCCGCCCAGCGCTGGAGCATTGGTTCAGTCACTTTGGCAAAGCTATTAAAACTTCCGAAGGTGATCGGCCCTGCCTGCCGCTCCGTCGGTGCGGGACTGGAGCCAGGGTGATAACACCATGCTGTGGCGGGTAGACGGATGAGTTTCTCGGAGTGATAAGACTCGGTCTGCCCCGGAGGATCGGCGAAGGCGTCGGTCAGGCGATAGTCGATGGCCTCGAGTCCCGTGGTGAGAGGGAAGCCCAGATAGGTCACCTGCACAGGGGCAGGCTTGCGAGCGAAAAACCAGAGACGGTTGTTTGCAGTATGCCCGCCGAGATCGACGAGGATATCGATGCTGTCACGACGGATCATTTCCACCACTTGCTCGTCGCTAACGCCAACGATGCTACGCCAGCAGTCAACATGAGCTTGGAGCTGATGTGTGACCGCATCGGGCGTGGGCACTTGGGCATAAGCGAAGATCTCGAAATTTTGATGATCGTGAGCTGCGAGTAATGGTTGCAGAAAACGGGCGACAACGTGTAAGCGAAAATCGGCCGAGACATAGCCGATGCGCAAGCGACGTTCTGGCGAGCGGTCGTTCAGGTGTGGCTGGATGAGAGGTTTGAGCGGTGCGGCGAAACGCTCATTCCATTGCCGGGCTTCCTCGGCAACCGCAGCGGCGTCGTATTCGGGTTGGTAACAGCGCGTAAAAAACAAATTACTGAAGATTCTTTCCAAGTCCGGCTTGAATTGGATGGCGGTGTTGAAGGCCGAGATCGCCTGTTCGAGCAGGCCTTGATGTTTGAGAGCGTTGCCTAAGTTATTGTAGGCCTCGGCGTAGTCGGGCTTGAGCTGGATGGCGGTGCGGAAGGTAGAGATCGCCTCATCGAGTTGGCCTTGGTCCGCAAGGGCGGTGCCTAAGTTGCCATACGCCTCGGCATAGTCGAGCTTGAGACGGATGGCACTCCGGTAAGCCTCAATCGCCCGATCCGTTAGGTTTTGGTCCCTAAAAACTTCGCCCAAACTATTATGCGCCTCGGCGTAGTCAGGCTTGAGTTGAATGGCCTTACGAAAGGCGACGAGAGCTTGATCGAGTTGACCTTGCTTTTTGAGGACGTGTCCCAAGTTATTATGGGTCTCGGCCGAGTCTGGCTTCAACTGTATGGCCTTGCGGTAGGCGGCGACTGCTTGATCGAGCTGGTCTTGGTCCGCTAGAGCTGTGCCTAAATTGCTGTAGGCATCGGCATAGTCGGGCTTGAGTCGGATGGCCGTCCCGTAGGCTGCAACCGCCTCATCGAGCTGGCGTTGGTCCCTTAGAACATTGCCCAAGTTGTTGTGAGCCTCGGCAGATTCAGGCTTGAGTTTTATGGCCTTGCGATAGGCGACGATCGCTTGATCGAGTTGACCTTGTTTCTTAAGGACGCGTCCTAAATTATTGTGAGACTCAGCCAAGTCCGGCTTAAGCTGAATGGCATTGCGGTAGGCGATAATCGCTTGATCGAATTGGCCTTGGTCCGAGAGGGCAATGCCTAAATTGCTCTGAGCTGCGGCATGGTCGGGATTGAGTCGGATCGCGCTGCGGTAGGCGGAGATCGCCTGATCGAGTTGGCCTTGCTTCCTGAGGACATTACCCAGATTGAAGTAAGCCTCGGCGAATTCAGGCTGGAGTTGGATGGCCTTGCGATAAGCAACAATCGCCCGGTCGAGTTGGCCTTGATTTTCGAGGACACTGCCGAAATTTGAATAATAATCCGAACGACTGGAATTGTGTTGGATCGCTTTACCGATCAGGTCCAGAGCGATGTCGCTTCGGCCCGCTTGATGTGCGAGCACACCCAGATAGTGCAGGGCATCGGGATGGTTGGGTTGTTGGGCAAGAACTTGCTGGTAGAGCGGCTCTGCTTCTTTCAAGCGTCCAGCTTGGTGGTGCTGCAAGGCTAGAGCGATGGCTTGATCGATGCTTAGCGCGGACATGCTGGCAGATTAAAGAACGACAGTGCTTTCCTGCAAGACCTGACCACACCAAGTCCGCCACATTTGGCGGTAGGCTGCCTCGATGTTACGGGCGAAACGCGGGGCATCCATCAGCGGCGAGGCTTCCATGCGTTGGCGCAGGGTGGAGCGGAGATTGGCTAAGCGGGGCAGGTCGTTGGCTAGTTTTACCGCGATTTGCATATACTCATCCACCGAGTGTGCGACCAAGTCCGGCAGACCGACGTTACTCAATAGGCTCACGCCCACCCGGGACACGTGGCGGGTTCCTGCCAAGCTAACCACGGGCACCCCTGCCCACAAGGCCTCGCAGGTAGTGGTGGTGCCGTGATAGGGGAATGTGTCCAGGGCTATGTCTATTTTTTGATAACTGGCGATGTGCGCCGAATGAGTGGCCACAGGATCAAGCAGCTCCAACCGGTCGGGTCCGAATCCTGCCTCGCTTAAAATTTTCCGAACGCGCTCGCGCACTGTTTTGCTGCTCAAACCTACCGCCTTGAGCAGCAAGCGAGAGTCGGGCACGGCCTGAAGAATTTCCGCCCATCGCTGGAGCATTGGCTCAGTCACTTTGGCGAAGCTATTAAAACTTCCGAAAGTGATCGGTCCTGCCTGCCGTGCCATCGGCGCGGGACTGGAGCCAGGGTGATAGCACCATGCCGTGGCTGGTAGGCGAATGAGTTTCTCGGAGTGATAAGACTCGGTCTGCCCCTGAGGATCCGCGAAGTCATCCGTTAGGCGATAGTCCATGGCCTCCAGCCCCGTGGTGGCAGGAAAACCGAGATAGGTCACTTGCACCGGGGCAGGTTTACGGGCAAAGAGCAAGAGGCGGTTGTTTCCGGTATGCCCGGCGAGATCGATGAGGATATCGATACGGTCCTGACGGATCATTTCCACCACTTGCTCGTCGCTAACGCCAACAATGCTGCGCCAAAAGTCGGCATGAGCTTGGAACTGATGTGTGATCGCATCGGGAGTCGGTAATTGGGCATAAGCGAAGATCTCGAAATTTTGATGATCGTAGTCGGCAAACAGTGGCAACAAAAAGCGAGCGACAGCATGTTCGCGAAAATCGGCCGAGACATAACCAATCCGCAAGCGGCGTTCTGGCGAGCGGTCGTTCTGGTGTAACTTGATGAGAGGCTTAAGCGGTGTGGCAAAACGTTCATTCCACCGCCGGGCTTCCTCGGCGACCGTTGCGGCATCGTATCCGGGGTGGCAACATTGAGTGAGGATCAAATTGCTGTGGGCCTTGGTGAAGTCGGGTTTGAGCTCGATGGCGGTGCGATAGGAGGAAATTGCCTCATCGAGCTGACCTTGATCTTTGAAAGCATGCCCCAGATTATTGTGCGCCTCGGCAAAATCGGGCTGGAGTTGGATGGCTGCTTGGTAGGCCGCGATCGCCTGATCGAGTTGGCCTTGATCCACAAGGACCGTGCCTAAATTGCTAAGAGCCTTGGCATAGTCGGGCTTGAGCTGAATGGCGGTGCGATAGGCAGTAATTGCCTGATCGAGCTGGCCTTGATCTCTGAAAGCGTTACCCAGATTATTGTGCGCCTCGGCGAAGTCGGGCTTGAGTTGAATAGCTGTTTGATAAGCAGTAATCGCCTGATCGAGTTGACCTTGGTCCGCCAGGGCGGTGCCTAGGTTACTTTGAGCATCGGCATAATCAGGCTTGAGCTGCAAAGCGGTGCGGTAAGCAGAAATCGCCTGGTCGAGCTGGCCTTGATCTTTCAAAGCATTACCTAGATTATTATGCGCCTCGGCATAGTCGGGCTGAATCTTGATGGCGGCGTGGTAGGCAGCGACCGCTTGATCGAGTTTTCTTTGACTTGAAAGGACATTACCGAGATTGGAGTGATAATACACGCAGTGTGGATTTAGTCGGATCGCCTTTCCGATCAACTCAGCTGCACTGTCATTTTGGCCCACTTGATGTGCTAGCACGCCCAGATAGTGCAAAGCGTCGGGATGGTGTGGCTGTTGGGCCAGAATCTGTCGGTAGATTGGCTCTGCTTCTGCTAATCGCCCGGCTTGGTGATGCTGCAAAGCTATAGCAATCGCTTGTTCGATGGTTACCGTGGGCATCATGGAAAAGCTGATTAAATAAACCACCAGCGCAACAAGAAAACGAACGATTGCAGGAATGAATATTAGGGGCCGTCGTGAAAAGTCAGAAATCAGGCAGCTATTTTCGTCGAAGTCGAGGTAACGAGACGGTGTTCACTTTGGGAAAGAGTCTCCAAACGGCCCCTTTCTACGGACTAATACGACGCTATCTAAAAAATGATCATAAATAAAATAACTTGCAGAGCGTTGCGACCTAAGCCAACTTAATTAGTGATGTTTGAGTTTTGTCTGGATGTAAATAAAAATATCTAACAAACTTTTACAATCAAATTACATTATCCTTCAGTTTCCCCTTATGAAAATGCTCCTCCCATCCAAATCCAAAACCCTTATCCTCACCGGTTCCATCGCCACATTACTTGCCAGCCAGTCTGCTCAGGCTGCAACTGGGATTTGGACTTCAACTACAGATGGTAACTGGAGCGACACTACGAAGTGGAATGCGGGTACTGTCGCCGATGGTGCTTCGTTTGGTGCTCAGTTCAGCACGGTAGGCACTGCTGGTGTGACTGTCACGACGACCCTCGATAGCGCACGCACTATTAGAAATGTCGCGAAGAATGCTACGACTGTTGGAAATTGGTTTGTAGCCAATGCGGGCTTCGCACTTACTCTAAATAGTAATAACGCAACTCTTAGCTCCAATATTTTCAATAGCCATAACGGTGCTACGACGGTGACTGTGGACACTAACTTGGTGCTTACTAGCAATCTTGTTTTGACTGGAGATGGTAATAACGGTGCTCAAGTCATTGTAGGCGCAACGGCAGGTGGTCGCAATATCACTGGCGCAGGGAATATCACTTTTAATAATAGCAATACATTTGGTGCTGGTGCGATGACGGTCAACAGTAACATTAACACGACTGGTGGAATCTTTAACACTGCAAGTGCAGGTAGTTTTCTCAGTGCTATAAATGGAATCATCGGGAACACGGTCACCGGTGTCACTCAAAATGGTTCTAGAACCTTGACCCTCGCTGGTCAGAACCTCTACTCGGGCGGTACTACTTTGTCGGCCGGGACGTTGGTCGCCCAAGATGGCTTGACTGCCACCCCGGGGAGTAACAACTTCATCAAGGCGCTTGGCACTGGCGCGGTGAATGTGAGCGGCGGCACACTCAACCTGAGGGCCAATGGCAGCGGTAATGCGCAGACGATCATCACTGGCGACGGCACTACGGGCAATAATGTCATGATGACGGGAGTTGCGACTGCAATTATCTCTGTTGACCGGTTCAACGGCGCCAATACGGGAAGCACCATCCAGCTAAATAATCTGACGATCGGTGCGCAGGGCCTGCAGGTGAACGTCGCTAACGGCTATGGCCTACAGTTCGTTGGAACCACAACCCTCACGGGGAACGCACTCTTTAACACCAACACGGCTGCGAGCCTATTAACCCTCACGGGAGCAGTGGGCGATGGTGGCAGTGGCTTCGGCCTAACCAAAGCCGGTCTTGGCAACCTTATCCTCAATGGAGCTAGCTCCTACACTGGAGTGACCGTGCATACCGGGGGCACACTGTCCATCAATACCCTGCTAAACGTCTCCGGCGGCAATAGTTCCTTGGGGGCGCCCGTCACCGCTCTAAATGGCACGATCGCCACCGGCAGTACCACCTTCACTGGCACACTGATCTTTACCGGAGCTGGCGGCAACGGCACCACCGGCACCAATGGCTACACCGACCGCGTGATCAACCTCGCTGGCACCACTGGTGGCGCGACGCTTGATCAGTCCGGCACCGGTCAGCTTAAGTTCGTCAGTGACTTCACCGCCACCGGTGTGGGTTCCAAGACACTGACTCTGCAAGGCTCGACGGCCGGCACGGGCGAGATCGCTGGCGCGATCGTGGATAACTTGACTGGCACCAACCTCACCTCAGTCGTCAAATCCGGCTCCGGCACTTGGACGCTTTCTGGGATCAACACTTACACCGGAACCACTTCGGTTTCTGTCGGAACCCTGCTGATTAACGGCAATAGTATCGCCGCAAACGGCAACGTGACTGTTGCCGCCAGCGCGACCCTCGGTGGCACCGGAACAATTGGCGGTAGCGTCACCTCTGCGGGCATCATCGCCCCCGGCAACGGTGGTATTGGCACTCTCACTATCGGTGGACCCTCCACCCTTACCGGCACTCTCGCCGTGGAAGCTAGCGGTGCCACGGGCGATAAGCTCGTTGCTGCTAACAACCTCGATGTCACCGCAGCCACTCTGACCGTTACGGGCACCCTCACCACACCAGTCGTCGTTGCTCAGTGCACGAGTGGCGCTCTCACCGGCCCGTTCTTAACGGTTTCGGCTCCTGCTGGTTATACGGTTGCCTACACATCCACCACGGCCACCCTGACGCCTCCGCCCACGGCTAATTTCAGCTCTTGGAGAACCACCAACGGAGCCGGCATTCAGACTTTGGCGCAAGATCATGACAATGACGGCGTAGCCAACGGCATTGAATATTTCCTTGGCGGACCGAGTGGCAACACCACTGGCTACACCCCGCTACCCGCTGTCCAGACTGGCCCCCTCAGGGTTACTTACATCAAAGGCCCTGGCTACACTGGAGCTTACACGACCGATTACTACGTTGAAACCTCCACTACCCTTGTGGGACCTTGGACACCGGCAGCGCCTAACGCTTCGCCCAACGTGGCAGGCACCGTATATCTACTCAGCGGCAGCAACGTGACCTACACCTTCCCAACTGGCACACGGCAATTTGCCCGCCTCGTCGTCACGGGACCATAGTCCCCAAACTGGGCAAAGCTCATTTCGCGACTGCCGCAAAGCAGATGTTAGTAACTTTCCTACGATCAATCGATAGTCGATAAGCAGACGCTGCGAGCCTCGCGGCGGAAGTAGCCAAGTTAAGAGAAACCGCCGTATTGTCTCAAGGGACACTGCGGCGGTTTTCTTTGGTGAAAAGCACTTGTCGAAAGAAGCCTAGGTGACGGCCACGCACCGAAAGTTCCCTACCTGTGCTTGAGCCAACTTTTGTTAGCCTCGCTTCAGTTTGCCACTCTTGAATGGGTACGGCTTGAGCGGCGCGTCAAGCTGCAGCTCAACGACCGTATCGATGTCGCTGCGTGAGGCTTCGGGTACGGAAATCTCAATGCCATGTTCGCTTTGGCCGAAGCTCGCTTTGCCGCCCGTCAGTGCCGTGGCGCGAATCACCTTCGCTGCGATCGCGGGGAGGGTCAGCTTACCGTTGGGCCAGGTGAGCACGTGGACGTAAATCGTGCTACCGCGGTGCGTGGAAGCACCCCAGTCGCTTGGGAGGAATGGACCTCCGCGTGTGTTGTAAATGCTCTGGCCGTATTGGCCGAGCCAGTCACCGATTTCACGAAGCCTCGACACCTGCGCCGGATCCATCTGGCTATCCGGAGCGGGGCCGACATTCATCAGCAGATTACCGTCGCGGCCAGCCACCTTGGCAAGTAGTTGAATGTAATCTTTCAGCGGATTGGGCTTCATATTCGGTTGGTAGCCCCACGCACCCGCCATGGGCACGCACAACTCCCACGGATGTTGATCATCGAAGTCGCCCACCGCATTCCAGCCTTCGCGGGAACGAAAATCCTCCGGCATATCGGCGCGCCCGTTGATGACGACGTTTGGCTGGAGTTTTCGCAGCATGGTGTGGACTTGGTCGTGCTGCCAACTGAAACCGCCAGTGTAAGATTGGCCCGTCTGACGTTTCGCCCACTTCGCGCCCTTCCAATCGCCGCCGAAGCCCAGCCGATTCTGCTCGCCGCCATCAAACCAAAGCATATCCAGCGGGCCGTAGTTGGAAAGTAGCTCCTTCATCTGATCTGGCGATGATACTGTGTTCGCATTTCCTCGGCATTCTTACGCTGCAAATCCGGCAGGACGAAACCGGGAAAACGCCAGTCCAGCGGCGAGTAATACAACCCGACTCGCAAACCGACTTTACGCACGGCGGCGGTGTATTCCTTGACCACATCCCGATGCGCAGCCGTGGCCATGGTCGTGAATTTATTCCCTGGATCGTCGAACAGAGCGAATTCATCGTGATGTCGTGCGGTCAGCACCATGTATTTCATGCCCGCGGCCTTGGCGGTTTCCGTCCAAGCATCGGGATTGAAATGGGTGAGCGTGAAACGATCGGCCAGCTTGGCATATTCCTCGACCGGGATTTGCTCGTTCCACTGCACCCACTCGCCGCGCCCCGGAATCGCATAGATGCCAAAATGAATGAACATCCCAAACCGCGCCTGACGCCACCAAATGATGCGATCACTAGGGGTGGGGGACAGGTTCAAGACACCTGCGCCTGCCGGGTCTGCCGCGTGAGAAGGGACTGCCACCTGCGCCACCACGCCGCTGATTAGGGTCAGAAAAATTGAACTCTAGCGAGAGGGGCTTTTGCAGTTGTTTGCGAGTTTCATGAATTGACTCAGCCGTAACCCTGCGCTTGTGTCGATGCATGCCATATCAGGATGCAATCTGATTGTTGCCCTGAACTCCGTAGCCGGTAAACCAGCACATCCCAAAACGCCAATCAACAGTCGCCGACGCGGCAAGGCAATCTGCCGGTTGTCGTTGGTCATGACCCATCCAAATTCTTCACTTCTTCCCCATTAATTATGAAACTGCTCCGATCTGCCATGTGGTGTTATCTTATGTTGCTGCCGGTCCTTGTTAGCGCTGGGGAGCCTACCAAAACTAACATTCTATTTATTTTGGTGGATGACTACGGCATCAAGGACGTGGGCATCGAGGGTAGCCAGTTTTACGAAACGCCTAACATCGATGCCCTCGCCCGCAGTGGCATGCGTTTCACCCAAGGTTATGCCGCTTGCTCGGTCTGCAGTCCGTCGCGAGCTAGCATCTTGCTGGGCCAATATCCGACCCGCCATGGCATCACGGATTGGATTGGCGAGGAGGTGGGTGAGAAGTTTGCCAAGGAACGGCGCACCAAACTGTTGGTGCCGGATTATGTGCGGAACTTGCCGTCGGATGAAACGACGCTGGCCGATGCACTCAAGCAGGCTGGCTACCGGACTTTCTTTGCAGGCAAGTGGCATCTGGGCAGCGAGGGTGCGTGGCCAGAGGATCGCGGATTCGAGATCAACAAAGGTGGCAATGACTCAGGCGGTCCAGAGGGAGGCTATTATTCCCCGTGGAAAAACCCAAAATTACCGAGCGGTCCGCCAGGGCAATCGCTCACTCAGCGCCTAGCAGATGAAACCATTACTTTCATCGAGCAGAATAAGAACCAACCTTTTTTGGCCTACCTTTCCTTTTATGCGGTTCACGGACCTATTCAAACGACTAAACCACTTTGGGAGAAATATCGTGCGAAGGCAATTAAAGGAACGAAGCCCGAGGAGCGTTTCAAGATTGACCGAACATTGCCCGTTCGCGTCATGCAGGACAATCCGATTTACGCCGGTCTGATTGATGAAATGGATAATGCCGTGGGACGCGTCTTGAAAAAGCTTGATGAACTTGGACTGGCCAAGAACACCATCGTTATTCTAACCGGCGATAACGGCGGCGTCGTTTCCGGAGACAGTTATAGCTCTTGCCAGCTCCCTTATCGCGGGGGCAAAGGACGGCAGTGGGAAGGCGGCACGCGTGTGCCGTTTTATATCCGGGCACCGGAGATTGCGGCCGCTGGCAGCAGTTGCGATACGCCGGTCAGTGGGATTGATTTTTTTCCGACGATTCTGCAACTGGCCAACGTGACGACACAGCCGAAACAGGTGATTGATGGGGTCAGTCTCGTGCCGCTGTTGAAAGGTGGCAGCATTACCCCGCGTCCGCTTTTCTGGCATTATCCGCATTACGGAAATCAGGGTGGGGAACCTTCTTCCATCATCCGCGAAGGCGATTGGAAGTTGATCCACTATTGGGAAGATGGGCGCAACGAAGTTTATAGTCTTGTCGCAGACATTGGCGAAAAGAACGATTTGGCGACGAGTGAACCTAAACGCACCGCTAGCCTTTGGGCGGAGCTACAAACCTGGTTGACGGAAACGGGCGCCAAGATTCCCCAGCCCAACCCCGATTACCAGCCTGTCTGGGCGATCCAACAAACGAAAGCGGCATCGGCTCTCAAAGAAAACCTCGAAAAGCAAAATGCCGAGTTTCTGGATCCGAACTGGCAGCCGGATCCGACGTGGTGGCATAGTCAGACGACAAAGGACTGATTCTTTCCACGTCCAACTTCATTGAGCCCAGACCTAGTACAATCATTGGAACGCTTCTTTTTGACCCATCGTAAAACAGTCTCCATTTTGGCCGGTCTCGCGGCCACGATCGTCCTTCCGACCGGAGTCAAGGCAGGACCCGCTCCACGGCCTAACATCCTGTTTATTTTGTGCGACGACCTCGGCTATGGAGATGTGGGCGTCTTCTACCAGAATCAGCGGGCAGCGTTGAAAGACCGCAGCGTGCCGTTCTTTACTACTCCGCAGATTGACACGTTGGCTCGCGACGGCGTGAAGATGAACCAGCATTATTGCGGCGCGCCGGTGTGCGCCCCGTCGAGGGCGTCCTTGCTGACGGGACTCACCCAGGGCCACGCTAATGTGCGCGACAATCAGTTCGACAAAGCGTTGGCCGATACGCACACGCTCGGGACGGTGCTTCGACGAGCAGGTTACACCACGGCGGCGTTCGGGAAGTGGGGTTTGCAGGGCAGCGCAAAACCCGGAAGCACGGAGGCGGATGACGAAGGCTCAGCGGCACTCTGGCCGGCATATCCGACCAAGCGTGGATTTGATTTTTACTATGGTTACGTGCGCCATAAGGACGGTCATTTCCATTATCCCAAAGAGAACAAACGCGAAGTCTGGGAAAATGACCACGAAGTATCCGCGGGTCTGGATTTGTGTTACACGACTGATCTCTTCACCGCGAGGGCGAAGAAATGGATCATTGAAAAGACCGCCACCGATCCAAAAAAACCATTCTTCGTTTATCTCGCTTACGATACGCCGCACGCGAAGCTGCAAAATCCACCCTGCGCTTATCCTCTTGGCGGTGGCCTGAAGGGTGGCGTGCAATGGACGGGCGAGACTGGTGCGATGATCAATACTGCCGCTGGCAAAATGGATTCGTGGATGCATCCTGATTACGCCAGGGCAACTTGGGACGACGACCACAATCCTGCCACGCCAGAAGTGCCGTGGCCGGACGTGCAAAAGCGTTACGCGAATGACGTGCGCCGCATTGATGACGCGGTGGGTGACTTGCTCCAGTTGTTGAAAGACTTGAAAATTGACGACAACACACTGGTAATCTTTACCTCCGATAACGGACCTTCCATGGAGTCCTATTTGAAGGAGGACTACAGCCCGACGTTCTTTCGCGGATTCGGTCCGTTCGATGGCATCAAGCGTGACACGCTGGAAGGCGGCGAACGTGAGCCGACTTTGGCACGCTGGCCGGCGGCGATTCCGGCTGGCCGCGTGGATAATCATCCGTCCGGTCAATGGGACTGGCTCGCCACCTTTGCAGAGCTAGCGGGAGTGCCTGCGCTGGCGGCATCGGACGGCGTTTCCCTGCTGCCGTCTCTAACCGGGCGCGGACCGCAACAACCGGGCACGCTTTACGTCGAGTATTTTGAAAATGGCAAGACGCCGAACTATCGGGAGTTTGCCCCGACCCACCGCGGGAAGCAGCGCGGACAGATGCAATCCATCTACCTCGATCGATTTAAGGGAATCCGTTACGATATAAAGTCAGCAGACGACGACTTCGCCATTTTTGATCTGGGAAAAGACCCACAGGAAGCGCACGACCTAGCGGGCGATCCAAAATTTGCCGACCTGCAAACGGCTATGAAAGCAGGCGTGCTGCAAGTTCGCCGACCTGACCCCGATGCCCCGCGGCCTTACGATGAAGCGTTCGTGCCGCGAATGGAGAAAGAGCCGACGACTCCTGCTGGAATTTCCTGTTCGTTGTTTGAAGGCGAATGGCCGTGGCTGCCGGATTTCCGCACGCTGACACCCGTCAGCACAGGCAAATCAAAGCAGATCGAATTGCCGTTGGCTGCCGCCGAAAAGCCGTTTGGCGTCGCCTTCGAGGGCTACTTCTGCGCCGAAGTGGACGGCGAATACACCTTCGCGGTGGACAGCGACACCGGCGCGATGTTGTTCCTGCACGACATCCGGGTAATCGACGAGCCGATGGAAAATTCCGCGGGCAAATTCCGCGGCAGTGTCCGGCTCAAAGCGGGATGGCATCCACTGCGGTTGTTTTATCGACATGCGAGCGGTAAGCCACATTTAGAATTTACCTGTCAGTTGCCCGGCAGCGAAAAGTTGAACCTGAACGAAACCAACCTGCGTCAAACGGAATCGAAAATGTAAATCAAAAGCCCAACGCAAGGCAAAGGACGGAGGGAGTTGGCCCCGGGGGTGCAAAAAGTTTGTTTGTTTTTTGTTTGATTCTAAACAGCATCTGCGTCAACTTTATACAATTCATCTCTCCTCCCACATTCCCCAGACCCTTTCGGTAGTCAGTTACCGAATTCCCCCCTCACGTGCCCGACATGTGGCAACCGGACCGCGTTTAATGCTGACGACGTAAAATCATGAAAACAAAAAACGTAATTGCAACTTGGGCATTATTCGCAGGAGTCTTCACTGCGGCACAGGCCCTCGCAGATGTCCGGCTGCCTTCGATTTTTTCGGATCATATGGTGTTGCAGCGAGCTACCGCCGTGCCCGTCTGGGGCTGGGCCGATCCCAGAGAAAAAATCACCCTGACCATCGCTGATCAGACGAAAACCACCACCGCGGACGCCGATGGCAAATGGAGCGTCAAACTGGATAAAATTGCCACCAGCGAGCCGGTGATCATGACTGTCCAAGGCAAGAACACAGTCACGGTTCAGGATGTTTTGATTGGCGAAGTCTGGCTGGCTTCGGGGCAGTCAAACATGCAGTTGCCGGTGAACGACGTTAACGATGGCTGGCGCGAAAAAGCTGAGGCCAAGTTCCCACAGATTCGGATGTTCAGCGTTGCAAAGCATCCAGCGATTACGCCGCAGACCACTTGCGATGGAGAATGGGTGGTCTGCAGCCCGGAAACCGCCGGAAGGTTTTCGGCGGCGGCCTATTTTTTCGGTCGCGAATTGCATCAGAAACTCAACACGCCCGTTGGCCTGATCAATGCATCGTGGGGTGGTACTCCCATTGAAGCGTGGATCAGTCTGCCGCGACAGGAAGGGAAGCCCGAATTTGCGCCCGTCTTCAAGCCATGGGAGAACAAAATGCGCGTTCCCTACGACGAGAAAAAAGCCATGGCGCAATACGAAAAACAGTTGGCCGCATGGAAGATTAGTTCCGAACAGCGCAAGGCAGAAGGTAAGCCAGCGGGTTATCCGCCTGGACCTCCGGTGACACCACGCGAGGACAAAAATTATCCCGCCAATTTATTCAACGGCATGATCGCGCCCCTCATTCCTTACGCGATTCGCGGGACTATTTGGTATCAGGGAGAAAATAACGCTCAGTCGGCTTACGCAGAACTCTACGCCACCCAGCTCCCACTTTTGATTCAGGACTGGCGGAAACAGTGGGCGCAGGGCGATTTCCCTTTCGCCTGGGTCCAATTGCCCAATTTTCAGCCGAAGCCGGGAGTTTCCGCAGAGTTGAGCCAGTGGGCGGTCGTCCGCGACGGTATGTTAAAAAATCTCTCCATCCCGAACACTGGCATGGCGATTACCATTGATATCGGCGACCCCGATCATATTCACCCTAAAAACAAACAGGATGTCGGGCATCGCCTGGCGCTCTGGGCACTCGCCAAAGTTTATAGCCAAAACATTCCCTTCTCCGGTCCGCTGCCTGCAGGTCAAAAGGTCAACGGCAAAGAGATCACGCTTTCCTTCATGCACACCGATGGCGGTTTGATGGCGAAGGGTGGGGAGTTGAAGGGTTTTACGATTGCTGGTGCCGATCGCAAATGGGCACCGGCTCAGGCCCGCATCAGCGGCGACCAGGTGATCGTTTCCAGTCCAGAGGTAAATGCCCCAGTGTCCGTGCGTTATGCTTGGGCGGACAACCCCGATTGCAATCTGTATAATGGCGCGGACCTACCAGCCTCCCCGTTCCGCACTGACGACTGGTGACCAATTAATAGTCCGTTACGGTGCCTCAGAAAACACTTGTTGCGCCAAAGTCCATCCAGCCAATTACGAGACAAATATGAGAAGCGGAAATTCTTATCCTCGTACACTAATTTGCGTATTTACCCTGCTTGCTTCGTGGCTGACAGCAGAGGAGCTGGTCCCCACCAGTCCCATTGGGGATATGACGGGCGACGTCCACAACCCTGTTCGAGAGGCACCCGCTCAGCGAGATGCGCGCATGGCGTGGTGGCGAGAGGATCGGTTTGGCATGTTCATTCATTACGGGCCGGTGACTTTGACCGGGAAGGAAATCAGTTGGTCGCGTGCTAACTCGAATCCGAAGTGCCCGAACAAAGGCCCTACGCCGATCGAGGTTTACGACAATCTCTACAAGCAATTTAACCCAACGAATTTCAAAGCCAGCGACTGGACCGGTATTGCAAAAATGGCAGGTATGAAATATGTGGTCCTGACCACCAAACACGGTGACGGATTTCTGCTGTGGGACTCAAAGGTTGACTCCTACAACATCATGGCTTCGCCTTTCAAGCGCGACATCTGCGCGGAACTTTCGCAGGCCGCACGCAAAGACGGACTTCGCCTAGGTTGGTATTTTTCACCGATGGACTGGCGAGATCCCGATTGCCGCTCGACTAACAACGCGCGTTTTGTCTTGCACATTCAGGACGAGTTGCGCGAGCTTCTAACCAATTACGGTAAGATCGATGTGTTGTGGTTCGATTCTGACGGTCGTCCGACCATGTGGGATCCGGCTACGACCTATCCGCTGGTGCGCGGGTTGCAGCCTGAAATCATCATTAACAACCGACTTGAGATGAGCACTGAAGAGCAATGGAAACACCAGGGTGCTCTTCGTCCGAACGAAGATTTTGCCACGCCCGAGCAGCAAATCGGTGGCTACGACGACCAGCGTCCATGGGAAACTTGCATGACGCTTGGCGAGCAGTGGGCGTGGAAACCAGATGACAAATTAAAATCGCCTGCCGAAGTCATCAGCATTCTTTGCCAGACGGTTGGCGGCGACGGCAACCTGCTGCTGAATGTCGGCCCAATGCCTGATGGCCGCATTGAACCGCGCCAGGTCGAGGTGCTCAAAAAAGTCGGCGCGTGGATGGAAGTGAATGGCGAAAGCATCTACGGCACACGCGGCGGCCCGTGGAAACCGACGAAAGAAATCGCCAGCACGCGCAAGGGCAAAACAATTTATCTCCATGTGATAAAATCGAAAAACGGCCGCATCGAACTACCCGCGCTGAACGCGGATATTATATCGGGAGCACTACTAAATGGTGAAAAAGTTTCAGTAGTTCAGAAAGACGGCCAATGCGTCGTTGAAATTCCGCAGATGGGTTTATCGGATGCGATGGCCACCGTCGTGAAGCTGGAAGTGGATCGTCCTGCGATGGAAATTCCGGCACTAACTGTTCGATCGGAGACAAGATAATAATTTATACGAGTCCATGAATATTCGTTTTTTAGTTTTCCTTCTAATCGTCAGCTGTATGCAGCTGATCGCGCAACCGCTGCAGATTGAGAACGCTAGTTACGCTGTCACAGTGGACGAGACGGTCGGTAGTTTCAGCATCAAGTCCAAGCTCACGGGAAAAACATTTCTGATAGATGGCAAACTGGGCGGACCCGGCGGGACGGCCACAGTGGTCGAGGTGAAGGACAGCCACTTTGGTAGCGGTCAATGCATTCAGTTAGATCATGCCAACCGCAACCGCGAGGTGGTGGCTTTATACCCGCAATTACCCTTCGTAGCGTTTAGTTCAGTCATTCATAACGACACCGATCAAACGGTGATCTTGAACCATGTTCCCGGCGTTAGTGCCATAGTAGATCTGGACAAGGTCGCGACCAACCTGATGACACTGGGCACTGGCGGATTGCTATCACCGGCGAATAACCCCGGCAGCTATCTGTTTCTAACTGTGGTGGACCCCGCTACCAGGCACGGCGTAGTGGGTGGCTGGTTGTCGCAAGACCGCAGCAGCGGTGTGATTTTTTCTCCGTTGGAAAACACCAAGGTCACGCTCAAGTCACGTCTCGACTATGGCTGTCTGCGCATCAAACCGCACTCCGAGGCCAAGACAGAGACTTTCCTACTTGGATATTTTGACGACGCACGCAGCGGTCTTGAAGAGTATGCGGATGCGATAGCAAAATATTATTCCGTCAAGCTGCATCCAAGACAGTCCGGCTATTGCACTTGGTATATGGAGAAATATAGCGAAGCGTGCGACGAGGCACACTTAGCCGAACTTTCCGCTTACGCTGCCAAAAACCTTGGCCCTTACGGTTTAGACTTTATCCAGATCGACGACGGATGGCAGGAGGGCATCAAGAAAAACGGGCCGAAGAGAGATTTTACAACGCACAATTCCGAAGGCCCTTATCCTCACGGAATGAAGCCGACGGTGGAGATGATTTCAAAACTCAACCTGACGCCGGGCATTTGGTTCATGCCCTTTGCCGCGAGCTCGTATGACGCATTTTTTAAGGAACACGCGGATTGGTTTGTGCAAACGCAAGAGGGTAAACCCTACGAAACCGACTGGGGCGGCACTTGTCTGGACCTGTCTCGGCCCGAAACCCGCGATTACGTCCGCAGCGTCGTCACCCGTATTGGTCACGATTGGGGTTATCGCCTCTTCAAGATGGATGGCTTTTGGACTGGCAGCGCGACCAAACAGATTTATGTGAACAATGGCTTCAAGGAAGACGGCATCGGGGACGCAGTGTTCTTCAATCCAGACAAGACGAACATTGAGGTAATGCGGGACGGCGTGAAACTCGTCCGCGACGCAGCGGGACCGGATGTGTTCCTGCTGGGCTGCTGCCTTTCGCAGAACATGCGTTCGTTGAGTGGCTCGCTGGGTCTATTGGATGCCATGCGGGTAGGGCCAGACACGGGTGCCGGCACCATCGGTTATCCACACGCGACACGCCTCTGGTTCCTCAATGGACGAGTCTGGTGGAATGATCCGGACTGCGTTTCGGTCCGGGCCTCTGTTTCCCTCGATCAAGCGCGCTTGAATGCCAGCTTTGCAGCGATTGCGGGTGATTTATTTTACAACAGCGACTGGATGCCAGATTTCCCGACGGACCGGCTGGACATTCTCCGTCGCTGTATGCCGGGACATAATCTCTCTGCGCAACCAGTGGACGTGTTTACCAGTGAGAATGCCAGAATCTGGCATCTGCCGGATACGCGCGGTCCAGTCCGGCGCGACATCGTCGCTTTCTTTAATTACAAAAACGAAGCAGCGACAATTTCCGACAGCACCGCTGATCTCGGATTGCCGGATGCGCCGGAATATATTGGTTTCGATTTTTGGGCGGATAAATTTTTGCCACCATTCAAAGACACACTAACTGCAGACCTGCCCGCTAATTCTTGCCGCGTGTTTGCGATCCGCCCGGTGGCGGATCATCCGCAAATCATTAGCAGCTCGCGCCACATCACTCAAGGCATGGTGGATGTCTCCGACGAAACTTGGAATGCCAGCGAACGGACACTTTCAGCGACCAGCCAAGTAGTGGGCGGCGATCCGGACGAAATGCGTATTGTTGTGCCCACCGGCGACAAATCTTGGTCACTCACCACGCTAACGGTTTCTGGGAACGACATTGCAGCAGGGGTGGAAACGAAATTCGTTCAGGACGGGCCGTTTATCCGCGCCACTCTCACCAGCGGAACCAGCCGCTCAGTTAGTTGGACTGCGACTTTCGAGCCAACCGCCATTCACACAGCCGCGTCCCAACTAGACACCGGGATTCCGTTGGTCAGCGACGAGCGGGTAAAACAATTGCAAGATTTGCACTTTGGTATGTTCATCTGCTGGTCGTTCAGCACGTTTTCCGGCAAAGAGTGGACGACCGAAAAGCTCGGCCCGGAATTCTTTAAGGCAACTGGTTGTGACACCGACCAGTGGGCGAAAACTGCGAAGGAAGCAGGCATGGGCTACATTCTTTTCCTAGCCAAACATCACGACGGTTTCTGTCTTTGGGACACAAAGACCACGGATCTTAAGGTGACTAAAAGTCCACTCGGTATGGATGTCCTGGCCAAGCTCAAGGCATCTTGTGAAAAATATGGCATCAAGCTCGCGCTCTATTTTTCGGAGGGCGATTGGAATTTCCCCGGAGCTGTGCGGGATGGAGCTGGTGACCACGGCGGCAGCAACCCGGAGATGAAAAAGGCCCAGCTCAAAGAACTCCTCACCCAATATGGCCCAATCGAATATATCTGGTTTGATCACGCTCAAGGCGACGGCGGTCTGAGTCATGTGGAGACTGTTAAATGGGTGAAAAGTTTTCAGCCGGATTGTTTTGTCGGGTTTAATCACGGGCAAGCTGCAGGCGACATCCGCTTGGGAGAAGAGGGCCGGCCGGGACCCATGAATAAGCGGACCGGTATCGGCAATGACTCTGGCGACGCAAATTACTCTGGCTATCGCTTGGCTGAATTCACCTATCCGATTCTACCGAAACACAAGGGCGGCGCGAATTGGTTTTATTCGCTACCTGAGCACGACCAACTTTGCCTGCCCGCTAAAGATATCTACGCTGACTACGTCGGCGCGGTGAAGTTTGGAAACATTTACTCGCTCGACGTCGGTCCAGATTACACCGGTCGGCTGCGGGCGATTGATGTCGAAACCTTACACAAAGTCGGTGAAATGATTCGCGCTAAAACATCTACTAACCTCCCATCTAGCATGAGTGATTGGAAGGGCAAAACCCGTGCAGAAATCGCTAGCTTGTTGGAGTCTGGAATGGAAAAGACCTCAGTAGTGCCCATTGTAACCCAGAACCAACTGCAGCACACGGAAGCAGAGGAGAAAAGCGTGGCTCCTTGACTTGATTAGTTTTTATGATCAAAGCAGCACTTTTCCTTACTTTCCTGGCAGCCTGTGCAATGCCCGTTTGCGCGGCGACACTTGGGGAAGATTCTCCACGTGTGCGCACGCCACTTCAAGAGTGGCAGTTTGTTGAAGATACCGCTGTTGCGACGGACACAGCCGCCCTGATGCCGCCCACCACAGCAGATTGGAAGTCTGTTAATATACCGCATGTTTTCCGCCAGTCAGGGCTGCCCGATAACGCAGCCGGATGGTATCGGCGAACCATCCAAACAAGTGAGAAAGATCGTGGTCTTAGTTTTTATCTGCTGCTAGAAGGTGCCGCCTCAGTGAAGGATGTCTTCGTCAATGGGCAGCACATCGGCCAGCACAAGGGGGCGTTTTCGAGATGTAGCTTCGACCTCACGCCAGCACTCAAATTTGGCGGGGACAACACGCTTGATGTGCGCGTGAGCAATCGGGATGACGAGGCTAAAAACTGCTTTTCGCGTTCCGCTCTCTACTACGTGAATGGCGGGATGTTCCGCCCAGTTTGGCTGGTGAAAACCGGGGGTGTGCATATTTTTCCAGACATGGGATCGAGCGGGATATATCTGACGCCAAAGAACATCTCGGCAGTGAGTGCTGACCTGGACGTGCACACGACGATCAGAAATTCGGCCTCCAAGCCGGTAGCGGTCACGGTCCATTATTCCGTAAAAGATCCGAAGGGTGCAGAGAGCGCAGAGTTTGAAAAAACGCAGACGATAGCGGCGGGTGCGACCGCCCTAATCGAGGCGACAGGAAAAATCGCTCACCCTCAGTTCTGGGATCTGAGCAAGCCTAACCTCTACACGGTGCACGCGGTGGTACGCGTGGCGGACAGGGTCACGGATGAACTAACTGAGCGAACGGGATTCCGCACGATTGAATGGAAGGAGGGACGTTTTTATCTCAACGGTCGCGAGGTACAGTTTCGCGGCGTCAACAAACACGAGCAGACCGAATACGAATGGAACGCTGTGAGCGACGACGAGTCGCGTCGTGAATGGCAGTTGATGGCCGACATGGGGGTAAACGCCGTGCGCCTCCCTCATTACCCACACAGTGACTTGGAATACAACATCGCTGACGAGCGCGGAATTGCGGTCTGGGCCGAGAACGGTTATGCGGGCCAGATGTGGAAAGACGCGGGCAACGAGGAAAAAGAAGTGACGCCCGACGGCGAACGCCTCACCCGCGAGATGGTGCGCCAAAACTGGAATCATCCAGCAATCCTGTTCTGGAGCGCGGGCAACGAGACCATCGTAGACGTGGTCAGTCACTATGCTGCGGTGATTCGCGAGGAAAAAGATTCTGCGCGGCTCGTGACCTACGCTGCCAACGGTCTGGAACCAAAGAACTGCGATTTTGTCGCACGCAACACCTATGACGGTTGGTATGGCGGTCACTACTCGGGGTTTGCACAGCTACCCAAGAACGCCGTGATATCCGAGACTGGCTGTGGCGATTGGATCACGCATCATGTTCCCTACGGCATTTTCGAGTGGTCGGTGGATAAATTTGAGCCTGAGGAATACTCCGGAAATTTCACGGAATTTCGCCTGCAAACCGTCTGCCGCAACGATGTGGCGAATCGTCCTATGTTTCTCTGGTGGGCTTTCCGTGAGTTTTACAACCTGAAGTTCAAGAACAATCGTAACACCAAGGGCCTGCTGACTCTCGCGGGAATGCCTAAGGATCTTTACTACCTTTTCCAGGCATTTTTCAACTCAACGAAGCCCGTGCTACACCTTTGCGGCCGCGAGCATTTTCTGCGTTCGTTTGCGCCCGACAACGGGATCAAGGCTTACTCGAATTCCGCCGAGGTGCAGCTGACCCTCAACGGCGTGGCTTGCGAAAAAATCAAGAACGGCAGCTATCGACTGCCGGACTCCGTCATCAAAAACAAAGATGGCACCACGACTCCCGTGCCGGGCATCCCCGTCGAAAATGTGTTCTTTTGGAAGGCACCCCTCCAACTAGGACGCAATCTCATTGAAATCACCGATGAGCGGGGTGGGAACGATCGCATGATCATTTACCAAAAACCGGTCGGCGACCCCATGCCGACCGACCCCGCTGGACTCGTTCAGGATTTGCAAAGTTCCAACGCGGATAATCCCGCGTATTTCATTGACCGCCCGGTCAAGGCGCAGGGTGCTTTTTATGCCGATGTTGACGGCTCTTCGGACAACACCTTTGATCTCCTTCCCAAGGAAATCGAAGGCGCATCCTGGATCACCACTCGCCGCATGAGCGATCCGAAGCTCAAGACCGATCTTTCCTTTCGTCTCAATCCATCTGCTGCGGGCTCGACGGTTTTTGTGCTTTTTTCCTCGGGCCAATATCCTGCGGTGACTTTGAAAAAAGCCGACGCTTCCATCGCGTCGGCAGCTGACGCCCTTCGGAAAACTCTGACTACTGCGGGATTCACCGCAAGCAAATCTGGAGCGATCTGGCGCGATCACGAGCTCAACCGCGCTGTTGCGGAGCTGTGGAGCCGGGATGTTCGCGCCGGAGAGAAGATCAGTATTCCAGGGCAAACTCTGGACTACGTGCTGATGCTGCGAGCCGTAAAAGTCGCCGAAATAGTTCGTGCTCAAACCGCTAATATACCTCCCCAGTAAAACTCCATGAACACAGGCATGACTCAACTCGACTGGATAATCCTCGTTGGCTACTTGCTGGGCGTCGTTGGCGTCGGGGTCCTTGCCGGTTTCGTGCGTAAAAAAAGCGGGGAAGGTGCCCATTATTTTCTAGCAGATAATTCGCTCACCTGGCCTGTCATCGGTCTGGCAATGTTCGCCGCCAACATCTCCACGGTTCACCTCGTCAGCCTTGCTCAGGCGGCTTACACCTCTGGCTTGCTTTACGGTAATTTCGAGTGGATGGCCGGCTTTACGCTCATCTTGCTCTCGCTGTTTTTCGCGCCGCTTTACTTGCGGACGCGTGTTACAACATTGCCCGATTATCTGGAGCGGCGTTACAACCGCAACTGCCGCGACGCGCTCTCGTTCGTTTCCCTTATTTCAGCGATTGTCATTCACATCGGAGTAGCTCTTTACACGGCAGCGGCGGTGCTGTGTTTTATCTTCGGAATCCCCGAAACGCAGACCATCCTTGGACTGAACGCCATTATGTTTTTCATCGTTGCGCTCGGTGTGCTGACGGGAATTTATACGGTTGTCGGTGGATTGCTTGCCGTTGTTTGGACAGAAAGCATCCAGACCGTGCTGCTGCTCATCGGCGCAATCTGCATCACCGTGGTGGGATACAAAGCGGTGGGCGGGTGGGACGCACTGAATCATCTCCTCACCACACAACCGCATCCGTTGCTCGGTAAAGAAGGCGGCGCGGAGCTATCCACGAAATCGTTCCTCTCCATGATGCACAGCGGCGGCGACAAGACCGTCATCGGCAATGTCCCGTGGTATTCGATTTTGCTCGGCTATCCGGTCATCGGCATCTGGTATTGGTGTTGCGATCAAACCATCGTGCAGCGCGTGCTGGCGGCAAAGGACGAGAAAAATGCGCGTCTCGGCCCGCTCTTTTGTGCGTTCATCAAAGTCTTACCCGTCTTCTTATTCGTGTTACCCGGCGTCATTTGTGTGGCTCTAGTGCAGAAGGGTTATTTTGGAATGGAAACCGTCAACGGCATCACCTCCGCCATCGGGCCGGCGGCGTCCAAGGACACTTATCCCTTTTTGATCACGCATCTTTTGCCAGTCGGTATAAAAGGATTGGTCGTGGCCGCGATGCTCGCAGCGGCGATGCAGACTTGCTCCGCCGCACTCAACTCCGTAGCTACGCTTTTTGCCTACGACATCTGGAAACGCTGGAGACCTGCTACCTCCGATCACCGCCTCGTTAGCATCGGACGCTGGACGACGGTTGTGGCCACCCTGCTTGCCATCGTGCTGTCTCCAGTCTTCGGTCATTACGACACGATTTTCCAAGGATTGACGACGCTGATTTGCTATATCGCGCCGCCGATCACCGCCGTTTTTTTACTCGGCGTTTTCTGGAAAAAAGCGGGTGGCCGTGCAGCTTTCATCACCATGGTTTTCGGCGGTGGACTAGGCGCGGTCTGTTTTTTTCTCGGATTCTTCAAGGACAAGATTGCGTCGAAAGAAGCCATTACAGCTTCACCGATGCTGAACTTTATTTACAATACCTGCCTGGCGGATTTCATGCTCGCGTCGTTCGTCTTGTTTTGCATCTGCGCTGGAGTTCAAATCATCGCCTCGCTCCTCATTGCTGAACCTCTCAAATCCGAAGCAAAGGAACTAGTCTGGGAAAACTGGTCCGAACCCCTGCGCGTCAAATGCGGTCGCGGCTTGTCAGATTACCGGGTGATGTCGGCGATCGTCTTCACCATCTTTGTCGTGTTATACTTTATTTTCCGCTGACCGTGACCCTCGACCTCTCCCCCATCGAGCAGACTTGGCCGCGTCCGGCGCAGCCCATGCCTATCGTCATTATCGGCGCGGGCGACATTGTGCGCGATGCGCATCTCCCGGCTTATCGCAAGGCGGGCTTTCCCGTTACAGGCGTGTTTGATTTGCGCCGCGAAACCGCCGAAGCGCGAGCAAAGGAATTCGATCTGCCGATAGTCTTTATAACCCTCGAAGAAGCGCTTGCAGTTCCGAATGCCATTTTTGACATCGCGACACCGCCGCAAGCGCACGAAGCCCTGTTGGAAAAAATTCCTGATCGTGCGGCGGTGCTGCTGCAGAAACCAATGGGCAGTTCGCTGGAAATGGCACGTCGCATCGCCGCGATTTGCGAACGCAAACAACTGCGAGCGGCGGTCAATTTCCAATTTCGTTTTTGCCCTTCCATGCTGGCGATTAAAGATTTGGTGCAACGTGGCGAGTTGGGCGAAATCGTGGACGTGGAGGTGCGCCTGAATTTGCAGACGCCGTGGGACGCTTTTCCTTTCTTGCTCACCGAGCCTCGCGTCGAAATTCAAATCCATACGGTGCATTATCTCGACACCATCCGGCAGTTGCTTGGTAATCCGCAAAGCATCCAAGCGCGCACGGTGAAGCATCCCAAATTTCCGAAGCTTGCCAGCACGCGTTCCAGCATCATTCTCGATTACGGCGACATGATCCGCTGTTGCTTGTCCATCAACCACTGCCACCCGTTCGGGCCGCAACAGGAAGCAGCGACGTTCCGCGTCGAGGGAACAGAGGGCTGCGCCATCGCTACGATTGGGGCATTGCTTGATTATCCCAAAGGCCGCCCAGATCGACTTGAAATTTTCACGAGCTCGCAAAAGGAGTGGAATGAAATCCCGCTCGTCGGTCATTGGTTTCCTGACGCTTTCATTGGCACGATGTCGAACCTGCAACGTTTCGCCGCCGGCGAAGACACCGCGCTCGTCTCGCCCGTCAACGATGCGCTGGAAACCATGCAACTCGTCGAAGCCTGTTACATTGCGGACGAGCGTGGCGGCATCAATTTTAACTCACTAACATGAACCCAGACTACAACGATACCTACGCCGACCGGCTCGAGAAATGTTACTCCGGCGCGGTTTACGACACCCTGCGAGCGCTTGGATACCCCGACCAATTGCTGCCAGACACCCTCCGCCCGCTCGACGCCACACGCGTCCTGGCGGGAAAAATTTTTACGGTCAGCGGTCACAGTGACCTCACGCTCGACGCCCACACCACCTTGCTGGAGTGGACGAAGCTTCTCTCCCGTGCGCCGCGTGGCAGCGTGGTCATTTGCCAGCCAAACGACTCCACGCTCGCACACATGGGCGAGCTTTCGAGCGAGACATTTACCTATCGCGGCGTGCGCGGCTACATCGTGGATGGCGGCTGTCGCGATAGCGGATTTATTTTGAAAACTGGTTTCCGCGTTTGGTGTCGCTACTTTACACCGCGCGATGTCGTCGGGCGCTGGGTGGCGGACGGTTTCGGCGAACCGATTGTAATTGGCGGCGTGACCATTCGCGATGGCGATTACGCAATGGCCGACCGCGATGGTGTGGTAATCATCCCACATGAAATTATCGACGAAGTGACTGACAGCGTTGAAGAAGTTTTACGCACGGAAAACAAGGTTCGCACGGCAATCTTGCAAGGCGTTGATCCCGTGGATGCCTATTTGCAATACAGGAAATTCTAAAACCATGACTGATCCGCGACTCCTGCTTCTAGACCCCAGCGACAACGCCTTCGTCGCCATTCAAACCCTTGAAGCGGGTACGACTCTTAATCTGGCCGGTCAGGATGTCACCGTGCCACAACGCCTTACGCTTGGCCACAAGCTGGCCGCACGCGCCATCCGTACTGGCGAGAAAATTCTCAAGTATCGCGCTTCCATCGGCTCAGCCACGCGCGACATTGCCCTCGGCGAACATATTCACCTGCACAATATGAAGAGCGATTACTTGCCAACCTACACGCTCGAAACCGGTCACACTTTTTGTACCAGCCATGATCATCACTGAAAACGCTTTTCTTCGCGCAGATGGCCGCAAGGGCATCCGCAACACCCTCGTCGTTGCCTACCTCGTTGAGTGTGCGCATCACGTCGCTCGCGAAATCACCTATCCAAACCGTGAACAGGGCGTCCACCTCATCGGTTTCAGTGGCTGTTATCCGAACGATTACGCCGCGCGCATGATGCAGGCACTTTGCACGCACCCGAATGTCGGCGGCGTCTTGTTGCTTTCACTCGGATGCGAAAGTTTTAACCGCAGTTCGCTAGCTGAAGCCGTCGAAGCTTCGGGTCGTCCGGTGGAAACGCTGGTCATCCAGCAAAATGGCGGCACGCGCAAAACCATCGAACAGGGCCGGACTGCCGTAGAAGCCATCTTGAAAAAAATGGCGTTAGTTCCCCGCGTTCCGTTGCACATGGATGAATTGATTGTCGGCACAGTTTGCGGCGGCAGCGATGCCACGAGCGGCATTACCGCCAACCCCGGAATAGGCCGGGCTTTCGATTTGTTAGTCGAGCAGAAAGCTGGTTGCATCTTCGAGGAGACGGGCGAGTTGATTGGCTGCGAGGACATCATGTGCGCCCGCGCTGCGACGCCGGAACTCGCGGAAATCTTGCGCGGGTCAGTGGAAAAGGCCGCTCGCTATTACACCGTGCTCGGCCACGGTAGCTTCGCACCCGGCAACGCCGACGGAGGCCTCACCACGCAGGAGGAAAAAAGCATGGGCGCATATGCCAAGAGCGGCACTTCGCGTATTTCCGGTCTGCTCAAGCCCGGTGACGTGCCTCCGCGCGGCGGGTTGTATCTGCTTGATGTAGTACCCGATGGTGAAGTGCGCTTCGGTTTTCCTAATATCAACGACAACGCCGAAATCGCCGAACTCATTGCGTGCGGTTCGCATGTCATTTTATTTTCGACTGGCCGCGGATCGGTGGTCGGTTCGGCGATTTCTCCAGTCATCAAAGTTTGTGCAAATCCGGAAACGTTCCGCCGCATGACCGACGACATGGACGTGGACGCGGGGAGAATTCTCGAAGGCCGCGCGTCGCTGGACGAAGTGGGCCGCGAAATTCTCGACCTGTCGCTTGCGGTGGCGCGCGGCGCACAAACTAAATCCGAATTGCTCGGCCATCAGGAATTTGTCCTGACTTACAAATCCTTTGAACCCATCGGTCCCGCCTGTCTGCCTAATTAAAAATCCAAACTAAAAAATGAAAACCATCCCTTGTCTCCTTGCCGTCGCTCTACTTACTAGCTGCGCCTCCACTCATCCCGCTGTCACACGCTATGCCTGGGTCACCGGCCTCAAACGAGAAAAGGTCAAGCGCTATGAAGAATTGCACGCGCATCCCTGGCCAGCGGTTTGCAAAATGATCAAAGACTGTCACATCCAAAATTATTCCATCTACGAGCGGGAGATTGAAGGCAAGCTCTACCTCTTTTCCTACCTCGAATACACCGGCACGGATTTTACCGCGGACATGAAGCGCATGGCCGCCAGTCCCGACACGCAGCGCTGGTGGAAGGAAACGGACCCGTGCCAGCAACCGCTGCCCGACGCCGCCGCGAAAGGAAAAATCTGGAGCGATGTGAAAGAAGTTTTCTTCCTCAAATAGGTCGGTCTGAAAAATGAAAACATCTTTTATTAAGACCACGTCACTCGCTATGATCGTTTTGGCAATGGCGTTGAGCGTAACGGCATTTGCCCAGTGGTCGCATAAGGAGGGAGACCCCATGCCGGAATCTTCGGGGAAATTAGTTCAGCCCTTCACCCAAGCTGAGTGGGATGCGAGCAATTTCGCCACCGAAAAAGACATGCAGTGGTTCCGCGATGCGAAATACGGCATGTTCATTCACTTCGGCCTGTCCACTCACGACGACAAGGAGCTTTCGTGGGGCACCTGTTATACGCGCAAGGCTCCCGACACCGGACACGGCCCTGTGCTAGACAATGTTTGGACCAACTGGCCGAAGGACTTCAAATTCGATCAATTCGACGCCAAGAAAGTTGTCGAATACGCCAAGCGCGGAGGTTTCAAATACATAGTCGCCATCGCCAAGCATCACGAAGGTTTTCATCTATGGAATACCGCCTATTCCGACTTCAATGTGATGCACACACCGTTTGGGCGGGATTACCTCAAGGAAATGGCCGATGCCTGTCACTCGGCAGGAATGCGCTTCGGCATCTATTACTCTCAGCGCGATTGGTATCACCCCGATTATGATCCCGTGGATACCGAAAAGGTTGTGCTTAACGGCAACCACTGGACGCTCAAGCCGGGTGAAACCAGCCCGATGGGCGAGCGGCATAAAAAATACATCGAATACCAGTTTAATGTCTGTCGCGAGCTGTGCACCAAATACGGCAAGGTGGACATATTCTGGTTCGACGCAAATTGGTGGGGAGGCATGTTTACTGCGGAGATGTGGGATTCCGAGCGGCTTACCCGGATGATCCGTAAACTGCAGCCAGGCATCATCATAAATAACCGCGCCTCGATTCCTGGCGACTTTGATACGCCGGAACAGCGTCTCGGAGCTTTTGAAGACTGGCGCGCATGGGAGTCCTGCATGTGCCTCACCGATACTTGGTCTTACAGCGGCACGCCCCCCAAAGCGCGCGACACCCTCATCCGCATGATCGCTAACAACACCTGCGGCGATGGCAATGTCCTGCTCTCGTGGGGGCCGCAGTGGAACGGCGCTTTTGCCACGAGCGAAATCCAGCGACTCACCGAAGTCGGCGACTGGCTCAAGGCAAACGGCGATGCTATTTACGGAACACGGGCTGGGCCGTGGAAAGTGGCGGACTGGGGCGGCTCAGCCCGTCGTGGCGACCACAGCTATCTTCATATCACGAAATGGACCGGCGAGACCTTGGTCTTGCCGTCACTGCCAGAACACAAGGTAACTTCAGCAAAGCTGCTCAATGGGGAGACCGTCAACTTTACTGAAACCGATGGCAAACTTACCATCAAAGTTCCTCGCGAATTGCAAAGCGCGGTGGATACGATCGTGGAACTCACGTTCGACAAATCCGTGGACCAACTGAAGTCATTGGAGACCGGTGGAAATTCCGAGTTCGATGCGGTGACTTATGGCGAGGTGATTTCCCGTCAGGCTACGGTGACGACCAGTTCCCGCCACCAAGCCGATTCCGGCAAACCGGAATTATTGGTCGCGGAAAAACCAGTTACTGACTTTGCCTTCCACACCACAACAGAGTTGAACCCGTGGGTGCAGATTGATCTTGGGCGCGAAATTTCCGTCACCGGGGTTCGCATCCTGAACCGCCCCGGAGCTGGTCAAGCAGGCATGGACCGAGCCAAAACCCTGCGCCTATTGATTTCCAAAGACGGCCAGCAGTGGCAAGAAGTTTGGCAGGCCACCAGCGCCGAAGCCATGTGGAAAATTCCGGTGACTGACTTTGTCGCCGGTGCGCAAGTTCCCGGCCGGTCGGCTCGTTTTGTGAAGTTAGAACTCCACCCAAATCAGCCGGAATTCTTCCATCTACAACAGGTCGAGGTGTGGGGAAAAACCAACTGATATTTTTATGAGGCAAAATTCAAGGCAGGGAGCGCCGCAAATGAGATTTAATTCTTTAACGTGAAAACCGGGCTACTCGCAGACAAAATCATTTTTCTCACCGGCGGTTCGACGGGCATCGGCTGGGATTGCGCGAAAGCTTATGCCGCTGAGGGCGCGAAAGTCGTCATTGTCGCACGCGGTGAGGAAGCCGTGGCAAAAGCGGTCGCGGAACTTGGTGATGAGCATTTCGGTTTTTCCTGCGATGTTTCCAAAGACGTGGAAGTAAAAGCGGCGATTGAGAAGACGCTTGCCCATTACGGCAAACTCGACGCCGTCCATAACAATGCCGGTATCGCCACCCCATCCAAGCCAATTCACGAAACTAGCGATGCTGAGTGGGACGCTCTTTTTAACATTAATTTGAAGAGCGTGCTGCATACTACGCGTCATGCGTTTGACGCGCTCAAGGCAAGCCGGGGAACCATTCTCAACACCTCGTCGCTCGTCGGTGTCATCGGTCAGGAAATCCACGCCGCTTACACCGCGACGAAGGGCGGCATGAATACGCTCACGAAATCCATGGCGCTTGATTACGCAAAATACGGCATCCGTGTGAATGCGGTTTGTCCCGCTGGAACGTGGACGCCCATGCTCCGCAAATGGTGCGCCGAGCAGCCTGATCCAAATTCCATAGAGCGTTATCTCGACGAGATCCATCCGCTTGGTTATTGCCCGGAAGGCGATGCCATTGCCGATGCATGCATTTATTTACTTTCCGACATGGCGAGTTTTGTGACCGGTCACATCATGCATGTCAGCGGCGGCGCGGAACTCGGCTATCGCAGACCCATTTGATTTTATGATTCAGAAAATTTCCACTCGGGACGCGCGTTACCCCATCGGGTCTGGCCATGGCAGCGATGCGATTCATAAAGACCCAATCTATTCCTACGCCGTCACGCATTTGCACGACGACAAAGGGCGTACCGGCACGGGCCTCGCCTTCACGCTGGGCGAAGGCAATCAACTTGTCTGCGAAGCCGCGCGGTTTTACGCGCAACGGCTCGTCGGCAAACCCATCGAGGAAATCATGGCGAACTTCGGGGCGATACAGCTCGCGATGGCCGACGAACAGCAGTTCCGCTGGCTCGGGCCGCACAAGGGCATCGTGCATCTTGCGTTGTCATCCGTGACAAATGCTTGCTGGGATTTGTGGGCCAAGACGCGTGGCGTGCCTCTGTGGAAATTGTTAGTCGACCTGACGCCGGAAAAGATCGTCGCCACCCTAGACCTTTCATATCTCGAAGACGAACTCACGCAATCTCAAGCAGTGGCAATTCTCGAAGCCGAAAAGCCCACCCGCAGTTCGCGGGAAGGGGTTCTAAAAACGGGCTATCCCGGCTACGACACGAGCGTGGGCTGGTTTAACTATACCGACGAACAAGTTCGGGAAAACTGCAAACGTGCACTGGCAGATGGATTCACTGCGATGAAGCTCAAAGTCGGCTCGCACGATCCTGAGCACGATTTGCGTCGTGCCTTTCTCGTGCGCGAGGTCGCCGGTGACCAGGCCCGCGTAATGGTGGACGCGAACCAGCAGTGGACCTTGCCACAAGCGCTCGACATCTGCGAGCGACTCCGCGACATCAATCCCTTTTGGATCGAAGAACCGACTCATCCCGATGATGTCTTGGGCCATAAAGCCCTCGCCGACTCCATTGCGCCGATGAAACTCGCACTCGGCGAACACGTTCCGAACCGCGTGATCTTCAAAAATTATTTGCAGGCAAAATGCGCCGGATTCATTCAGGTGGACGCCGTGCGCGTGGCGGGCGTGAGTGAGTTTCTTGCTGTTAGCCTGCTTTGCAAAAAATTTGGTGTGCCCGTCGTGCCGCATGTCGGCGATATGGGGCAGATGCATCAGCACTTGGTTTTGTTCAACCACATTGCCGTTGGGCACGACGTGATCTTCCTCGAACACATCCCGCATCTACGTGAGTTTTTCGTCCACCCTTGTCGTGTGGAAGGTGGCGTTTACCAGACTCCGCAGGAAGCGGGCGCAAGCTGCGATTTAAAACCAGAGTAAAATGGATTTGCCCACCGCCATCGTTCATTCGCACGTCCATCTCTGGAATCCGAAACAGTTTCGCTATGCCTGGCTGGACTGTCTGTTCCTGCCTGAGGATTTTGCTAAAGCTAGCTCTTCGGCGAGCATCACGACGAAGAAAAATTTTTATGACGACTCCAAAAAAATCTACCGTGTTTGAATTAACAAACAAAATCACGCTCGTCACTGGCGCGGCATCTGGCATCGGTGCTGCGATTGCGGAAACGTTAGCCGCTGCTGGCGCAATGGTCTGGGTAGCCGACCTCGACGAAGTTGAAGGACATGCGATAGCGGGAAAAATCGGTGGTAAGTTTATCAAACTGGACGTCACCAGCGAAGTGGATTGCACGCAGGCCGCGCAGATCGTTGGCGCACTCGATGTCTTGGTCAATGTGGCCGGCATCGGCCACGTCGGCTCGCTGTTGAACACCACGGCGACGGATTGCGACCGGCTGTATGCAGTGAACGTGCGCGGTGTTTTCAATTGCTCCAAAGCGTTTGCCCCCGCGATGATCGAACGCAAATCTGGCAGCGTGATTAACATGGCTTCCATCGCCGGCGTCATCGCAGTGCGTGACCGACTCGCTTACACGATGACCAAATTCGCCGTGGTCGGCCTCACAAAAGCCATGGCGCTCGACCATTCCCACAGTGGCGTGCGCTTCAACTGCATCTGCCCGGGTCGAGTGGAAACACCATTTGTCATGGCGCGTTTGAAAGAATATCCCGATCCCGAAAAGGCCTATCAAGATATGGCCTCGACGCAGCTAAATGGACGCATGCTCAGACCCGAGGAAGTGGCCTCCGCTGCGCTCTATCTCGCAGCAGATGCAAGCGCGATGGTTACGGGCAGCGCACTGATGATTGACGGCGGGTGGAGTGCGGGAAAATAATTTTATGAAAACCATACGTTACGAAGATAAAAACGGAATCGTCGGCTACGCGGCTTTGCAGGCCGACGGCTCGGCCCTAAAACTCGTCGGCGACCTCTACGCAGGATTGCAACTAACTGAAGAAATCGCGGATGTTAGCAAACTACTCGCGCCAATTGTGCCGACGGCGATTCTTTGCATCGGCTTGAATTATCGAAAACACGCGGAAGAAACGGGCGCGAAGTTTCCCGAGTATCCGATTCTCTTTTTCAAGGGCGTCAACACGCTGCTCAATCCGGGCGACGCGATTGAAATTCCCACTAACCTGCCCAGCGAAGAAGTGGATTACGAATGTGAACTCGCCGTCGTCATTGGTCGCGCCTGTAAAAATGTGTCACGGGCCGATGCGCTCGACTATGTCCTCGGCTACACCTGCTGCAACGATGTCAGTGCGCGCGACTGGCAACTCAAACGCGGTGGAGGCCAATGGTCACGCGGGAAAACCTTCGATACATTCAGTCCGCTCGGCCCGTGTTTGGTCACGCCGGACGAGATTCCTAATCCCAATGCCCTTCAACTCCGCACCCTGCTTAACGGCGAGGTGATGCAGAACTCGAACACCGCAGACATGATTTTCAACGTGCCAACGCTCATCGAATTTTTAAGCGGAAGCACGACGCTGTTGCCGGGAACAGTGATTTTGAGTGGCACACCACAAGGCGTTGGTATGGCGCAGAAACCGCCGCGCTGGTTAAAACCGAGTGACACTGTGACGATTGAGATTGAAAACATCGGCACACTGACAAACTCCGTCAGGTACGAAATGGTTTGATATAGCAATTTCCAAAGATCCGTTTCCATTCAATGACTATGTCAATGAATTCGCGCATAACAGATTGGCAGCGCCGAGATTTTCTGAAAGTCTCCGCCGCCACCGCGCTGGGGCTTACTTTCACCGAACTGCCAGGCATTGCGGGACCATTTACGCGGGAGGATTTTGATCATCTGGTTCCCGCAGACAAAAAACTTTCGGCGGAATGGGTGGAGTCGTTATTTGCTCGTGGCACGCCTGCAGTGTTGCTCAGCGGTGATTTGAAATACGTCGGTATGCCGGTCGGGGGAATCGGGGCGGGGCAACTTTATCTCGGTGGCGATGGACGCCTCTGGCACTGGGATATTTTTAATGAGTTTATTTTTACGACTGATAAGGGTGAAAATTGTCATTACGCGAACCCTTTGGTGCCGTCGTCACCCCTTGCGCAACAGTTCACGCTGAAGATCGGCGCCAAGGTTCACCCGCTGAATGGAGAGGAGTTTACTGATGTTAAATTTCGCGGTGAGTATCCCATCGGCATTGTCGAATACGCTGATCCTAACGTGCCACTGACCGTAAAGTTGGAAGCGTTTTCTCCGTTCATTCCGCTGAACACGGATGACTCCAGTCTGCCCGCGACGATTTTTCAGTTCACGGTTCGCAACACTTCCGCTGCACCAATCGAGGCCCTGCTTTCTGGTGAGTTAGAGAATGGCGTGTGTCTCCATCACCGCACGGAGGCGGGAATGCTACGAAAGCAGACCCTTCATGAAAAAGGCCTGACCGCGCTGTTATTTTCCGCCGAAAAAATTCTGGCCACTGCATCGGATACGCCTTCCGCTAATACTCCGAAACCGGCTCCCGCGCTCGAAACTCTACCGGACTTCGGCACGATGGCATTGGCGTTGTTAGGCGAGATGGCGGATGAAGCCAGCACCGACTCAACCGTGCCGTTTGCCGAAAAATTATCTGGATCCCTGGGGCGCAAGCTCAAGCTCGCCAGCGGTGAAAGCGTCATGGTGACATTCGTGCTTTCCTGGCATTTCCCCAATCTATCCATCAAAGATTCATTCAAGGATTGCGGACGCTATTATGCCACGAAGTTTTCCTCAGCGCTGGCCGTCACGCAGTATGTCGCGGCTCAATTCGAGCGGCTGAGCAGCCAAACGCGGCTCTGGCGCGACACTTGGTATGACTCGTCATTGCCGTTCTGGTTTCTCGACCGAACTTTTTTGAACGCCTCGATTCTTGCCACATCAACCTGCTATCGATTGGGCAACGGTCGGTTCTACGGTTGGGAAGGCGTGGGCAACTGCAAGGGAACGTGCGGCCACGTTTATCTTTACGCGCAGGCCACCGCCAGACTTTTTCCTGATCTCGAGCGGGATGTGCGTGAGCGGGTGGACTTCGGAGTAGCGCAACAGCCTGACGGAGCGATCCACTTTCGAGGCGAGTTTTGCGATATTCCTGCCGTGGATTCGCAAGCGGGCTACGTTCTCCGTGCCCTGCGTGAGCACCAGATGTCAGCTGATGATAAATTCCTGCGCCAGCTCTGGCCGAAAATTAAACTGGCAGCGGAGTGGCTCATTAAAAAAGACGACAACGACGACGGCCTCATCGAAAGCAATCAGCACAATACTTTGGACACTGATTGGTTTGGAAAAGTTGCGTGGTTGAGTGGACTTTATGTTGCGTCATTGGCTGCCGCCACGCAGATGGCAGACGAAGTTGGCGATCTGGAATTCGCTGGACAGTGTAGAAAAATTCTTGAGGCCGGGCAGAAAAAGTTATCGGAGGAACTTTTTGATGGAGAATACTTTATTAACAAAGTTGACTCCAAACATCTCGACTCAATCAACTCCGGTAATGGCTGCGAGATTGACCAAGTCTTTGGGCAAAGCTGGGCGTTTCAAGTGGGGCTGCCACGCATTTTTCCAGCGAAAAAAACAGTGTCGGCACTCAAATCCCTGTGGCGCTATAACTTCACGCCAGACGTCGGGCCGTATCGCGCTGCTTATAAACCGGGGCGTTGGTATGCCATGCCGGGCGAGGCTGGTTTGCTGATGTGTTCATTTCCGAGGTCGGATTGGGACTTCAAACAATCCAGTGGCAGAGGCAAGGCAGATTGGGCGGCGGGTTATTTCAATGAGTGCATGAACGGATTTGAGCACCAAGTGGCGGGTCACATGATCTGGGAAGGAATGACTCTGGAAGGACTGGCCATCGAGCGAACCGTGCATGACCGCTACAACGCCTCTCGCCGCAATCCGTGGAATGAAATCGAGTGCGGCGATCACTATGCGCGCAGCATGGCGAGCTATGGAGTATATCTCGCGGCGTGCGGTTATGAATATCATGGACCGAAACAGCACATTGGTTTCGCGCCGAAGCTGACGCCGGAAAATTTCAAGTGCGCGTACACCGGCGCGGAAGGGTGGGGAAGCTACACGCAAAAATTGGAAGGTGGAAAACTGAACGCATGCATCGCTGTCCACTGGGGAAAAATAAAATTGAAAACAATCGCGCTCGAAATGGCGGACGCTCGTTCTGTTCGCGTTTTTTCACAGGATAAAGCCCTGCCGGCAACCTTGTCGCACGATGGTCGGCGAATTCTGATTACTCTGGGCAACAGCCTTGAGGCGTCGCTTGGGCAATCCATTAAAATAACTGTCTCGTGAGCATTCGTCGGATCAGCATTTTGGGTGGCATAACCTACTTCATAAACTCAGTAAGGACTCAGATTTTATACTTAGGCAAGCCATGAAACGATTCTTCAAAGCATTGTCGTTGCTCCCCTTCATCGTGGCGTTTGCTTGTCCTGGAAAAGGCGCAACGATAAAGCCTGCACAAATCTGGACCGACACCACTGGCAAGAATATCAACGCTTCGTGTGGAAGTATTCTGCAACATGCGGGAGTTTATTATTGGTTTGGCGAAAATCGAGACGGCCGTGGACACGTAACGTGTTATTCATCAACGAATCTTCAAGACTGGACGTTCCGAAAGATGGTTCTAAAGAATCTGGGTGATGAAACCGGTTTTACCGAGCGTCCCAAGGTAATATATAATAAGAAAACCAAACAGTACGTTATGTGGATGCACAAGGAGGGCATTAGCAAAGACGGGGTTAGGAACTATCGAGAAGCGCGGGCGGCAGTGGCGACATGCAAAACCATTGATGGCGACTACAGATATCTTGGTAGTTTTAGACCACTAGGGAACATGTCACGCGATGACTACTTGTTCAAAGACGATGACGGCACTGCTTATTTTATCTCTGCTTCGAATGAGAATGCGGACTTAAAAATGTATCGTCTTACCGATGATTACCTAAAGATTGACTGCGAAGTAACGACTCTTTTCAAAGGCCAATATCGCGAGGCACCAGTTCTGTTCAAACGTAAGCGTCACACGGAGTGCCTCTATCGGCCGGGATCATAAGTGTCATAAGGTTTGTCGCTATGACATCTATGACTGGGTTGGGAACTGGCAGTGAGTTGCTAAGAATGGATACGTTGGGTCGGGTGCGAACGAGTCGCG
>JBBRPA010000031.1:0-40885 GCA_038228695.1 Chthoniobacterales bacterium
AACTCCTCGCCCACCTCGGCCTCCAGATCCCCCGTCACTCCAAAATCATCGAAAATGTAGTGCCGAAAATCCACTGAAAAACCCCGCAAACCCGCATGGTTGCGAGATCGACCCTCTCAAACTGCGGAACTTGGGTTAAAGCCATCCCATAACGCGGGCAAATTTTCTCGCATCACCGCTACGACCAGTTCGGACGGTTTTTGGGTCGTGATCACCTCGGGCACAAACACTGGAGTGGGCTCGGCGGTTGTTTCCGCGGTGGTGCTTCCGTTCGCTCCCGAGTGGGCTGGTTTCAGCCAAGTATTCCAAACATACCATCCCGCGCCACCAGCCACGACGACGAAAACAATCAACTTCACATAGCTGAGAAAGTTGTCCCACGATTCCTTGAAAGAGTTCGCGCTCATCGATTGGCTGGCATGTTAGGCAGGGCAGGCCGCCTTGTGCAATCCTCAATCGCTTGACGCCCTGCCCAGCAACCGCCATTTTCAACGTCTATGGCTTCTTATGATTTGATCGTGATTGGTGGCGGACCGGCGGGCTACGTCGGAGCGATTCGCGCCGCGCAGATGGGCAAACGCGTCGTCTGCATCGACAAAGACCGCGCTGGCGGCACCTGTCTCAACTGGGGTTGCATCCCGACCAAATCCCTCCTTCGCAACGCCGAACTCTACCACCTCATGACCCATAAAGCCGACGAGCTGGGCATGAAATTCGACGGGCTCACCTACGATTGGAGTAAAGTCATTTCCCGCAGTCGCGGTATCGCGGATAAACTCGCGGGTGGTATCGAATTTCTCTTCAAGAAAAACAAAATCGACTACGTGCTCGGCGACGCTGCCATCAAGGGCGCGGGCAAAGTTGAAGTGAAAAAACGTGACGGCAAAATCGAAGTCTATGAGGCGCCAAAAATCCTCATCGCCACCGGCGTCGCCACCCGCGAACTGCCGAACTTCCCCTTCAACGGCACCACCGTCGTCGGGAGCAAACAGGCCATGGTCTTAGCCAAGCAACCGAAAAGCGTCGTCGTTATCGGTGCGGGCGCGATCGGCGTCGAGTTTGCCTATTTCTTTAACGCTTACGGCACGAAAGTCACCATCGTCGAAATGATGCCCAACGTCCTCCCCGTTGAGGACACGGAGATCAGCGTCACCCTCGAAAAATCCCTCGTCAAACAGGGGATGACCATTCTGACCAACACCAAAGTGACCAAGACCGAGACGACCGATAGCGGAGTGAAAATCACCGTTGAAGGCAAGGAGACGCAAACCCTCGAGGCGGAGGTTTGCCTCGTCGCGATTGGCGTCGTGCCAATCATCCCGGGTGGAATCAATTTGAAGACGAATGAGCGCGGCTACTTGGTGGTCAACGAGCGTTATGAAACGAGCACGCCGGGCATCTACGCGGCGGGCGACATCATCGGGCCGCCGTGGCTCGCGCATGTTGCTAGCTTCGAGGCGAAAGAAGCCGTCGAAGGCATGTTTGACGCGCACCATGTTCCGAAGAAAGTCGGCGTCTTCCCCGGTTGCACCTATTGCCATCCGCAAGTCGCCAGCGTTGGGCTGACCGAACGCGCTGCGAAGGAAAAAGGCTTAAAAATCAAAGTCGGCAAATTCCCTTTTCAAGCCAGCGGTAAAGCCTTGGCCGTTGGAGAAATCGAGGGCTACGTGAAACTCATCTTCGGCGAGAAGCATAAGGAAATCCTCGGCGCCCACATCATCGGAGCGGAAGCCACCGAGTTGATCGCGGAACTGGGCCTCGCCATCAACATGGAAGCGACGATGGAAGACATTGAAGCCACCATCCACGCGCATCCGACCTTGAGCGAAGCCGTCCACGAAGCCACTGCTGCGGCAGAAGGTTTAGCGATTCATATTTAGGGAAAATCCCAGCGGATGAATTGCGCTGTCCGCGCGCTTTAGTAGTAATGTCTGCTGCCGTAGATATCGATCCAGAAGCGGCCACTGGAGTCGGAATAATAGTAGTAGCGACGTGGATAAACCGCCTGCTTCTGGTCGTATGCACCACGATTAAGGGCGGAAGGTTGGTCGATCCGCTCCTTGAACCACGCTGGAATGGCTGCGATCCCGCTTGGGGCAGGGGTTATCTCGCTGGTGGCCTCAGCTTTGGTTTCTGGAGGAATGTCGGAGAGCATTTTAGCGGTTTCTTTTGCGAGGACCAGCGGCCAATCTGGCCTAGTTAGCGAGACGGGATCCTTGCTTTTGCGCTCCTCGTAAAGGTCGCGAAAAGCGCGGTTAAACATGGAGTCTTTTTTCCCTAGGTCTGGGTAAACCTTAAGAGCGGCAATCGTGGCACCCGAGGCGGGGTGGGGCGTGGAAGTAGCGGTGGCGGGAAGGACCCTTGATGTGGGTGCGATTGCCGACTCAACCGCAGTGGCGGTGGCAGGCGAAGGGGGTGCGATTGGCTCGGTTGCGGGCGTTTCGGTAGGGGTTGGATCGCCCACTTTAATTTGCGGTGAGCAGCCAACGAGCAGCACCGGCCCTAGCAAGGAAAGAAAATGCTTCGCTAGCTTCATAACGTTAACAAGGCTACATAAAAATTATCCAGCAATTCAAGAAGTTTTTAGAAAGTTTTGCAATCTGCTCTCGCTTCGATGTGTCCCCCAAAGTTCGTTTCGTTAGCAGCTTTCCGCGATCACTTTTTCTCGATGGTGATGTCGGGGGAATTGCAATTTTTAAAACACTAACCTAGTGCTTCCAAAACGCGGCGGTGGGGCGCGGGAATGGGGAGGCCGATCAGCTCGGCGGGGGCGAACCAGCGGATGTCGGTGGTGGTGGATTTGGCGGGGTAGATCTCGAGGGTCACGCGGTAGCGGGTGATGCCGTATTTGTGGGAAATGATCGGCATTTCGAGGACTTCCGGTTCGTGGGTCATGGGCGGAAGGGTCCACATGCCTTGCCAGGGGTTTTGCGTGCGCTGGACGAGGGCGGTGAGCGGGCCGTTGGTGAGGTGGAGGGCGCGTTCGACTTTTTGGGTGGTGACGGTTTTGGGAGTTTTGACGGGGAGTTGCTGGGGATCTTCCGCAAGGCAATGGGTGCGGACAGGGCATTCGTCGCACTTGGGGCGTTGCGTGCAGATGAGGGCGCCGAGTTCCATGAGGGCGGCGTTATGTTCGCCGGCGTCGGTTTTGGGCAATAGCTGGGCGGCGAAGGCCCAGATTTTAGCGCGGCCCGCAGCGTCGTCGATCGGTTGCTGGAAATTAAAGAGCCGAGCGAGGACGCGGGCAATGTTGGCATCGACGATCGGGACGCGCGCGTTGGCGGAGAAGGTGAGGATGGCTCCAGCGGTGTAGTCGCCCATGCCGGGGAGGCGTTTCATGTCCGCGAGGTTGTCGGGAAAATGATCGCCGATCTCTTGGGCCGCGCGGTGGAGGTTGCGGGCGCGCGAGTAGTAGCCGAGGCCCTGCCAGAGGGAGAGGACGTCTTGTTCGCTGGCGGCGGCGAGGGTTTGCACGCTAGGGAAACGTTCCATCCAGCGGTTGAAATAAGGGATCACGGTGGCGACTTGGGTCTGCTGGAGCATGAATTCGGAAACCATGATGGCGTAGGGGTCTTTCGTGCGGCGCCATGGGAGATCGCGGGCGTGGGCGCGGAACCAGTCGCGGAGCTGGGCGGTGAAAGCGGGCGGCATGTTTTATAGGTCGTATAAGACTTATGGAACTTATACGACCTATTAAAAGACCGTCGCGTTTGTCGAAGACTTCCGGTAATTTTTCCTGATGCCGCTGACGACTCATACCGCTGCCCTCACTTTGGCGCAGGCGGAAAAACTGCGGATGCTGCTGACCGGCGATGGGTTTGAATTTATTGAGAAACCTTACACGCTCTATGCGGCGACGAAGGGAAAACTGAATGTGGCCGTTTATGAAAAAGGCCCAAAAGTGGTTCTACAGGGGAGGGACACGGAGGAGTTTCTAACCTTTCGCCTAGAACCAGAGATTCTGGGTGAGGCAAAATTTGGCTACGAGGAGGAGTTGAACCCAGCGATGTATGCACCGCATTTCGGGATCGATGAAAGCGGCAAGGGTGACTTCTTTGGCCCGCTAGTCATCGCCGGGGCGTATGTCGATCCCGCGTTGGCTCGGGCCTACAAGGCGGCCGGGGTGCAGGACAGCAAACGCATCACGAGCGATGCGAGCATTCGCAAGCTGGCGAAGATAATTCGGGAGACCCCCGGGGCGATCTTCGAGGTCATTCGGATTAACCCGGAGCGCTACAACCAGATGTATGATTCCTTTTCGCGGCAGCGGAAGGGGTTGAATCATTTACTCGCTTGGGGCCATGCGGCGGCAATCTCCAATTTGGTCGAGAAACAGCCAGATTGTCCGCGGGCGTTGTCGGATCAATTTGCCGATCCAAAACTCATTCAGCAGGCGCTCAAGGACCGGGCGCAGACGATTGAAATCGAGCAGCGGACGAAGGCGGAGTCGGACATTGCGGTGGCGGCAGCTTCTATTTTGGCGCGGGACAGTTTCATTGACTGGATGGATCGCGCGGGAAAAAAACTCGGTTTGGCGACATTGCCTCGCGGCGCCTCCGCAGCGGTGCGCGCCCTCGCGGAAAAACTCGTGGCCGAGCGGGGCGCAGAATTTTTACAATTGTCAGCGAAAACGCATTTCAAAACTGCCCACGAAGTGGCGCCGGAATCGTATGCTCTGCGGACGAAACCGTTTTTCCGCAAAAAAACCTAAATCATCGACATTGCAGGCTTGCCAATGCGGACGCGATTTGACTAAAACGTTAAGAGGTCGTGGGGTTGGCTCGATAACGCACGGCCTCGCAGCACTCGCAGGGAACCATTACGAAAAAGGGAAAACAATATGGCGAATCTAACCAAACGGGAAATAGTGGTCAGGATCAGCAACGAAACCGGCGTGGTCCAGCATCAGGTCTTTGATATAGTGCAGAAGACGCTCGATCTGATCACGGAGAACCTCGCCAGCGGAAACGATGTCGAGTTGCGCAACTTCGGCACTTTTGAGGTGCGTCTGACGAAGGCGCGGATTGGTCGTAATCCGAACCAGCCAGGAAGTCAGTTTCATATCCCGGCCCGCTCGGCGGTCAAATTTAAGTCCGGCAAAAACATGCGAGACCGGGTGGCGGCCCTTTCCGGTAGTATGAAACGCGCCGCTGCGGAGACAGAAGGTTAGCCGCAACTGCCCGCGCCCGGGTTCCCGCCGATTTCTCCCCTAAGCTGTGTCCGAAATTGTCGCCGCTCCGAAGCACAGTTGCCCGGCGTGTGGCGCTCAAGCGCAATGGGAACCAGCCACCCAAACCTTGCGCTGCCCGTTCTGCGGGACCGTCTCGCAGTTTGAGCAAACGGTCACCGGAGAAATTCGCGAAAACGATCTCGCCACGGCGCTGCGGAGCATCCCGGCCTCCGCACGCGGATGGGCTCCGGAGCAGATCACGGTAAAATGCCAGAGTTGCCAAGCGATCAGCGTATTTGCCGCTGGGCGGGTAGGGCAGCGTTGTGATTTTTGTGGGTCACCAGCGCTCGCGCCCTACACGGAGGTGCAGGCGCCGATTCGCCCGGAGAGTTTACTGCCTTTCAAAATCGCCGAGACAACAGTGCGGGAGACGATTCGGAACTGGTATGGTTCGCATTGGTTTGCGCCAAATAAGCTGAAGGGCCGCGCCCTCACCGACACTTTGCACGGCGCTTACCTGCCTTATTGGACCTTCGATGCGCAGGCCCACGCCGATTGGACCGCAGAAGCGGGCCATTATTATTGGGAAACGGAGACTTACCGGGACGGGAATGGGCGCACTCAGACGAGACAAGTCCAACGAACGCGCTGGGAGTATGCCGCTGGCGCGCTGGATCATTTCTTCGACGACACGCTGGTGGCCGCCTCGAAGGGCGTGCCGCCAGAACTGCTCGGCAAAGTGGAGCCTTTTCCCACAACCGATCTTACGCCTTACAACACGGCATTTCTCTCGGGTTGGGTCGTCGAGCAATATCAGATCGACCTCATTGCTGCTGCCGACCGCTCCCGTGCGCTCATGGATAACGCCCTCGAATCTCTCTGCCGTAGCGAAGTCCCCGGCGACACCCAGCGCAATTTGCAAGTCTCGGCCGACTACTCGGCGCAGACGTTCAAGCACATCCTCGTTCCTGTCTGGCTGCTCACTTACACCTATGGAGCAAAAATCTATCGGGTCGTGATCAATGGCTACACCGGGCAAATCGCTGGCAAATATCCGTTGAGCTGGGTGAAAATTCTGTTGGTTGTGCTGGCCATTCTCCTGGTCGTTGGCATTATCATTGCTTCGCAAGGAAGGTAGATTTTGGATTCACCGCTCGCCAAAGCACTCATTTCTGACCGGGAACTCCAGCCTCTGGAGATACCCGCGGCCGCTCGTGCCTTGCTCTCTCCAAACGTTGACGACACGCTGAAGGCGAATTTTTTGAAGGTTCTGCGTCTTCGTGGCGAGACGGTCGACGAGCTAGCAGGGTTTGTGGAGGCGTTTCTCGCGATTGCAGTCGATCCGCAACTACAAGTGAACCCGGCAACACCGACCTTGGATATCTGCGGAACGGGCGGCGACGGGCTGCAACTTTTCAACGTCTCAACCGCGGCCATGTTCGTGCTCGCGGCTGGCGGCGTGACCGTTTTGAAACACGGAAACCGCGCCATTACCTCGAAATCCGGCGGGGCCGACGTGCTCGAAGCGCTCGATATTCAGATCGAGACCACGCCCGAGATTTTCCGACAGTGCGTGGTCGAGGCGGGCTGTGGGTTTCTTTTTGCGCCGGCCTATCACCCCTCCTTTAAAACCATCGGTCGAGTGCGGCGACAGCTCGCTACCGAGGGCTTCACTACCATGTTCAACCTGCTCGGACCTTTGCTTAATCCCGCTCGTCCGACGCATCAACTCGTGGGCATTTTCTCACCCGAAATACAGGATAAATACGCCGCAGTCGTGGCCAAACTGGGACGCAAGGCCGCTTGGATCGTCCATGGAACCACCGGCGATGGTCGAAGCGTCGACGAACTTTCCACACTAGGGCCGAGCCGGGTCGTCGCGGTGGAAAACGGCGGGACGCGCAGTTTCATTGTTAACGCGGAAGTCCATGCCGAACGCGATCTGCAAAGCCTGCGTGGTGGCGATGCCAAAACGAACGCTAAAATTCTTGAAAAACTTCTGCGCGGCTCGCGCGATCTCACTCCCATCCGCGAAATCGTTGCGCTTAACGCCGGAGCTGGCTTCGTCATCACCGGCGCGGCATCCGACCTGAAAACAGCGACTGCCAAAGCCTGGGAAATTATCGAGTCCGGTGCCGCTTGGGTCACGGTTGAGAAGCTCCGCAAGGCGAGCTGGGGTTGATAATGGTCCCATCCGACTCCGACGCCACTCTGGCTCCCAGTGAGACCTATGCCGTGTTGGAGAAACAGGCGGCCGCGCTCCTCGCCAACGAGCGCGATTGGATTGCTAACACCGCCAACCTCGCCGCGCTCCTCTTTCATTCCCTGCCCGACCTGAACTGGGTCGGGTTCTATTTCCTGCAGGGTGAAGAATTGGTCCTCGGGCCTTTCCAAGGACGCCCTGCCTGCGTGCGGATTCCGCTCGGGTCGGGGGTCTGCGGAACCGCCGCGCAGGAACGTCGCATTCTCCGCGTGCCAGAGGTGGCTGCGTTTCCGGGACACATTGCCTGCGACGTAGCCTCCCGCTCGGAGATTGTTTTGCCGTTACTCCGCGGCCATGAAATCCTCGGAGTGCTCGATCTCGACAGTCCGCAGCCGGACCGCTTTCAGGAAATTGATGAGATCGGGCTCGCCCGTGTCGTGCGATTACTTATCGATTCTATTTCCTGATTTTCGCCTTGGTGAAATGCGACCGACCATGTTTAGATTCCGCTCCGGCTCTCAAGCCGATCCTAACATTCAATTCTAACTAAATCATGTCATTCCAACTTAAAAACAAAGCAGGCAAACAAGGCGTCGGTGCAGGCGTCTGGAATCTCGGACCCGGCGGCGATCCCTTCGGCGGCCCAACGCGTGAGGCGATCCCAATTCTCGAGCGATTGCCTCTGCTGGCAGACGCCGGCATGAGCTATTACGAGGCGCACGACCACGAAATTCCAGCTTCCGATGCGGAGGCAGCGGTGAAGATCGCCAAAAAATGCGGGCTGAAATGCGCCATGTATACGCCGAGCTTTTTTGCCGACCCGATTTTCAAAGATGGCGGTATGACTGCGAACGATCCGACCGTCCGCAAACTCGCGCTCGAAAACGCCAAACGCGCCGTGGACACCACAGTTATTCTCGGTGCGAAAACGATGGTCTTCTGGAATGGGCGCGAAGGCTTCGATTTCGTCCTCGCGAAAAATGGGCGCGACGCATTCAAGCGTCTCGTTGAGGGCTTCAACAAAGTCGGCCAATATGCTCGAGAAAAATACGGCAACAAAGTTCGCTTCGCGATTGAGCCGAAGCCGAACGAACCCCGTGCTAACATGTATCTCGCCAACGTCGGCGAGGCGCTTTACCTGATCAGCCGCCTCGATGAAAAAGTGCAGCCGCTCTTCGGCCTCAACCCCGAGACGGCCCACAGCCGCATCGCTGGTCTCGACTATCTTTGGGACATCGAGATGTGCCTAGAAGCGAAAAAACTTTTCCACATCCACCTCAACGCCCAAGACGGTCAACGCTACGATCAGGACCTTCCTTTTGGCTACACCGAGCCAGTGAAAGATCTCGCCCTTTGCGTCGTGTTGCAGGACACGAAATGGGACGGCATCATTTGCTTCGATGTGAAAGCGCCGCGCACCGACGATCCAAAAAATATCCAAGATGTTCTCCGGGTCAGCGGCAATAATCTCGTCGCGCTTTGGGAACGCGCCCTCGCGGTGGATCGGAAAAAAATCGAGACCTTGCGCGCTGAAAATCGCGCTACGGCCATCGCCGGCTACCTTAGCCAGTGCTTGTATGGGATATAACGGCATTTAGCGGACGCTTCGTGGCCCGACGCTTGCGGGCTTAAGGCGAACGCCGCTTGCGGGCTTAAGGCGAAAACTCGATCTGAATCACTTCGGACTCCGGCGAGGCGCTCGGGGCGGCGGAAACGCGGTTGTGCCGACCCGTTGACTGACCGAGGCCAGCCTCGATGCGTTTAACCGAATCCGCCATTTTTTGAATCAGGTCCAAAGTGGCTGCATCGAGCCCGCCGCCTTTTGGCTGGGCTCGCAGTTCGTTGAGTTCGAGAGACAGCGCGGTGATTTGCTTTTTATGCTCTGGATTACCGCAATGATTCGGCACCTGAGCCGGCGAGGCGCGCAGCGTGAAAAGTTCTTTCTTGAGCCGTTCTTTCTCGGCCATCAAGTCGTTGAGTTGAAACTCCAGCGCGGTCACTTTCATCGCCTCGTTGGCGAGCTGGTGGCGCTCCTCCCGCAGCGATGCGAGATCTTGCTGAACCCGGCCAAAGTCGCTCGAGGTCTTATCGAAAAGGTATTTCAGATCGGCAAACTCGTTGGATTTGCCCGATAACTGACGCTGGAGGTCCGCAGCCATTTCACTGGCCTGTTCGAAATCATTTTGCAAAGCATCGAAATCCGCCCGCAGCGTCGCGCCCAGACTTTGGGGCGGAGCGGGGACCGGATCCTCTTCCGCAGGAGCGGTGAGAGGGGGTTTGACGAGGGTTTTCGGTGCGGACATGGGAAACTCCTTGTCTACTAAAGCAAGACCCAGGCCAACCGGCGTTCGATGGCTCCGAATTGCGATCAGGCTGCAGGTTTTTCCACCGGGGATGCGAACAGAAGCCAGTCCGCCCACGTGTCGATATCGCGCAAACGGCTGAGCTGCGCCACGGTCAGCCCCGCCACCTCGGCGGCTGCCCGAGTTTCGGAAAAAACAGTTTCGCTGCTCCACGTAATACCCTGAAAAAGAGCGGGTTGCGACTTTTTCAAGGCCAAAAAATAATAACCGCCGTCGCAGGTTGGGCCGATGACCAAATCGTGCTCGGCCAATTTTTTCCACGCCTCCGCATACAGCGCGGGGTGCAGTTCGAGGCAATCGCTTCCGATCACTCCGACACGCTGCCAACCATCCACAAACGCCTTCGCGAAAGCCGCCGTCAGCCGGTCTCCGAGGTCTCCGGTCGATTGTGCGGCATACTCCGCCGTGGCCAGCGCAGCGTGATCGAGCCACTCGCGATAATCCGATTCCGGCCGGAAGCCGTCGTAAAGCACCCGCACGGGCTGACCAGCCGGAAGCGCCCCGAGCACGGTCGTTACCATTCGGCGGTAAATGGTTGCCGCCGTTTCCGCGCTAGAATCTGCCGCGAGGCGCGTTTTTACCCGTCCCGGCTCTGGGTATTTGACAAATAAGAGCAGCAGCGGCAGTTCGGTTCCGGACATGGCCGAAGCTAAACTAGCCCAACGGGAAACATCAAAAAATTTCCGATCTACTGCGCCGGTTTCGAGAGTTGGAAGCCATTAAAATAGGCATCCGCGGTCTCCCCGTCGCGATCGAACGCGCAGAAACTTTCGAGGGCTGCACCGGCTGCACCACCCAGTTTGCGGTTCTCCAGTTTGGTGACCTTCTTGGTCCCGAGATTAGTGATCTCCAAGGTGTAAGTATCTGCGGTGAGGAGAGTTATCGCTACGCTGATTGGCACCTCAGAAACGGGAACGCCAGTGTCGTGGCCAGTTTCCCCGTCGAAGACTTGGTAATTATCCTCGCCTTCGTAAGTGCCGAATTCGAAACGGGCATCCGTGTTGTAGTCGTCCGGTTTAGCAGCGTTCGGGTTAGCCCGAAGCGTAAGGCCGACGGCCCCTTTATCCGGGCTGTCGAAATCGAATTTCTGTTTGAAAGGGCCGGTTTTCATCAAGAACGAAAACGTGTCTCCGGGCACCAAGAGGGTTGAAAAGCGACGAAAAGCGGTGGCGACTTCAAAAGATTTGCCGTTGGCGAAAAAACCAAAGGATTTCCCTTTGATCGCAACTTCGGCGAGATCTTTTCCTTCCTCGGCGTTGCCAATGAACATCCCGGCGTGGGATTCGGCGCCCTCCTCTTGGGTCACGTAAAGGTTCCACTCGCCAAAGCCCGTGCCGCCGTTGTTACCGCCTGCCCACCCATTGTTGTAGGCGCTTTGCGTGGCGTCATCCTCGCCAAAAACCACCTCCTCGGCATGGAGAGACGAAGTGATCAGAGCCAGTGCGAAAAGGGGAGAGAGAAGAGTTTTCATAAGGGGACTAAACTTTACTATGCAGCAGGTTGTTTCTGGAAAGGAGAGCAAGGCTATTGAATAGTTTACAAGGAACGGCATCAATAATTTTTATTTTCTCACTTTGCCCGTTTCGAAGGGCTGTTCGATTGGAACGATCACCGGTGCGATGATCGATTTCCACACGGCGTAGCCTGCGGGCAACATATGGATGTTACCCGGAATGAAACACTCGACTCTTGGCTGTCCATCCGGTCCCAGCAACGGCGCGGTCGTGTCGATGAATTTCATCCAGGAGTAAGCGGCGCACTCTTCGCTGAGTAAGGCGTTGGTTTTAAGGACGTCGCCGATTTTTTCGAAGCGTTTGCCGGGGCTGGGAACGAGGCCGAGGACGTAAAGCCGGGTTTCTGGCAGCGCGCCGTGCAGATTGCGGTGGAGTTTCTGGAATGCGGCCAGCACGTCCTCCGGTTTGGCTCCGGCGGAGATATCGTTGCTGCCTTCGTAGAGAATGACCGCACGCGGCTGGAAGGGGATAACGAGGTGTTCGATAAAGAGATTCGCGGCGTGCGCCATGCGACTGCCGCCAACGCCGTAATTGTGGACCGTGAGCGGCGCGAGATCTTCTGCGGCGGTTTTCCAGAACTCCATGTGCGAACTGCCAATACAGATGATGCTGCCCGGTGCGGGGGGAGCTTGCTGGGCGGCGGCCAAGACCTTCTCATATTTTGCCAGCACCTTCGCAGGAGGCGATTTGTCGGTGAGAATGCGGTCGGTTTTGTCATCGGCCTGGCAGAGGGTGACAAGAACGAGGACGCCGGCCAGAAAGGAGACAAGTTTTCTCATTCGGATAGAGGGGTAACTGTGGAGTGAACTTAGGCGGTTAGAATCTCCAGCGAAAGCGAAACAATCAGCAGTCAGTCGCAATCTGGCGGGGTTGCCGTTCCCAGCTTTCGAGGTCTCTGTTTTGCCAAGCTGGGCTAAATGCAGAAAACGGTGAGCTTTTTTGGCCCGTGCGCGCCGAGCACGAGGATTCGCTCGATGTCGCCGGTGCGGCTGGGGCCGGTAATCAGGCTCATAAAACTGGGAAAATCGTCTGCGTATTTGGATTTCAACAAGGCGAATCCCGCTGGGAGATCGGGCAGAAGTTGGTCGCGCCGAGCGAGCACCACGTGGTGCGGCGGGAGAACGGAGAGGGCGCGGCCGCCCGAACTGCGGGTGGTGACGAGGATCGACCCGGTCTGGGCAATGAGTGCCTCGCATTCGGAAATGCCGACGTCGCAGGATTCGAGTTGGGGCATTTCGTAAGGTTCATCGGTGCGGACAACCGGAAGACCGAGGGTGACGCAGGCCTCGTCGGTCAGGCTGCCGCGATGGGAACCAATCCGCTGCCAGTTTTCTGCTTTGGCCAGGGCGCGGAGGGCGGTTTGAAGGTCGTCCTCGGAGTTGAAAAGCTGAAAATCGGTTTTCAGTTCGACAGAATTTTTTGCAAAGAGCGCGATATGATCCCCAGGTTTCGGACCGACTGGCGGGAGCCACTTCATGACCATGCCAGGAATGATCGGGGCCGGATTCGGAGCGTGCTCGTGTCCGTGCAGTTCGTGAGCCCCGGGGATGGGTGCGGGGACGGTGAGCCCTTCGCGGATGCGGGCGAGAATGTTTTCGCGTTCGCTCATTTCTGGCGGGCTCTCCAGTATTCTTTGAAGGTTTGCGGGGCGACGTCGGGGAGGTCGCGGGTTTTGGTCCAAGCGCGGGCGGGGTCAAGGAGGCTGCCTTTGATCAACGGATGGAAGAGCTGTCCGAAGCGTCCGCCCCAAGCCGCGAGGCGGTAGATGAGCGGGTTGTTAAAGAGGATAGCGGTCAGCTCGAAGGCGATTTTTTCCCACCAGACGGGCTTTTGGGCGACGGCGTTGCGGCGGTTATGGAGGAGGTGATGATGGAGATTGATTTTGACTGGGCAGGCTTCGGTGCAGGCTCCGCAGAGGGTGGAGGCGCTGGAGAGATGTTTCCACTCTTGGATGCCGCGCAGATGCGGGGTGATGACGGAACCGATCGGGCCTTGGTAAGTGGTGCCGTAGGTGTGGCCACCGACGTTTTTGTAGATCGGGCAGACGTTCAGGCAGGCGCCGCAACGAATGCAATGGAGCGCGTCGCGTTGCTCGATGTCGGCGAGGAGATGGGTGCGTTTGTTGTCGAGGAGGATGACGTGCATTTCCTCGGGCCCGTCGTTTTCTCCACGTTGCCGAGGGCCAGCATACATCGAGTTGTAGCAGGTCACGGCTTGTCCCGCGCCAGCGGTGCCGAGCATAGGCAGAAAGAGAGTGAGATCTTCGAAGCGCGGGAGAACCTTTTCGATGCCCATGAGCGCGATGTGAACCTTGGGCAGGGCACAGGTGAGGCGGGCGTTGCCTTCGTTTTCGGTGATCGAAATCATCCCGGTCTCGGCCACGGCGAAATTGGCCCCGCTGATGCCGATGTCGGCGGCGAGGTATTGGTCGCGCATGACGCGGCGGGCGATCATGGTCAGTTCCTCGGCGCTGTCGGTTTGCGCGGTGCCGAGTTCCTTCTCAAAAAGGTCGCTGATTTCGCCGCGAGAGAGGTGCATGGCGGGGAATACGAAGTGGTAAGGAGCTTCGTGCCGAAGCTGGACAATGTATTCACCGAGGTCGCTTTCGACCACGCTGAAACCGGCTTTTTCGAGGGCGTCGTTGAGGTGGATTTCCTCGCCGGTCATGACCTTGGATTTAATGATCCGGCGGGCGTTCTTTTCCTTCACGATGCCGAGAATGATCTGCCGGGCTTGCTCGGCAGTGCTCGCCCAATGGACTTTGGTGCCTCGTGCTTCGATTTTTTCGGCAAATTCGACGAGGTATTTGTCGAGGTGATTGACCGCGTCCCATTTGGTCTCGGCGGCGGCCTGACGGGCGGCTTGCCAGTCTTGGAAACGCGCTTTTTTGTCGTCCCGGGCGACGTAATATTTGTTCAGCGCCGACTGAATACGATCGCGGTGGCCGAGGTCGTGAGTGAGCCGCTCGGAGTCGGTCTTGAATTGGAGGACGTTCAGGTTCATGCGCGGGAGTTGAGGACTTCAGCGATATGCAGGGTGCGGATGGGTTCGCCCTGTCTGCTGAGTAAGCCCTGCATGTGCATCAGGCAACTGGAGTCGTTGGAAATAATATAATCGGCGCCGGTTTCGATCGCCGAAGCGCACTTTACCTCGCCCATCGCGGTGGAGATCATGGGAAATTTCGCGGAAAAAGTGCCGCCAAAGCCGCAGCAAGTCTCAGCCTCGCCCATTTCGATCAACTCAAGATCGCGCACCTGGCTGAGGAGTTGGCGGGGTTCCTTCTTTTTGCCGAGCTCGCGCAGACCGTGACAACCGTCGTGAAAAGTGACCCGTGCCGGGAAGCGCGCCCCGAGATCGGGATTGCCGAGCTTGGTCACAAGGAAATCAGCAAACTCATAAGTCTTTTCGGCCAAGGCAATTGCGTCGTCGGAGTGAGGCGTGTTGGCAAATAGTTCGGGGTAAAAAACCTTCAACATCGCCCCACAAGAACCAGAAGCGATCACGAGCACTTCGGCGTTTTTCAGTCGCTCCAAAACCGGAATCGCGACCTTGCGCGCCTCGTCCCAGTAACCGGAATTAAAGGCGGGTTGCCCGCAGCACGCGACCTCCTCGGGGCATTCCACTTCGTGCCCGAGCCGTTCAAGGATTTCCACGATGCTGACACCGACTCCGGGATAGCACATGTCCACAAAACAGGGAACGAACAGGGTGACTTTCATGATCGACTTCAATCATATACGCGTGGGCACGGAAAACAAACGCAACCTTTGCCTCCAATTCCAACGGGCGTCGGGCGGAAATTTTGGTTGCCTTTGCTGGCGGTCGCGATTCTCCTTTGCCTCCCTATGGCGAAAGAGAATACGAGCAATGAGCGGATGGAAAAAATCGTCAGCCTTTGCAAGCGACGCGGCTTTATTTTTCAATCCAGTGAGATCTACGGTGGGTGCGGCGGGGTCTGGGATTACGGCCCTTTGGGAGCGGAATTGAAACGCAATTTACGCGATACGTGGTGGCGGGCGATGGTTCGCGAGCGGGAGGATGTAGTCGGTTTGGACGCCTCCATTCTGATGAACCCAGCTATTTGGAAGGCTTCCGGCCATGTTGATACGTTTGCCGATCTCATGCGCGAATGCGTCCTCACCAACAAACGGGTGCGAGCCGATCATGTCGAACCGCAAAGTGGCGCGGTCATGCATTTTACTGGTGCGGAATCAGCTACCGGCTGGAAAATGACGAGGGCTTTCGATGTCCTGCTGAAAAATGGCGAGCACATTGAGAGTTTCCGCAAGCGGGTGCGTTTTTTGATTGGACTCAATGCCGGGGATTCAGCTGGCGCACCCGATGCTATCGTCTTGTTGGGGGAAGAACGCATCGAAGCGGTAGTCGATTCGGTGAATTTTCACCCGGAAACAGGCGGATCTTTGAATGAGGCGCGCCCCTTTAATTTGATGCTGAAAACCTACCTCGGGCCGACGGCGACCGAGGCGGACGTCACGTATCTCCGCCCCGAAACGGCCCAGGCCATTTTCGCGCAATTTAAAAACGTGGTCGATTCCACCCGGGTGAAAGTGCCATTCGGAATTTGCCAGATCGGCAAAGCGTTCCGTAATGAGGTAACCCCGAAAAACTTCACTTTCCGTTCCCGCGAGTTCGAGCAGATGGAACTCGAGTTTTTTATCCCGCCGGATGAAGCGGTCCGGCTGATTCACGGCCATGTCGCTGAGTATAGCGAAAGCGCCGATCTCTCCAGCCCGCAACCCGACTGGGGTTGGGACATGTGGCATCGTTATTGGGTGAAGGAACGCACGGCCTATTACGCGGGCATCGGATTGGGTCCGGACGTGCTCGATTACCATTGGCAAACCCAAGAGGAACTTGCCCACTACGCCCGCGCTTGCGTCGATATTCTCTGCAAATTCCCCTTCGGCACCGAGGAATTGGAGGGTATCGCGGCCCGGAGCGACTTTGATTTGCAGGCTCATCAAAAAGCCAGTGGTAAACCACTCGAGGTTTTCGATGAAGAACTCCGCGCCGCTGTCTCAAAACTCACCGAGGAGCAAAAATCCACCTTCCTCGCCGGGGTGCAAACCGATTGGGCCGCGCGCAACAAATCTCCTGAAGAGGCCGCTGCTTTTTGCGAACGCCTTGTCAAAGGCTTCTACGTCCCCCACGTCATCGAGCCGAGTGCCGGTCTCGACCGCCTCGCTTTGGCCGTGCTCGCCCTCGCCTTCAATGAAGTCGAAAAAACCGACGCCAAAGGTCAGACCGAAACACTGACGGTCATGAAATTCCACCCGCGGATCGCTCCGGTAAAAGTCGGAATTTTTCCATTGCTGAAGAACAAACCCGAGCTGGTCGCTCAAGCCCGCGAAATTCACAACTTGTTGAAAAAACACCTGACCTGTTTCTATGATGAAGGCGGAAGCATCGGCAAACGCTACGCCCGCCAAGACGAAGCGGGAACGCCATTTGGGATTACCATCGACTTCGACACGCTGGGCGAAAAGGGCCCGGAACTGAAAGACACCGTCACCCTGCGCCACCGCGACGACGGCAGTCAGGAGCGCATCGCGATCAACGATCTCCTCGCGTATCTGTTGCCAAAAATCAGCTGACTCCGCACCTTCGATTTATGAAAACACTCATCGCCTTTTGCCTCGTCGCCGGCAGCGCGTCGCTCCACGCTTACGACATCGCCCATTTCAATTCGAGCGGTGGGTTGGGAACGCCCTACGCCTACGACGGCTCCCCGGTCTCCGTTCCGCTCGGGGCGAACTCTTTCACGGTTGCCGTGACCAACAGCATCCCTGCGACCAACCCCCTACTCGGCACACCCGCTTGGGCGACAACCGGCACCTTCCCGGCCCTCATTCCCGGCTCGCCCACGGGCACTACCGTCGCCCAAAGCGCCCTCTCCCCCGCCATCATCACCGCCCTTGGCACGACCTCTGGACTGGATGTTTTCGCCTTCAAAGGCGGGGCCGGTGCGGTCGCCACGATCACTCTGAGTTTCGCCAATCTCCCCGGCGGCTTCCTGCCCGCTGGCTCGATTCTCGCCTATACCGATGTGGACTTTCGGGAGCGCGCCACCCTCACTGGCGACGTCAGCGGCTGGTTCAATCTCGGAACTATCACCGCACTCGATGCCTCGAACGGCGTCACCACCGGCACTAGTGAGACCGATGTGACCCCGGCCGATCTAACCACTTTTGGTGGCAGTGGTTTCACGCTCACCCTCGATGGCGCCACCCTCGCCACCGATACCCCGTCGGTGATTATTCCCATTGCCGCCAACCTCGGCTCCCTCACCATCACGGCGAATAATCCTAACGACAACCTCGCCGACTTCTTCCAGAGCTTCGGCATCGCTGCCGTTCCGGAACCTGCCACGGCGTTGCTTTTGCCCTTGGCCGCTGGATTTCTGCTCATCCGCCGCCGCTTCAAGAAAGCCTAAGCGGCTTACCCTGCTTCGCGCGGTTTCTCCCGCTTGGCGGAACGATCATTCCGGCGTATCTCTTCCCTTCCATGGCTGAGCCTGCATCGAAAAATCCGCCCCGCTCTCCGCTCGTCCTGATTTTTCTCACCATCTTCATCGACATGATCGGCTTCGGGATCGTTATCCCGGTCTTGCCAGTGTATGCCGAGGGCTCGAAGTTTAACGCCACGCCCACCCAAATGAGCATTCTGGTCGGCGTTTATTCGCTCCTGCAGCTCGTTTTTTCACCGATTTTCGGAAAATTGTCTGACCGTTTCGGACGCAAACCAGTCCTTAGCCTGAGTATTTTCGGCACGGCCGTTGGTTTTCTCGTCACCGGTCTCGCGGGCAGCTACAGCATGCTTTTGCTTGGTCGAATCATTGACGGAGCGAGCGGCGGCAACATCGCCACCGGTATGGCCTGCATCGCGGACGTCACCACGAAGGAAAACCGCTCCAAAGCCATGGGCCTGATCGGGGCCGCCTTTGGGCTCGGCTTTATGATTGGACCGGCCATGGGCGGTGTGCTCGGAAAAATCTCCCCTGCCCTGCCTTTCTTCGTCGCCGCCGGTATGGCCCTCGTAAACTGCCTCCTCGTCGCTTTGCGCCTGCCCGAGACGCTTACTCCCGAAGTCCGCGCCCGCGCCCGGGAAAGCGTCACTCTTGGCGAGGTCTTTTCGCACGGTCGCGGCAGCGTGATCTCGATGATCCTCGCCAGCCAGTTTGCTTCTATCGTTGGGTTCTCGATCATGACCTCCCTCTTTGCCCTCTTTTGCGAGAAACGCTTCGGGTTCGATATCGCCCACACCGGCTATGTGTTCTTTTACGTCGGCTTCCTTGGCGTCGTGATGCAGGGCGGTGTCCTGCGTCGGTTGTTGCGTCGCCCCATTGAAAAACAACTCGCCATCGCGGGGGCGACGGTGCTGGCCATTAGCATGTTTTTCCTACCCTCCACGCCGCCGAGTCTCGCTTTGCTCCTGCTCGTTTGCGCCGGTATTTCCATCGGCAACAGCTTGGTTACCCCGACGATGAACGGCCTCGCTTCCCGCGTGAGCGACGCCCACACCCAAGGGCGCGTCCTCGGCTTGATCGCCTCCGCTGGCAGCCTAGGGCGATTCATCGGGCCGCTGATTGCCTTTCATCTCCTGCGTTTCGATCCGGCGGGGCACTACGCGCGAACCTCTTTTCTCGCCAGCAGCGCCATTTTAATCCTCGCCGCCTTGTGTATTTTCTCGATCAAAACCGCCCCCGCGGCGGAAATCTCTGCCGACGGCATTCGGGCGGCTTCCTGAAACGGGTAGGTCCGCTTACTTGGGATCGGTCGCGTCTTTGATTTTATCGCCGGTATTTTCGATTCCTTGGCCGATTGAATGGCCGAGATCTTTTGCTGCGTCGCCAACATTGCTAGCGGCCCGATTAAGCGAATCGCCCACCTTTTCCGCCCCGGAGCGAACGTCCGTTTCTGGAGTGGAAGTGCTCATCGGCGCAGTCGCCTTGGCCGCTGAAAAACGCACTTGTTCCTTGGTGCGATACGATTGCAAATTGGCTAGCTTCCCAGCGGCTTCGGCCCGGTCGTCTCCGTCGGTTTTAGCGACGCGTTCCTGTAATTCTGCAATCTCGCCGTCTAACTCCGCAAACGCCTTGTTCGCGTCGGCGGCATCCACCGCGCTGTGGCTACTCACATAGCGGTCGATCGCGTTGCCGAGGCGGCTCGTTTCAAAGGTTTTCGTCGCGGTGGTTGGTTTCACGGTGAGATCCACCGTAGGTTTTTTTTCACAGCCAAAGGCCAACAGGCCAACGGTGAGGACGATAGGGAGAGCGAGTTGTTTTTTCATAATAAACGTAAATCGGAGGCCAGAGGTCATCTGGTTGTATCGTCCAACGTTTCGGACGGAATGGCACTCTTTTGACGTGTCACTCGCAAGCGATAGTGTCGAGCAACTGACGCAACTCGCCGGCTGGCCATTGCCCGGGCACGAGGGGTGCGCCGAGGTGGCCGTAGTTGAGCTGGGAGCCGAGTTGAGCGAGGAGCGGACGAGAGATTTTGCCGAGCGTGCCCATCCCCATCGCGGCAATCGGGAGGGTGTTTTCCGATTCCAGCCAAGTCATCAGCCTGATGAGTTGTGCGGCCGTGTGGGTCGTGGTCGCGACTTTAAAAAGATGGGCTCCGAGGTCGGCCGCCCGGGAGGTCATGGCCCGGAGTTCGTCCACCGAAGGGGTGTCTTGGAAATGATGATAGGACAAAATGCAAATTGAGCCGCGCGCTTTTTCGTCCGCGATTAGCCGCTCAAAGTCCGGGGCAGTGGCGAGTTCGAGATCAAACGCCTGTCCGCCTTGCTCTCGATAAATCGCCTCCCGTTGGGCGGTCTCAAACGGTCCTTTTCCCCCCTCGGAAGGGTGGCGCACAGTGAGCAGGACGGGAAGAGGCAGTTCGGCCAAATCACCCGGCAGCGTAGGATGTTCCGCAAGGAGAAGGTCCGCCCGGATTTCCAACCAATCGGGCGATCCGGAGATGCCGGGAAGGATTTTTGCGGCAACGTCCCAATCGGCTGCGGTCGCGATCGTAGCAACCACCTGCGGAGCGTCTGGGCGGAAAAGGCTTGAACTATCGTAAGGCATGCTAGTTTTCATTTCCGCTTCGTAGAGTATCAGTAAACCCCCACCATGACCGGACGCCGACAAGAAATCAACTTGCAGCTAAATCAGCTGAGCGATGCGGGCATCCTCGTCCTCTCGCTCTGGCTGGCGCATTTTTTGAGGTATTGGTCCACGCTTTACTTCGATATCTACCCGATCCCGCCGTTCAGTCAGTTCCTTTGGTTGGTGGTTTTGATCATGCCATTCGGGCCGTTGCTGCTTGAAACGCAGGGATATTATCGGCAGGTGGTGCAGAAAAACGTCGGCCACGCGCTGGGCGAGATCACGCGGTCAGGCCTTTGGCTGGGGGTCTTGATCGCCGGTTGCGTGATTTTTTTCCGCCTCGAGGTGCCGAGCCGTGTGGTTTTTCTGGGGTTTGGCTTCATCGCCGCCGGCTTGTTACTGCTCAAGCGGTCCTTCGTTGTCCGGAAATTAAAAGGGGGCGAGGCCGGGAAGTTTCGCGAGAAAATCATTCTCGTCGGGGTTCCGCTCGATATGAAGCAACTTATGGATCGCTTCGCCCCCGATCAATTCCAGCAGATCGACGTGGTCGAGCAGATCGACATCGAACGACAACCGATCAGCGATCTGGTGGAAAGTCTCCATCGTCACTCCGTGGGTCGCGTCCTTTTTGCCGGGGGTCACGTGCACATGAACCGGATCGAGGAGGCGATCATGGCCTGCGAGGCGGAGGGGGTGGAGGCGTGGTTGCTGGCGAATTTCATCCGGACGTCGATCGCTCGTCCGGCGTTTGATTCGTTTGCGGAACAGCCCATGCTGGTCTTCCGGACGACGCCCGACCTTTCATGGGCGTTGATCATGAAATCGATGTTCGATTTCGTTGGGGCGCTGCTTGGGATCATTATTTTGTCGCCTCTCCTCCTGCTCATCGCGCTGGCGGTGCGCCTGAGTTCACCCGGGCTGGTCATTTTCAAGCAAATGCGTGGCGGACGGCACGGTGAGCCGTTTGCGATGTATAAGTTTCGCTCGATGTATTCGGACGCGGAGTTGCGGAAAGCTGAGTTGGAGATGATGAACCAAATGACCGGCCCAGTTTTCAAAATCGACCGCGACCCGAGGATCACGGCGCTCGGGAAATTTCTCCGCAAATACAGCCTGGATGAGCTGCCCCAGCTTTTTAATGTGCTCATTGGCGATATGAGCTTGGTCGGCCCGCGTCCGTTGCCACTGTATGAAGTGGCCCGCTTTGAAATCGCCTCGCACCGCCGGCGACTCAGCGTTAAGCCGGGGCTGACTTGCCTCTGGCAAATCTCCGGCCGCAACGAGGTGCAGGATTTCCATGACTGGGTTCGACTCGACCTCGCTTACATCGATAACTGGTCGCTTTGGCTCGATCTGAAAATTCTCGTAAAAACCATTCCCGTCGTCCTAATGGGAGCTGGAGCCCGTTGAACGCGCAGGGCTTGTAATTTTTTTAAGGGAATTACTCGCCAACCGCGGCATTGCCTCTTACATCTTTCAAACTCCCGACAATTTATGGCAGCTATCACCAAGAAAAAAACCGTCGTCGTCACCGGGGGATCAGGCTTTTTAGGATCCCACCTCACCGACCGCCTCCTCGCCGAGGGCTACAAGGTCATCGGCATCGACAACTTCATCACCGGAAACTCCGCCAACATCGCGCATCTCGCCGGCAACCCGGATTACAAATTCATCCGTCAGGACGTCACTCAATACATTTACCTCGCGGAGGATGTGGACCTGATTTTCCACTTCGCCTCGCCAGCAAGCCCGATCGATTATTTGGAACATCCCATCCCGACTTTGAAAGTCGGCGCACTCGGAACACACAACGTCTTGGGATTAGCCAAGGCCAAAAAAGCCACCATCCTCCTCGCCTCGACCTCAGAATGCTACGGCGATCCGCTGGTTCATCCTCAGAAAGAGGATTACTGGGGCAACGTCAATCCGATCGGACCGCGCGGCGTTTACGATGAGGCGAAGCGTTTTGCCGAGGCTATGACCATGGCCTACCACCGCTATCACGGGGTCGATACGAAGATCGTCCGCATTTTCAACACCTACGGTCCGCGGATGCGCTTGCGCGACGGACGGGTCGTTCCCGCCTTTATTGGACAGGCTTTGACTGGGGCGGCTTTGAGTATCTTCGGCGACGGCAGCCAAACTCGCAGTTTCTGTTATGTCTCCGACTTGATTGATGGGATTTACAAACTCTCCCAGTCCGATTTCCACGAACCAGTCAACATTGGGAACCCTGGGGAAATGACGATCAAACAATTTGCCGAAAAAATCATCGAATACACCGGGACGAGCTCAAAAATCAGCTTTCATCCGCTCCCGGTTGATGACCCTAAAGTGCGCCAACCGGACATTACCCGCGCCAAAACCATCCTCGGCTGGGAGCCAAAAGTGTCTTTCGAGGATGGAATTAAGAAAACCATTAAATTCTTCCGGGGCCACCCTGACCTTGCATCATTCGCAAAATAGGCTGGATTGCCTTTGACAAACCACCCCCGTCTCCGCTAGCAATTAATCCTGTAATTTCCCTTCCCCCGCAACCTTGTCTTATGAGAGTCTTTTTTCAGAACAAAATCATCGCTGTCTTTCTCCTTCTGCAGATCGCCCTAACGGGTGCAGCCCACGCCCAGGGGCGCAGTAGCGAATTCACGGTTAAAAAGGTTGGCGTCGAATTTATCAGCACGCCGGAGTATCAGTTCACCGGCACCCAGAGACGGTCCGACAATCGTGACAAATGGATGGAGATCGAGGCTGAGTTCGACGCCACACCCGAGTTCACGGACGAACTGACCTTTAAATACTACGTGCAGATCAACAAAGTCGTTTTCATTGGGGAAGTCACCCACGTGGACATCGCCGCTGGCAAGGGACTTTACTCGGTCATGTATCTCTCCCCTCGCGCCATTTCCCGGATTATGGAGGGGAAACCATTAACCCCGAACGCGATTGAAAAAGTGAGTGTAGAAATCAGCAAGCAAGGTGCGCTGGTCGGCTTTGGCTCTTGGAAAAACGAGAAACAGGGCTGGTGGTCCACTTTGCCTCAAAAACCGGGGTTCTTGCGCAACAAAAGCGAAACGCCTTTCGCGCCCCTCTACTGGAGCCGTTACGAGGCGATCAAAATCAACAATCGCTAATCATCCCGGATGGCTTCAAATCGCTTGTTAAGCCTTAATCTCGGCACCCAGACCGTCGGCTTGGCGGAGTTCATCACGACCAACAACGGAGGGCTGGTTCTGAACAACTACCGATTGACCGATCTCTCGGTCGATTCCGGCAGTGATTCCTCACGCGGCTTCCAGATATCCAACGCGGTGCGGGACCTGATGTCGCAGATGAAAATCCGCGGGGGCACGGTTAACACCTGCATTCCAGCCCAGTCTGTTTTCACTCGTTTTGTCAAACTGCCGACGGTGGACGAGGATAAAATCGACCAAATCATTGGGTTTGAAGCCCAGCAAAACGTCCCCTTCCCGATCAATGAAGTCGTTTGGGATTACCAACTTGTTGCCGGCAGCGACTCCTCCAAGCTCGGCGTCGTTCTCGTTGCGATTAAATCCGATCTTCTCGGCGAAATGGATCACGCCGTTGGCACGACCGGTCTTCGCACCAGCGTCGTCGATGTCGCCCCGATGGCACTCTATAATGCGTTCCGTTATAACTACGCGGAAGTCAAAGGGTGCTCCCTGATCGTGGACATGGGTGCGCGGACGACCAACTTGGTTTTTGTTGAGCCGCAAAAAGTTTTCAGTCGCAGTATTCCGATTGGTGGCAGCTCAATCACCAGCACCATCGCGAAGGATTTTAACGAAACCGCCGCTGCTGCCGAGACCCGGAAAAAAACCGACGGATTCGTCGGACTCGGCGGAGCCTATGCGGAGCCGGGCGATCCCGATGTGGCCCGTGTTTCCAAAATCATCCGCAATACCATGACCCGGCTCCACGCCGAGATCACCCGTTCGATCAGCTTCTACCGAGCCCAACAGCAGGGTAACGCTCCGCTTCGAGTCTATCTTTGCGGCGGCAGCGTCGTTTTGCCCTATATGCGGGAGTTTTTTCAGGAGAAAATGCAGCTCCCAGTGGAATATTTTAATCCGCTCCGCAACGTCACGGTCACCCAAAATGTGGACACCAATAAAGTGGTCACTGAGGCGCATTTACTCGGTGAACTGGTGGGCGGAGCACTCCGCTCTCTCAGCGGATGTCCGGTTGAACTCAATCTCCTCCCGCCGGAAGTCATGCAGCGGCAGCAATTGACCAAGCGCCAGCCCTTTCTGTTGACCGCCGGAATCTGCCTCGTGCTGGCCGCCGCTGGCTGGTGGGTCTATTACCTAAAATCCGCTGCCGCAATCGCGGAAATCACGGCCAAGGTCAACGCCGAGTCCGCGGTGCTGGATTCGGTTGACCAAAAATTTAAAGCGGTCGATCAGCAAATCAAGGCCATTGATCAGGAGAACGCACCGCTCCTTCGGGCGATCGAACAACGCGAATCGTGGATTCGCTTGATCGACGATTTAAACCAGCGCATTCCCAATAAACAAATCTGGGTGACCGTGATGGAGCCAATCCAAGATGGGAAACCCATGGCGTTTACCGACGTCAAATCCCTTGAAGTCAAAGCCGCCCCCACGCCAGCCGGACCGCCGAATCGAAACGCGGCTCCCGTCGCTGCCGGGCCGCAAATCACCGCGATTTCCATCAAAGGTCTTTACATCGGCGAATCCAAGGTGGTCGATGATTTCCTCGCGGGTCTGGCCCAGTCGCCTCTCTATGTGCTGGACTTAAGCAAGATTAAAGAGATCAATCCGGTCCGTCAGCAACCGAACCAAGAAACGTGGGCTTTTGATTACGAACTGCGCTTACCTTTGAAACAGCCCATCCCCCTGAAATGAACTGGTTCGCCGACAACAAGCTTTTCTCCGGCTCACTCGCCGCTATCGTCTTGGCCATCCTCGCCCTTGGCTTTCTGGCGTTCTCTGGAAGTGGACAATACACCGAGGCAGAAGCAGCTTACCAAGCTGGCATGACGAAGCTAACCCAGTTGCGTTCCATCGCGCCCTATCGCGATGCTGGGAACCTTAAAAAACGCCAGGAACAGGTCGCCACCTACCGGGAATTGACGGATGGATTGCATAAAGATCTGATCGAAAAACAGGGCGTAATTGACCCGATGGAGCCCTCTGCCTTTCAGACCCGCCTCCGGGAACTGGTCTCGAAGACGGTCGAGCACGCCACCAACCGGGGCGTCGAGCTGCCGCCGAAATTTTATCTCGGTTTTGAAACTTACGAAAGTCAGTTGCCTCGGAACGATGTCACGGGCTTGCTGAACTGGCAGCTTACCGCCGTCAATTCCGTGATTACCCGTCTGATCGATTTGAAGGTGGCGAAAATAAACTCTGTCGTCCGCGCGCCGCTCCCAGGGGAAATCACGGCCGAAGAGAAAGCCAAAGAGGCACCCCTCTTGAAAAAATATCCATTCTTCGTCTCGTTCACCGGTTATCCGGGGAATTTGCAGGCAACCTTGAATGATCTCGTAAGCTTCCCTCAGTTCACCATCGCCCGGGCCGTCCGAGTGGAAAACGAGCAACTGAAAAGCCCCGCACAAGGCGGAGCAGTCCCCGGGACCGAAGCCGTAGCAACTGAGCCAGCGACCGATCGGATCGTTATCGGCAAAGAAAAAATCACCGCGACCATCGTCATCGATCTGGTCCACTTCACCCCTAAACCCGACATTAAGAAGTGACTCTATGGATTGGATAAAAACCAAGTTTGAACGGGCGATCCTGCTTTTCGCGGCTGCGGCCCTGCTCGCCTCCAGCGCATTCGTCTATCTGAACATAAAGAAATTCGGGGAAATGTTCGCGCCCTATTTCGCTAGTTTCTCCAAGAACAACACGATCAAGCCTCTTAATCTCGACTTACTCAACAACGCTCGGGAGGCTCTCGGGAAACCAGCTAAGTGGAAAGCGGGTGGAAATCCCCTCTTTGTCGGCGCCCAATACGTTTTGCGCAAAGACAACACCACCTTCGAACTTTACGATCCGAAGTCCGGTGCCACGGGTGGAATCCCGAATGAATGGCTCGTCCAGCATGGCCTGGATGTGCTTAACCCAGAGATCGCCCAAGAGGACACCGACGGTGACCGATTCAACAATTTGGACGAATATCACGCCGGCGTAAACTCGACCAATCCGCAGGACCCCAACTCCCATCCGCCATTCACGGAGAAGCTTCGGCTTGCGAAATACATCCAAATTCCATTCCGCCTCATCTTCAAAGTCCGGGATGGCGACGTTATGCAAATCAACACCGTCGATTTAAAGCAGCCGTCACAATTCCTAAAAGTGGGCGATCACATTGAAGGCACGAAGTTCGACCTCGTGAAACTCGAGAAAAAGGACGGCGTCGATTCGCTCGGCACCAAGACCGATGTTTCTGAGGCCACCATTCGGAACGTTGAAACCAAGTCGGAAATTATTCTCGTCCTCGGTGTCATCGCAAACTCGCCCGACACCTACGCCCTTTTCAAAAATCTTTACGACAATTCCGACTTCAAAGTGAAGCGCGACGGGGAGTTCCAAGTTAAACCGGACGACAAAACGACCTACAAACTCATTGACATCAATAACAATGAGGCAGTAATCACTAACGCTGCCACGGGAGCAAAAATCACTGTTCCCAAGCTCTAAGTCTCCCTAAAACTATTTCCTGCCTCCCACCCCGAATTTTTTATCCGTCTCGAAACCAAGTCTATGATTCCTAAAAACACCGTTCCCTCCCTCGCTTTGGCTGCCATTGCCATGGCCGCTGTTACTGCTGTCACCAGTCCTTTTTTCACCCCAGCCCTGCATGCCGGTAATGGTTACGAGGGCGGCCAGGTCGCCAACGTGGCCGAACGGGAAATTGCCCGGCGCCAGGAGGGTGCCAGCCAGGCCGACAAAGCCATCCAAGCTGGCGACGACGAGATGGCCAACGATCAATACGATCAAGCAGCCGCTCAATATAAACTGGCCATCGACCTCTTGCCCGATTCCCTCGCCACAGAATCCGCTCGTTCCGGGGCGATCGCCAAATTCAGCAACGCCAGCATCAAACTCGCCGAGCAGCGCATTAATGAGGGCCGCTTCGCTGACGCCCAAGCCGCCATCGCCCGCCTCGTGGAATACGATCCCGAAAACAGCAGCGCCAAGTCCATGCTCAAGCATCTTGCGGAGCCCGATTACTATAACAAGACCGTTGGCCCGAAATTTGTCGCCAACGTCGAGCAGGTCAAAAAATTCCTTTCGGAAGCCGAGGGATACTACGACAGCGGTCGTTATGACCTGTCTTTCAAACGCTGCGAACAGGTTCTAAACCTTGATCCTTACAATGTGGCCGCGCGCCGCATGGAAGAAAAAATCAACAAGGCGAAAAGCGAATACGCGAGCGCGGCTTACAACCAAGCTCGGAGTCAGGCCGTCTGGGAGGTCGATTCGAAATGGGAGCGTCCAGTGACCAAATATGGTCTTGGCTCCACCACCATCATCCAGGCGCCCTCGGATGACTTGCGCGGCACCGCGCAGATCACCGCTAAGCTCAACAAAATCATCATCCCAAAAATCGAATTTAGGGACGCCACTATTCGCGAGGCGATCGATTATTTGAAGGCCAAGAGCCGCGATCTCGACACGGACGCCGATCCGCAGCGGCGCGGGGTCAACATCGTCCTGAAGCTGGAATCCGGCTACCGCGCTCCCGCTTCGACTCCGGCTGCCTCAGGCGGCCCTGTTATCCCGGGCCTCGAAGCTCCGGCTGCCGTAGATACCGTTTCCGCTGCTCCCTCGGTCGAGCCCGGCACGACGCCTATTACCCTCTCGCTGTCCAACGTTCCGATGATCGAGGCGTTGAAATACATCACCAGTCTGGCCAACCTCAAGTTTAAGATCGAACCCTATGCCGTCTCGGTGGTCCCCCTTTCTCAGCCAACCGACGATTTGATCACCAAACAGTATCAGGTATCGCCAAGTTTCATTTCCGGAGCTGCCGCGTCAACGGGCGATACGTCTGCCTCCGGTGCTGGCGGGGACGCCTCAGGCGCTGGCGCAAAAATTGCCGCGCGAATTTCTGCAAAAGACTATCTCGCCGGACAAGGGGTGCCCTTTCCTGCGGGAACGAGCGCGACCTATCAAACCGGCACCAGCCGCTTGATCGTCAAGAACACCCAGGAAGCGCTCGACTTGATCGATACGCTCGTCCAGATCGACGGTGAAAACGCCCCGAAACAAGTGGAAATCGAATCCAAGTTTGTCGAAATCACCCAGAATAACGCCAAGGAACTGGGTTTCGATTGGCTGCTTGGAGCATTCAACATCGATAAGAGTGAACGCGTCTTCGCTAGCGGCGGAACCAACGGAACTTTGCCCGCAACGGTTAACGGCGATTACCCGTTCGTGAATCCGATCACCAATACGCCCGTCGGACAAAATCCCATCACTGCGGGCAATCGAAGCGGCGCTACCGCCATCAGTGCCAACGCGATTGATGCCCTGCTCTTTGGCCTGACCGGTAATACCCTCAAGGCACCCGGTGTTTTTGGCCTCTCAGGAGTCTTCACCGACCCGCAATTCCAACTTGTCATCCGTGCGCTCGACCAGAAAAAAGGCGTCGACTTGCTCTCCGCGCCTCGTGTGACCACCAAGAGCGGCATTCGCGCCGTTATCGAAATCGTCCGCGAGTTCCGTTATCCGACCGAGTTTGATCCACCTCAAATCCCGCAATCCGTGGGCTCGACCGGCGGTATCGGGGGCGGCGGCGCCAGTTCAATTCCCGTCACTCCGACTACGCCGACATCGTTCGAAACCCGCAACACCGGTGTAACCTTGGAAGTCGAGCCACAGGTCGGACCGGACGGACAAACAATCGATTTAACCCTCGCTCCGTCGGTCACCGAGTTTGAAGGTTTTATCAATTACGGAAGTCCGATTCTGTCACCTGCTACCTCGTCGCCCCTCTTTAACGCTCTCGGATTGCAAGTTGGATCAATTGTCAACCCAGCTTCAGTCATCACCCCGAACGTCATCAACCAGCCGATCTTTAGCACCCGAAAAGTATCGACCCAAGTCAGTATCTGGGACGGTCAGACGGTAGTGATCGGTGGCTTGATGCGTGAGGACGTCCAGAAAGTGGAGGATAAAACTCCGCTCCTCGGCGACCTCCCAATCGTCGGCCGACTCTTCCGCTCGAATGTCGATCAGCACCTCAAACGCAACCTCGTCATCTTTGTGACCGCCCGGCTCATGAACCCCGCTGGCCAGCCCATTCTCAACAGTGAGCTAGAAGAGGAAGCAGTCGAGCCCCTGCCGCTCGCCGAGATCACTCCGCCAGCGATGCCGCTGCCGAACTTCGCCAAGTAATTTCCATGCCCGTCATCGGGGTCACTGGTGGGATTGCCTCGGGTAAAACCACCGTGGCCTGCGGACTGGCTGAAGCTCTCCTGGTCCAAGGCGGAACGGAGGTAGCGACTTTCTCCGCCGACGAATGCGCTCACGACCTCATCGAGAATGACCCGGTCGTTTCGCAGGAAATTCAAGCCCTCTTTGGAAAAGCAATCCTCGGAAGTGACGGACGAATCGACCGGACCCAGCTTCGTCCGATTGTCTTCGCCGACTCGGATCGTCGCCACGCTTTGGAGGACATTCTTCACCCGAAAATCCGCCATCGTTGGATTGCCCAAGCGGAGAAATTTCGCACGCCGCAAAAGTATTTTGTTGCGGAAATCCCGCTTTTATACGAGACAGAAGCTTCTCCTTACTTCGACTGCATCGTTGTAGTCGAAGCGGACGCCCAAATCCAGTTGGAGCGTCTCTCGTCCAAGCGGGGATGGTCCTTGGAAACGGCGCGCCGAGTCATCGACGCCCAAATGTCTGCCGAAGAAAAACGTCGGCGGGCAGATATCTTGATCGTAAATCATCACACCGAAGAGTTGCTCCACCGCCAGATCATTCTGGCGGCCCGAGCCCTGTTAACCCGTTATGCTTGAAGAAAATAGCCCGGCACCCTCCGCGGAACCGGAGAAAACGCACCGCACTGAATCCCCCAACCCCGGACCAGCGCCTGCCCCTTACGAGGAACCCGCCCGTCCCGTTTTGAAGATCGGCGACCGCGTCATTGGAGAGGAAATCACTCTCAACGACCTGCACCAAGCGACCTTCCACCAGCTTGTCGAACTGGGCCGCACCGCCCGGTTGCGTTTCAGCCAAGAGCGTTCCCGGCACCACATCACGCTCGACGTCATGCGCTACCTTCTCCAGCAAGGGGTCCGCATCCGTGTCGAGGGTATGCTCGATGCCTCCAACGAAAACTACGGCCTCCTCCGCTGGCCCCTCTACAGTTTTCAACCTTGCCCCGAGGACATCTACGTCTCCATCCAGTTCATCAAACGCTATTCCCTTCGCACCGGAAACAAAATCTCCGGCTGGATTCGCTGTTCCCGGGAAAAGGAAAAATATTCAGCTCTCGAAACCATCGAAGCCATCGAGGGAATCCCACTCGACCAATGGAAAGAAACCAAGCATTTCGACAACCTAACCCCGCTCTTTCCCGATAAACGGATCATCCTCGAAAACGAGACGACCAAATCCGTTACCTCGCGCGTCATCGACATCATCTCGCCTCTTGGCCGCGGTCAACGCGCCCTCATTGTCGCCCCACCTCGTGCCGGCAAGACGATCATGCTCAAAGAGATTGCGAAATCCATCCGCGTGACCGCCCCAGAGATCCATCTCATTCTCCTCCTGATCGACGAGCGCCCTGAAGAGGTGACCGATTTTCAGCAAACCGTGGACGCGGAAATCTACAGCTCGACCTTCGATGAAAACGCCCAGCGCCACACCCAACTGGCCGATCTCGTGATCGAGCGCGCCAAACGCCTCGTCGAACTCGGTCAGCATGTCGTCATTATGCTCGATAGCATCACCCGCCTCTCCCGTGGTTATAACAATCTCCAACCCGGCAAGGGTCGCACCATGTCCGGCGGGATCGACGCTGCCGCGCTGATGAAACCCCGCCGCTTCTTTGGCGCTGCCCGCAATGTCGAGGAAGGTGGCAGTTTGACCATTGTCGCCACTGCGCTCGTGGAAACCGGGAGCCGGATGGACGACGCGATTTTCGAGGAATTCAAAGGCACCGGAAACATGGAACTCCACCTCGACCGCGCCCTCGTCGAGAAACGCGTTTACCCCGCGATCCACGTTTTGAAATCAGGCACCCGCCGCGACGAATTGCTCTATCACCCCGAGGAATTTCTTCGCATCGGCACCATCCGCAAACAACTCGCTTCCATGCCCCCAGTCGAATCCATGGAAGTCCTGCTGGCTAACGTTAAGGCCACCAAGACGAACGCGGAATTACTTTTACGGAGTTTCCGGTGAGCGATCCAAATTCCACCGGCATCGACCTTTCCACCCTGCCAAAAGTCATCGAAACCGATGGCGCTCTGGCCGATTTCTCCTCTGTCCTGAGTCAGGCCAGCCTAGTCGCCGTCGATACCGAGGCGGACAGTCTGCATTGCTACAAAGAAAAACTTTGTCTGATCCAGATCAGCATCCCAGGCTTGGATGAAATCATCGACCCGCTCGCGCCGATCTCGATGGAACCACTGGCCGAGGCACTTCGCGACAAGGAAATGATCGTTCAGGGAGCCGATTTCGACCTCCGCATGTTGCGCCGGGCAAACATCTCCGTTGCCGGCGTGTTCGATACCTTGATCGCCTCCAAGCTCATTGGCGAAAAAGATGTCGGCTACGGCGCGCTCGTCAAAAATTTCCTCGGCATCGAACTCGCCAAAGGCTCCCAAAAAGCCAACTGGGCCCAGCGACCGCTTCCGCCCATCATGCTCGACTACGCCCGCAACGACACCCGTTACCTGCTGCCCCTGCGCGACTTGCTCCTCGCCAAGCTCCAAGAATTCGGACGTGAGGAATGGTTCCGCCAAAGCTGCCGCCAAGCCTGGCAACAAGCCGCCGTGGACCGTGAACGCGACCCCGACGACCAGTGGCGCATTACCGGCAGCGGAGCGTTACGCGGCCGCGCGGCCGCCATCCTCCGGGCCATCTGGCAATGGCGCGATAAGGAGGCTGAGGTGCGTGATCGGCCGACCTTCCACATCCTGCAAAACAGTAAAATGATCGAGACCGCCACGGCGATCGATACCGGCAAGCCGATTTACCTTTCTGAATTGCGCGGCTCGCGCGGTCAGCGCTTCGACGATGCCGTCCGCGCCGCACTCGACCTGCCCGAATCCGAGTGGCCCCAACGTCCCGTCGCCATCCGCCACCGTTGGACCGAGGCTCAGGAAAAAGAATTCGATCGCCTTAAGGAAGTGCGCGACAAAAAAGCCGCCGAACTCAATCTCGACCCGTCGTTACTCGGTTCCCGCGTCGCCCTCGAGACCATCGCGCGCTCCCCTGAGTCGGCTTCCGAGACGCTTTTGCCTTGGCAGTTGGAGCTTTTAGGGCTTCATTCCTGACCCTTTTCCTTTCATTCCCATGATCATCGTCACTAAATCCGGGGCCACCCCAGCCGAAATCGACCACATCGTAGCGCGCATCCACGACTGGGGCCTGAAAACCGAAGTCAGCCACGGCGAACAGCGCGTCGTCATTGGCGTCATCGGAGCGGAAGACCTCATTCGCGAAAAACCCATCGCCGCCATTCCCGGTGTCGAATCCGTTACCCCGGTTCTCAAAGCCTACAAACTCGTCGCTCGCGAATTTCGCGGCACCGATTCGAAAATCAAAATCGGCAACGTCACCATCGGCGGCCCCGAGATCATTATCATGTCCGGCCCGTGCTCCGTCGAGAGCCGCGACCAGATCAAAGACATCGCCCAAATCGTCAAAAACGGTGGGGCCAAAATCCTTCGCGGTGGAGCCTTCAAACCCCGCACCTCGCCCTACAGTTTTCAGGGCCTTGGCGTCGACGGCCTCAAACTTCTCGCCGAAGCGCGCGAAGCAACGGGCCTTCCGGTCATTACCGAAATCATGGACACGAAAGACCTCGAAGCCGTCGAGCAATACGCCGATTGCCTCCAGGTCGGCGCGCGCAACATGCAAAATTTCTCGCTCCTCAAAGAAGTCGGCCGGAGCAAATTGCCCGTCATGCTCAAGCGCGGCATGAGCGCCACCATCAAGGACCTTCTTATGTCGGCGGAATACATTCTCAGCGAGGGAAATTTCAACGTCATTCTCTGCGAACGCGGCATCCGCACCTTCGAGACCATGACCCGCAACACGCTCGACCTGAACGCCGTTCCTGTCCTCAAAGCGGAGACGCATTTGCCCGTCGTCGTTGATCCCACGCACGGAGTCGGCGTGAAGGAATACGTTCCTGCGATGGCCCTCGCTGCCGTCGCCTCGGGAGCCGACGGCCTCATGCTCGAAGTCCACAACGACCCCGAACACGCCAAAAGCGACGGCGAACAAGCGCTCCTCGGACACGAATTCGCCGAACTCGTCGGTCGCATCCGCAAAGTCGCCGAAGCGGTGGGACGTTCGGTGGAGTAGGCGATATTATTTTAGCGCACTGAGAAAATCTTTCACCGGCACAGTCGCATCCCGCAACGCTCCCTTGAGCGTGGATCGATCCACTTCGTCGTGAAATGGGAAAACAATTCGTCTTCCATCGGAGTGCTCCATTTTCACATGGCTACCTTTACGATGGATCTCAACAAACCCGAGTCTCTGCAAAGCGGCAAACACTTGTCGCCCGGAGAGCAACGGCAATTTCATGGTCTCAGATCAAGAGTGCCACTACCTCGTGGCTTTCATCCTCGATTAGGTCTTTTGGCGAAGGCTCCAGATAAAGATCGATGGCCTCGCGGATGTTTTCGAGAGCCTCATCGCGGGTGCGACCCTGCGACCAACAGCTTTTCAGCGAAGGACAGTGCGCCGCAAAAAAGCCATCCTCACCACGTTCGATAATTACTTGGAGTGTCATTGAATAAATTAGTGATCCAGAAAAGAGATGCGGTCAAATCCTCCCGCGCAAAGATACCTCAAAGAATGACAAGACCCTCGACCATTATAAACGTTGAGGCAAAGGGGCGGTCAGCCATTCCACCAACCGGAGAGGCGGGGGCCGGGTTTGAGCGGCACGCTGAGGCCGGTTCCATCGTAGTGCGATGTGTCATTGAACAACATCAAACGCGCCCGCGTCGGATCTTTGAAATCGATGATGTTTAGAGCGGCCGGCGATTGGTCGAGGTTATCCCGGTAGCGGCGTGGGTCGAAGCCGAGCAACGAGCTGAGCAGGAGGCGAATGGTGGCTTTGTGCGAGACGACAAGGACGTTTTCGCTGGGGTGGCGACGGACGATGTCAATGAGGGCAGGAAGGGCGCGCGCAGTGACGGCGAGTCCGCTTTCGCCGCCTTCCGGGGCGAAGGTGTAGGGGTCGCGGTCCCAATTTTCGAGTTCATCCGGGAAGCGCTCGGCGACTTCTTTGCGGGTGAGTTGTTCCCAACGTCCGTGGGAGATTTCCTTCAACGCTTCGAGCGGTTCCGGTTTCAACCCATGCGGCTCGGCGGCAATGGAAGCGGTCTCGATTGTGCGCCCGAGAGTCGAGCAATAAGCGGCTTTGATTTCGTCGTCGGCGAGGCGTCGGGCAAGTCCGCGGGCTTGTTCCCGGCCTTCATCGGAAAGCGGCACGTCGGTCGCGCCTGCAAAACGATCTTCTGCAGTCAGGACGGTCGCACCGTGGCGAACGAGGAAGATGCGGGTGTAGGGCATAGTGATTTTGTCGCACAGGAACAGCCGCAAGGCGACGATATTCCCCAGCGCACATTTTTTTGCGAATATTCCTTCGCGAAAAGAAGGCGGCCTGATACCTTGAGCGCTCTCATTTTCACATCACACTTTTATGGCCAAAACTGAAGAATCTTCTAACGACAAAGCAATCGCCGCCCGCAACAAAAACCTCGATCTCGCCATCCAACAAATCGCGAAGGATTACGGCGACGGGGCGATCATCCGGCTCGGCGACAAAAACATCGTCGATATCGAAGTCATCCCGACCGGAAACATCCTCATCGACCGCGCGCTCGGCACGGGCGGCTTTCCCAAGGGCCGCATCGTGGAAATCTACGGACCCGAATCTTCCGGAAAAACCACGCTTACTCTCACCGTCATTGCCCAAGCCCAGAAACGTGGCGGCCTCGCTGGCTTCATCGACGTGGAGCACGCCCTCGACGCGCAATATGCCCGCAAACTTGGGGTCAATCTCGACGATTTGCTCGTTTCCCAGCCCAGCTCGGGCGAAGAGGCTCTCCGGATTTGTGAGACGCTCGTCCGCTCCAATGCGCTCGATGTCATCGTGCTCGATTCCGTGGCCGCACTGGTTACGAAACAGGAACTCGAAGGCGAGATCGGCGATACGACCGTCGGCGCCCAAGCTCGCCTCATGAGTGCGGCTCTCCGCAAACTCACCGCCCTCATCTCGAAGGCAAACACCGTGGTCATATTCACCAACCAGATCCGCGAAAAGATCGGCGTGATGTTTGGCAATCCAGAGACCACGCCCGGCGGCAAAGCGCTCAAATTTTACGCCAGTGTCCGCGTGGACATCCGTCGCATCGGCGCGATCAAATCCAGCGATGGCACCGTCACCGGCAATCGCACCAAGGTCAAAATCGTCAAAAACAAAGTCGCCCCGCCCTTCACTGAGGCGGAGTTCGATATCATGTATAACGAGGGCATTTCGTCCACCGGCGCACTCCTCGATCTCGCGCTCGAACAAGGCATCGTCGAAAAACGCGGAAGCTGGATGAGCTACAAAGGCAACCAACTCGCCCAAGGGCGGGACGCGGCCAAGGATATTTTGAAAGCGGATACCGCGCTTTACGAGGAAATCGAGGCGCTCGTGAAAGCGAAGCTCGAGGAAGAAAAGTAAGCGGACAATGCTAGCAATTTTATTGGGAGATCGTCTCAATAAAAGCGTTTCCGCACGGTTTTCCACACGGTTTTCCGTTTGGCTGGGCGCCGCTGCGGTGTTTCTCGCTAGCTTGGTCCGGCCCGTTGAAGCGGAAGAAAACGCGGTCGAAGTCCATGGTGGGCTGACTCAGGAAATACTGGGCGTGGTCAGTGGTGGGTTGCAGCGCACTGGCGAATATAACCTGCTCGTTTCCGCAAGCATTTCTGCCGACCTCGGCCAACTCCTGGGCTGGTCGGGCGCGATCTTTTCGGCCAGCGGATATGCCGTTGGCGGCTCCAGCCTCTCCGCCGCCGCCATCGGAGACTCGAGCAACGTCAGCAATATCAATTTCCGAAACAGCGTCCGCCTCTTTGAATGTTATCTCGACCAGACTCTGGCCGATGGAAAATTCTCCATTCGGATCGGGCAGCTCGCGGCGGATTCCGAGTTTTTTGGCTCAGAAGCGGGCCCAGCCCCCGGCGGCGGGATTTTTATCAACAGCGATTTTGGCGCGATCCCCATTGCCTCCTTCAACGCGCCTCTGCCGATCTACGCAATCGCCGCTCCGGGCCTCCGCCTCCGCTTCGCGCCTAACGCGTCGGGCTATTTCCAAGCCGCCGTTTACGATGGCAACCCCGCGCCCGACCTCCTCGGTGATCCTAGCCCCGGCTTCACTTCAGGAAGCCACTACAACGACCATGGTTTCGATCTCCACCTCGCCTCTTCCGAGGGGGCGGTGATCGTTGCCGAGGCCGCTACGGTGGTGAACCTCGGCGGTCGCGAGGAGGGGAATGAACTCCCTGGCAGCTACAAACTCGGCGGTTTTTATCACACCGACGATTTCACTCGCTGGTCCGACGGCGCGGCCGTGCGGGGAAACTGGGCCATCTACGCAATCGCCTCCCAGAAAGTCTGGAGTGGGTGCGCCCCGGGCCCCGGCGGTTTGTTCTTCTTTGTGCGCGCCGGCAAAAGCCCCAAGGACCGCGCCGTCCTCGATTGGGCGGTGGACGGGGGTCTCAACTACCTCGGGCTGTTCCCGGGCAGGACGGCAGATATTCTCGGCGTTGGCTGCAGCCACAAACACTACAGCCGCGAATTCAGTCAGGCCGCGTCCACTGCGGACGGAGAGGCTCCCGGCGCAGAAACGATTTTCGAGATCACCTACCAAATCCAGATCGCGCCTTGGTGTAGCCTTCAGCCCGATTGGCAATACGTCCGGCACCCTTCCGGTCTCGGCCGCCTTTCCGACGCCACTGTGGCCGGGCTTCGGCTAAACCTGACTTTCTAAACGTGAGTCAACTCCCGAGATTTCCGGTCACTGAGGCCAAAAACCACGACCTCCAGCAGCGGATGGTCGCGATCGGACTGCGCGAGGAGGACATTGGCGAAAGCTACTTCAAAACCGTGAAAAGCGGCGGCAAAGCGGGCTTGATCGGCGTTATGCTCCATCATCCGGCGAGCGGGTTGCGCATTCGCTGCAACCGCGAGCGCAGCCAAGGCATCAACCGCTTCCTCGCTCGCCGGATGTTGGTCGAAGGGTTGGAACGGAAAGCCCGTCGGACCGCTCCCACCCCGTCAACTCCGCAACCAGCGCCCGCCCGGCTTCATCCCCCGCAAACCCTCTTCCTTCCTAAACCACCTCCGCACTGGGGTTACCCAGGCACGGAATCACCCGACCCGACCAAAACTCCGGAACCCTAATCTACCCTCCGTTTTCCCTATTCGTGTCGCTTCGTGTCCATTCGTGGTTAAAATCAAAACTCACTCGCAACCCATCCCATCATGCCCAACGATCTCACCGCCTTCTGCCAATCCGCCCTTCCCGGCACCCTCGATTTCCTCCGCCAGATGGTCGGCCTCAACAGCTTCACCGAAAACCGCCCCGGCATCGCCGCCAATGCCGATCTGATCACTCGCCAGTTTGCCGCCCTCGGTTTTTCCCCCACTTCCACCCCCGCTCTTAACCCCGCTTTCGGCGACCACCTCGCTCTCACTCGTCCCAAGGTCGCCGGGCCCACCATTGCCCTCCTTTCCCACCTCGACACCGTCTATCCGCCCGAGGAGGAAATCCGCAACCACTTCCGCTGGGAAGTCATCGGCGACCGCATCTACGGCCCCGGCACCAATGATATCAAAGGCGGCACCGCCCTCATCTGGCTCACCCTTCTGACCTTCAAAAAAATGGACCCCGCTGGTTTCGCCGCCACCAACTGGGTCATTCTCTTCAACGCCTGCGAGGAAGTCGTTTCGGAGGATTTTGGTGATTTCTGCCGACAAATCCTCCCCGCCGACACCGCTGCCTGCCTCATTTTCGAGGGCGACGGCGGCATTCCCGGTGAAGTTTCCCTTGTCTCCTCCCGCAAAGGCCGCGCTGCCTTCCGCGTCCGCACCGAAGGGAAGGCCGCCCACGCCGGCACTCAGCATCCCTCGGGAGCCAACGCTATTCTCCAGCTCGCCGATTTCATTCGAGACGTCAGCGCCCTGACCGATTACCGCCGCGATCTCACCGTCAATATCGGTCAAATCGCCGGCGGCACCGTCCCCAATCGCGTTCCCCATGAGGCCTCGGCGATCCTCGAAATGCGCGCCTTCGATCCCGTGGTTTACGCGGCTGCCCGGGAGAAGATTCTCGCTTGGAATGATCGCTCATCCGTTTCCGCCAGCGATGGCTCTTCCGCTTGCCGCGTCCGCGTCGAAATCATCCACGAAACCGTCCCTTGGCCCCGCAATCCCGCCACCGACCAGATGCTTTCCCTCTGGAGAACCGCCGCCGAAGACGCTGGACTCACCTTTCTGGCCAAAGACCGGGGCGGCCTCAGCGACGGCAACGTCCTTTGGAATCATTTTCCCACCCTCGATGGCCTCGGTCCCCAAGGGGAAAATTCCCACTGCTCCGAACGCGATCCCGCCCATGGAAAAGACGCCGAATGGGCCGCCCGCAACAGCTTCGTGCCCAAGGCGCTCGTCAATGTTCACGCAATTGACACAATTCTTCGCTTGCAAACACCGGACAAACCGGGTTTATCTACAGCGTTACCAAGTTATTCAACGGTAGCACCTCAAATCAGAACAATAATCAAATAAACTCGATTGACATCCACTCCCGGACAGCGCATCCTTCACTTGATATGAAACGACCCCAGACATTTATCCTTACCGCTCTCACTCTCTGCGCCACTGCTTTTTCGGCGTTCGCTCAAACTGCCACGACATTACCAGTTGGATTTGTGAACGTTAGTATCGCTGCAAGTCCAGACGGCATTAACGCGACAAGCACTCCATTTTCTTCGTTGTTGTTCCTTAACCCAACGATCACTGGAGTCGGCTCGGGTTTAATCACTGGAGTGGGAACAAACACTCTGTCAAATTCAACAGCGGGATGGACTGCTGGGGCTCTTGCTGTTGCTGGACAGCCGCTTTACATGAAAATTAACAAAGGGGTTGCGGCCGGTCGTCTTTTTCTGATTACTGGAAACACAACTTCAGATGTCACGGTGGATAGCCAAGGGCTTGATTTGACAACTCTGAGTATTGTTTCCAATACTGACACCTATGAGATTGTCGGTGGTCAAACCCTTCTCAACCTTTTTGGGACCGGAACTGCAAATGTTGGGGCAACCGGGGTCGTTGGTGGCACGCAAACTCAATTTGGTGCTTTGCAGACTGACCGCGTGGTTGTCAATGACGGCAGTGGAGTGCTCCGGACTTATTATTATAACACGGATTTTTCTGCTTGGCGCCGTCAGGGTAACTCGGGGGACCAAGGTGGATTGGCAATTTCGCCACAGGCAGGCGTATTCTACTACCGCATTGGGACTTTGCCATTAGCGTACAGTTTTACCGGAACTGTGCCTGCTACGAACTATGTTCGGCAGATTGCTAATTCAGGAACAACTATTGTGGCTGCATTTTACCCGGTTGATTCTACGATTGGAAGTCTCGGCCTAGAGCTTTTGGCTAATTGGAGACAATTTAATAACGGAACAATTGATCTAACAAATGCTGATCGCCTTATTATAAAGGACGTTAATGGAATAACTCGCTCGTTCTTCTACGATGTTAATGCTGGTTTCTGGAAGCGATCTGGAAGCGGCGCAAGCCAAAATGCTCAGGTAATCTCGGCTGGCTCTGCGCTTTACTGCAACCGCTTCGGAACTCCTGGAGCTTCGGACACTTGGTCCTACACCATTCCGTACACTCTGTAACTGACAACAAAACCTTACCAAACATAAAAAGTAATATGAAAAAAATAGTAACATCTCTACTGGCAGTCATTGCTCTAACCATAAGTGCGCAGGCTCTAGTTATATCAAACTTTGGTTCGGCCGCCTCGGCGGCTGGGAGTTCTGGCTTCGTCTATACAGCTGCAACTAGTGTTCTTTCTGGAACTGAGGCTGGCGGGGATGCTGTTTTCAATGCTTCGCCACTGACGCTAAATTTGGTCAATGCGGTCACGACGAATGGTGTTACTTTAACTGCCTCAGCGACAACTGCGCCAACCAGCAGTTTTTCAATCACCTTAAGCGATAATACTGGTAAAGTTCTTATCGCCACGGGTTTTAAGTGGACGGATTTCCTCTCAGG
>JBBRPA010000032.1:0-40453 GCA_038228695.1 Chthoniobacterales bacterium
AACTCCTCGCCCACCTCGGCCTCCAGATCCCCCGTCACTCCAAAATCATCGAAAATGTAGTGCCGAAAATCCACTGAAAAACCCCGCAAACCCGCATGGTTGCGAGATCGACCCTCTCAAACTGCGGAACTTGGGTTAAAGATCGCCCCACCGCCCACATAGGCATAGGGAGCCCAACCGCTGTCCCCGATCGGGTAACGGTAGAACAGGTTGAGTGCTCCGCTTCCTGTAACGTCGTCGCCGCTACCCCGCTGATTTTTGAGAGCTTGGCCTTCAATTCCCAGACCGATATTTTTCGTAAAGAAATAATTCGCTGCCAAGCCGCCGCCAAAGGCGTGGTCGCCGAGAATGGTGTCGCTGTTAGATTGGGTGAAGGCGTAGGTGCCAAAAAGATCGATCGTCCACTCATGATCGGGGTAGAGCGAATAGCGCGCTTCCGTCTGGACGACGTTCTTGTTTGTGGTTGCAACGTAGGTGTCGCCAGCATAGGCCGACGCACCAAGGAAGGATGCCGTTAAAACGGCGAGGATTGTTTTTTTCATTTTGGTTTGTTTGATTTGTCGCAGGGATGCCGTTGAGGGACGGAAGAATCTGCAAAAAAGAAACGGACGTCGCCACCGCAGCGGTCGTCTTTTTTGTAAACATCCTCGGGCGAGGCGTTTCCAATCCGATCAAGCCGCAGCGCGACCCGTCACCGACAACGTTCCGATGAACGTTTCCATCCGATCCATTGCGATCTTGATTTGATCGAGATTTGTCGCAAAGCAGCAACGCACAAAACCTTCCCCGCTCGGTCCGAAAGCCGGGCCCGGAACCACGGCTACATTCTGCGTCTGCAACAGCCCGAGCGAGAACTCGTGACTCGAAATTCCGAGATGATCGATCCGAGGGAAAATGTAAAAACTTCCCTTTGGAGAATGGCACGGCAACCCTAGATCGTGACAGCGACTAACAATAAAATTGCGCCGCAATTCGTATTGGTCGCGCATCATTTTCACCGACGCAGCGCCGTTTTCTAGTGCCTCGATAGCCGCTTCCTGCGCGATGATGCTCGCGCACATGATCGCGTATTGGTGTACTTTCATCATCGCCTCGATCAACGCCGCAGGAGCGCAGGCGTAGCCGATCCGAAACCCGGTCATCGCAAACGATTTTGAGCAACCGTGGAGAAAAATCGTCCGCTCGCGCATTCCGGGCAAACTAACAATGGAATGATGCTCCGCGCCGTCGAAAGTTAGCTCGCTGTAAATCTCGTCTGTTAGGACAACCAGATTATGCTTTTCGCAAAGCGCGGCGATTTTCACGAGTTCTTCCTTTGTCTGAGTGGCCCCAGTCGGGTTCGTCGGAAAATTCAGCATTAGCACCTTGGATCGTGGGGTGATTTTTTCTGCCACAGCAGCGGCGGTCAGACTGAAATTATCCTCCGCCTTGGTGGATACGGCCACCGGCACGCCAAAGGCCAACGCGATGCTGGGCGAGTAGGAGACGTAGCATGGCTCGTGATAGATGACCTCGTCACCCGGATTGAGCAACGCGCGCAAAGCGATATCGATTGCCTCGGAGGCGCCGACCGACACCAGCACTTCGGTGATCGGATTATATTCCACGCCGAAGCGGTCAGCGGTCCATTTGCTCACGGCTTGGCGCAGTTTGGGAAGGCCGAGATTTGACGTGTAAGTGGTGCGACCTTTTTCGAGAGCGAAGATTGCCGCCTCGCGAATGTGCCAGGGCGTAACGAAATCCGGCTCGCCGACGCCAAGCGAGATCACGTCTTTCATCGACTGGACTAGCTCGAAAAAATCGCGAATGCCCGATTTCGGGATGTCGCGAACGTGATGGGCAATGTGATCGGAGATGGGCATGGGAAAGACGAGCAGAGACTCGTCGGTTTACGGTGCGACGGCGAGGCGGCCGCTGGGCGCATCGACGTGAGCGAGGATGCCGTTGGATTTGTAGGTTTTTAGTCGGAAGCTAGTCGCGGTGCTGAGGACGCCTTCGATGGTGGCGAGTTTCTCGGTGACGAACATGGCGATCTCGCGCAGGTCGGTTCCTTCGACGACGACAGCTAGATCGTAGCCGCCGCTCATCAGGTAGCAGCTTTTCACTTGGTCGAATTGCGAGATGCGCCCGGCTAAGCGGTTGAAGCCTCCCCCGCGCTCGGGAGTGATGCGGACTTCGATGACGGCGGTGACGTTTTTTGAGTTGGCACGTTCTTCGTCAAGAATGGCCTGGTAACCAAGGATGATGCCGTCGGCTTCGAGGGCGGCGATGCGCTCACCGACGATTTCGGCGGTGGTTCCAAGTTGGCGCGCGATGTCGTCCTTACTAGCATGGGCGTCGGCGGCGAGGATATTGAGGAGTTTGGAATCCATTGGTGATTGAAGAGCGATGATTTTTTAGTCGCCGAAGGAGATGTCCACGGCGCGAGCGGTTTCCACCATTTGATGATCGGGTGGCACGGTGCGGAGCCGGTGCACGGCCTCGGCAATAGGCACGTCGGTGACGATGTAGTTCTGGTAGCTGACCATGCGGCCGAATTTATTTTCCTCGATCATTTTTACGGCGTGGACGCCGAAACGAGTGCCGAGAATGCGGTCGAGGGTGGTCGGAGCGCCGCCGCGCTGGAGGTGACCGAGGACGCAGGTGCGTGTCTCTTTACCGGTTCGGGCGACAATTTCGTGAGTAACTTGGTCGCCAATGCCGCCGAGGCGATATTCCCCGGGACGTTGCTCGGCGATGACGATGGAGCCATCGCGGGGGCAGGCGCCCTCGGCGACGACGATCATGGTGCTTTTGTAGCCTTCTTCTTCACGGCGGCGGACGACTTCCGCAACTTTTTCGTAATCGAAGGGAATTTCCGGGATCAAAATAATGTCCGCGCCACCAGCGAGTCCGCCGTAGAGTGCGATCCATCCGGCGTGGCGTCCCATGACTTCGAGGACCATGACGCGTTTGTGGCTAGAAGCGGTGGTGTGCAGGCGGTCGAGCGCGTCGGCCACGCAGGCCACCGCGGAGTCGAAACCGAAGGTCATGGCGGTCGCTTCGAGGTCGTTGTCGATTGTTTTCGGGACGCCAATCATCGGGAATCCTTCGTCGAAAAGCTGCAGAGCGGTGGTCAGGGAACCGTCGCCGCCGATCGCGATGATCGCGTCGAGTTTGAGGTCGTCCACGGTTTTTCGGGTTTTGGCGATGACCTCGGGTGGCGCAGCCATTTTTTTGCCGTCACCAATCTTGGCGATGAAGTTACCCTTGTTCGTCGTGCCGATCATGGTGCCGCCCTGTTGCATGATGCCGGCGGTGTTCGCGCGGTTGAGGGTCATGGTGCGGACGGGCGGGAGGATGCCTTCGTAGCCGTCGATGAAGCCAATGACATCCCAGTCGAGGTGCTCTGAGGCGCGAACGACACCACGGAGAACGGCATTCAGCCCGGGGCAATCTCCTCCGCTGGTGAGAACTGCGATGCGTTTTTTCATAGTGAGACGATAAGGGTTTTAAACAAACTAGCGGACACGCCCTTGTGCAGCCCAGGCTTGCTCGAGGCTCCAAGCGCGGTTGATCAATTGGTTGCCGGCAACGAAGCGGTTTTGCGCCCCGAGCAGGACGACAGTGACGCGGCGTGGAGTGACATAGGTTTTACCGCCCTCTTCGCGCGTTTCCGGAGAGCGGACGGAGGAAAGGACGAGGCATTCGCCGGCGGCGGCGGTGCGCCCCGTTTTCACGCCATCGATGCCGTCCTGGCCGAGCAATTCATTGGTGTTTTGGAGCAGGTAAGCCTCGGGTTTGAGGGCGCGGACGACGGAGATTTTCCGTTCCTTTTGCGAGACGTAGAAGCGGAAGCCTTTATCGTTCATCGCGTAGCGGGCGAGGTAGGCCATGTTGTCGGAGCTAGAGTAGGGGAGCAGGCCTTTGCGGGGCTCGAGACCATGCGGATTTAGGAACAGAGTGCGCGTCATGTCGAGGGAACGCGCAAGGGCATTCATCTGCGCGACGAAAGTGTCCACCGGGGTAAGATTGCCCGCCTTCGGGTCGGTCGCCTTAAGAGAGCGCCCAACGTGCGAGGCGAGGGTGTAAGCGGAGGCGTTGTCGGATTGGAGGAGTGAGCAATAAAGCAGGTCGCGGACGGAGATGAAGTCGCCCGGTTGGAGTCCGATGGGGTTGGAGCCTTCCATTTGGGAGATTTCGTTGGGAACGACAGCGAGTTCGGCAACGTCATGGCTCGTCGCGCGGCACCAGTCGAGCACCACCATGGCGGTAGCGATCTTCGTTAGGCTGGCGATTTGTCGCTTTTTTACTCCGTTCGACGTCTCGAGGATGTGGCCGGTTTCGTTATCGAGAATGGTGTAGGCGGCGACTCCGTAAGGATTATCGGCGGCGGGACTGGACTGCAAACACACGATTGCGAGCAAAGCGCCGGAAATCAGAAGACGGAAACGTGAGGACATAAAACCGCGCCAGTTTATTGAAGAACTACGCATTGGCAACAAGGAACCGAGCTCGGAAACCGCGGTCCTTTAGTAAGTCGGAATCGAGGGATCTACTTCCTTCGACCAAGCCGCAATACCGCCAGTGAGATTCTGGACCTGCTCGTAACCGGTCGCCCGCAGATACTCCGCCGCGCGGGTAGAGCGCATGCCGTGGTGGCATTGCACGACGATGTGGGCCGATTTGTCGGGCAGCACTTGGGAGACCCGGGCGGTCAGATCGCCGAGCGGGAGAAGGAGCGAGCCAGCGATGTGAGCCGTGGCATATTCGTCAGGTTCGCGCACATCGAGGAGGATCGGCGAATGCGGGGTGTCGCGTAGGGCGAAAAATTCCGTCACGCTGATCTCGAAGGGAAGCGTCACTGGCTAGTTGTGCAACTCGACTGGGGTGCCAAGGGAGACGTTTCTGTAAAATGTCTCCGCCATGAAGGCCGGCATCCGGATGCATCCGTGGGAGGCCGGGTAGCCTGGGAGAAAGCCCGCGTGCATTCCGACGCCGCCCGTAATGCGCATGAAGTGAGGCATGCTCGCGCCTTTGAACTTCGACCCAGGCGGGCGGGGGTCTTTTGAGGAGACGTTGCTTTTCACGACAATGCCTGCTGCGTCCACGAAATCCCCGTAGAGATTGGAGACGTGATCGTCATCCTTCTCAACGATCTTAAATTTTCCAGACGGTGTTCCGTAGCCCTCGCGCCCGGAGGAAATTTGGGAGACACCTACGAGCTGGTCCGCCTTGTAAAAGTAGGCGCGCTGTTCGCTCAAAAAAATCTTCACGGTCGGAGAGCCACCCACGTTGTCGCCGTCCCAATAGGAGACGGGGTCATAGCCGCTCCCCGGCGCGGCGGAAGGTTTTTTCACGGAGACAGCTCCGTTCAAGTAGAGCGTTTCGCGAGAGGCCAGCCGGGAATCGTAGCTCTGGCAGCCCGCCAGAAACAAAAACGCAATACTGGAAACAAGAAGGTAAAAAGGAGTCCGCATGATGGTCGAGTCGGATGGGGAGTAGAGCTTAATAATTCGGTTTCGTCAAGAAATCGGGTGCCTTTGACGGAGTGGATTCCGATTCGCTGGGTTGGGGAGAAGTTCCCCTCTCAAAAGGGTAACTGCCGCTTGAAAATGGTAGAAGCGGCTTCATTTCTGCGGTCGGCGTAACGGTGAGCGGCGCAGGCGGACCTAGTTGCGGAGGCTCCGCAAAGGGCGGTGGATTGCGAACCACGCCGGGCTCCATTTCGATGTTCGTGCCGCCTTCGTGATCCTCTCGTAGGGTGATCTTGGTGTCGACCGGGCGGTTGTAGTCACCGAGATTTTTTGGCGGCTTGCGCAGAGTGGCGAGGAGTTTGTAATCATCGATCCCGGCAGCGATGGCGGTGGCAATGGCGTCGCGATGCTGGTCAGTGGCGATCAGACGGGCCTCGCCGGGATTGGAGAGAAAACCACACTCGACCAGAATGGCGGGGACCCGGGCGGTGCGGATCACTGCGAAACGGGCGCGTTTCAGTCCGCGGTCGATCTCATGCAAGTGGCCCATCATCGAAGTTTGGACCGCGCGCCCGAGGGCGAAACTGGCCATATCTAGCTCGTGGCCGGGTTCCTCGCGCAAGCTGGCCCATGTGATGTAGTTGTCGTTGGTAGAAGGCGCTCCGCGGGGCGCGATCGAAAACACCTCGATGCCAGTCGCGGCGTCGCCTTGTTGGGAGGAGTTGAAATGGATACTAACAAAGATCGAATCGTGCACGGCGTTGGCGACTTCGGTCCGTTCGTGGAGCGGTAGAAAAACGTCCGAGTTTCGCGTGAGAATGACGCGGTAACCGCCGTCCGTGAGTTTTTTCCGGACCCGTCGGGCGATGTCGAGGGCGAAGACTTTTTCTGGTCCGTAGAGGCTGAGCGCCCCGCTGTCGTGCCCGCCATGCCCGGCGTCGAGCACCACCGTCTCGATATTTCCAAGGCCGCGAATGATCGAGGGCCGCATTGCCGGCTCGATCGTTTTGGCCACATCCATGCGGGAAATCAGCCAACCTTTTTCCGTCACCAACGCGGGAAACGAAAGCCAGATGCGCACGCCGTTGATCGCGCATTCCCGGGAGCCCTCCCGGAAATCGAGTACACCTCGCACGCCTCGCAGACGGACTTGGGCGGGATTGTCGCTGGCAGCGTTGGCGAGCCCATAAAATTCCCGCAGGCACCGCAGCGGGATATATTGCCGGCCATAGGCGTGGACGATCTCCCAATTGGCGGCATCGATTGGGCCCGCGAAGAGCGCGATCCAGCCCAGAAGGAGTGCGATGATTCTGGTTTTCCCGATGGAGCGCGGCATTTTCCGTTTGAAAGAAACCTGACAAACCTAAAAACTCAATCAAATCCATGTTTAAAAATCGACTTCTCCCTGCCCTTGCCTTGGGTTTGACCCTTTCCCTCCACCCCGTCCACGCCGATAGCGCGACGCTCTATCTCTTGGACGGCACAGTCGTCCGAGGCGAGATCGTTGACCGCTCTGGGAAGATTATTCAGATCAAAACCCCCTCCGGAGTGGTCGGAGTCCGGACCTCGAAACTTATGCCCATTTCTCGGGCGCAACTCAAGCTTCCGGCCGAGGTGGAAAAGGACGAGGAAGCGACTCCCGAGATGGAGGCATTAATTGCGCAAATCGAAAAACTGGTCACGGAAAATGACGCATTAAAAAAGGAAATCGCTGCGTTGAAAAACCAGCACGCAACGTCAAACGAACCGGCCACGCCCGCCGAGGGACCAGCGGCCAGTCACCGTTAGTTCTAACAAAAACCGTCCGGGTCTGTCAGAGGCTGATTGAGAATGAAAATCGCGATTGTTGGCGCCGGAGCTTTGGGTTCCTATTACGGAGCCCGTCTTTGGCAGGCAGGCAACGACGTTCGCTTTCTCATGCGGTCGGATCTCGACACGGTTCGGCGTGACGGATTGTTCATTGTGAGTCCCGACGGCGACGCGCACCTCCGCGAGCTAACGGTCTTCGGCTCAGCCTCGGAAATAGGAGTGGTCGATCTCGTCGTCGTTGCGCTGAAAACCACCGCCAACCAAGCGCTGCCCGAAATCGTTCCGCCTTTGCTCGGTCCTGAAACCATGATCCTCACCCTCCAAAACGGACTAGGTAACGAGGAATTTCTCGCGCAACTCTTTGGCGTTGAGCGCATCTTGAGCGGACTTTGTTTCGTCTGTCTCACCCGAACATCACCCGGTTACATCGAACATTACGGGCATGGCGGGATCGCGCTGGGCGAGGCCTTCGGTCCTTCGAAGCAGCGGTCTCGGCTCGTTGTCGAAACATTTCAAAACGCCAACATCGACTGTCGCCTAGCGGAGGACATGCCGTGGGAACGCTGGCGGAAACTTGTTTGGAACGTCCCTTTCAACGGCCTCTCCATCGTCGCGAACCGGGCGACCGTCGCGGAGCTGCTTGCCGGCCCCGAGCTAACTGCCGAGGTGGACGCCTTGATGTGCGAGGTCATCGCTGGCGCGGCGGCCCTCGGCTTCGTTATCGATTCAAGCGTGCCCGCGTTTGAAATCGAACGCAGCCGCAAAATGGGGCCCTACCGCCCTTCCAGCCTAGTGGATTTCGAACGCGGTCTGCCCGTGGAAATTGCGGCCATCTGGGGCGAACCACTTCGCCGCGCGTCTGCCGCTGGGGCTCAACTACCGCGACTCGAGATGCTCCACGCCCTTCTGCTTCGCCTCGCCGCCTGACCGATGACCGAGAAAAAATCTCACGCGCCGTTTATCTTTCAGGATCCGCGCGGACGGCGCTGGCCTCGGTTTCGACGCCTCGTGATTTTGGTCGGCGTATTGGTCTTCCTTTCGTTCGTCGTTTTCATTCAGTCGCTCTTCCTAACACCGGAGCTAACACTGCCGAAGTCGGTCCGTCATTTAAAAGGCCAGCTCACTTCGTTCAAAAATCCCACGCCACCTCCGGGCCCCACGCAGGCTTTCCGCCGGTTTCTTCAGACCCATTCCACCGCCACCACCAAGCCGGTCCCGCACATGCCGCTGCGCTCCATGCAGGAAATTCGCGCTGGCTACTACGTAAAATCTAATCCTTATAGCATCCTTTCGCTTGAAAAATACGCAACGAAACTAACTCACGTTTGCACCGATTGGATGTCGGTCGTCGATGGCGAGGGCCGCCTCGTTTTTGACCGCGATTCCGCCGTGGTCGATCTGACTCAGAAAAACAAACTCGCGCTCTTTCCGACGCTTAACAATCTCCTCGGCGACACTTGGCAGCCCGAGGCGGTGGAAAATCTGGCGAACGGTCCGCAGGAGCGGCGCGACCGGTTTTTTGCTAGCGTCCTTCGCGAACTCGATGAGATCGGCGCGAGCGGACTAATTCTCGATTGGGAAAACCTCGACCCTTCCTATCAGGACGACGTCACGAAACTAATCACCGAACTCGCCGGACTGCTCCACGCGAAGGATCGCGAACTCTGGCTCTCGGTTAGCATCGGCGACGACGCTAAGGTTTTCGATCTCGACACCCTTTCGGGAGTCATCGATCACTTCGTCGCCCAGCTTTCCGATGAGGACTCCGAGACCGACGATCCGGGACCGCTCGCGAGCCAGCAATGGGTCGAGGACAGTCTCAACAACTTGAGCGAATTCGGTGCGCCGGGCCAATGGATCGCCGCTCTTGGCAGTTACGGATACGACTGGGCGGCCGGTGAGAAAAGCGCGGAGACCATCACTTTTTCCGACGCGATGAGCCGCGCGAGTGTCTCTGGTATCGACGCAGTTAAAATCGAGCCGCCACTGCTCAACCCCACGTTCTCCTACTACGAAGGGGCCGTCGCCCACACAGTCTGGTTCCTCGATGCCACCACTTTTTTCAATCATCTCCAGGCGGTGCGCAAAAAGAAATGGGCCGGGTTTGCGATCAATTCCGTCGGCTCCGAAGATCCCGAGATTTGGACGGCGATGAGTCTGCCGCCGCAGCCGTCCCCTGCTAGTCTGGTGTCGTTGGAAACACTCGCCCCGAGTGACATCGTGACTAACATTGGCCGGGGCGAAATCGTCTCGGTCGATCTCACCCAGGAAGGCGGACGCCGCGCCATCACGCTCGATCCCTCCGGATATCTCACTACGACCTACTCCGATTTTCCTACCTATCCGACGCTCTATCATCAGGGCGGACAGGATTCGAAAATGGTTAGTATCACCTTCGACGACGGTCCCGACCCGCGCTGGACTCCCGAGATTCTCGACATCTTGAAGGAGCGTGGGATCAAGGCGACTTTCTTCCTCGTTGGTAGTCAGGCGGAAAAATATCCTAACATAGTCCGGCGCATTTTTAACGAAGGGCACACCCTCGGGAACCATACCTACACGCACGCCAACCTCGGGCTCACCTCGCGAGGCCAGACCGAGTTGGAATTGAACGCCACCCAGCGCCTGATCGAAAGTATCACCGGGCATTCCACCACACTTTTTCGCCCGCCTTACAACGCTGATTCACAGCCCGCCGATCTCTCCGAACTCGTCCCGCTTTCCATCGCTCAGGATCTTAATTACCTCATCGTGCTCGAAAACGTCGATCCCGAAGACTGGGCCAAACCCGGCACCCAAGAGATCGTCGATCGCGTCCGGCAAAACCGTCGCCTCGGCAATATCGTGCTTCTCCACGACGCAGGTGGGGACCGCTCGCAAACTGTCGAGGCCCTTCCGCAGATCATCGACTATCTCCAGCAGCGCGGCGACCGAATCGTTCCGCTTGAGAACTTGCTTTCCGTGACCCGGGCTGACCTCATGCCGACCGTCACGGGCGGACGGCAGGGGTTCTCGCTCCTCGTCAGCGGAGTTGGCTTCGACGTGTTGCGGTACACCGCAGAATTTCTTTGGGCGTTCATGATTGTGGCCACGGTGCTCGTCGGATTACGCACGATCTTCGTCGCCATTCTCGCTGCCCGCCGGCGTCCGTTCATTCCGCCCGGCAGCGAAAATTTCCATCCCCCGGTAACCGTCGTCATCGCGGCCTACAACGAGGAAAAAGTCATCGCTGCCACCCTGCGTTCCGTACTCGACACCACCTATCGCGGCGCTCTCGAAATTTTGGTCGTCAACGACGGTTCCAAAGATGGGACGAGCCGCGTTGTTAGTAAAATGTTAGAAGCCGAGCCTCGCCTCCGGCTGATCGGACAGGAAAACGCGGGCAAATCCGTCGCCCTGCGGAATGGCATGGCTGCAGCGGCCCACGAGATCATTGTTTTTCTCGACGCCGACACCCATTTCGAGCCGGGCACCATCGGCCATCTCGTTGTTCCCTTGGCTGATGAGGACGTCGGTGCGGTCTCGGGTCACGCCAAGGTGGGTAACTTGCGCCGTTTCATCGCCCGCTGCCAAGCGCTGGAATACATCTGCGGCTTCAATCTCGACCGACGCGCCTACGCCAGCCTCAATTGCATCACCGTCGCGCCCGGCGCGATCAGCGCTTTCCGCAAATCTGTTATCGAAGAGGTGGGTGGCATCAGCACCGACACGCTCGCGGAGGACACGGATCTCACGCTCGCCTTGCACCGTTCCGATTGGCGGGTGGAATACGCGGCGCAGGCCATCGCTTGGACCGAGGCTCCGGAAACGTTTCGCACCCTTGCAAAGCAGCGCTTTCGCTGGGCCTTCGGCACGTTGCAATGTCTCTGGAAACATCGCGACCTTGTTTTCAATCCCCGCTTTAAGGCGCTCGGAATGTTAGCATTGCCCAGTGTCTGGTTTTTCCAGATTCTCCTCGTCGCGATCACTCCGTTGGTCGATCTCTACCTCATTGCTTCGATCTGGTCTGGAAACGGCGTTGTCGTGCTACCCTACTTGCTAGTTTTTCTCTTTACCGATTTTTTCTTAGCGGCCGTCGCCTGCTGGATGGAACGCGAACCGATCTGGAAGGCGTGGATCGTTCTACCGATGCGCTTTATTTACCGTCCGCTCTTTAGCTGGGTGATCTGGAAATCCATCTTCCAAGCTCTCCGTGGCGTCCTGGTCGGTTGGGGAAAACTCGAGCGCACCGGATCTGTTGGCACTCGTCAGACTCTATGAAAAAACTTATCGTCAGCTGTTTCCTAACCTTTCTCTTGGGATGCGAACCCGGTGCCAACGTTAAAAAGCTGCTGCCTGCCGTTCCGCAGACGCTCGCCGTCCCTGCGTCGGGTGCCTACACCGGAGCCTATCTCGATTTCGGCGATAACGAGGACGAGGTCACTCTCGACAAGATTGAAACCTTCGAAAAACTCGTCGGCAAACACCAAGCGATCATTGCTTCTTCTAGCTATTGGGGCGAGCAGACCTTTCCCACGGAAAATATCCAGATCATCCTTCGTCACGGGAGCGTTCCGTTGATTTTCTGGTCGCCGTGGGACAAGCCTTATGATCAGGACCTCATTGCAAAATCGGGTCCGGACAAATTTAATCTAACCGCGATCAACGAGGGCAAATGGGATTCGTATATCGACGCTTGGGGCGACGCGGCCAAGGCGATCGGGCAGCCCTTGCTCGTTTCGTTTGGGAACGAAATGAACGGAAGCTGGTTCCCCTGGTCGGGCTGTTTTTACGGAGGCGAAAAACCTCTCGCCACTTCTGCTGGAGCGGCGAAACCCACTCCACTCCCGGCTTACAAAAGTAACATCAGTTACTATCCATCCGGTCCAGACGTTTACAAACGTGCCTTCCGGCGCGTCGTTGATCGAGTTCGTGCACGCGGTGCCGGGAATGTGCTCTGGGTTTTTCATGTTAACAATTATTCTAACCCGACCGATCTCTGGAATGTCGCTGCGCAGTATTATCCTGGTTCCGCTTACGTTGATTGGCTCGGTTTGAGCGTTTACGGCGAACAATTCCACGGGATAGATTCGTTTGTTGATTTTGATCCGGTTTTCGAATGGCCGGCGGATGAAATTCACGCGATCGATCCGGCGAAACCGGTGATGTTAGCAGAATGGGGCGTGGGCGAATTTCCGCAGGAAGGCAGCAAACCCGACTGGATTCGCGATGGATTTGCCGCGATGCGGCAGCGACCGTTTGTCAAAGCGGCTATCTTCTGGCACGAGCGCTGGCAAAATGCCGACGACAGTTACAGTAATTTACGCGTCAATTCGAGTCCCGAATCGCTCGACGCTTATCGCAAGGGCGTGGCCAATGGCCATTGGCTCGACCGGCCGATCTTGGTTCCTGTGCCTGCAAAGTAAGCCCCAACGCCCACACAGAGGTCTAGGGGCGCGTGATCTGCAAACGCATGAAGCGGTGCGGTGCGTTCGTGATGGGGGTATTGTCGCGGACTTGGAGTACCGTGCTAGTGTTTTGCAGAATGGTGGTGGTTGCGGAACTCCAAACAGTGCCATTGATTAGATCGTCCTTCGCTTCGACATTGTAGGTCACGTCGGTTGCGGCCGGATTTTTCTGCGTCGTGAGGGTGAGATAAATGCCGGACGCGTCGAGCACTGGAAGTCCGCTGGTCGATGGAATGAGTGGTTCGAGACCGAGCGCGTATTCAAGAAGGTTCAGCGTGCCGTCGTGATCGGGGTCCGCCAAGTCGCCAGCGATGGCGGTGTTATTAGCATCTGCTCCGAATTTATCCAAGCGCCACAACGCGACAGGCGGTGCGCCTGCGGGTGTGTCGGTAATGGTGACTAGGCCGCTGGTCACAGAGCCAAGGCGGTAGGCGACGTTTGATGTGCTTGTGAGCGTGACGGTCTGTGCGCCTTGTGCGAGCGAGTCGGGTTGGGGCGTGACTTCTACGGTCTGTGAGGATTTTCCTGTCGGGATGGTGACCGGAACGGTGATGACTGCATAGCGCGTCGTTGATGCGGTGCCGCCGATGGTGGCCTGCACGGCTAGCGGGCTAGCGGTGGACCCGCTTCGTGTCACGGCGAACTGTCCGTTTGCTGGGCCATATTCTGCTGCGGTTGCGATAGGTGTGCTAACAGTGACGAGAGGGCCTTTTTCGATAGTGAGGTAATCATGTACAGCGCCGGTGCTTGTGATGAATTTTGCGTCGAGTCGGTTGTTGCTGATATCGATGATCATCGAGCCAAGTTCATTAAGCGAAGTGAGCATGACCGGGTGGTTCAACGAGCCGCCGGAGATTTGCCCGGAACTGCCTGCAACGGTGTAAACCGCGCCACGATGGCCGCCATAATCCTTGCCGTAAATGCCGTTGCCATCAGCGCGACCGTTTCCAGAATCAATGAATGTGCCGCTGGTTAAGAGCGTGGGCTTGGCGGTGAAGCCGTCGATGAATTTTGAGCGTTCATAGCAGTGGCTGTGACCGCTCAAAACGATGTCCACGCCTGCGCCTTCCAAGCGAGGGACAAGATTTTCGCGCGTCCAGGTGAGCTGCGACTCGGTGTCGGAATTGTGGCTGCCTTTTGTGTAGGGCGGATGATGCCAGATCGCGACAGTCCATCGGCGGGTGTTCGAGGCTAGGTCGTTGTCGAGCCACGCGAGCATGTTAGTGCGGAGCGTTGGGTCAGTGGTTTGAGCGTCGAGACTAATGAAGTGGATATTGCCAAAGTCCCAAGAAAAGTAACGTTCGCTGCCCGACGCATAGCCGCCGCACTCAGCCGCCGTTGGGAAACTGAAGAGATCGAAATACGCCACGCCGGTGTAGGCGCCGCTGGTGGCTTGAGCCGTTTCATGATTGCCGAGGCAGGACCAGACGGGGCTCTGCCGCAGGACGGTTGGATACATGTTGAATAGGGCGCTCTGGTATTCGGAGTCGAGGCCGGTGTTGTAGGCGTTGTCGCCGAGCAAAAGCACCATGTCGTTGAAGCTGTAATTAGGGCTGCCGTAGTAACCGTCCCGCACGGCCTGCTGGCTGGCGTTTGCCGTGCCTGCATCGCCGAGCACCCACAGACGAACGGCGCGATCGGTCCCTGCCGCGGGGGCGGTTTTGAAATAAAAGTCCGCCGCATTTCCGGCGAGCGTCCCGCTAGTGGAGCCGACTGCGTAGAAATATTTTGTGTCGGGCTGCAGACCGGTGACACGTACCTCGTGTTCGGTGCCGATGGTACTAACAGTCGTGCTGCTCGGCAGCGAGCCCTGTGTAGTGCCGGTCAAGACCACGCTATCCGTCGCGGCGTCCGTGCGCCAGCGAACGGTCATGCTGGAGCTGTTGTTCATCTGCAAATACGGCCCGCGGGTGACTGTTGGTAAACTGCCGATGAGTTCCAGATCTAGCACAATGTCGCTGCTCGTGATGGCGGCCTGATGCACTTCGACGGCGAGCGTGTTCGTGCCAGCGACAAAGAGGGAAGGACTCAAGCCGACGGTGTCGTAAGCTGTGGCCGTGTTGATGGTGACGTTTGCCAGCGTGTTATAAAAGACCGGTCCCGGGGCCATTCCCAATCGTGCGGCTTCGGTGCCGTTGACGTAGATAACGATCCCGTCGTCGCGCAGCACGTTGAGCGTGTAAGCTAGAAAGTCGTTAGGATTAGTGACGGAGAATGTTTTCCTGAAAAAAGTGGTGATATATTTTTTCAATCCGTCGCTGCCATAGGAAACGGTTGTCCCCAGCGGAAAGGTGCCGTAAAAGCCGACCGAGTTAGAATATCCGAGCGGCGATGCGCCCGACGCCCAGGCGGAATCGCTGAATCCCACGCCGCGCCAAGTCGTGCTCTGGTCGGTGCCGTTGTCGAGATACTTCCATGTCGATCCTTTAGCTATAATGGTCGCAGTTTGTGCCTGCTCCGCGGTGACGAGCGCAAACAAAAACAATGAGAAAAGGAACGTTGCCGTTTTCATTTCGCCTCTTCGTTTGATCGCGCTTTTCCGGCGGCGATTTGTGCCGCTAGTTCGCGGTTGATTGGCAGTTCACGTTTCTCGGGTAGAAGTTTTTGAAATGCCTCATCCGCTTGCACCCAAGCCTCCCGGGCCTCGTTGCGGCGTCCGGCTTTTTCAAGAAGGCCCGCCTTTCGCACCAGCCAGATGTCGCGACGCGGCTCGTTCGCGATCAAGTTATCCAAGCGCTGTAGCGCGGCGTCCGCTTTTCCGGCACGCTCCTCGATTTCCAAAGCCTGCTGTTCGAGCACTGGGATGCGACCGCGGGTATGGCTTGCATCATCCAGACAGCGCACGGCGGCAGCAGGCTGCCCGTGCCGTTCGAGAAGTTCTGCGCGCTTAGTGACGTAGTGCGATTCCGGCGATGAGGCAACGGCGACAGCTAGATCCGTGTCCGCTTTTTTCCAGTTGCCGCGATTTTCCAGAATCCCCGCCCGCAGTGCGCGGCCTCCCGCATGCGCAGGGGTCGTCGCGAGGAAATCATCCAGCAGAAGCAGAGCCTCATTCTCGCGACCTTGTGCGAGACGCATCTCGGCGCGGCAAAACTTCACTACGCGCATAGTCGGCTGCAACTTGACGGCGAGAGCGTAGTCCGCCTCGGCCGCCGGCCAGTCCTCGTGCAAGCGATGCAGTTCGGCGCGGCGCAGAAAAAGCGCGGCATCTTGCGGAGAATCCGCGATGGCCTGTGTCACCGCTTCGATGGCTTCACCTAAATCGCCGTGACCGAATAATGAGGGTAACGCCACACAGAGCAGCGCAACCATTATGACGGCCAAAGAACGAGGCATAACCGTCGATGAAAGTGCCGCGAAACCCATCGTTGAATTTTCGGGTCGCCCAGACGGGATGTCAACGGCCTGTCATTGTGGACCGATGCATCACCTGGAAAGGCACACCCAAGCGCCGCGTTCTCCCAACGGCCTCTGACGCGCGAAAGCGATTCCGCCTACTGGATTTCCTTCGAGCGCGGTTCGCGGTCTTTGCTCGTGGCGGTGCTGGGCGCGGTGACAAACGGGCCGCCAGCGAGTGGGGCCGTTTTTGTAAAGGCGATGTCGGGCATTTCGCTCGGGCGTCCGGCCAGTGGGAAATCTTTCCGCAAAGGATAGAACGGGTAGCCGTCCCACATGAGAATGCGACGGAGGTCGGGATGGTTGTCGAATTTGATGCCCATCATGTCGTAGATCTCGCGTTCATGCCAGTCGGCGGTGGCCCAGAGGTCACTGATGGTCGGAACGGAGAGGGCGTCCTCGGAGACGGTGCGCTTGATGCGAAGATGGATTTTGTCGGTGAGCGAGTAGAGTTCGTAAACTACTTCAAACCGCGGTTCGTCGCCGAAATTATCCACGCTGCTAATATCGGTGAGAAAATCGAAACCGAGCGAGTCTTTGGCAAAGGCGAGGGCGGGCCGGGTAGAATCTGCGTCGAGCAAGAGAGTGATCTCCCCGCGAAATTCGGTCTTTTTGAGAATGCCCTTCCCGAATTGTTTTTCGAGGGCGGCAGAGGCTTCGACGAGGGTCATGGAAATTAGGATAGGGAGTCGAGGAGTTCGCGTTTTTGTTCGACGAAGGAAGATTCGGTCATGATTTTGCGCTGCAATTTCATCAGGCCTTCGAGGAGTGCCTCGGGGCGGGGCGGACAGCCGGAAATGTAAACATCCACGGGGATGAGTTGGTCGATGCCTTGCAAGACGGCATAACTGCGATACATGCCGCCGCTGGAGGCGCAGGCTCCCATGGCGATGACCCATTTAGGCTCGGGCATTTGCTCGTAGATGCGTTTGACGGCGAGAGCCATTTTATAAGTGACGGTGCCGGCGACGATCATGACGTCTGCTTGGCGCGGGGAGAAACGCATGACCTCGGCTCCGAAGCGGGCGATGTCGAAGCGACTGGAGGCGGTGGCCATGAGTTCGATGGCGCAGCAGGCGAGGCCCATTGGCATGGGCCAGAGGGAGTTTTTGCGCATCCAGTTGATCGCGGAGTCGAGCTTGGTGAAAATGATGTTGCCCTCGATCTTGGAATCATAGGCAGCATCGGAAGGCTCGGGCGCGTCAATGGTGAGAGTGGACATGGCGGTCATCGTAGGAAAGCTACGTCGCGAGGCAAGGAAAAGAAGCGGCAGAACCGGAGAAAATGGCGGGAACCCCGCTCAGCGATCGAAGTTTTCATCCTCATTTTCGAGGGCATCTTCGTAGGCTTCCTGAAAGAGGAGGAAGCGTTCGGTGATGAAAAGGGGGTCGTTCTGCTCGGCGGGATTGGTGCATTTCTCGATGTAATCCTCGATCGTGAGATGGAGATATTCCTCGGACTCGTCGTCGTCGCTTGGTTCAACGAAGAGGACCTTGTGGCTGGCTTCGAAGGCGCATTTGGCGAGTTCGAAATCGAGGGTGTCGAATTCGTCGCTGAAGAGGGATTCGATCTCGGTTTGTTCGTCGCAAACCAGAGTATTTCCGCTCACCCGGATGAGAATGGCGATGAACGATTGGACGAGGTAATTCATGTCTCGGAAAAGGCTATGGGCGGGAGAAAATTTTGGCGAACTATTTTCTGTCGGATTGGGCGAGAAAAGTGACCCATTTTCCGAGGCGAACTTCGCGCAGAATCACGAAGTGAGATTGCTCGAGCACGGCGCGGCAATCGGCCGCTTGAAAGCGGAGAATGCCGGAGAGAATGAAATAACCGTTGGGCTGAACGGCGAGCCGTAGCCGAGGCCATGAGGCGAGAAAAAGCTCGCTAAAGATGTTCGCGGTGACGACGTCGAAACGGGCGGCGGGCTTCCAGGCGAGCAGATCTTGCTGGGTCCAAGCGATGCCGCGAACGGCATTGAGACGGGCGTTTGCCCGGGCGGTCGAAATGGAGAGCGGGTCGTAGTCGAAGGCAGCGACGGGTGAGGCACCGAGCTTTCGGGCGGTGATGGCGAGCAATCCCGAGCCAGTGCCGGCGTCGAGCAAGCTCCATTTTCCTTTTCGGCTGAGGGGAGCGGCGATGTCGCAGAGGAGGCGCAGGCAGGAGGCGGTGGTGGGGTGATCGCCGGTGCCGAAGGCGAGACCGGCAGGAATGAGGAGTTCTCGCGGGTCGCGGGGCTGACGCGACGTTTCGAGCACGATGAATCGGTCCCGAATGCGGATGGGCGGATGCTCGGCGAGAGGGGTTTTCCAGGCGTCGGTGACTTTATCGACCGTGCCTTGGTGGACTTTCTGCAATCGGATGGCTTCCACTCGGGTTTCGGCGAAGAATTGGACCGTCTCGTGTTTTTTTCCGGGGACCCGAGTGACGACGAGCCGAGTGGGATCGAGCGCGGAGAGTTGCGCGAGGAGTTCGTCCTTTTTTTGCGGAAGACAGGAAACCGACCAGACGTGCATTGGACTTGGAATGAATAGGGCCGAGCTAAGTGCGTCAACCGTATTAGCAAGTGAGGTTCATTATGATGAAAATTTCGTTATTGGTTGGTGTCGCAGCGGTCGTCCTAGGATTAACGGGCTGTGAAACGGTGGTGCAAACCCGGCGTCCAGTCGTTTACGGCACGGTTTATCATCGCCCAACGTATTATCGGGATTACTACGCCCCGCGTCAGTACGGACGCAACTCGGTGGTGGTGGTCCGATCGCCGACCACTTACTATCGCAGGACGGAGCCGCGTTATTACCATTCCGACCCGAGGCGGCACGTAACCCATCACGATTCCCGACGAAAGAAAAAGTCGCACCGGGATCGCGACGACTGAACGGACGCGGCAGCGGACGCGGGCTTAGAGGTAGTTTTAGTGAGCCTTAAAACTCGCCCGAATCCGCTCGGAAACCGCTTCAGCTGATTCGGTTGAGCGGTTACAGAGAACGGCTCCGACCACTTTGTCGCCTTGCAGGCAAGTCAGGGTGAATTTTTTCTTCCCATAATCGCCGTCGAGCTCGGTGCGGACAATCGGTTTCGAGAAATCGCCGAGAAAGCGCAGTTTGAGGTCGAAGAAATGGAGTTGGAAATCGGGGAGGTATTCGAATTTTTGACGTTTCCGCCCGGTGATGTTCGCGCCAGCGATTTGACCTTGGAGTTCAGCGCAGGTCGGGTAGTCCCAACGGCGAACACTGCCAAAAATCCGGTCGGGAAAGAGAGCGGGCGGTCCGGCCGCGTAGATGCCTTTTTCGTCGGTCTCGAGATATTCGTTCACGGGGCAGCCGGTCGGGCTGCTGAGCGGGGTGCCGGTGACGAGCCGAAGGTCGGGTTCGCTGCCGAGCGCGACCACAGCCATTCCTGCGGCAAAACGGGTGCCGCTTTTCAATTGGATGTTTTTCAGGACGGTCTTGCCCTCGAACCCGTTGAGGTTTTCTTCGAGGGTCAGCTTCAGGCCGTGACTGGTGGCGTATTCGTTGAGAAACTCGCCGGTGGGCGCATCGACCAGACCGTCGAGCAGAAATTTATCGCCCGATAGCAGGATGACGTTGTGGTTGCTCGCGCGCAGGGCTGAGGCGTATTGGAGTCCGGCCAGACCGGAACCGATCACGACGCAGCCCTTTTCATGGGTGGAAATCTCGCGGACGGCGGCCAGATCGTGCGTGGTGCGAGGGTAAATGATGTTGCCGAGGTTGAATCCGGCGATTTGCGGGCGTTTCGGGCGGGAGCCGGTGGCGAGGAGCGCTTTTTTGAATTCGATCGTCTGTCCGGTGCCGAGCACGGCAAGGCGGCGCTCGATGTTGAACTGCGTGACGAGCGTTCCGGGCCGATAATCGATTTTATGGGAATGAAACCAGTTGGGCGGAACAACCGAGATTTTCTCCGGATGAAGAGCGGTCTCGCGGAACCAACTTTTGTCGAGAACAGGTTGTTCGTGGGGTGGCAAAAGATCGTCTCCGGCGAGCAACACACTGCCCTTGGCGTCAAACTGCCGGAGGCTTTGGCAGGCGTGGAAGGCCGTCATGCCTGCTCCGACAATGAGGTAGTCGCGATGAATCATGGGTGGATTTTAGCGAGTAGTATCGGTGGGAAGCGAGGGAAATATAACGGTTTTGCGGAATTGACCGAACTCAATAACCGTCTTTCCGCTCCGGACGGCGGATGCCGAGGCTGATATAGGGATCGACTGCGAACTGGTAGCCGAGGAGCGGCTTAGACGGCTCGATGAATTTCTGGAGGGTGAGGTATTTAAACTGGGACCCCATGCTTTCGGGGTGGGTGAGGGTTTGCAGTTCCTTGAGTTTCTGGGCGGTGGCCTCGCTGAGCGTTCCGGCGAGCGATTCCTCCTCGATCGTGGTGAACTCAGTTTGTGCGACCCCGACGAGGAAATGGTTCTGGTCGGTAAACCCAGTCAATTCCATGCCGTGCTGAAGGGCGATCTCGGCAAGGCTGGTGAATTCGACGTGGGCGGTGATGTCCGATTCACCAAGTTTCTCGAACGGGTTGTAGTGCCGCTCATGTTTCCGGTAACAACTCAGCGTCCCCTCGGTGCGGTCGGCGGAATAGTATTGGTTGCGGGAAAAGCCGTAATCGATGATCAGAACGTAGCCGCAGCGCATCGCGCGGGCCGCATCTTCCATCCAAGTCATCGCCCGAAGATTTACCTCAGTGCGATATTGTTCGGAAAGCGCGGTCGGCAGTTTTTCCAAATGCTTGGTTAGCACCTGGGTGGACGGTTCGCCGAAGCTGAAAATAAAACCTCCGCTCTCATAATCGACGTAGTTTTCCTTCCATTCCCCGTTGAAGAGTGAGACGAGGTGCACTGGCATAGAATCGAGCAATTCATTGCAAAAATAGACGCCAAAAATGGACCCTTCACCGAGCGCCTCGATGTCCTCGGACCAGCCGGTGCGCTGTTTTCCGAAGCGCGCGAGGCGCTTTTTCTGCTCGTTGGCGAGGACCGGGGACGGCTCGATGATCCAATAACGGAGCGCTTGGAAAAAATCCGGGTAAAGCACGCCGGCCGTTTCGAGTATGTCGGAAGCGAGTTGCCCACGGTCAGCCGCCTGCTCGACAATGGTAAATTCATCGGGCTTGCCGAGGCGTGACCACATTTCGTGGAACTGCCGCGTGAGCAATTCGCCGAAGGTTCGCCCCACGCTAACGCTGGTGTAAAAATCGCCCAACCGCCCAATCGTTGCGCGGCCAGACGAATAGTAACCCCACTCTGGATGATAGAGCGCTTGCTGCATCATCCAACGGAAAGTGACCGGCCCGTTGCGTATGATCTGCTCCCGGAAATGGCGGGTCAATTCTTCCGTGGGAGACATCAGCAGATAAAATGGATGCCCCACGGGTTCCTGACAAGTGAAAATGCCTCGAGAAAATCCTTTTGATCTTCATTTTCCGACCGGCATATCATCCCGTCATGTTGGTTCTCGCTTTGTGTGACGTTTCCCCAGTGAAACACGCAGGGCCGAATTTCGGGTGCGTCCGGTCCGTTTTGTTATGACCGAGGGCGAAAAAATAACCCGGGCGAGCGGTTCGAATTTTGCCCTCGCCTTCTTGTCCTTGCCGGAGCCAAGGCGTCAGGACCTCAACAATTTTTACGCGTTTTGCCGTCTGGTGGACGATCTGGCCGATGACCCGGGAAGATCGGTCGCAGAGCGCCAGCGCGGGTTGGATTTATGGCGGCAAGCGATTCTCGGCCCGACCCCGGGGGAACATTCGCTCGCGCCCGACTTGCGAGCCACCCTCGAGCGCTACCCAATTGATCGAGGTCTGCTCGGGGAGATCATTTCCGGAATGGAAATGGACCTCGTTGGGACCCGTTTTGAAACGCTGGCGGAACTTCAGCGCTATTGCTACCGCGTCGCGGGTGCGGTCGGACTCGTCAGCATCGAAATCTTTGGCTATACGAATCCGTCTGCCCGCGATCATGCCCGACTCTTGGGTGAGGCGTTGCAACTAACTAACATCCTGCGCGACGTTGCGGTTGATTACCAAAACGGGAAACGCATCTACCTGCCCCTGAGTTATTTACGGCAATACGGATATTCTGAGAGTGACCTTGCGACTGGAACTTACAGCAAAGGGTTTCTTCAGTTGATGGAATCTATTTCGGACGTGGCGGAGCAGGATTACGCTGCGGCCGCCGCCGCCATCGCGCCGCAGGACCGGCGGTCGCTCCGTCCTGGGATTTTAATGGGAGACATCTACTACCGGGTGCTGAAAAAAATGCAGCGGAAAAAATTTCGAGTATTTTCGGAGAAAATCCGTCTATCCAAAGTGTCGAAGCTGCTTCTCATCCTGCGAAGAACCGTATTTGACCACTAAATACCATCCCTTAAGCAACCACATCCGAATAACATTACGAATATGAACAAACTTACCTCTCTTGCCGTTACTCTAGCTGTCAGTTCCTCCACGCTGCTAACCTCCTGCGAAACTGGGACGGGGACCGGTGCCCTCCTCGGTGCCGGACTCGGTTCTGTAATCGGGGCTAATACCAACGGCGGCGGCAATAACCGAATCGTCACTGGGGCGGCCATCGGTGCTCTCGCAGGGGCGCTGGCTGGGACCGTTTACGATGAGGACAAACGCTCTCGCAGCCAGCGTTACGCGAGCGAAGATTCTTACGATCGGCCAAGCCGCCGGAGCTATCCTTATGGTGAGCCGACTCGCTACGGCGGTTATGTTCGCAGTCCTTATCGGCCCTATAACATCATCGACGTTCGCGGCATCCCGAGCGGCGCTTTGGTCATCGACCCGTCGGTCGATCGTCCGTTCCGGAATCCTTGATTTGGCATCACGGCGCAGCGAGGCGACTAACCAGTTGATCCTCGAAAAGCCGGGAGCAGTCGTCTGCGAAATCGCGCACGCTCATTTCCCGGCCCAGTTCTCGGCTCACCGAGGTCATTGTCACGCCGGAGATTCCGCAGGGCGTGATGGCGTCAAATCCAGTTAGGTCGCTGCCGACGTTGAGCGCGAATCCGTGCATCGTGATCCATTTCCGCACGCCCACCCCGATGCTGGCGATTTTGCGGTCGCCGACCCAAACGCCGGTGAGTTCTGCTCGGCGGCGCGCTTCGATTTGGTGACTGGCTAGAACTTCGATGAGAAGCTCTTCGAGCGTGCGCAGATAGTGGTGCAAATCCTGTCGGAGCGGATTGAGATTAATGATGGGATAACCGACGAGTTGGCCGGGGCCGTGAAACGTGGCTTGGCCTCCGCGGTTAGTTTGGACAACGGGATGAGGGAGAATTCCGGAGCGGAGGCTCGACTGATCGGGCGTTCGACCGATCGTATAAACCGGCTCGTGCTCGAGAAGGAGCAGAGTGTCGCCAGAAGGATTGGCCACGAGTTTTTCCTGGAGAGCCAGGGCCTCGGCGTAACTGATCCGGCCCAGCCACTCGGTCTTCATAACGTTTCTCCGGCGATTTTTCGGAGCGCAAGTTGTGCGCGATGTTGAAAATGGGTGAGGCCGATGGCGAGGGCGTCTGCCGCATCCGCAGCTGGTGTCTCGGTGAGTCCGAGCAGAGCGCGGATCATGAAGGCGACCTGTTTTTTATCTGCCGCACCGCTGCCGACGACGGCCTGTTTGATTTTTCGCGGGGCGTATTCGTAGATCGGGATGCCGTGCCGGGCGACGGCGACGATCGATGCGCCGCGAGCCGCCCCGAGGGTGATCGCGGTGCGAAGACTTTGCACAAAGATCACGCCCTCGACGGCGCATTCCTCGGGAGCGTGACGAGTGATCAACTCGGTGATTTTTTCGTGGATTGCGACGAGGCAGGCGGATTGAGAGAGCCGAGCAGGATTGGCGATAACGCCGTATTCGAGGGCGGTGTGTTTTCGCCCGTCGGAATCAAGCACGGCGAAGCCGGTGCCGCGGAGGGAAGGATCGATAGAAAGCAGGCGCAAGGTGGGACGGGTGCAGGTTGGAGAACGGCGGATGAACCGATCATACTCCACGCGCAACCAGCGGCGCTCAACAACTTTTCCTAGCGGGAGGCCGAGACGTCCAAACTGCCCACGTCGAAGCCCGTGAAATTCATGTCCCCAGCGCCATGCGCTCGAATTGTGATGAGGAATTCCGCGAGACTTTTGCAGCAGGCGCCAGCGTAGAAACGCACCAACCCGACGGTGGTCTGGCTGCCGAAGACGGTGATCATGATCGTGTCGTCATCGACCGAATTCATAAAAATATGGTTGCCGTTTCCCTGGTGATAAACGGCGTTGAACTCGATCTCGCCGATGCGCTTGGCTAGTTCCTTGGTTGCCGCAAACGAACCGGCCGCGAGCGCGGCGATAATCGTCACGTCGAGGATCTCGGAATGGCCGCATTGCGAAATAACGTTCCCGCCCTGATCGATGATCACGGCGAGGTCTGATTCACTTTTGTTGAGATACAACTGGAGAATTTCATCCAGTTTCGCGACCTCTTGAATGCCTAATGATAAAACGGTATCCATAATTGGGAGTAGGCGTTGGTGACGAGGTTAGACCACGGCGATCTGCGGGACGGGTGAATTGGATTGGGTAGCGTCGCTGGCTTTATTGAACTTGTGCAAGAGCAACTGGGAAACCACGTTGAGCGAGCTGAAAACGTTCTGACCGGAGCTGGAAATAACCTCGAAACTCTGCACCCTTTTCTTGCGGTTATTAAGCAGGAACTCCATGTAATTAATGGGAGCGATGTTAGGTAGGTCGCGCTTGTTGTATTGGATGATGTAAGGCATCTCATCGAGCGACATGTTCATTTTGTTGAGGTTCTCCTCGAGGTTCTTAAAGGCCTCGACGTTTTCTTCCATTTTGTCCCATTGGGAATCGGCCACGAAGACGAGCCCATCGACGCTTCTCAAAACGAGCTGGCGAGTGGCGTTGTAGATGACTTGGCCGGGAACGGTGTAGAGCTGGAACTTGGTCTTGAAGCCCTTGATGACGATCGCGCTGAGCGGGAGAAAATCAAAGAACAGGGTGCGATCTGAGGCGGTCGCGAGCGAAACCAAATCGCCGCGATTACCCGGGTCGATCTTGGAGTGGATGTAAGCAAGATTGGTGGTTTTGCCGCATAAAGCCGGCCCGTAATAGACAATCTTGAATTGGATTTCTTTGCTAGCGTAGTTGATGATCGACATACTCTGATTTCCTCGTGAAAACTGGGTTCACTCCGTTTTTTGGTCGCCATATTGTGCGGCCAGACCTTCAACGATGGCGATGAACTTCTCCTTGACCCCGTGGCCGAGGTCGGATTGGTTTTGATGCAGGACCGCAATGGTCATGCTGTTACCGGTGAAGATGGTGATGGTGTGCGTCTCGGTAGAGAGTGAGAGGTGGCGCAATTCCCCGAGTTTCATTTCCTCGGCGTGGGAAGCCATCTTGCGATGAAGTTGCGGAGCCATCGCGCTGAAGCCTTCCGGGTTCATGAAGTGGGGCAGGTTTCCAGCCAAGCCCAATCCGTCGCTGGTGATGATGGTCAGACTGGCGACGCCGGGGAGGGCGGAGGCGAGTTTGACCACTTTTTTGGCGTCGAGAGCGTCGTGAGTGTTCAGCGCCGCGTGCATCGGGCTGGGGAATTTGCTCAGTGCGCTGTTGAGCTTGCGAGTAGCGTAGTTAGGAATCGCCGGGGTAACGAGAGGCTTAGGCCGGTGCGGTGAAGACGGCCGGGGAATCGCAGCGGAAAGAGGCGGCGGTTCGGCTGGTCTCTGGGCGATCGTGTCGGGCGTCGTGTTGAAAGGTGTTTCGAACTCGGTTGGATCCACTTCCTGCTCGTGCTGGTCGCCACGCATCTGGAGCGTGTCCTTGGGCAGATTTTTCACCACCTCGGAGAGGGAGATCGGCACGTCTTTGCCTTGGAAATTTTCGTTGAAAACCTTCCGTGTGGCTGGGTCAAGCGCCTTGGAAAAACTATCCAAAGAGATCGACACGCGACCACTCGAAAGCTGGTTCTCGATTTCGTCCAGCGGGAGATCTACTTCGCTGTTTTCGCTGATCGCATTCATCACCTTTTCCCGTTGCTGAATCGGCATGGCTTGGATGAGCGGGCGGATGCGCACCGTTACACGGCGGTTGGTGGTTTTCGGACCGGGCTTGGCAGCACCTGTCGCGGCGCGCGCGGGTTCAGCCGGTGCGGTCTCTAGCGAGATGGGTTTAGGCCGTGCGGCTGGGGAGGGAGCAGGAGCCGGGGTGGGCGGCTGGCTGGGCTCGGAAACCGAAACTGCGCCGGAGACGCCGTGAATTTCCTGATCGCGTTTCGCGGCCTTCAGGAAAGGTGTCTCGACTTCCACAAATTTTTCCGGCTCCTCCTGATCCTTCCGCGTTAGCAGGTCGCTCATCTGGGCGACGATCTTCGACAGGGGAAGCTGGATTTCTACATCCTCCTCGGCGGAGAGGGCGCGTTTGAAAAGTTTCGGAACCGACTCGGCGATGACCGACAAGGGAACCGTCGCGCGGCCCTTGGTCATGTCGGAATAGAGGTCCGCCGCATTAAAACGAACCTCGAGATCGGCCGAGGCGGCTTTTTCATCAACGAAGTGTGGGGGAATTTTTGCGATGAAATCACTCACCTTTAGAATGATCTCGCGGGTAGCGGAAACTCCGGGGGCTGCGGTAGTGTCGGGGGCTCCGGGCAGGTTGAGGGAAAGCTTCTTTCTGGGAGCTTCCGCAGTTGGCGCGACGGGTTCGGCGGGTTCAGGTTCCTTGCTTCGCGGGGCGAGGCTGATGGGAGCGGGAATTCGGGGAGCGGGAGCCTCTGCCTCCTGAGTCAACGAAATAGCCGGGGCCGCCTTGGGTAGATTGGGGGTGAGGGTGAAAGTCGGCGAGACATTTTCCGACTGACGCGGCGGGGTATTTTCGACGACTGGGGAGTTAGCGGACGCTGCCTCCTCTTCTTCCTGCACCCGCTGGCTGGTCGGGACGATCCGCTTGACGACACGGGTCTGCCGGGTTGAGGCGTCGTCCGCGAATGATAGTTTCGCTTTGCTGAGTTTTTTTATCCAGTTAAACATGGGGTTAGGTGTCTTCGGAGGTTGTGCGCCACACTTCGTCTAGGGTAGTCACCCCTTCTCTAGCTTTATCCATGCCAACCATGCGCAAAGTTTTCATGCCTTCAGCGACGGCTTGGTTTTTGATAACTGCCGCCGAGGCGCGTTTGATGATGAGGCGGCGAATGGTCTCGGAAATCGGCAGCACTTCGATGAGCGGGGCGCGTCCAATATAGCCGCGTTTTTTACAGCGATCGCAGCCAGAGCCGTGGAAGAAGACTTCTTGGTCGTCCGGGTTGATCCCGAGTTTTTCGCACATATCCGAGTCGGGAGTCATTTCCTCGCGACAGTTAGGGCAAATTTTTCGGACGAGACGCTGGGCACAGGTCAGCAACACGGAGCTGGAGATCAGGAAGGGCTCGATCCCCATATCGTCGAGACGGGCGATGGCTCCGGCTGCATCGTTCGTGTGCAAAGTGGAGAGCACTTGGTGACCGGTGAGCGCGGCTTTGACCGCAATATCGGCCGTCTCGTTGTCTCGAATCTCGCCGATCATCACGATATCCGGATCCTGGCGCAGGATGGAGCGGAGCGAACTGGAGAAATCGAGGCCGATATCGGCTTTGACCGCGACCTGGTTGATGCCGGCGAGTTGGTATTCGACCGGATCCTCGACCGTGACGATGTTGTAGATCGGGTTGTTTAATTCGGAGAGGACCGAGTAGAGGGTGGTCGTTTTTCCAGAACCGGTCGGGCCAGTTACGAGGATCATCCCGTGCGGAGCGTCGATCGCCTTCTTGAAGCGTTCGAGCGTGAAATCATCCATCCCGAGCGTGTCCACCGAGCCGGCGAGGGCACTCTTGTCCAGAATACGAATAACGATTTTTTCGCCGTAAACGGTGGGCAAAAACGAGATACGGAGATCGACATCCTTCCCGCCGACAGTGATGCGGAAACGGCCGTCTTGGGGGAGGCGTCGCTCTGCGATGTCGAGACCGGCGAGAATTTTGATACGAGAGGCGATCGGAAGCTGGAGAGCCTTGGGAGGCGAACTGGCCTCAACGAGAGCGCCGTCCACGCGGTAGCGCAGCTTGAGCGTTTTCTCGAAAGGCTCGAGGTGAATGTCCGAGGCTTTTTCTTTGAGGGCCTGGACGAGGATGAGGTTGACAATCTTGATAACCGGAGCTTCCTCGCTGTCAGCCGCCATCCGGTCGAGGTCGATTTTGTCCTTTTTATGGGCCTGGATTTCAACCTCGTCGGCCATATTGGCCGCTGAGCGCATCGCTTCGTCCATCGCCGCAGAACCGCCCCCATGCACGCCGCTGATGGTGTCCATGATGCTCCTTTCGGTCGCGATCATCGGCACGATATCGAGTTTCGTCCGCTGGCGGACGTCGTCGATCGCGAGGACGTTCAGCGGGTCGGCCATCGCGATGAAAAGTTTGTTCCCGAGTTGGCAAATGGGGGCGAGCTTGAAGCTGCGGGCCATGTCCTTCGGGATCAGGCTCATCACGCTCTCGGGCACCCGGATTTTGACCATGTTGATCGGTGGCGTATCGAGACATTGTCCCATCGCGAGGGTCATGTCCTGCTCATTGACGAGTTCTCTCTCGATGAGAATTTTTAGTAAGCGTCCGCCACTTCTGCGCTGCGCTTCCACCGCCTCCTCGAGTTGGCTAGGCAAAAGGAGACCGTCCTCGATGAGGACATCGGCGATGCGTTCTCCGAAGGATTTAACAGAGATTTTGGCGGTTTTTTTAGCGGTTGCCACGGTCGGATTTTTCCAGTTTGTAAACGTCAGTCAGCGCCCGCGCGATGGTGGAGGGTGTGGCGACATACCATTGAATGTTGTAATCGAGCATCTTTTGTGCGGCCGACCGGGTCGCGACGTCGAAGGGATTGCAGGTGGCGATCATGATCGTGCGGCTCATGAGATCGAACGGGAGGATGAGGTTTCCGATGGTGAGTTCCTCGGGAAGCATTTTGACGATGGAACGATCGATGTCGTAAATCTCAAGCGGAACATAGGCAAGTTTGACCTTGTCGAGGAGACTGCAATACAGGTTGTCGATCGGGATTTGCGCCTCGTTGCAGATTTCCTCGAGGAGCGAAAAAGGTAGAGTGCGCTCGGGGCGGGCTTCGTTGCGCTCCTTAACCTGCTCGAGCGCGGCCTTGGCAATCTTGTTTGGGCATAGCCCGTGGTAGATGAGAAATTTCGTGAGCGCTGCGTCCCCGTCCTCGCTGACCGCTCCGGCCTGACGCAGTGCGGCTTCGTTACGCTGCGTATCGCGGACTTCGATGAGCGACGGTTCGGCGGCCCGTCCCGAGCGGGCGCTGGTGACGGTGCTACCGTTGATGACTTTCTCCGTCAGGGATGTCTCGACCGGCATGCGGATTTTGCCACCTTGGTTCATCCGGTTCTCGACCTCTTTCTTTTTGGCGGCGACTACTTTGTTGTCGGGGCTACGCTCAAGGATGGCCTCGAACTCGAGCAAGGCGGACGAGTACTGCCCCATGTCCATGTAGGTGTCGCCGAGTTTCTGCGAAATTTGGTAAGCTTCCTCCTCCCGTCCGACTTTCATATAGGCGTCCTTCAAAATGTCGAAAGACTGGTAGTCGTCTGGATTGGATTGAGTGATGAGCTCAAACATCTCGATGGTTTGCAGGATTTGCTCCTGCTCGAGATTCGAAAGGGTTGGATTCATTTCATCCGCTAATAAGCGATTCCCGTGCCGCAAAGTTTAACCGGAATAGAAAAGACGATCTTTTTCCGGGGTGAACCGATTTTCGCGGGTCAAAAAGGCGTTCCGGTTCCATCACACAGGCCACTGCGACCGTGGAGTCGTCGACGACGTTTTACCAGAATTGAGAAAAAGTACCGCGAATTCCGCGAGAAATTTCTTTTTTGCGAAATGTCTTCGCCTAGGCCCAACTATTCCGCAGCCCGGAGCAGGGTCTCAAGGTGATCCACACAGATTTGCGACCAGCTTTCGAGGGAGTCCCGTCGCTCGACCAGTTCTTCAGGAGTCAGGAACGCCAGTTCTGTGATCATGCTCTCCCGTTTCTCCACTTTGGGGGACTCGAGTTGGAAAATGTGAACCACGCCGAGGTGGACCTGTCCGACTTCGTTAGAATCGTCGTTTAGCAGGGCGACCACGCGGTTTTGGTATTTCGATTCGATCCGAAGCTCCTCATTCACCTCGCGCTGGACCCCGGCTTGGTAGGCGTCGAGATCGAGCGCAAACAAACCCTCGTCGGCGTCGTTCATGTGGCCGCCAATGCCGATCGAACCTTTGCTCACCAGCCGTTGCTCGCCGGCTTTTTTCCCCCGGACGTAATGCAAAACCCGGCCGTCGTGGACTAGCAGCGCGTAGGGAATGATCTGTTTGAAGAGCGGGTTTTTTTCTGCTTCGGACCGCGCCATGAAGAGGTTGTTCTGACGCGCCAGAAACTGCGGCAGATAACGGTCAACATTGAAATTCAAACCTTGAAACGCGCCAATGGTGTCAAACAAATCGCGCTTCACGACGAGGATCATTTCTTCCGGCATAATAGAGTAGGCTAGTTTTTCGAGAGGACGATGATGTGGGCAAATTCGGCTTTTGAAAGGGGAATCACCGAGAGACGCGATTGTTTGATCAACGGAATCGTTTTCAAAACCGGATCGGACTTCATCTCGTCGAGGGTGACAGAGCGTTTGAGGGCTTTTTTCGGCTGCAATTCCACACAACTCCAATCGCCTTCGGTCGCGGTCGGATCGGGAAATGCAGTCACTGAAACCGTCGCCACGCCAACGACTTCCTTGCCGACCACGCTGTGATAATAGAGCACCTCGTCGCCTTGCTTCATTTCCCGCAAATTGTTTCGAGCTTGGAAATTTCTCACGCCCGTCCAGTTCGTCCGGCCATCGCGCACGAACTCCTCCCATGCATAAGTCGCCGGCTCCTGCTTCACCATCCAGTAGCGTTTCATTGGCGCGGAGCATTCCAAGTCGGATTCGCGTGGACAAGATCAAAACATTCTTTTTTCATCATCCCCGAATCATGACCCAAGGCTTGTTCATCACTTTTGAAGGCTCCGAAGCCTGTGGAAAAACCACCCAGATCGTCCGGCTCGCGGAGCGCTTGGCGTCACTGGGTCGTGAGCCGCTGCTCACTCGCGAACCCGGTGGCACCGAGGCGGGCGAGGCCATTCGCGATCTCCTGCAATTCTCCAAACGCGGCGAACTCCTCACGCCGGAAGCCGAACTCCTCCTTTTCACTGCCAGTCGCGCCCAGCTCGTCCGCGAAAAAATCCAACCCGCGCTCGACTCTGGACGAATCGTCATCAGCGATCGCTTTATGGATTCCACTACCGTCTATCAAGGAGTCGCCCGACGCATCGACGCGGAGAAAGTCGCTTTCGTTAACGAATTCGCGGTCGGCGATTGTCTGCCCTCGATTACTTTTCTTTTCGATCTCGATCCGGAGATCGCTGCTGGCCGTTTGGCCGCCCGGATTGGCGAAAAACCCGATCGCATGGAATCGCAACCCCGCGCTTTTTACGAAGCCGTCCGCGCTGGTTACCTCGCGCTCGCCGCTCGCGAAAAAGAGCGGTTTGTGGTCATCGACGCGGCCCGACCAATCGACGACATTGCTGGTCTCATTTGGAGCCACGTGGAAAAGCGCCTAGCCTGATTTCCTCATATGTCCTTCACACCCGCCGAAGCTCTCGACCTGCTTACCGCCGCGCAACGCGATTCACGCCTCGGCCACGCCTACCTCATCACCGGCGCACTCGGCAGTGGCAAGCGCCAACTCGCGTCCGACATCTTCCGCCTCGTCAACGACCTCCCGCCTAGCTCCGAAGATCCGCTCGACCATCATCCCGACGCTCACACCGTCGAGCCGGAATCGAAATCCCGCCGCATCGTCATCGAGCAAATCCGCGAACTCGAACGCGAGCTGCACATGAAATCCAGCCGATCGAAGAAAAAACTCGGAGTCATCATCGAAGCCGACCGCCTCGTGACCGCTGCCTCGAACGCCTTTCTGAAAACCCTCGAAGAGCCACCGGCCAATTCCATGCTCATTCTCCTCACTGCCTCGCCGGAGATGCTGCTCGACACCATTCTTTCCCGCTGCCTCATCGTCCAGTTGCGTCCGCCTGCCGAGGTCGTTCGGAGCCCGTGGGAGCAGCGTTTGCTTGGCGCGTTGGGCGATTATTTTGCCCGCCCCGGTTCGCGCGAGATCCCGCAAATCTTCGGACTGGTTCGCGACTTTCAGGACATCCTCAACGAGTGCAAAGAAACCATCGCCTCGGAAAACAAAAGCGAACTGAAAGCCGAAGAGAAACATCTCAAAGGCGTCGTCGAGGCCCGTTACCTAGAAAAACTTGAGGAACAATACGACGCCCAGGGAGCCGCCCGCAGCCAGCGCGAACGCACCAACCTGATCGAACTTCTAACCACGTGGTGGACCGATGTCGCTCGGGCTCGTGAAGGTGTGCCGCACCTCGATCTGCCGCATTACGCGGAGCAAACGAAATGGCTCGCGACGCAGGAAGACGCCACGACCACTCTCGAACGGCTCGATGCCCTCGAAAAACTAAAAACCCATCTCGCTCAAAACATTAACGAGCCGCTCGCGCTCGAAAGCGCCTTCCTGAAGGCGTTTGCCTAGCTCCTACCACTCCGCCAAAAAGTTAACGGGCAACAATGTTAGGAGATTTCCTGCGCGTTAAGTCGTTGGCGGAACCGGCGTCTCCAACAACGGACCCGACATGCGCGACATCTCCCAGCTGGAATAGTTTCCTGGATATTCCAGCCTTGCCTCGGAAAAGTGAATCCACTAACCTCTTAGCATGACCGAAGAAACGATCGCGAGCGACGCCCGATTTGCTTTGCGGGCCAGAATCCGCCAAGCGCGATCCATGACAGAGGAAGAGCGCGTGCTCGCAGGCCCTCGCCTTTTTTCTGGAGTCTGCGAACGCATGAAGGAAGGCCTGCGGGACGAGAACCCTGGGACGCCGGAGACCGATATCCATCGTCTGCTCCTCCTGCCTTCCGACAAACTGATCTGGCCTCGAAAACACGGACACGGATAGTGCCGGTGTCGGAGATGGCGGGGCGGCTGGGGATGAAGCGTCCGTCAGTGGCGAATCACTTGCCGCAGATGCTCGCCGCCGGGGTGTTGACGGTGTTTCCCGATGCCGACGACAGCGACAGGCTGCGAGGTGGATTTCGGCGATGTGGTGTTGCGTTTCCCGAGGGGATAGAGCTGAAGATTGTAACTAGTCTTTTTGGATGGTTTGCGGATACCGCGTTCTTTGCAAAAGGCGGCGATGCGTTCGCGGTCGATGGGGATGGGCAATTCTGAGAGGGTCATAGCGATGGATGCTTCCTTGCAGAGAATGGCAGCGTAGCGAATGTGGGGTGTGTGGGCAATCGGGAATTGAGGGGAGAAAATCAAAGCTGAGAGCCAAGAGCTGATGGTAAGCGATCCTGGACTGTCACTACGGGGACGGCGCAGATCGGCGGAAATGCGGTGTGGGTTTCTGAAACCTAGCTATTCGCCTGCGGTGAGGGCAGCGACCACGGCGTCGGCGTATTCGTTGTAGAGGCTTTTGCGTTGCACCCCGCGGTAGAGCCTCGTGCCTTCGTAGTCGCCCATCTGGATGCGTTCGAAGGTGTCCTGATTGTTCATTACGTAAGGTTCGAGATAGAGCGTCGGATTGCGGTAGAGGCGGTTGGCGAGCAGGTTTCGCAACCAGACATAGGTGCTGCCCGGGGCGCGCGCGGCGTTTGGCGTGGTGTATTCGTAAGGCGGAAGACCCGTCGCGGCGGCGAGGCTTTTCGCCACCGTTTCCGAGAGAGCTAATTCGGTCACGATGCTTTGGCTAAGGAGTTTTTCCATCATTTCCAGGCGGACATCATCGTAGGCGATTTCTCCCTCGGAATAATCGCCGTTGACGAGCAGATGGAGATGATCTTTTTCAACAAAGGAGGGAAGCGTCGGGTCGCCCCAAGCCTCGGCGTTGAAGTGGAGGCAAATGGTTAGATCCGGACGCAGGACCTCGTTGTTGCGCCGGGCCCGGGCGCGAATCTCGCTCAAGCGATAAAATAACCGCTCGGCTTCCCATTGGATCGAGGTCTGTTTCTGCGGATCGTTGATGCCGGTGTAGTTGGGATGAATCTCTGCCGCGGGGACGCCCTGATCGGCGAGCGATTGCGCGGCTTCGTCTTGCAAAACTCCCGGGCGCACGGGGGTGAGCGGCTCGGTTTTTGAGCGGACAAACGAGACCGCCGCCCCGGCTTCGCGAAGTTTGGTTGCGATCTTTTTCGCCACGAGCAGGGTCATGTCGCCTTCGGTCACTGGTGCGGCGTCGCCGAGTTGGAACCAACGTTCCTCCATTTTCGCCCAGCGCCCGCCGAGGTGTCCGGGGTCGAGCGCGATTTTCTTGCCGAGCAGTGAGCCGGGTGTCACCGGGCGCCAACCTGCCGGTGTTTCCCGCCGCATTTCCTCGCTCTGGGCAAATTCCAACCGGAAATAGCCGGGCGCCCGCGCACCTTTGCGGATGAGCGCGTGATCGGTGTCGATCCAGACATATTGGAACGCGGCCCCGTTCGGCGCGTAATACGCGTGCAGCAGGCGGACAAACGTCTCGCGCGTGATCGTCCGCTGGTATTTTTCGAGGCGACCCCAATCTGGCGGGCGAGCCATCACACTGACTTTGGCGGGGGCGTTCTGCAGCGCCAGAAAAAATCCGAGGGCCAGAACTACGAATCCTTTGCGCACAATCATCGGCGCAGAGTATAAGAGACCCGACATGCTACGGATACTTTTTTTGGGGGATATTGTCGGCGCGCCCGGACGGCGGGCAGTGATTGAAATGTTGCCGGGTCTGAAAGAGGAGTTGGCCCTCGATTTCGTCATCGTCAACGGAGAAAACGCGGCTGCCGGTCGTGGCATCACTGGGAAAATCTCCATCGATCTGCTCCGTGCCGGAGTGGCCGTCATCACCACCGGCGACCACGTCTGGGATCAAAAGGAAACCGCCGGTTACATCGTCACTGAACCGCGCTTGCTTCGTCCGCTGAATTATCCTGAGGAAACTCCTGGGGCCGGCTCCATCGTGCTCGAAACGGCCAAGGGAAAAGTCGGCGTGATCTGCGTGCAAGGCCGAACTTTCATGCTGCCGATCCTCGACAATCCCTTTCTTGCGATCGAACGCGAGGTGCTGAAAATGCGGGAGGAAACAAACGTGATTTTCGTCGATGTGCACGCGGAAACTACGAGTGAAAAAATCGCCATGGGCCGCTTTCTCGACGGTCAGGTCTCAGCGGTGTGCGGCACTCACACCCACACGCAAACCGCCGATGAGCAGATCTTCCCGGGCGGCACGGCGTTCCTCTGTGATGCTGGCATGTGCGGGCCGGTCCACTCGATTCTTGGCCGGGACATCGGGCCGATCGTGAGCCGTTTTATTTCCAGTATGCCGGTGAATTTTCCGGTCGCTGAGGGCGAGGTCCGCCTCCACGGGATGCTAGTGGACATTGATGAAACGTCCGGCCGCGCCACCGCCGTTAGTCGATTGGTTAGAAGGCATCCCGAATCTCTCGTCACCACCTAGCTTTTATGGAATTTTCCTGGATTTCTGACAGCCAAATTTGGATCAGCCTGCTCACGCTCACGATTCTGGAGATCGTTCTTGGTATCGATAACCTCGTTTTCATTTCCATTCTTTCCGGGAAGGTTCCGCCGGAACAACAAGCACGGGCGCGCACCATTGGACTTTCCCTGGCGCTAATCACCCGCGTTTTGCTTCTCCTGAGCATTTCTTGGATGATGGCATTGGATAAGCCGTTCTTCTTTGTGTTCGGCCACGGAATTTCTGGCAAGGACCTGATCCTGCTCTGCGGCGGATTGTTTTTGATCTGGAAAGCGGTCCACGAGATTCATCACAAACTCGAGGGCGAGGATGAGTTGGGCGGGAAGGTAGGAGGAACTGCTACTTTCCGCGCGGTCGTCGTGCAAATTTTGCTCATCGACATCGTGTTTTCCCTCGACTCAGTCATTACCGCGGTCGGCATGGGCCGGAATATCTACGTGATGATCGCTGCTGTGGTCATCGCGCTGATCGTCATGATCCTGTCCTCGGGCGGGATCAGCGCGTTTGTGGAAAAACATCCGACTGTGAAGATGCTCGCGTTAAGTTTCCTCCTTTTGATCGGCTTCGTGCTCGTGGCTGAGGGAAGCGGTCAGCACATTCCGAAAGGCTACATTTACTTCGCGATGGCGTTTTCTGTTGCCGTGGAAATGCTCAACCTCCGCCTCCGACATAAAAGTCCAGCGGTGCATTTACGGCAATAATCTCGCTTAGGCGTGCGGCGGAATTTCTGCAGCGGTTGTCGCAGGTTCCACGGCTGCGACTGGCGCAGTCACTACGGATCGGGCCTCCTGCCGGGGTGCAGGCGGAGCGGGCAAACTGGAGAGCTGGGATGTAAACTCCTCTTTCGCCTTATTGAACTCGCGCACTGCGAGGCCCATCGAACGGGCCAGTTCGGGCAGCCGTTTGGCACCGAAAAAAATCAGGATGAAAAATAAAATCAGGAATCCATCCGGTCCGGCCAGATTTCCGAGGAAGGCGAGTGTGTTCATGGATAAGGCAGACAACCGAGGGGTGTCTGACGTTGCGTGACGAAAATTTCATATTTCCTGAGCCCAACGCTTCCAATTGTGGCAACCGGACCTGTGCGGGCTTTGCCAGTGGGAAAAAACGCCCGTTGCCGCTTTCCATTCCTCACTCTACATTCGCCGCTCATCCATGATTTTCGCTCCCAAATACATCAAGCAAGCCCACGAAATCTGCAAAAACGTCAAGCGCCTGCTCCATTACAAGCGGGACATGTTGTCTCCGGAGGATTTTGATCGGCTAACCGCGAAAAACCGCGAACTCCATTACGCCACCCGCCAGCGGGATCGAACGGACATCGACCGCATCACCGCCGAACTCGACCGCGAGATCGGCAAAGTCGTTTCCACGCCCTCGAACCCGGGCATCCGCGAAAACTGCGAGACCTTTCTCGTCGCCATCGTCATCGCACTGGGCATCCGCGCTTATTTTCTCCAGCCCTTCAAGATTCCCACCGGCTCCATGCAGCCCACGCTTAACGGCGTCATCGGCAAACCCCTCAGCGGCCCGATTCCTTCCCTTCCGCAGCGCCTTTGGGAAACGGTCTGGAATGGCCGCAGTTACCTCGACGTCGTCGCCCGACAGGATGACGTCATTGTGCAACTTCAATCCGTCCCGTTTCTGTGGTTTTCCACCTCCACTCTCGTCGTCATGGAGAGCGGCCAGACTTACAAAGTCGGTTGCCCGCCGCAGAATCTGGTGACTGATTTCGGGGTCCATGCCGGGAAACTCGTGCGAGCCGGGCAACCCGTCGTTCGCGGCGTCGTCCAGACCGGCGATCAGGTTTTCGTGGACAAATTCACCTATCACTTTCGCAAACCTCAACGCGCCGACGTCTTCGTCTTCACCACCGATGGCATCAACGGCATCACCGAGGATCCGCGCAGCGGCGGATTAACTCAATTTTACATCAAACGCCTCGGCGCAGTCGGTGGAGACCATGTCCGGATCGAAGCGCCAAACCTCTACATCAACGGCGAACTCGCTGAGGAATGGCCGCTCAAACGAGTCATGTCCGCTAAAAACGGTTATCGCGGATACGGCAATATCGGTCCGTTGCTGCTGCAAACTCCCGACCAGCCGTTCGACGTGCCCCCGCATTCCTATCTCGCGCTCGGCGACAACAGTTATAATTCCAGCGACAGCCGTTTTTGGGGGCCGGTTCCCGAGAAAAACGCCGTGGGCCGGGGATTGGTCGTTTACTGGCCGTTTGGTCAGCATTTCGGCTTCATTCGTTGACCTTCCGCCCGGTCCGAAATCGGGTCGGCGCGACAAAAATATTCAGTTGCGGTGTTGTCCGACGGACGATTCCTGTTTAAAACGCCCGCAGACTTGAGACATGACTAATTTTTCTGTAAAAGCCAGCCTGCCTTATCCTCTCGGAGCGACGATTCGTGATGGAGGTGTCAACTTTGCGCTCTGGAGCGACCACGCCGAGAAGGTCGAACTCTGTCTCTTTGATGATGCCGATCCGAAGCTGGAGATCGGCCGAGTGATTTTGCCGGAATACACCGCCAACGTCTTCCACGGATTCATTCCCGGCCTCGGTGCGGGCCAACGCTATGGTTATCGCGTTTATGGCTCCTACGACACGGCCAACGGAGCCCACTTCAATCCCGCGAAACTCTTGATCGATCCCTACGCCAGAGCGATCGACGGCGCAATCGAGTGGTGCGACGAGGTCTTTCCTTATTGCAATGTGAACGACGCGATGAAAAACGCTAGCGAGCCAGATCCGCGCGACAATGCCCGCTTCATTCCAAAGTCCGTCGTGATCGATCCTTCCCGCTTCGATTGGGCAGGGGATCGACTGCTTCGGACACCGTGGACCGAGACGATTATTTACGAGGTGCATCTCGCCGGATTTACCAAACTCTGCCCGGATATTTCCGAAAGCGAACGCGGAACCTATGCCGGAATGGGCAGCCCGGCGGCGATTGCTTATTTAAAAAAACTCGGGATTACCGCCGTCGAGCTTCTCCCGGTGCACGACCACATCGATGAGCCAATGTTGATCGAGAAAGGGCTCTCGAATTACTGGGGCTATAATACGCTTGGCTTCTTCGCGCCGGAGGGGTCGTATTCCGCCAGCGGCACTCGCGGCGGGCAGGTTGTTGAGTTCAAACAGATGGTGAAAAATCTCCACGCCGCCGGCCTCGAAGTCATCCTCGATGTCGTTTACAACCACACCTGCGAGGGAGGTCCGATGGGGCCGAGTCTTTGTTTCCGGGGAATCGACAACCAATCCTACTACCGCCTCCATCCGGGGGACACGGCGAACTATTACGACTACACTGGTTGCGGAAATACGCCGGATATCACGCACCCGCGAGTCCTACAACTCGTCCTCGACAGTCTCCGCTACTGGGTCGAGGAAATGCACGTCGACGGTTTCCGCTTCGACCTCGCCACCGCGCTCACTCGTGGCGCTCACCTGCCGGATATGCGTGGCGCGTTTCTTCACGCCGTTCATCAGGATCCAATGCTTTCCACTGTAAAGCTCATCGCCGAACCGTGGGACGTCGGCGAGGGCGGTTATCTCGTCGGAAATTTTCCGATCCTCTGGTCCGAATGGAACGGTAAATTCCGCGACACCGTCCGCCATTTCTGGAAAAGCGATCTAGGCTTGCTTCCCGACCTCGCCTATAAGCTGAGCGGCAGCCCCGAATATTACGAAATTTCCGGTCGCCGCCCTTACGCGAGCATTAATTTCATCACCGCGCACGACGGCTTCACTCTCACCGATCTCGTCTCTTACAACGAGAAACACAACGAGGCGAACGGCGAGGAAAATCGCGACGGCGACAACAATAACGCTAGCTGGAATTGCGGCGAGGAAGGTCCGACAGAGGACGAAACCGTTCTCGCCTTGCGCCAGCGCCAGCGAAGAAATTTTCTCGTCACTCTCTTCCTCAGCCAAGGCGTGCCGATGCTAAACGCCGGTGACGAATTTGGGCGCACACAAAACGGCAACAATAATATTTATTGCCACGACAACGAACTCGGCTGGCTGACTTGGGAACGCGACCCGGAAGCCCAACGCATTCAGCAGTTTACTAGCCGTCTGATTCAGTTTCGGCATGAGCATCCGGTTTTCCGTCATCCCAAGTTTCTCGATGGCCAAGTGATCAAAGGAGTCGGTCTCAAAGACGTCACTTGGTTTCATTCCCAAGGTCATGAAATGACGGAAAGTGAATGGCGCGATGGCGAATTACAAAGCATCTGCATGATGCTGTGCGGTGACGCCCCAGCATTGCGCGACGACGCGGGTAACGCCTTTCACGACGATACCTTTCTGCTCTTGATTCATGCCGCCCACGAACCGGGCGAATTTGTTCTCTCCGGGCCAACCAAGGCAAAATGGACTCTGTTGCTAGACACCGCCGCTGCTGAGGGTTTCATCGGAGACGCCAAACCTAAAAGAGCCGGAACTAAAGTGACCTTACCGGACCACAGTTTGCAACTTTACCGACTGTCGCGGGTGTAAACCGCGAGCGGACCAAGCTTGGCTCTAGCCCAAGTTCCGCAGTTTGAGAGGGTCGATCTCGCAACCATGCGGGTTTGCGGGGTTTTTCAGTGGATTTTCGGCACTACATTTTCGATGATTTTGGAGTGACGGGGGATCTGGAGGCCGAGGTGGGCGAGGAGTTGG
>JBBRPA010000033.1:0-39590 GCA_038228695.1 Chthoniobacterales bacterium
CCCAACCGTCGTGAACGGCATGGTGACAGTCGCGGTGCTGGATGTTTTACCCGCCGCATCCACCGCCGAGTAAGTGAAGGTCGCAGTGATCGCGCCATCGTTCGGATCGAAGGTTAGTAACGTCGCGTTGTAACTGGCAATAGTCTGCCCGAGCGTCACTGCGATTCCATTGTAGTAGAGTGTGCCGTTGGCGGGAAGAGTCTCGATTTTGAAACTGGTGATCGAGGCATCCTCTGGATCGGTCGCGGTTAGCGTTGGCGAGGTGACCTGGTTGGTTCCGGCCGGATTGATTTGCGAAGCTGCGCTGACGTTGTTAGCCGTTGGTGTGCGCTCGATGCCGAAGTTCGCATTGGCAATGGTCGTGGTGACCACTGCAACGGCGAGACTGCCATCCGGTGTGGCGTCACTGCCTGCGGCGGAGCCGACATTTTCACCGGTGTTCACATAACCAGCCGGAAGGGCGGCTGCGGGCGGAGCGTTACCCACGATGCCTTGGGTGGTGCTCAAGATCACGGTATGGGTGGTGTTGATGGCCACGCCCGTGAAGGTGTAGGTGCCACCTGCGCCGACTGCCACCTTATCGGCAACGATGCCACCGGTAACCAGATTGGCGTAGAGGGTGCCGCCAGCGTTCGTGCCAGCGCCATCCACGGTATTAAAAGGTGTGCCGAGCAGCCCGTTAGCATCGTTATAGACGTTGCCCGAGATGTTGACCGTGCTGAAGGGCATGGTGACCGTCGCAGAAGGAGAACTAAAACCAGCGGCATCCTTGACCGCGTAGGTAAAGGTGGCAGTAACGTTCCCTGTCGCCGGATCGATAGTTAGAAGCGCGGGATTGAAGTTATTAACCGTCTGGTTGAGCGTAACGGCGACGTTGTTGTAATAGAGTATTCCATTAGTGGCGAGCGCGGTGAAGACAACGGTCGTGGTAGTGCCATCTTCCGGATCGGTTCCGCCAATCGTCGGAACCGCTACTTTGGTGGTGCCGCCTGGATTGACCTGGCTCGGCGCCGTGACGGTGTTGGCGGTGGGTGTGCGGTTAATGCCAAAGTTGACGTTGGTGATACTAGCGTTGTTAACAATGATCGCGGTGATTCGTCCGTCCGTGGTTCCATCGCTACCGGTTCCAGCACCGAGTTTTTCCGCTGTGTTCACCCATCCAGAGGGCAGCGCTGCGGCAGGCGCGGCCGCTCCGACCGTACCTTGTGTTGTGCTAAGAACGACGATGTAGGTTGCATTGACCACACTGAGGAAACTATAGGTGCCATCGGCAGCAACCGGGAGCACCTGCGAGACGTTTCCGCCGGTAACAAGGTTAGCGTAGAGGGTGCCGCCGATGTTTGTGCCGGTGCCATCGACCGTGTTGACGGGTGTCCCAAGCAGGCCGTTGGCATCATCATAAACATTGCCGCTCACGCTGACGGTAGTGAAGGGCAACGAGGCAGTTGCAATCGTTCCAGATTTACCGGCAGCGTCCACTGCCGAGTAAGTAAAGGTGACGGTGATCGCTCCGTCGTTCGGATCGAGCTTGAGCAGGGTCGCGTTGTAGGCGGGAATGACCTGCCCTGCAGTGACCAGCACGTTGTTATAGTAAAGCGTGCCGTTAGCAGGGAGGGTTTCGATTTTGAAACTGGTAATCGATGCGTCCTCAGGGTCGGTGCCGGTCAAGGTAGGCGCAGTGACCTGAGTGGTGCCGGAAGGATTGCGCTGCGAGGCCGTGCTTACATTGTTAGCAGTCGGTGTCTGGTCGATGCCGAAGTTGGCATTGATCACACTCGCACCGATCACTGCCACGGAGAGGGTTCCGTTGACCGTCCCGTCGCTACCCGTTCCGCTGCCAAAAAATTCCCCGGTGTTCACCCAGCCTGCTGGCAGAGAGGCAGCGGGAGGTGCGCTACCGACCGTTCCAAGCGTATTGCTGAGCACGACCGAATAGGTGCTGTTGCCGGGCACATTAATGAAACTGTAGGTGCCGTCCGCATTCACCTGATAGACTTGCGTGACTAGTCCGCCACTGACGAGGTTTGCGTAGAGCGTGCCGCCGGCATTGGTGCCTGTGCCGTCCACCGTGTTCACGGGTGTGCCAAGCAATCCGTTGGCGTCATCGGTCACTTTGCCGCTCAAAGTTACAGGCGTAATCGCAAAACTAACCGTTGCTACAAGCGGTTGCGGAACACCGGCGCTCGAAGCAATCGCGGTGTTAGTCACGGTTTTTGCACCCGCGTTGATCGTGACTCGGAATTTGATGCTGACCGAATTACCGGCGGGGACAAAGGGAACACTCACGCCACTGCCGTCCATCGGGAACGGTGTTCCGGTGAGGTCATCTGGAACGGGCGCGCCATCGACAGCGGTCGAGTTGGCCACATACGTCGTGCCGGATGGAATAACGTCCGTAAAGACCGCGTTGGGCAGATCCACCACGCCATCGTTATTTAAAAACAGCGTGAACAAGATGGTGTCACCCGGATCGACCAAGCCGTTTGAATTCACATCAGTGGAGAGGGTCGCCGTTTTCAAAAAGGCTGGCGCGGAAAATGGAATGACCGCGTAGCCGAGATCCAGATAGGGAGCGCCGGTGGGGGCGGTTCCCGGATCCGAAGTGGCTGGATCCTCACCCCAAGCTCCCGCGATCCGCGTGCCGTCCGTGGTGAAGATCAGAGCTCGCGACATGTCGAATGTCGTCGGGTTATAAATAATTTGCAGACCCAACCGCGGAATGTTGTAGGAGACATTGTATTTCGAACCGTTCGGGGCGGTGTTCGGCCCACTCGTCACATCGCCGCTATAATTCACATAAACTGTGGTCGTCGCTGTGGGGGTGACCCAGACCGGGCTGCCGTTCTTGTCTGGAACACCAATCGGCGCAGCGATATCGTCCGATCCCGGTGCCCACGGGGCGACTAAGGAGGTGGTCAGGGCGGAGTCAGGCGTTAGTGCGTAGCCCCAGTCGTGAATCTGGTTCGAGGTGCCACCGGTGTTTGGGCTTCCGGCGTCATTGCAACCCACCGCGTAAAATGGTTCGGCACCCGTGGTGTAGAAGTGACAGGCGGAATTCAGCGGCAAGTTAAGCGAGCCGGTTCCTTTCGCGGGAACGACGACCGTTCCGGTTGTGGCCAAGCATTCATAGCTGATCGTGATCGGCGAGGGGCCGGGGTTATAGAGAAAAACGACGTTTGGCTCGGTCGCCACCGTGGTGCCCACAGGTGCGTAATAACTTGAGGTCCACTGGGTGGTTGGCCGCACGGCAAATGTCCGCGATTCGTAGGTGGAACCGATGTCGCCCGTTACCTCGTGCACCTCGACTGGTTTGTCCGAAGTCACTGTTGCCCCAGCCAGGACCCCTCCGCTGACGATCAAGCTTTGTCCGGTGTTGATGGTTTGCGTGACATCCACGGTGCCATTCGCATCTTTGTCGATCTGGACCAGCGTGTTGTCCTGCCCGGCCATGACGTGGATCGAGGAATACTCAAAAAGCTGCTGCGCCGCTGCGACGTTGGTGCCGACCGGCATTTGAAAGGCCGTTCCCCACTTGCGGGTGTCGTAGGCCTCGGCGGCCGTGCCAATAATGCTGCCCGGGCTGATCGGCCACGCGACGTGTGCTACAGCGATAGCTTGGGTGGTGCTGATCCGATCGCGGGAATCATAAAAAATGGTAGCGGAATTCCGCGGTAACGTGACGTTGTTGGTTACGGCGATAACACCGCCAGAGGGAATGATGTCGGTCGGGTAGCCGGGGGCGGTGCCGTTCGTAAGGTTGCCGTCGCCCCAAATTTGGGTCGATGCCTGCACTTTAACTTCCGGATTGGCCTCATATCCGTCCTCCCAGTGGTCGTAATAGATGATCGTGCCTACCTTGGGCACCGCGATGGAGATAACGCTCTTGATCGAGTTTCCAATAGTCGCTCCGCCGGCTCCCGAGATGCCCTGCCAGGAAGTTTGCAGGTCGGTTTCCGTGAGCGGGACAAAATAGGTTTGAACAATGGCGCCGGACGCCTGCGCAAACCACCCGCAAAGGAACAATGCGAAGAGGAACAGGGACCGAGTGAATGGATGTTGGGGCTTCATTTGGGATTCTAGCGACTCCCCTGGCTCACACCGAGGCGTCTCAACGTAAAGAGCAGGTCTTGTGCAAACTCATTTAACGCGCTCTTAAAAGCCCTTCCAGAAGCACTCGGTTAAACGTAAACCACCGCGGAAACTCCCGTTTTCCCCTAGAGAGAGGGCTTCTGCGTTGTTGCTTAACCCATCATGGGAACGGCATTCCCCATCTGGTTCGCAGTTTTCTTAAACTTGAGAATTTTCGGGCAACAAGACATCCCATGTCTCGAACTCGGAGACCTCTACCACCTCGTTTATTCTTTTGGGGGCGGAACAGCTATGGCGTCGCCGAGAACCGGCACCGGCGTCACAGCGGCTTCCCCGCGGATTGGAGACGGCGTCGGTGTGGGCGTCGGTGCCGCCACTTTTCCGAGAACGATCTCGCCATCCGCATCGAGCCGCGCCTCTCGCCTTTCTTGAGGACGATCGGGTGTCCCGGCAACCGCTCCTCCCCAACCCAGCGAGGGCGCCAGAACCGAGAGCACCAACCGGAGCCGATAGGCCCAACCCCCTCCCCGCTGGCGTTGGATGTTTCCAGTTGAATCCGCAAAATAGGCCACGCAAACGCGCGCTCCGGATTCGACTTGACGAGTCAGCTGCGCGGTTTCCTGCGAACTGGCTAACGAGAGATTGTGAACGTGTTTCCCGCACTGCTCGCAGAAACGGCGACGCTCGTTTCCGTCGAGATCATCCCATTTTTTCGGACACGGCACATGGACTTGGAGTGTTTGCATATCTAACAAACGTTCCAAGGCCATCCTTTCTTAGGTCATTTCTTTGTGACGGCGGTGCGTTCGAGTTCCAGCAAAATAGCTTGCTCGGAGCGAGTGGCGGAAAGTTTGTCGGCGTAAGCTTTCGCATCGAGGTTAAATGCGGCGATCGCCTTGCTGTCGTTTTTCGGAAGGGCTTGGCGTTTCCGGGCGAGTTCGGCGAACTCCGTCTCGAGACTCTTAAAAGCGGCCCGGTTATTGGCGAGCCGCTGGACCAAGGTGGCTGGCGGCGTGGGAGGTGTCTGGTCCACGGTGGGAACTGATGCTGCTGGCGCAGATACGGTTGGAGCGGATGCCGCAGGATTCGGATTCGCCGGACCGCCTTCCTCGCGCGATTTTTCGACTTTGACCATCGCGGCGCGGGCCTTCTGGATCGCGTTAAAGAAAGGGTCATTCACCTTCTCGGGCTGGCTGGCCACCTTCAATCCACCCGTTTTCGGGAGTAGAACTAACCCGCCGGCAAGAAATGGCAGAGCGAGGAGCGAGATCAAAAATCCACGTTTGGTTGCCGTCCAGTGTTTGATCAGACAGACAATATTGGCCGGTGGGAAGAAAAGCGCGCCCAAGCCCCAACCCCAATGCACCCGGAAAGCGTCGATCAAAAAAAGGAGGCTTCCCACCAAAGCCAAAATGCTACCGAGGACCAAGAGTGCAATATACATATCACCTCCTATTAGCAAAAACGGTGCCTAAGGAGAACGCTTCGGCATCTTACGCGGGGATCGGTGGGCGCTCCTGGGGAACGAGGCGGCGAGTGATGGCGGGTGTGGCGGATTTTTTGGCCTGCATCGGGGTGCGCTCCCGGGCTTGCTTGCGAAAGAAGAGCTGCGCCTGGCTAGGCTTTTGACCGGGGATCGGTTGGAGGCGGAGGTAGCTGCCGTCGGGTTGAAGTTCGCGCGCTTTCACCCGGTCGTTCAAAAAGGCGGGCAGGATTTCGTTGATGATTTGGTCGCGCAACCGAGGTTCCTCAACCGGGAAGCAGACTTCGACGCGACGGTAGAGGTTGCGCGGCATCCAGTCAGCGCTGCCGAGGTATACGACCGGTTTGTCGTTATTCGCAAAATAGAAGATGCGGCTGTGCTCAAGGAAGCGGCCGACCACGGAGATGACCCGGATGTTTTCCGAAACGCCCGGAACACCGGGACGCAGGCAGCAAATACCGCGTACGATGAGATCGATTTTTACCCCGGCCGCAGAAGCGTCGTAGAGATGCTCGATCAGGTCCTCGTCCACGAGTGAGTTGATTTTGACCACGATCCGGGCGGGTTTGCCAGCGAGGGCGGCGTTGCACTCGCGGAGGATCATGCCTTTGAAGCGGGCGGCCATGTCGAACGGTGCGACGATGAGTTTTTTGAAACCCGGATACTCGGCGAGACCGGTGAGGGTATTGAAGAGAGTAGCCATCTCGCTGGTGATCGCAGGATTGGCGGTGAGGAGGCTGAGATCGGTGTAGATGCGGGCGGTGCGCGGATGGTAGTTACCGGTGCCGAGATGGGCGTAAAGGCGGATCTGGTCACTGTCACGACGGACGATGAGAAGGATTTTACAATGGGTTTTCAATCCGACGACTCCATAGACGACGTGGGCGCCGGCTTCCTCGAGTTTGCGGGCCCACTGGATGTTGTTTGCTTCGTCAAAGCGTGCCTTCAACTCGACCAAGGCGGTGACTTGTTTGCCGTTTTTTGCCGCGTCCATCAGCGCGGCCACGATCGGGCTGTCGCCGCTCGTACGGTAGAGCGTCATTTTGATCGCGAGCACCTTGGCGTCGGCGGCGGCGGCTTCCAGAAAACGAACCACACTGTCGAAGCTTTGGTAGGGGTGATGCAAAAGGACGTCTTGCTTTTTCAAGACCGCGAAAGGATCGGCATGACGGGGGAACGAGGCGTCGTAGGTGGGCGAAAAAGGGCGGTCGCGCAAACGGGCAAACGCCTCGTTGAAAATGAGGGGGTTCAGGTGCGTAAACGTGAGCGGGCCGTGAATCTTGTAGAGGTCCGAAGAGGTGAGATGAAAACGAGAGAGAAGGAGATTCTGGAAATCTGAAGGAATGTCAGCCTCGACCTCGAGGCGCACGGCGTTGCCGCGCTTGGTCTTGCGGAGTTCCTCCTCGATCATGCGGAGGAGATTCTCAGATTCCTCCTCGTCGATGTAGAGGTCGCTGTTCCGGGTGATGCGGAAAGCGTGCACGCCCTCAATGGTGAGACCGGGGAAAAGGTCAGCGAGGTTTTGTTTGATGAGGTCGGCGAGGTAGATGTAGTTCCAGTGATTGGTTTCGCGTTTGTTATTAGGAAGCTGGATGAGTCGGGGAACGCTGGTGGGTACGGTCACGACCGCATAGAGAGGCTGCGTTTGCCGTGGCTTGCGGGCGCGCACGATCAGGTTGTGGCTTTTGTTCACCACTTGCGGAAACGGATGGCTGGCATCGACCGCGAGCGGAGTGAGGATGGGAAGAACCTCATTAAGGAAATAATTCCGCGCCCATTTGGCCTTCACCGGGCTCAGGTCGCGGATCGGCAGGAGGCGGATTTTTTGCGCCGCCAGCAACGGGATGAGTTCGTGATTCCAAAGATCATACTGGGTCTGAACCAGCTCATGGGCAATTTCCTGGATGCCTTGGAAAACCTCCGACGGCGATTTATGATCGGGGCCTGTGTCATTCGACTGACTCTCAATCTGCTGCTTGATGCCGGCGACGCGGATTTCAAAAAACTCATCGAGATTGCTCGAGAAAATGCTGAGGAATTTGAGCCGCTCAAAAAGCGGCTGCGAGCGATCCTGCGCCTCTTCGAGGACCCGGCGGTTGAACTCTAGCCAGCTCCACTCGCGGTTGATGAAGTTCTGTGGCTGGGCAAAGCGGTGGTCCATGATCGAGGGAAAAATAGCGGGTGAGTTCCAGCGAGGCAAGCATGGCAATTGGGCGAGCCACTGTTCCCTTGCCACAAAGCAGCGGTCAGCAACAATGTCACGCCGACAAAACGCGGGACATTTTTAGCTCGCAAACAACAGCACCAAAACCTGAGCGACGATAATCCTGAGCAACATCGTCAGGGGATAGACCGTGGCGTAGGAAACCGACGGAGCATCGGAGCCAACAATCGAATTGGCAAAGGCCAGCGCGGGAGGGTCGGTCATGCTGCCCGAAAGCACCCCGCAGATGCTGGAAAAAGGTAGTTTCAATGCCATCCACCCGACCAAGCCAGCGAGAATGAGCGGAACGAAAGTGATGGTCGCCCCCGCCACCATCCAGAGCACGCCTTGGCCATGGACAAGCGTCTCCACAAAATGCGCCCCCGCTTTCAATCCGACGCAACTGAGGAAGAGAATGATGCCCAACTCCCGCAAGGCGAGGTTGGCGCTCGACGGCATATACCAGATGACCGGGCCCACCCGTCCGAGGTGACTTAACAAAATGGCCACGATGAGCGGTCCGCCAGCCAGCCCGAGACGCACCGCCGAGGGAATTCCCGGGAAATGCAGCGGAACCGCGCCCAGCAGGATACCAAGGCCGATGCCAATGAAGACCGGGATAAAGTTGGTCTGGCTGAGTTGCTTCACCGAATTTCCAAGAAGCTTAGCTGCGGCCGCAACGTTTTGTTTTTCGCCGACGATGAAAAGCAGATCGCCAAACTGCAGCCGCATCTCCGCGTTCGCCGGAAGCTCCAAATCGCCTCGCGTTAGGCGGGTGACTGTCACGTCGTGCTTCTGGGAAAGCGCAAGTTCACGCAAGTTATGCCCGTAAACCTCTTTAGAAGTCACCATGACGCGTTGCGAGGTGAGCATTCCGCCGCTTTGGGCAAGATCTTGGTCGCTCACCTCGCCTACCACGAGAACGAAGTCCTCCAGCGCACGCTTCGTGCCGACGGCCAGCAGGACATCCCCTTGATGGATGACTGTATCCGCGAGCGCGATATCAATTTCCGGGCTGTTGGCCGGGCGAATGCGCGAAACAATAATGCCACTTTCGTGGATGCCAGGGATGGTGTCGATGATGCGTCCATTTAGTCCGGCGTTTCGCACGATGACTGAGCGGCGCTCCAGCTTGGGAGCGAGGCTCCGCTGTTGCGCGATTCGGACCTTTTCCTCGTCCTGCAGATCAATGTGGAAAATGGCGCGGATCAGAATCATGGTGAGTAAAATCCCGCAGATGCCGAACGGATACGCCACCGCGTAACCGAGCGCCGGCAGTCCGAGGAGGCCATTGTTAGCACCGGGGAAATTGTGTAGCGCCTCTTGGACGGCCCCAAGCGAAGGAGTGTTCGTAGTCGCCCCGGAGAGAAGGCCCGCCGTCAGGGCGATGTTGAACCCGCCGATTTTTCCGATCAAAACAGCGAGGCCGGATCCAAGAAGCACGACGCTGGCCGCGAGAAGGTTGAGCGATAGACCTTGTTTGCGGAGTGAATTTAAAAACCCGGGGCCCACCTGCAAGCCGATCGTGTAAACAAAAAGGATCAGGCCGAAATCACGGATCAGATTTTGCCACCCAGGATCGATTGCCACGCCAAAATGACCGAGGGCCAATCCGGCGAAGAGCACGCCCGCGCCACCTAGGCCGATCCCTCTCCAGCGGATTTGGCCCAGCCAGAGGCCGAGAGTGGCGACGCCAGCGAGGACGAGCAGGGTCCAGCCCACAGGCTCGTTCTTGGCAAATTCCAGAAGCCAGTTACGCATGGGAATCAGTTATTCCACTGCGCGGTTAACGAGCCTTTCGCGCGTTTTCTGGAGGCGACGAACGGTGATCCGAGCCATGCGGCGCATGAGCTCGTATCCAAGCGCTGGGTCGGCATCCAATTGGGCGAGGAGCGGAGTCGCGTAGAAGAAAATCGTCTCCGTGTCGCCAACTGCTGCTGCGTCGAACTGCCACTTGCAGGGCTCAAACATCCAGGACCAGCCAAGGACGTCACCGTCTCCTAACATTTCGATCTCCACCGTTTCTCCAGTGCTGGATTCGCTCGAGACAAGGACGTGTCCCGCGTTAATTAGATAAAAGCGGTTAGCTAAATCGCCCTGCTCAAAAATCACCTCGCGATCCTCGAAATCGCGCAGCATAGCAAACTGCGCTAGTGAGTCGATCTGCCCCGGCTCAAGTCCGGCGAGAAAAGGATGGGCAGCGACGGTTTCACGGATCGTTTTCATAAGGTGGGGATTTTGCGTGGTTAGAGTCGTGAGATGAGCAACTCGCGCTGGAAGATGAGTTCCTTCGGCAGATCGCTGTAAAGGTGCATAAAGAGTTCGTCTTGCATGGCGAGTTCGCGATGCCACTCAGAGGGGTCGATTTTCTGAGCCTCTTCGAAGCGTTTCTCGGTCATCTCTTTTTCCAATCCGCGCAGGTCGATGTCGCGATATTCCGGGACCCAACCGATCGAGGTCTCGATGGCGTGCATACCAAGCTGGCAGCGTTGCACGATCCATTTCAGAATGCGCATGTTGTCACCGTAACCGGGCCAGAGGAACTTGCCAGCGGCGTCCTTGCGGAACCAGTTAACGTGGAAAATGCGAGGCAAGTGCTTCACCTCGCGACGCATCTCCAGCCAGTGGGCGAAATAGTCGCCCATGTTGTACCCGCAGAAGGGCAGCATAGCCATCGGATCGCGCCGCACCTGACCCATTGTGCCGGCGGCGGCAGCGGTCATTTCCGAACCCATCGTCGCGCCGAGATAGACGCCGTGGACCCAATTGAAGGCTTGGAAGATCAGCGGCGTGGTCGTGGCTCGGCGGCCGCCAAAGACCATCGCGCTGATGGGCACGCCCGCCGGGTTTTCCCAGTCGGGATCAATGATCGGACAATTCTGCGCTGGCGCGGTAAACCGACTGTTCGGATGGCTCGAGAGAATGGGTTTCCCGTCCTGGTCTTTCCGGTTCGGAGTCCAGTCTTTGCCCTTCCAGTCAATAAGATGCTGGGGCGGTTCCTTGGTCATGCCCTCCCACCAGATGTCCCCATCATCGGTAAGCGCGACGTTGGTGAAAATCGTATCCCGTTTAATGGATTCCATCGCCATCGGATTGCTCTCAACCGAGGTGCCTGGGGCGACGCCAAAGAATCCCGCCTCGGGATTGATCGCGTGCAAACGACCATCCGGACCGGGCTTAATCCAGGCGATATCGTCGCCCACGCAACTGACGGACCAGCCCTCCTGCTTGAGGTGTTTTGGGGGAATGATCATGGCAAAATTCGTCTTTCCGCAAGCGCTAGGGAACGCGGCAGTGACGTAGGTTTTCGCACCGTTCGGATCGGTCACTCCGAGGATGAGCATGTGCTCGGCCATCCAACCCTCATCACGAGCCATGGCGGAGGCGATGCGCAGGGCGAAACATTTTTTCCCGAGCAAAGCGTTACCACCGTAGCCGGAGCCATAGCTCATGATCAGCCGGTCCTCGGGAAAATGCGTGATGTAAGTGTCGTCGGGATTGCATGGCCAAGGCACATCTTTCTGGCCAGCGGCCAGCGGGCTTCCGACGGAGTGGAGGCACTTCACGTAGTCGCCGGATTTCTTGATTTGCTCGTAAACGCCGAAGCCCATACGGGTCATGATACGCATGTTGATAACAACATAAGGGCTGTCGGAAATCTCGATGCCATATTTAGCGATCGGCGAACCGATCGGCCCCATGCTAAAGGGAACAACGTAGAGTGTGCGTCCTTTCATGCAGCCGCGGAACAGTCCGTTGAGTTTGGTCTTCATCTCCGCTGGGGCCATCCAGTTGTTGGTCGGGCCAGCGTCTTTTTTAGATTTCGAGCAAATGAAGGTGCGCTGCTCGACGCGGGCCACATCGCGCGGATCACTCCGGACGAGAAGCGAGTTGGGGCGTTTCCGTTTGTTTAGAGGAATGCCCGCTCCGGAGGCGACGATCTTTTCGCGCATGAGTTTGTCCTCTTCTTCCGAGCCGTCGCACCAGAAAATGGCGTCGGGCTGGGTCAATGCGGCGATTTCGTCCACCCAAGCGCAGATAGTTGGAATGGTGGTTTGGCGGCTGCCAAGGGTTACTTTGTTAGTCATATTCTTGAATATTTTATTGGATTCGATGAGTAAAACATAGGAGCTAAGCGGCATTCTGGCTTTGCAAATCTTGACAAAAAGTCTGCAAATCTTGCTCTCTTATTTAGAATTATTCTTGATCTAATTCTAAACTACGGTAGCGTCCTCGTATGGTTCACGATCACGATTCCAGCGAGTCCTATGGGGAAAGCGTCACCCAGAGCGGCTTCCGGCTGACGAAACAGCGGCGCGAGGTTTACGACGCCCTCATGGAAGTGCGGGATCATCCGACCGCCTCAGAGATTTTCCTGCGCACGAAAAATCGTATGCCATCCATTTCCCTCGCCACGGTTTACAACAGCTTGGAGGCCCTCGTCGCGAGCGGTCTGGTCAAACAGGTCAATCTCGACCGCGCGCCGACGCGCTACTGCCCCAACACCCAGGAGCACGGCCATTTTTTCTGCGAGAAATGCCACGAGGTGCAGGACGTGGCGCTGCTGCCCACCGATGACTCGCAGAGTTTCATCCTTCCCACGGGCTGCGTCGTAACCCACCACGAAGTCTCGCTTAAGGGTCTCTGCCAGAGATGCGCGCAAGCCGCGTCGCTGGTTTCTTAAATTTCCTAACTCTATGTCCACACTCAGTATCCAAAATTTACACGCCTGCATCGCCAGCCAACCCGAGACCGAGATTCTTCGCGGACTATCGCTGGAAGTTCCCAAGGGTCAGGTCCACGCCATCATGGGGCCGAATGGATCGGGAAAAAGCACGCTTTCCAAAGTGCTCGCCGGGCATCCCGATTACACGGTGACGAGCGGGGAGATTCTCATGAACGGCGAGTCGATCCTCGGAATGGAGCCCGACGTACGCTCACGAAAGGGTTTTTTCCTCGCTTTCCAATATCCAAACGAGATCCCCGGCGTCTCGAATGCCAATTTCCTCCGCGCCGCATTGCAGGCCCGTTTGCCCGACGGCGAGGAATTGGATGCAACAGCCTACTACAAGCTGCTTTACAGCAAGATGGACATGCTGGAAATGGACCGGAAATTCACTGCCCGCTCCGTCAACGAAGGCTTCTCCGGCGGTGAAAAAAAGCGCAACGAGATTCTGCAAATGGCGATGCTCGAACCGGAGTTCGCGGTCCTCGATGAAACCGATTCCGGTCTCGATATCGACGCGCTGCGGATCGTTTCCAAAGGGGTTAACGCCTTGCGCGGACCCAACTTGGGCATTCTTCTCATCACTCACTATCAACGTCTCTTGGAATACATCATCCCGGATGTGGTCCACGTGATGGTAAAGGGCCAAATCGTCAAAACCGGCGGCAAGGAACTAGCCCTCGAACTCGAAGAAAAAGGCTACGACTGGGTCACCGAAACTGAGGCCATCCTAGCTTAATCCGACTAACATCATGAGCACCACAGCTATCGACATCGACCGCGAGGTTGGAAATTTCACCTACGACATCAAGCCCTACCGCGACTCCGGTTTCGGACTCAGCGAGGACACCATCCATTACATCTCCGACGTAAAGGACGATCCGCAGTGGGTGCGCGATTTCCGTTTGAAAGCCTATCAAACCTTTCTGGATAAACCGATGCCAACGAGCTGGGCCACAAAGGATTTGGAAGCCATCGATTTTTCCAAAATTCGTTATTATTTGTCGGCCCAAGCAAAAACGACCCGCTCTTGGGACGAAGTGCCAGACGACATTAAAAAAACGTTCGAGCGTCTTGGCATTCCGGAGCAGGAACGGAAATTCCTCGCTGGCGTAGAAGCGCAATTCGACAGCGAAGCGGTCTATTCCAACGTCAAAGCAGCCGTCGCGGACCAAGGCGTTATCTTCATGGGATCAACGGAAGCACTTAAGGAACACCCTGAAATTTTCCGCAAATGGTTCGGCAAAGTCATTCCGACTGGCGACAATAAATTTTCTGCCCTCAACAGTGCTGTTTTCTCTGGTGGCAGTTTTATTTACGTTCCGCCAGGCGTGAAAGTGAAGCACCCGTTACAGGCTTATTTCCGGATCAACTCGGAGAATTTCGGTCAGTTCGAACGCACGCTGATCATCGTCGATGAAGGCGCGGAACTCACCTACATGGAAGGTTGTACGGCGCCAAAATTCACCACCGCCACGCTGCACAGCGCGGTCGTCGAATTAGTCGCCATGAAGGGCGCCAAAATCCAATATATCACCGTCCAAAACTGGAGCTCGAACGTTTTCAACCTCGTCACCAAACGCGGCATTGCCCACGAGGACGCTGAGGTGAAATGGATCGATTGCAACATCGGCAGTCGCCTGACCATGAAGTATCCGGGCGTCGTCATGAAAGGACGCAGGGCGCGCGGCGAAGTCATTTCGATTGCCCTCGCCAACGACGGTCAACACCAAGACACCGGCGCCAAAATGGTTCATGCCGCGGATGAGACGACTAGCAACGTGATTTCCAAGTCGATCAGCGTCGGCAAAGGCCGCGCCACCTATCGTGGCTTGGTCCACATCCCGAAACATCTCAAAGGCTGCAAAAACAATACGGAGTGCGACGCGTTGCTCATCAACACAACCAGCCGCACCGACACGTATCCAGCGATCACGGTCCGAGGGACAGGCAACACCACGCAACACGAGGCGAGCGTTTCGCAGGTCTCCGCCGAGCAGATATTCTACATGCAACAGCGCGGACTCACCGAAGGGCAAGCCATGTCGCTCAGCGTCAACGGCTTCGTCAACGACCTCGTCCGCCAGTTCCCGATGGAGTACAGCGTCGAACTCAAACGTCTGATCGACATGGAGATGGAAGGTTCGGTTGGCTAAAAAGGCAGAACAAAATGCTCACACAAACTCCAGAAGCAGACCTAGGAAACATGGCCTCATTGTTAGAGACACCTTTCATCGATCCAACTGCGCCTGAATGGTTGCAAAATCTCCGCCAGCAAGCTTGGACTGATTTCCAGAACACCCCCGCCCCGGGTCGCAAGGACGAGGCGTGGCGCTTCGCAAATCTGAAGATGCTCGAGCTCGGGCAGTTTCAGCCGGCCTCAAAAATTAGCCCGGACGCAAAGTCGGGCATTCTCGCCAGATCCACCGGGCTAACCTCCATCGCCGGTCGCCTCGTTTTCGCCAACGGACTCCTCCTCGCGAGACAGGATATTAGCAACGAGTTGCAGAGCAAGGGTGTTCGCTTCCTCACCTTCGACGAAGCCATTGTGGCAATTCCCGAACTGGTCCAGCAACATTTCATGAGCCAACGCGTCGCGCTCGGTTCGGCCCGACTAGCTGCTCTGCATAAGGCGAAGGTTAGCACCGGCACGGTCATCCACGTTCCGAAGAATGTTGAGGTGGCACTGCCCCTAGAAATCTTCCACTGGCTCGACGGACAAAATTCCACCGTTTTTCCCCACACCCTCATCATCCTCGGCGACAACGCAAAGCTCACCGTCCTAGAGCACTATCAATCGACCAACACCCAAGCTGAGGGACTCGCTGTGGCGGTCAACGACCTCATCCTCGGCCCCGGCGCGAATCTAACCTACGTCTCGATCCAGAACTGGAGTGAAACGGCTCGCAGTTTCCAAATCAACTCCACCGAGTTGGCGCGTGACGCCCGCGCGACTAACATGGTGGTGAACCTTGGCTCCACCTACGCCCGCTACGAAAGCGCTAGCCGCATGCGCGGACCCGGCGGACGCAGCGACATGCTCGCGGTCAACGTCGCCAGCAATCACCAGGAATTTGACCAGCGCACTTTGCAGGATCACGCACAGCCGAACTGCGTTAGTGATCTCCTTTACAAGAACGCGCTCTCCGATTTTTCGCGCTCCATTTTTGCGGGGTTGATCAAAGTCGAAGAGCTTAGCCACAAGACCGACGCCTACCAGAAAGTCCGCAACCTTCTCCTGAGCGACGACGCCGAGGCAAACTCTATGCCCGGTCTGGAAATTCTCGCGGACGACGTGCGTTGCAGCCACGGCGCCACCAGCGGACAGCTCGAAAAGGACGAGATTTTTTATCTCCTCAGCCGCGGCATCCCGGAACCCCAAGCCCGCAGACTTCTTGTCGTAGGATTCCTTAACGAAGCGATCGCCCGCCTCGGCAACGAAGATATCGAGCAGCATCTCAACGCGCTGATTGCCGCGAAATCCGCTGCCTGATAACGAACCCAAGCTGCGCGTTGTTCGCTACCTCCGCAGGTTCCCTTCTTGGCATCCGGGATTCAGTCGGCTATCTCTTGGCCAAGGCATGGACACCGCTAAAATTGCAAACGCGCAAGGAATTCCCGCAGTGCTCTGGTTGGCGCGGCTTTGGATACTCTTTGCCGCATTTTTAACGGCCGGCGGCTGGCTGCTTTCGCTGGGTCACGCGCTTGATGGACGGGGCTATCTCGGGCTGCTCGTCGTCTTCGGAATCGTTGCTGCGCTCGATTTCAAACGAAGCAAAATCCATTTTCGCCGCACCTTCCCGTGGAAACGTTTTGCGAGTCCTCTGCCCGTAGTTTTTCTGGCATTTCTTCTAGCTGAAATAGTCGGCGGCCTTCTTTATGAGCCAACCAATTATGACGCACTGACCTACCGCATTCCACGCATGCTTCACTGGTTGCAGGCAGGTCAGTGGCATTGGACCGGATCCTGGAATTCCCGAATGGACCTCAGTGCCACCGGCTACGAATGGTTGATGACCCCGATTTTTTTGGCGACCGGATCATTGCGTGGATTGTTCATCCCGAACCTGATCTCGTTTGCGCTTTTGCCAGGACTAACCTTTTCCACTCTTCGAGGTCTAGGGGTAAGCGGAGCGGTTGCCCGACGGTGGATGTGGGCTATCCCTTGTGGCTACAGTTTTGTCCTGCAAGCGGGCAGTTGCGGGAACGACTCCTTTGCAACCGTATTTCTACTTTCCGCGATCACCTTTGGCCTGCGCGCGAAAGGTTCGTCCCGGTGGTCCGATGCGGCCGTTGCAGTTATCGCCATCGGATTGCTCACCGGCAGTAAAGCTAGCAATCTACCGCTCGTTCTTCCGTGTCTGGTGGTGGTGTTGCCGGTAATTCGTATTTTCCTGCAAAAACGCCACGCCTGGCTTTTGAGTGGCTGCGTGGTTTTGATCGCTGCGGTTGTTTCATTCGCACCCATCGCATTTCTCAACTGGCGTCACACCGGCGATTGGACGGGTGATCCTAACAACGGCGGGAAGATGAAGCTGGACCGTCCGGTTTCTGGCTTAATCGGTAATTCACTCCAGTTGCTCGTGGAAAACTTGGAACCGCCGATACTGATCGGAACCGCTGCGATCAACGCGCGGATCACCTCCGCGATGAACGAATATCCAATCGCGAAAATCCGGGAACACTTTCCGCGACTGAGTCTGAACGTGAACGACCTCGCCAGCGAGGAGGCTGCGGCGCTCGGGTTAGGAATTTCTCTCGCCGGGATGCTTCTTGGCTTGGGTGCGCTGGCAAGACCTAGTTTTTTCGTCGTGCTCTGGAAAAGTTCCTCTGGGAAAAGAATCGGTCTGTTAGTCGGGTTCTCCACGTGGGTATCGCTGGCCATCTTCATGGCAAAATTAGGAAGTGAATCAACCCCGCGCATTGCCACTCCCTTCTATGCTTTACTCCTTGTGGTTCCCTTGCTTCATCCGTTTGCCCAACGCTTTTCGCAGTCGGCAGCCGGTCATCTTTGTCTAATCCTCGGAGCCGCCAGTGTTTTGCCCGCCGTAATCCTCAGCCCGGCTCGCCCGCTTTTTCCGGTTAACAGCGCGATCGCTCTTCTAACCAAGGACAATCCCGACGCTCCACTTGCGCAACGAATCCGCACCGTTTATCAGGTGTATGCCCACCGGGCCGATCCCTTTGCGGACGTTCGGGATCAAATGCCAACCGCAGCGCGCACAATCGGCTTTGCGGGGACCGGCGATGATTCGGAGATTTCGTTCTGGCTTCCACTTGGAACGCGGGAGGTGCGGGACCTGGTGCCACCATCACCTAAAGGGTTACCAGATGTTAGGAATCTTGATGCGATCGCCACCTCCGACTGGGGCTGCAATGATCGCTTTGGCCGTACGCCGGCGGAGCTTGCCTCCGGTCTTGGTTGGCACGTCAGCGCGACGCTTCCGGTGAAAAGCCGCGCAGGTTCCGAAGCGCGGATATGGAGTGTTCTTCTGCCTGAAACGCCTTGACTAACACTGACCGGCAACGGCTTTTTCGTAAATGTTATCCAGCGTTTTCAGCCAGTGCTCTTCGCTGAAATCGTTCGCAATTCGGGCGGCGGCGGCCCGCGATTTTTCAACAAGTAACGCGCGGTCGGCGTCGAGCGCGCAAATTGTCTCGCAAATATCGCGGACCATATCCTCCTCGGTTGTCACCGGCAGACGATAGCCGGACGCGTCCGTAACAATCTCAGCAGGCCCATTCGCGTCCGCCACCACTGGCACACATCCCGCTAGCATTGCCTCCATCATGGTCTGCCCCGCTCCTTCACGCAGGCTAGGCAGCAGATAGACATCCATGCTCCGAAGATTCTCAAAATAATGTTCGCGAGGGACCCCGCCGCTGAAAATCACGTAGTCTTCCAACCCCAACTGGCGGGTTAGGCTCTGCAAATGTTCAATCTCCGGACCACGGCTGCTGATGGTGTATTGAAATCTGATGCCCCGCCCTCGGACTCGGGCGAGCGCTTGGATCGCCAGCGCGACACCTTTTCGGCCCTCGAGATTTCCACTCGCAAAAATTTTCAGCGGGCCCTCGGTTTTCCGAAAATCCCGACGGCGGATCGCCTCGATTTGCTCTTTGGTATAAAAGAGATTGCAGAGCACGCTCAGGCCTTCGCGGCGGCCGCGAATTTGTTCGAGAAGCGGCAGGGCGGAACTGTGACAAGCCACGATTGCCGTACTGTGCTTGGCCGTGTTGCGCACCGACGCCGAGAGACGGCTGAATTTTCCACTAACAATTCGAAACACCTCGAAGGCACGCGCGGCTGGACTCAAGATCTGCTTGAATCCGCTCATCGGAAACTCCTCAGTGCCGCTGATCGGCCCCCAAACGAAGGGGATACCTAGCTTCCAAAGCGGACAACCGACGCGCCACGTGGTGTAGGTGACAAGATGGGCGAGATCGAATTGGATTTTTGCGTGCCACTCCCGCGCCGGTGTTAGGAGCGACCGATTGAAACGAATGTAACCCCACCAACTTTGCAGGCGGGCGATCATCCGATTTTCGTGGCATGTCCCTTTCTCGCCAAGAAAAATGAAGTGCATCGTAGGCGGCACCAGTCCTTCGGCCGCAGCTCGCTCGAGTTGCTCGCGGCAGCCTTCCTCCACTAAGATCCAAATTTCATGCTTACTGGCAAGAGTGCGACACGCCCGCCAGCCGTAGAATCCTTCCGAACCGCCGTATGGCAGGCAGGTGATGCTCGAGATGAGGATTTTCACGCGGAGTAATAAATCAGCCGCGAGCCATTCGATTCAAACCGGAACGGCACCTCGACCAGCGGCAACATGAGTTCCCGGACGCGGTTTTGTGCGTCCGGTGGAACGAAAAGAAGCAGGAATCCGCCACCGCCGGCTCCTAGCAGTTTTCCACCGAGTGCTCCATTCTTGAGCGCGGTCTCGTAGGCTTGATCGACCAGCGAATTGCTAATTTTACTGGAGAGACTTTTTTTCAAGTTCCACGCATCTCCTAACAGTTTTCCAAAATCCGCCAGATCGCGATGCTCATCGCAGAGAATCGCACAGCCTTCCTGCACCTGTCCGCGCATGGCTTCGAGTGCCTTCAAGTTGTCGTTTACCCGCTCGCATTGCTCGGTGAGAATATCTTCCGCAAAGCGCGTGATGCCGGTGAAATAAAGCATCAAATGATCCTGCAAGTCGTTCAGTCTTACACTGGAAACCGGCAGCGGCCGCGCATCGAAGAGATCATTTTTCGAGAAGACAATATGCCGGATTCCTCCCACCGCCGTGCCTACCTGATCCTGGCACCCGACTTTTTCGCCGATCAATTTTTGCTCCACAAAGATGGCCTCGCGTGCCAGCTCTTCTTGCGAAATCAGTTTACCCTGCAAGGCGGTCAGCGCGTGGAGCAGTCCAACGGTGAACGATGAGGAACTGCCAAGTCCGGAACGTGCAGGCAGATCGGAAGTCACCGAAACCTCGATTCCGTCCTCGACACCGATGTGTCCAAGACAATGGCGCACGCTCGGATGCTGGACCTCGGAGAAATGTTTCACCAGTTCGGTTTTCGAATAGGCCACGCGAATCCGGTAATCGAAAAATGGCTGCAACCGCCGCACCGTCACATAGACATACTGATTGATCGTCGTGCTGAGCACTTCACCGCCGTGCTGTTCGTAATAGGCCGGATAATCCGTGCCGCCGCCAAAGAAGCTAATGCGAAGGGGAGTCTTGGAAATGATCATGCTCGGGGGAAAAGTCGGGCCGTGGCGAGACGGGTGGCAAGAAATGACGTCACGCTGCTTTCCGTGGTAGGAACTGGAAAACGGGTGGCAATCTTTTCGTTGTTAATGTCCACGATGCGCGGTTCTACGTTTTCTGGCAAGGCGGTTAAACCGAGGCTTTTTCCGGCTAATTCCGCGATCCGGCGTGGCGAGATAAGCCCGCTTCCACAGAGGTTAAAAACTTCGCCGGTGACATTTTGTTCGATCAGATCGAGCGCGATGCGAGCCACCTCGTCCGTGGACATGAATTGGTAACGCGAGTCGGGATGAATCCGCAGCGGTTGATCATGCAAAATATCGTGGACAGGATTCTTGCGGAGACCTGGGCCGACCATCCCGGCAAGGCGCAGGATGAGCCAGTTCGCGGCGTATTTTTCCACCAGTTGCTCCGCGATGCGTTTGTGGACGCCGTAAAAAGAAGATGTGCGACAATCGATCGAAGCAGATTCACGATTGTTTTGCCGGTCGGAAAGATCGCTGTAAACGTCAACGCTGGAAAGGTGCAGATACCGTTCCGAGGGAAAATCGCGCAACGTCCGCAGCCGGTGTCCGACGGACGTATCGAACTCGGCGAAAGGTTGCTCCTCAGCGAAAAATTTTCGCGAGTTACAGGCAGCCTCAATCACCAGATCGGAGGTAGTGCCAGCCATCTGCGCGTAGTTTTCCCGATTCACGCTGATGACCTTCCATCCGCGCGCTTCCGCGTTGCGAACAAAGGCCGACCCGACAAAACCGCGCGAGCCAATGATGACGACTTTCATGAACGAGTTCTCAGGCAGCAAGTTTGGCCTGATCCGCGTTAGCCTCGAACCATGCAATCGTTTTCAACAGACCCTCTCGCAAAACGGTGCGGCACTCGAAGCCGAGGATTTCTCGCATCCGAGTTACGTCAAAGCCCTTATCCATCTGCCCATCCGGCTTGGTGGCGTCCCACGCGATCCGGCCAGTAAATCCCGTTAGCTCAGCAACGGTCGAGACCAGCTCTTTGATCGTTACGCGGGTTCCCGATGAGATGTTAATGATGTCCGGTCCGCTGTAAATTTCCGTGGCCAGAATGATCGCTTGGCAGACGTCTTGGATGTAAACAAAGTCGCGTTTTGGTGCCCCGCTGCCCCATGCGATGACCTCATCGATTCCGGCCAAACGAGCTTCGCGATATTTTCGGATCAAGGCGGGAATGACGTGGGAGGCTTGCAAATCGAAATTGTCATGCGGCCCGTAAATATTTCCTGGGACGAGCACAATAGCGTCAAATCCATACTGGCGGCGGTAGCTTTGGGCGAGTTCCACATTCATCGCTTTCGCGAGTGAATAGGGCGCACTCTCTGGCTGTGGATAGCCGGTCCAGAGAGCGATCTCGCGGATCGGACTTTCCGCCTTCGCGGGATAGCTGCATCCACCAATCAGCGTGACATATTTTTTCACGCCGGCTTCGTAAGCGGCCTGCATGGGTAGCGCGCCCAGCAACAGGTTCCGATAGCAAAATTCGGCTGGTCGATCGCGGTTGGCGAGAATCCCACCAACATAAGCTGCAAGATGAACGACTACCTCCGGCCGCGTTTCGCGAAACATTTCCGCAACCTCGCTGGGATTCATCAAATCGTAATCTGCATGGGTGACAGACAACAACTCACAACCGGTTTCGCGGAGGAGCGGAGCGAGATTTTTGCCGACAAAACCGGACGAGCCGGTCAGCAAAACGCGTTTGCCAGAAAGAGAAAGAGGCGCGGACATGGAGCATTTAAAGTAGCAGACGCTCCAAAACTCTGGCAACTGCCAAAGCCTAGTCGAAAGCTGCGCGGTTTGTGCCGATGAAATCATCCGCCTGCGCGAGGCTTTCGGGCAGACCGATGTCGAGGAATGGCGCGGCGACCTGATGAACTGCGATTCGGCATCCAGCCGCAAGCAAAGCCGGGAAGACGTCGGTCTCAAAACTGAGCGGCGATTTCTCCGGAAACAAGTCGAGCGTTTTCGCCCGAAACAAATAGACCCCGGCGTTGATCCAACTCGCGCCCGGCCGCTTCTCGAGAAAGCCCTGAAGCTGCCCAGCCTCAATCGCGAGCGAGCCATAACGCGACGCGTCGTCCATCCAGAGCGCAAGCACAGCGGCATCGACCGCCGGATCATTGAGAAGGCCAAAGAGCGGCGCAAGCGGGGCCAAGGCAAGCGAATCACCATTGAGCACCAGCCAGGCATCGGAGGCGATTCCGCTGTGTTTGATGCAGTTAAGAAATCCACCCGCCGTGCCAAGCGGCACGGTTTCCTCTACGCAGACAGTGCGAATCTCCGGCACCGGGTTGGCCGCAAAATGCGCGGCAATGGTTTCCGCCTTGTAGCCGGTAGAAAGGACCACCCCCGCGACCCGCTCCCGCCGCAGATAACGCACGACCCATTCCACAAAAGGGCAGCCCGCAACCGGCGCCATCGGTTTGGGCAAATCCGGCAGGACACTTCGCAGCCTCGTGCCAAAACCACCGGCGAGGACCACGGCGGATGGGTTCATTTGCCGACCGGCTCCATGACGACAGCAAGTTCGTCTGCGAGTGCGTAATTGTTAGTCAGCCGCATGATCAGACGCGCCCCGGCGTTGCCTCGGGCATTCATTTTATCGCCAGGCGCTTCATACATGAAACTGCTCATCTCGGTAATGCGATATCCAAAGCGGGTCGCTGCCTGCCAGAGATTCATCGGCGAAAAAAAATAGAGGTGGTCCGGGTTGTTGCGTTCCTGTTTCAGCAACACCGCGCCAAGCACGCGCTTGATCGCCAGCGCATTGGGCGTCGTGATAAGCAGTTTCCCACCCGGCGCGAGCACTTTGCGCACGCCCTCAAGGACAAGGCCAAAATTGCTCACGTGCTCAAGAATATCGCCGGCAATGACGACCTCGAATTTTCGATCGGGAAAATAAGTCGGGAGCTGTTCGGCGTTTCCGTGGAGAATGTCGTCGATCTGAAACTCGTCGCGCAGAATGGCAATGCATTTTTCATCGAGATCGAGGCCCACCAATTCCCGACAATGCCCACGAAGTTTCTGGTGCAGGAGGACACCAGCTTGGGCCTGACTTCGTGCCGCTGGAGAATCCGTTGGTCCGAGATGCAATACAGAGCTTCCGGCTGCTCTTTCTAGGACCCATTGTTTCTTATCTACCAACGGCATATTTCTCAAAGTGAGAGGTGTCCGTGGCGGGAGTGTTTGAAGTTGCTGGATTAAATCTGCCATCGATTCTTTGGGGTTGTGTGTTTCAGGAAACGGAATGGGCCATCTTGGATTGATTTCGGACGTCGGTAAGTTTGGACGAGTGGATAGCGACATAATCCCCTCCAGTCGGTTCGGCCGGAACCAACCCTTCGCTAGCAAAAGCGAAAAACTGATACCCTATTCCACCGAGAAAAATGGCGATAGCGTCTGCCGGGCAGCCTGCTCGCAAACAGGCTGGTGGATTAACCTCGAAAATAATTGTTGGACAAGCTTCCCTGAGAATTTTTTCCGCCCCCTGCAGAATGAAATATTCGTGACCCTCAACATCTAGCTTCATTACTGTGGGAGGAGGCAGGTTGTTCTCCAGCCAAAACTCGTCCATTCGGACCGTGTTGATGACCAGAGTGGAGACCGTTTCCGACGCCTGAAGCGAAAGCGAATTCCGACCCGGATCGTGATGCAGACCCATGGTCGCCTCAGCAGTTTTATTCGACAACGCAATCGGATAAACCGCAGCATTCCCCAGATCATTGCGCTGGATATTACCTTCGGTGATTCGATGGGAATCAGGAAAAGGTTCAAACGCGAAGTCGCGCCCATTCTCTCCGACAAAATGGCTGGCCAGGACTGTGTAGAGGCCGAAATTCGCCCCGCCATCAACGAAAACATCCCCCGGTTGCAAATAGATCTCCAAAAAATGGATCTCCGGTTCATAGTCGCGACCGAAGACGTAGAAAACCTTGGCAGGACTTCGAAAAACCTGGGGTAGTTTAAAAACCGCCCTCCAAGCTGCGATTCTCATCTGCGGTTGTCTTCCCAAGCCGACGATCAAATACCACTTGAGGACTTGCCAGCAACATCGGGCTGGAGCCTTAGAAAAGCCGGTATGCCTAATGAAAAAACCGGTGCTTGCCTCGAAGCCGCTGAAGAGTTTTTTGAACATCTAACTTCAGACGTTTCCGAACTGGTTATTACGGATGATTTTGTAGGCTTTGATCAATTCGCGAATGCCGCGCTCGAGCGACCATTCGGGCTTAAAGCCGGTCGCGGCGAGGCGGGCGTTGGAGACGATGTAATCGCGTTTGTCGGGGTCCTCGCCAATCGGGGCTTCGAGGTAAACGAATTGCGGAAGCTGTTTCTGAATCTCGGCGCAGAGCTCGAGCTTGGAGAGATTCGCATCGTCGAGACCCACGTTGTAGGGCCGACCTTTCATCGTCTCGAAGTTTTCAATCGAGTGGACAAATGCCTTCGCGACATCGCGGATATGGATGTAATTACGCTTGAAGTGCCCCTCGAAAATGACCACGGCGCGGTCGTTCACGGCGCGGTAAACGAAGTCGTTCACGAGCAGATCAATCCGCATGCGGGGAGCGGATCCGAAAACGGTCGCGAGACGGAAACTGAGGCCGTTTTCCCGCTCGAGAACGGCAGCTTCGGCTTCGCATTTGGTTGTTCCGTAAAGCGAGATCGGGCGTAAGGGCGTTTCCTCGGTGCAAAATTTTCCAGACTCACCGATGCCGTAGCCGCTGTTCGTGGTGGGAATGATGACGCGCTGGTTCGGTGAAGCGAGCGAGCAGATAAGGCGAACCGCGTCGGAATTAATCGACTGCGCACCGACTCGGTCCTGATTGCAAAGCGGTGCCCCGACCAATGCGGCGAGGGGAATGATCAAATCGACCTTGGACATGATATCCTTGAGCGAGCGCTCGTCGCGACAATCACCGCGCACGACTTGGAACTGATCGTACTGGCAACAGTCGAGGAGCGAATTTTGCTGCCAGAGGAAATTTTCCAGCACCGTGACCTGATGGCCCAGCGCGAGCAGCGTTGGGGTGAGGACCGAGCCAAGGTAACCGGCACCGCCGGTGATGAGAATATGCATGGTTTTACCAGCGTTACCGGGCAGATATTCCGAACGCAATCAAATTCCTCCCGGCCGGAAGTCGGACTTCGGCGGAAAGGCTCTGAAAGAAACACCGACCCGTTTAGTTCCCGGATGCTTCAGCGGAATTAGAGCTTCAACTCTGGTTTCCGCTGATTTTAGATGGTAACGCGCATGCTTTTCAACTCCTGGACGTTTGTCATTTTCCTCCTAGCCACGTTTGCGCTCTACCATTTTCTCCCGTGGCCAGATCGCTGGCGGATGTTTTGCCAGATCGGGCTACTCACGGTGGCCAGCTACATTTTTTACGCCTGGCATACGCCTTGGTTGGTCATCATTCTCGCGGCCTCGACTTGGATCAATGCCTATGCGGCGCTCAAACTGATCCAGTCGGAGACGCCCGCGCGGGGGCGGCAACGTTGGGTGATTATCGCCATTAGTTCGAATCTGGGTCTGCTCGCTTTCTTCAAATACGCATCGTTGATGGTGAAAACAGTCCTCCCGGGGGCCTGGTGGACGCACGCCGGATGGGATTTGAGCCAGATCCCGCTGCCCGTTGGCATTTCGTTTTTTACCTTCCAAGGCATCAGCCTAGTGGTCGATGTCTATCGTTCGGGCGGAAAAGGCATCCCGGGTCTGGAGCCACCGCGAACCGCGCGGGAAAGTCTCTGGCTGGTGCAGCGGATGGCGTTTTTCAAGGCCTTCTTCCCGCAACTCGTCGCCGGCCCGATCGTCAAGGCCCACGAGTTCATGTATCAGATCTCGGCAAAAAACCTGCGGGATGTTGCGTGGGACGACGCCTCCCGTAAGCTTATCCTCGGGTTTTTTCTAAAAATGGTCGTGGCGGATAATTTGAAGGAAGCGACGGCCTCGTTGGCGTTCCCCTATTTCAGCGGAATGCCGGGGATCAATCTGCTGTTTTTGCTTTACGGGTTTTCCTTTCAGATCTTCGCCGATTTTGCCGGTTACTCGCTCATCGCCATGGGGCTGGCTCGTTTGTTTGGGTATCAACTGCCGATCAATTTCAACTTTCCCTATCTCTCGCAGTCGATCACCGAGTTTTGGCGTCGCTGGCACATTTCGCTCTCCACTTGGCTGCGCGAATACCTTTATTTTCCGCTCGGCGGCAACCGGCGCGGCGCGGTGCGGACCTATTTCAACCTGATTATCGTCATGCTGCTCGGCGGACTCTGGCACGGCGCAGCCTGGAGTTACATGGTCTGGGGCGGGGCGCATGGGCTTTTGCTCGCGCTGGAGCGGTTCGCAGGGGTTCGCAACCGGACGGAGCAAGAGTCGGCGGAGTTGTCAAAGTCCTCGGGAATGGCGGCAGGTTGTTGGAAAGTTTTCCGCATCATTTTCACTTTCAACGTGGTTTCCTGCCTCTGGTTGCTCTTCAAGTTGCCGCATTTTCCCGAGGTGATTGAATTCGCTCGGCAGTTGACGACTTGGAAACGCGGTCTCATTCCGCAACCGATTTACACGATCCTCTTTTTCGGATTGCCCGTGCTGGCGTACCACTTTTGGCCGGCCATCCGGCGCCTGCTGCAGAGGAAATGTCGCGAGCCCGTTTGCCGGGTGGTCACGGACGTGATTTACGCATTTCTGTTCTTCATGATTCTCGTGAACAGCGGCAGCCCGGGCACATTCATCTACTTCCAATTTTGAAATGACTCATCCGACCCCATCGCCTTCCAGCACCGTTCGCATTCTGCTGCTTGCCGTCGGAATGCTGGCGGTTTACAGCCTGCTCGTGGCAGGATTGGGGGTCCGGGCGGAGCTTGCCGAATCCAATCTGCAATCGAACCTGATTCGGATCTCGCGTTATCTGTTTGCTCCCAAAGTGGACCGCGTGCTCGTTGGCTCGTCGGTGGCCGGGCGTCTGCTCCCGGCTTATTTTCACGAGGCAGGGTTGGAAATGAGCAATCTGGGTTTGGACGGAAGCCGACCGCTGTTTGGTTTCGAAGTGGTAAAAATGCGCGACCCGCTGCCTCAGGAGATGATCATTGACACCTCAACGCTTTTTCAACCTCTGATGGAAAACGATGTCGTGTTGCGGGACTTGATCCATAATCCGATATTCAAGTTCAGCCGTTGGCTCGCGTTTTTCCGACCGGAATACCGCCCGTCATCGGTCCTTTACTGGCAGATTAAACAACGGCGCGAGCAAGGTGGAGGAACCCAACTGCCGCCCCTGCCGCACAACCCGCTGGCCGTGCAGGAAACCAAGACGCCATCCGCAGCGCTTCCCAAGCGGGGATGGCGCGAGGAGGATCAAATCCGACCAGTGAGCGACGCCATCCGGCAGTTCGAAACGGAGGGCATCCGAGTCATCCTGCTCTCGGTCCCGCGCGGAAGCGGTTGGGGCGTGCCCCGGGAAGGCCTCGAGAAAAAGCTGGCCGCCGATTTGCACCTGACGCTGCTTGAACCGGGTGTTCCTCTGGCGAGGGATGGGTCAGTGTTGGCTTTTTCCGATGGATTTCATCTGGACACCGCGAGCGCGAAAAAAGTAGCCGGGCGTATTGTCGCCGAATTGAAGGAGTTGCCGCGTCCATCGGCGCCCACCGGGTCAGCCTCCGAAAATGGGCGGGGACAATAATCTTTCCATGACTTGGTTCTGGTAGTCCCTCGAAAAAAGTGCAGATTGCATCACGCTTGTGCAGTTTTTAACCTTTCCTCTGACCATGGCCCGAAGCCTAAAAACGCCCGAAATAGCGTTGATCTGACCCACTGCGACCGCGGTATCCCGACCCACTCATTTATGCGCCCGTTTGGAAACCGAGTTATTAAGCCGCATCTGATCATTGCGACAATCGTGGGGCTGCTCCTGTCCTATTATCTGGGAAGCAAGATTGGATCGGGACAGACGCGACCCGTTATCATTTTTTTTGCCGTTGGCGTGTGCCTCGCTCTTTTCCTGGGGATGCGGACCAATATCTGGATGATCATTCCGGCCTGTTGGACTTTGACCGGTCAAATCAGAGCCTTACCGCTGCCGTTCACAGTCAGGGACATGGCTGTCATGCTGGCAGGTGGGTTTTTTCTCGTGATGATCATCTTTAAAATCGCTCGTCAAAGGGCGATTTACGACCATCTAGACGTCATTCTCTGGATCAATCTCGGTTATTTGCTCACCGTCTTTCTAAGAAATCCGGTCGGCATAGATGCGTTTGGCAGCGATCTGGTTGGAGGAAAGCCCTACTTCAACATCGTGCTCGGCACAGTTCCTTACTTCATCCTGGCCCGCACGGTTGTCACTCAGGATGAAATTAGACGCGTGCCTTACTTGCTCCTCGGCGGCTCCGTGGTGGTGTCATTTCTGGGCGTTTTAACCCAATACATCCCGGCGTTAACCCCATTTATCGCTCCGTTTTACAGTGGAATTGCAGTCGAATCATATCTTTCTGAATACAATACCGGAGAAACTTCAGCCACCGTTGCAGGTGAGGATCGCCTGACCTTCCTCCAAGGCTTCGGCGGTAGCATTTCTGCGATTTGCATCTCTGCCTTCCCGCCTCGAACCCTGCTCAATCCGTTGTATTTCTGGCGGACTACCGCTTTCTTGCTCTCCCTTGTCGTTACCTTCCTCTCAGGTTTCCGAAGTGCATTTTTCGGCATCATGCTATCCTTCCTCATTTCCGGTTACATCCGCGGCAAGTGGACTGAAGTTTTTCGCTCGTTCATTCCCCTATTCTCGGCGGTGGTTTTGGTCGTTGCGCTGCAAGGAACCTTCGTGCACTGGCCCTACACCATGCAAAGAACCCTCAGCTTCCTGCCGGGCGCTTGGGACGAGGGACCCGTAAAGGACGCCAAAGGCAGTTCCGATTGGCGCTTTGACATGTGGAGACGGGCACTATCGACGGACCGTTATATCAAAAACAAGATTTTTGGCGACGGATTTGGCTTCACCAAACGCGACCTCGAAATCATGAAAAATGCCGATTTTGGCGGAACGGGTTTTGAGGGAAACGTTGAGGGGAACGAGGCCTTTATGATTCAAGGTTCTTTCCACAGCGGCCCCGTTTCGGCCATCCGGTTCGCTGGAGCGGTGGGCTTGGTATTGATTCTTATACTCCAATGCATCGTCGCCGCCCACTCCTACAAACTGGCCACCTTGGCCAAGGGAACCAAATTCTACGTTCCCACCCTTTTTATCGCAATTCCGGCCATTGCCAACCCCTTCGCCTTTGTGCTGATCTTTGGTGCCTACGACGACAGTTTGATCCAAATGATGTTCACAATCGGGATGCTAAAAATGATCGAAATGTCCATGCGCAAGGCCGGCGTGTTCGCCAAGAAGATGCCCGGAGCCGCTTCGGAGTCCGCCAAACCACTCATTCCAGCACTAGCCCAGGGTTAATGCTGGAAAAGGCAGGACGACCGAGGAAGGAATTTTAAGGAGCGTAATGGTTGCGGTTATTTTTCAAACGGCCAAAAACCTCAACCGGAAAATCTGTTCCAGAGCGTCCCGAATAAGCGATGAATTCCACCTCGCATCCGTGGGACTGCTGGAAATTCAGCAACGCCCTGCACTCATCGCCCGTAAATTCATCAAAGATAAAATGGTATTCCTCGAACTGATCGTAAAGGCGGCTTAACAAGAACAAGGTTGACGAATAAAGATCCGCGTCGAAGTGGACCAAAACCGCCCCTGGGGTTGGATTGGCTCCCCTGGCGGAAGCCACACCTTCTGCAAAGGTGTTCTGGAACCAGCCTTTCACAAAGTGCACTCTCGAATCGTCAATCACTGGCATGGTTCCCTTGGTGCTGAAGGTGCCTTTTTGCATGTGTTTCCAATCCTCCGGAAGCCCTTCAAAAGAATCAAATCCCCAAAAACAAGACGCCGAATGGGTCAGGTTCTTTGAAAAATAACTAATCGATTCCCCCTGCCAGACACCAAATTCCAGCATCAATACGCTGGTCGCTTTTCCCATTGTGCCGATGCAAATATCCCAAAGGTCCTTCCGCTCGATCACATGGCGCGCATCGTAAATTTTCTTAAATTGATGGCGGAGAGCGCAGTGGACGAGCGGTTTTTCGAAAAACGGTGTGGTGAAATTATTCCCCAAAATTCGGATCAGACTGGATTTCAATAGACTTAACATGGGGAGCGAAAACTGGCGTCCGCTGGTTATGAGGTCTGAAGGTCAAATTCGCAAGCAACCAAATTTGGTGCACCGAAATCGAGACGATAAGTGGCCCGTTCACAGGCCAGGTTTTTACGAACGCGAACCATCACTCAAACGCGTTCGAACCGGATTGCAACACCTCGCAAATCGGCACCACCCGACAGGAGGCGCAGACCAATTCTAAAACCTTCTCTAGGTATCTGGGCGTGCAGCCGTAGGGCGAGGGATTTTCACGGATGTCATGTCCGTAGAAAATGATCCATCCCGGGTCGCGCTGGCACTCTTCCAGCACTCGAGCGACATGCTCCAGCGGAACCTTTTCATACAAATTTTGGCAGAGCAAAAGATCGAGATCCACCCAACGCCGGTTGATCCCAGGGTAGGTTCCCCGGCTGCTCGCCGCGTAGTGCCGCATCCGTCGTTTGATCGGCAAAGTGACTTCGCCCCCTGGATAGGAAAAATTTCTTAACTCGTAGCGCGGGATGATTTTCCCAAATTCCGCCCGGTTCTTTTGGATGTCTTCCTCGTAAATCGTTTGCGTCGTTCTCCGGGCTCCCAGATGCGAGTAGGTGTGGCAGGCGAGTTCGTGACCCTCGGCGATCAACGCATCGAGATCATCCCGGGTAAAATACGGCCCCTGCGATTCGTGATCCTGACCCATCAACCCAAGGGAGGCGTAATACGTGCCCCGGACGTTAAATCGGCGCAGCAACGCACCACCCACCGTGAACGCCGATTTCGGAAAATCATCGAAAGTGAAGGAAGCAACGGGCCGATCCAGAGTTAGCTTGAACTCACGGCGGAAGATGTTTTGGTGAATTTTCGGACGCGGTGAAAAGGGCTTCACCATCTGCCGTAGGGAGCGGATCAGACTACTCACGACGCGATTTCCTTCTCGACCGTGATGAAATCAAAACTGGGCATCTCCTGCGCGCTAAATTCCAGCCCCGTAACTCCGTTACTCTCGTTGATTTCCAAAAAGCCAAGGTCCCCAAACACCCTCCCGGCTGGCGCATTGCGCGAGGTTTTCCGCCATCGGGCCCGGAAAGGCCGCACAGGGAATTCGCGAAGCAGATGCGCGAGAAAAGCATGCTCAATCCGCTTTGATTGAATGCGGCAACTGAAAGCAAGATCGGTCAGGGTGTTGCCCGATCGATCCATCACCGCGAATCCGACGATGCCGTAGGATCCAAACCGGTCCTCCACCCCAATCGCGAAGCCAGAGAGATTAGGGTTGGCGGAGATGCGGGCCAGTTCGCCGTAGTCGTAGCGGGTTCCAGAGAAATTCATTTGATTGGTGCGCTGGGCCAGTTCATGCACCCGGGGAAGCAATATTTCAGTCAACGGCAGGACGCATACCTTGATTTTACAATCCCGCAAAAACGCTTCGTAATCTCCTCCCGTTTCGTCCCGGGCTTCGCCGCGATGTTCCTCCTCCCGGTAAAGCAGTCGCCGCCGTGCGCCTTCCTCCGTCTCAGAAACCTGACATTCGTGCCTCCAAAGCAGCCAGCTAGCATCTGCCGCATCGATCACCCGCACGCCCGGGCACGCTTGACTAACCTCGGCCCTCTCAAACGGGGAATCATCCACGTAGAGCATGCTGTCCAGCCCAATATTCAAGGAATGAGCAATCGTTTGCACCGCTTGGCTTTTTGGCTCCCACGAAATCTGCGGTTTCAAAAGATACTCCGCAAGACCGAATCGTTGCATCACCAAAAGGGCTTCCTCCGGATTGTTCTTACTAGCGACCGAGAGGAGAATTCCGCGGCGGTCCAGTTCCTGAAAAATCTCGCGAATTCCCGGCTTGAGCGCGATTCCATCGGAGCCATCCTCGACCAGGATTCCGTCCCAAACCGTGTTATCCAAATCCCACACCACACATTTGCAACTGCCGCGTGGACCGGATTTCGCGAAGTCCGGATCGCGCACAAAATCGATGCAGCCGAAATAAAGCGTCGGCCGCGCCTCACTTTCACTCGGCGAAACTTCCAAGTGAAAAGGCTCGTCTAGATTCACCGATTCGCGGATGGTCGCGACGGGAAAACAAAACCGCTGCAATCCAGGCTGGACGATGAATTTCGCCGAGAAGGGAGTTCCCAATTCATTGGATCGCGACCGGATGTAAAGGGTGAGGGCCACCCCGGCGGGTTCTGGACTATAAACCTCGACCAGAAAATAATCGGGCAGCTCCACGCTGGTTTGTCTTTCTGACCAACGCTCCCGCCGTCCTCGGTATCGCCAAGCAATGGATTTTTTAATCCTGCGCGGCGTCGGCAGGTGTCGGACGATCGATCCGAGCCGGGCGTTGGTGTTTTCGATTTGTGTCGCCGTCACCACGGGAAAAAGGCCCAAGGTTCCGTTCGCCCAGAGTTTGGCCCATTGTTTGAAATGGATTTTTAAAAGCCAGGGGCCGAGACCGCCGACGCCCGGCACTCGCACCATGCCCTCAGCAAATCGGCGGCAGGACAAATCCACCGGTCGTTGCTCGTAAAGATCACACGTTAGAAAACAATGCGGTATAGCGCATTCGGTGCAATGCTCGCCCCACGAGATCAGGCTTCGTGCCGTCACTGTGCTACTCAGACTGGCCCATCGCTGACGGATTTCCTCTGGTATGACGGCGGCACTTTCAACGCGGTCATTTACCTCGCTCTCATACATATTGGACCAAAATGAGCCGCAACCTACCAAAAATACAAGGGTTTCGACGCGGGTTCATCGCTTTCTTCTCTACACCCACTCCGTGCGCTTGTCGTGGAGGAAAGTCGCCATCCGCTCCATCGACGCCGAGGATTTCGAGAAAACGCTGTTCTTGTCAAAAGCGATGCAATAGGTTCCCCCTCCACCTTCCCATGAGCAATCCTTTGCCTAAGTTCGAGAAATTCTGCCATCATCCTGGACTTTAAAGGCAATGAACCGTCTCACTATTGAAGCAGGCAAAAGCGAGGCGCATTATTGGCGCGACCTTTGGCGCTATCGCGAATTGTTTTTTTTCCTCTCATGGCGCGACATTCTCGTCCGCTACAAACAGACCGTCATCGGCGTCCTCTGGGGCGTACTCCGACCGGTCCTGAATACGGCCGTCCTCGTCTTTGCCTTTTCGTTTGTGGCCAAAATCCACTCGGACATTCCCTACCCGCTGCTGGTTTTTTCCGCGATGCTGCCTTGGCAGTTCTTCGCCAGTGCGTTGACCGAGGCCAGCAATAGTCTGGTGGCCAACTCGAACATGATTTCTAAAATTTACTTCCCGCGACTGATCATGCCAGCCAGCGCGATAATCGTAGCTTTGACTGATTTCCTAATCTCACTGGTAATTTTGATCGTCATGATGGTTTGCTACCGGTTCACTCCGACCTGGCACATTCTCTTGCTGATTCCTCTGACCGGAGTCGCTTTCCTAACGGCGTTCGGAGCTGGGCTCTGGCTGGCTGCGCTCAACGTCAAATACCGCGACTTTCGCTACGTGCTCCCGTTCATCGTGCAATTCGGTCTTTACGTCTCGCCAGTCGGTTACGAGAGCAATCGCATCCCGGAAAAATGGCGCTTACTCTATTCAATCAATCCCATGGTTGGAGTCATCGACGGATTCCGCTGGGCGGTCACCGGCAAGGAGTCCTTCATAAACTGGCCCGGGTTCTGCGTTTCGCTGTGCCTAGTCCTCTCCCTCGCAGTCGGCGGCATCTGGTATTTCCGCAGGACCGAGCGCGAGTTTGCGGATGTTATTTAAAATTCTGAAAGACTGAAAGGCTGAAAAGCTGAAAGACTGAAAGACTGAAATTGAATGAGGGGCACTGAAGAGTTCAGAAACAGGACAAAAGCTTTTGCAGCGGGATGCATTCGGCTCTATGTCGGCCTTGACCGCAACCGCTATGAAGTGCAGGTCATAGGAAAGCAATTGATTCGCTCAGGAACATCTGTTGCCGCTAATTACCGTGAAGCATGCCGGGGCAGATCAACGGGCGATTTTGTCTCAAAACTCAATATCTGCATTCAAGAAGCCGACGAGACCTCGTTATGGCTGGAACTTCTACGCGAAGAGTGCAAAGTGAAAAGCGATCTCTCGTTGGTTTTGGAAAAAGAATGCAACGAATTGATAGCCATTATGGTCACCATGTCCGCCCGCTCAAGTTCATCCAAATAATTTCAGGCTCTTCCCATTTCAGCCCTTCAGTATTTCAGCCCCTCAGCCCTTCACCCCCTCAGCCTTTCAGCCTTTCAGCTTTTCAGCCCTTCAGCTTTTCAGCCCTTCAGCTTTTCAGCCCTTCAGCTTTTCAGCCCTTCAGCTTTTCAGCCCTTCAGCTTTTCAGCTTTTCAGCTTTTTAATATGTCCGACATTGCCATCCGCGTCGAAAATCTCGGCAAAAAATACCGCATCCAGCACCAGCAACAGGGGGCGAGACAGTATAAATCCCTTCGAGATGAAATTGCGGATGTGCCCAAACGCCTACTGGCGCGCTTCAAGCCCAAAACTTCAGAACATTCTCAGATCAGCGCTTCAGATTTTCAGAGTTCCAGCGTTTCTCAAGAGGATTTCTGGGCCGTCGAAGATCTCTCCTTTGAAATCAAGCGGGGCGAGGCAGTGGGAATCATCGGGCGCAACGGGGCCGGCAAATCGACGTTACTTAAGCTCTTGAGCCGAATTACCGAACCGACAAAAGGAAGAATCGAAATTGAAGGGCGCGTGGCCAGTTTGCTGGAAGTCGGGACCGGTTTCCACCCCGAGTTGACTGGACGCGAAAACATTTATCTAAACGGAGCAGTTCTCGGAATGCACCGGCAGGAAATTAGAGGGAAATTCGACGAGATCGTCGCTTTCGCTGAAATCGAAAAGTTCCTAGATACGCCGGTAAAACGCTACAGCAGCGGCATGTATGTGCGCTTAGCATTTGCGGTTGCCGCCCACTTGGATCCGGACATTCTGATCCTTGATGAAGTGCTGGCCGTGGGGGACTTTCAATTCCAAAAAAAATGCCTAGGCAAGATGGGCGAGGTCGTTGCGCAAACGGGTCGCACCATTATTTTTGTTACCCACGATCTTGGTGCATTTCAAACACTCTGCAGGCGGGGCCTTTACTTGAACAATGGCACCCTGCAAGCCGATGGAAGCACTGCGGAAATCATCAGTATTTATCGCCAGAATACTATCACTCCCAGTCAGGCCATTTCAAACCGCAAAGGGAATGGGAAGTGCCAGTATGAGTCGTTCTATCTTGCAACAGACGAGGATATGCCTTGTGAAGAATTTTTTATGGGAGACACCCTCGTCTTGCATTGTGTCATCAAATTTCATGAACCACTGAAGTATCCCGTATTGGCAGTGGATATTAAAAGTCCACTCGGTGAACTCTCCGCACACGTACTCAATCTGGACAGTAAGGTCTTGGAATACGCTGCTGGAACATACCGCGTCACCGTAAGGATGAAGGACGTCTATCTGGCTCCTTCTAGCTACTCTCTGAACTTATGGGCAGGTGATCCCCAAAGTGGCGTCACCTATGATTTCATCGAAGGAGTTATCAACTTCACGCTGATACAAGGAAATCGCGTCAAGCGAGGAATACCATATCCGCCAGTAGCAAAAGCGTTTGTTCAGTCGGATTGGAATTTCGAAAGCACACCCAGTTCGATCACCCCCTAGCCCGCCTTCACGTCCATGCAGAAGAAGCCAGCCGTAGCGGTCGTATTTGAAACAGCCTATGATGCCCATGTTTCTAAGGATATTCTCGCAGTTCCGGTTCAGTTGGGGCTAATGCTCGGGAACCTGCCGGTTTATCTGTTGGCTAGACCGAACCCCTTTCAGACAAAGTTTGCGGATTACCTGAACTTTATTCCCTTCGGCGGGATGGTTGTTGAGAACAACGAGGCTCTCCTGAATCGCCGGGAAGAATCGCTTAGGTATAGTTCCGAATGGTATCATTCTGCCTGTCTACAAGCAGCTGACTACGCCAATGTGCTTTTTCTCGTTCCCCATTTTGGAGACGCTCTTCGCGGCTCTTTTGCCTTTTGGAAAAAAAATCGCGCACTGGGGTGGAGCGCGACTACATATGTGAAGCTCGATACGAACTCTGAGGGATTACTAAGGCAGTTGAAGGAACAGGAAGCGGGATCCGGAGTCAAACCTGTTATCAAACGGATTGTTAGGCGTCTCGAGAGAACCGCCCATGGACGAAAAATTTGTGCGTTCAGCACAGAGTCGCCGGAGACATTGCACCTCTACCAGAAACTCCATCCCGAATTTTCCAATCGCACCTTTATGGTGAAAAATTGTCCCGTCCTGCCCAGATTTTCCGACAGACAGGTGCCGCAAATATCCGAGCGCAGTAAGTCGTTTTTGGCTGTCGGTCGATTGGGGTCACCGCCGAAAGCAACCGACATACTGTTAAAAGCATGGCTAATCGCGGCCACCCGATGCAATGGCTGGAACCTTCGACTCGTGGGCTCGGTTGAAGCCGGATTCAGAGAAACTTGGGACGCAATTCTTAAAAAAAACGATCTTCAGAAGAGTGTGGAGTGGGCCGGCATCATATCCGACCGGACGAGACTTTGGGACTATTACACCAGCTCCCGCGTGTTCGTTCTTCCCAGTCGCTGGGAAAGCTCCTCGACAACCTTGGGAGAAGCGATCGTGGCTGGGTGCGCTGCTATTTGCACTCCGGTGGGTGATGCTCCGCTCCTGCTGAAAGATTTTGCAACGGCACTTGTTCCCATAGACAATCCAGAAGCGCTTGCTGAATCCATGATTGCATACGCTTGTTCCGAGACTCTTCTAGACGAGCAAATCCGTGCTTTGAAACTTGAAAGAAAGCAACGCCGTTGGGAAATTCAACTCGAACCAGTCGTTGGGAAAATAAAGCACGCTGTCTCAGCATCTCACCTTAACATTCAATGCTAACAACTTTTTTTAGAAAGCAACTAGGTTACCTCTCCGCTCTTTTCGCAAAAAGACTTGCCGTGCTTTTCCCGGTTAGACTATTGCGTCATTTTTTGTCCACATTTGAAACCCGACAGGAACGGGCGGAGATGGCCGGTTATAATATCATCCCGCGTGGCTACGATTCGCCCCTTCCCCAAAGGGATGAGATGGATTGGGAGCAACTTCGCCAACGAAGGCCTCTACCTGGAATCGATCTCCAGATGGGATCAGCCGTGGATCTGCTTAACACGATCTCCTGCTTCGCTCCAGAATTGGATTCATTTTCCGTCCAGAAGACAACTGCATCGCCCTTCTGGCTATCAAATGGATGGTTCGAGGACTTCGATGTCGCCACCCTTCATTGTTTGCTAAGGCATCTCAAGCCAAAGCGCTATGTGGAATTGGGTTGCGGATTCAGTTCTTTCGTTAGCTCGCATGCTCTACAACGCAACGCCGTCGAGGGATTTCCCTGCGATGCGCTTTACGCAGACCCTTTTCCACGGCGCGATATCAGCGAAGCGCTACCGATTGGACATCAAATGAGAGTCCGTTCTCAAGACCTTTCCCTCGAATATCTTACAGGCCTTGAAGAGGGCGATGTATTGTTCGTGGACACGAGTCATGTGCTTAAAGTTCAGAGTGACGTGGTTCATCAACTAACCCATATCTTCCCCCTCTTGAAACCTGGAGTGTGGATTCACATTCACGATATTTTCACTCCCTACGACTACCTCGAAGAATGGATCAAGAGACCTCTTTCACTCACGTCAAACGAACAGTATGCCGTCGAATGTTTGCTCAGTGGGGGAAATCGATACCGTGTGGAACTGCCCCTTTACATGCTTTGGAGAGAACAACCTGAAACGCTCCTCAGTCTTTTGCGAAGGGGTAAATCGGAACCCCATAGCTTTTGGATCAGAAAGCAAATTTGACGTCGCCGATCTATCGTTAAAGCCTGTGAAAACGACGAACGATTCGCTCATTCCAAGCCAAATCGGATTCAGCTCAACCGAATTGGCCATTATTATTCCCGCCTACAAAAGGCGGTTTTTGGCCCGCGCCGTTGAATCAGTCTTAGCGCAGAGCGACCAGCGGTTCAGGCTCTATGTTTTTGATGACTGCAGCCCAGAGGAGCTCTCGGCGATTTGTCTGCCGCTTCTGGATTCTGGCAGACATCACTTCCATCGCTTTCCCGAAAATCTGGGCGGGATATCCCTCGCGGATCATTGGTCGCGCTGCGTTCGACTGACGTCCGAATCTTGGGTTTGGGTATTCTCAGACGACGACATCATGGAACCGAACTGCGTTGCCGGATTTTACGAAACGCGCCGCACCAGTCCTCCAGATACGACGGTTTTTCGTTTCAACACAGTTACTATAGACGGCGAGGACAACGTGATTCGCGTAAACCAACCGCATCCTCAGTTTGAGTCGCCGATCCAATTCGCCTATCATCGTTTGCGTGGCGAACGACTCAGTTTTGCACCTGAATATCTCTTTTCACGAAAGGCCTTCGACAAGGTCGATGGATTTGTTCCCTTTCCGGCCGCATGGGGTTCGGACGATGCATCATGGATGACTTTTTCGGGTTCTCACACCATTGTGACCATCCCCACCGAACGTATTCGTTGGCGGATGAGTTCGGAAAACATTTCAGGACTCAGATCGACTGGTTCTCTTAAAGTCGAAGCAGCATTGCAGTATCTCGAGTGGCTCGCGAAATGGAGCGCTGATTCCGCTCGCCATGTTCCAGGTATCGACGCCAGCGAATTAGAAAAATATGCCTGGCTTTGGTTTCGGGGCAATCTGGCCAGTTTGCAGAGGAGTATCCGAATAGCTGAACTGATCTCGGTCTCTTCGCGTTTATCAAAGATCCTCCATAAAAAACGCTCCGAGTGTGTCTGGCTGCTGCTTCGATTTAACCTCAAGCGATTGCTAATCTTACGATCGTAAGGCTAACCCGGCTATCTCGCTTTCCAATAAGCGAGAGGAGTTCCAGAAATCCTAACAATATCCCGCCCTAGTTCCCGCCATTCGTTGACGAATCTAACCCAAGTTCCGCAGTTTGGTCATCGTCGAAAAATAGTTTACCATAGCAGTCCGTAAGTGCGTCGAGGGAGCTACGAAGGAAGGATGGTGAAACCGGGCATGTAGTGCCGAAGAGGGGGTTGTCGGGCTGTGCAGGGA